>LJHT01000031.1 GCA_001295905.1 beta proteobacterium AAP51 | reverse complement strand
GGCCAGCAGCCGCGCCGTCTGCAGGGCCGCCAGCGGCTGGCGGGCCATGCGCAGGGCCTGCAGCTTCAGGCGCAGCGCATGGGTGCGGCGGCCGGCCCCCGGCGGCAGGGCTTCCAGGGCCTGCAGCGCACGCGGGGCGTCGCGGTCTTCCAATGCCCACTCGGCCGCCAGCAGCTGCGCGGCCTCTTCGGCATTGCGGCCGCCGCTGCGCAGGGCCTTGCCGCCGCGCGCCGCCTTCAGCGCCTGGCGCAGGGCTTCGTCGCGGCGCGGGCGGTCTTGCAGGCGGTGCAGGCTGCCGGCGGCCAGCAGGCGCGCCAGCACCAGCATCTCGGCGTCGGCCTTCACGCTGGGGGTTTCTTCAGCGATGAGCAGCGCACGTTCGGCGGCCTTGCGGGCGCGGCCGTAGCGGGCGCCGAAGAACTCGGCCAGCGCTTCGCGCAGCGAGGCCTGCGCGGCGCGCTCACGCCGCAAGGCCCGCCATTCACCCGCGCGCTGCGGCAGGCTGATGAGGGCGTTCAAGGCCTGCACGGCAGCCATCAACACCACGCAGAAGCCCAGCACGACCAGCACGAAGAGGTTCAGCGAGATGTCGCTGCGCCAGCCGCTCCAGTAGATGCTGACCAGCCCGTCGTTGCTGCCCAGCGTGGTGGCGGCCACCACGGCCACCACGAACAGCAGGATGAGGACGATGACGCGGCGCATCGGGCTCGTTCGGTGGCCGTGGGCGGTGTGTGGGCGGGCGGCCGCGCTTCAGCGCGGGCTGCCCGCCGTGGCCATGGTGGTGGCGATGGCGGCCAGCGTGGCATCGGGCCGCGGCACGTTGACCAGGCGCGCCTGCCCGGCCACGCCACGCAGCAGTTCGCCGGCCACCACGACGCGGCGGCTGCTGCGGTCGAAGTACTTGTCGAGCGCAGCCTGCGCCTCGCGCAGGTCGCTCTGCGCGGTGTCGAACTGGCGCGACAGCAGCGCCAGGCGCGCGTTCAGCAGGCGCAGCTTGAGGTTCTCGCGCAGGAAGAAGGCCTGCTCGGGGGCCACCAGCATGGCCTCGGGCTGGTCGATGCGCGTCACGCGCACCAGGTTCTTCACCTCTTGCCAGAACACCGCGCCCAGGCTGGCCCAGCGCTCGCCGATCAGCCCCGCCAGCCCGGCACCGCTGGCTGCGGAAGCCGGCGCCGCCGGTGCCGCGGGCTCGCTGCTGCGCGCTGGGCTGCGGCGCTCGGGGGCCGAGAGCAGCGGCAGCTCATCCACCTGCCGGATGACATCGTCCAGGCGCACGGTGAGCACCGTGACCTCGGTGACGCCCGCCGAGCGCGTGCGCTCGAGGTCTTGCGCCAGGGCCAGGCGCACGCGCTCCAGCCGCGGCTGGTTGAAGCGTGCCAGGCGCTCGTCGGCCTGCTTCAGCGTCTGCACCAACGGCTCGGCACTGCCGGTAATGGCCGCCTGCTGCACGGCCACGCGCAGCGCTGCTTCCACCTCGACCAGCACCCCTTCGTCGCGCGAGCGCGCCAGCGACTGGATCAGGTCTTCGAGCTGCGTGCGCTGCATCGAGGTTTCGGCCACGCGGGCTTCCAGCAGCGCCAGCTTGGCGGCCGATTCGCGGGCCGTCAGCTCGGCCTGGCGCGCCAGCGTGCGGGCTTCGGTGGCCTGGCTGCCGCTGTCCTGCTGGCGCTTGACCAGCTCGGCCTCCAGCGACTTCAGGCGCTGCTGGGTGTTCCAGGCCAGCACAACGGCCGCAGCCGCCAAGGCAGCCAGCACGGCGGCGCCTGCGGCGATCCAGCGGCCATGCCCTGCGGGGGCCGGCGGGGCGGGCACCGGGCCGGGCACCGGGCTGGGCACGGAGTTCAAGGCCGGTTCGGGGGGATTGGCAGGCGTCTCGCTCACTAGGCGCCGGATTCTATCGGCGGCCCTGCGCCAGGCTGGCCTGCAAGGCCCGCGCGGCTTCGGCCACGGCGGCAGGCGTGGGCACGGCCACCAGCTGCACCTGGCCAAAGCCCAGGCCCTGCGCTGCCTGCGCGATGCGTGGGTGCGAAGCCAGCGCGAGTGCCTGCGACCAATCGGCCTGCGGTGCCAGGCTGCGCAGATGGCCCACGGCCTCGCTGCTGCTGAACACCCACAGGTGCGCGGCCGGGTCGGCCCGCGCTGCGGCCAGCAGGGCCTGGCCGGCCGCATCGGGCACGGGACAGTGGCGGCGGTAGGCCACCACGAACCCGACCTCGGCACCTGCTGCACGCAGCGTGTCGGCCAGCCAGTTGCGGCCTTGTTCGCCGCGCACCACCAGCACGCGGCGGCCGGCCCAGGGCTCGCCGGCCAGCAGAGCCCAGAGGGCCTCCGAATCGAAGCTGGCGGCTTCTTCAGCCGGCTGCACCACGCCAGAGGCGGGCACGCCGGCGGTCCGCAGGGCGCTGGCCGTGCCCGGGCCGGTGCAGGCTGCGCGCAAGCCGGTCGGCCAGGCGCTGCCCGCCGGGGCGTGCGCAAAGAAGTGCTGCACGGCATTGGCGCTGACGAACATCACCAGCGCGAGCCCGCCCAGCCCGGCCCACGCGGCCTGCAGCGGCACCGGGTCTTCGGGCCCGGTGATGTCGATGAGCGGCAGGGCCGCCGCGGGCTGCCCCAGCGCCTGCAGGGCCTGCACCCAGCCGGCGGCCTGGGCCGCAGGCCGGGTGACGATCAGCCGCATGCCGGCCGCGCCGGGGCCTGCATCTCAGGCCGCAGGCAGGTAGCTGCCGGCGCCGGCTTCACGCAGCTGCGCGGCGGCCTGCTCGCCCAGGGCGCGCGCGCCGGCCTCGCTGGTGACGGCGGCTGCCAGCCGCGTGCGCAGCAGCGGGCGCGTCAGCGCGTTGGCATCGCCCAGCGCAGCGTCCAGGCGCAGCGTGTCGCCTTCCCACACCGCGTGGGCCGCCAGCGGCATGCTGCAGCTGCCACCCAGGGCGCGCGACACCGCGCGCTCGGCATGGCAGGCCAGGAAGGTGGGCTGGTGCAGCGTCTGTGCCAGCAGCTCGCGCAAGGCGACGTTGTCTTCGCGCACCTCGATGCCCAGGGCGCCCTGGCCGGCGGCGGGAATCATCGCCTCGGGGCTGAAGGTGGCGCGGATGCGCGAGGCCAGACCCAGGCGCTTCAGCCCGGCCGCAGCCAGCACGATGGCGTCGAAGCCGCCTTCGTCCAGCTTGCGCAGCCGGGTGTCGAGGTTGCCGCGCAGCGGCTCGATCTGCAGGTCGGGCCGGCGCGCCAGCAACTGCACCACGCGGCGCAGGCTGCTCGTGCCGACCACGGCGCCCTCCGGCAGCGCGTCGACATCGGCATAGAGGTTGGAGACGAAGGCATCGCGCGGGTCTTCGCGTTCCCAGATGGCGGCGAGCGCGAAACCTTCGGGCAGCTCCATCGGCACGTCTTTCAGCGAGTGCACGGCGAGGTGGGCGCGGCCTTCTTCCAGCGCCGTTTCCAGCTCTTTCACGAACAGGCCCTTGCCGCCCACCTTGGAGAGCGCGCGGTCGAGGATCTGGTCGCCGCGGGTCGTCATGCCCAGCAGCTCCACGGCCAGGCCGAAGCGGGCGCCGAGCGCATCGCGCACATGTTCGGCCTGCCACAGGGCCAGGCGGCTTTCGCGG
Source organism: beta proteobacterium AAP51 (assembly GCA_001295905.1). GTDB lineage: Bacteria > Pseudomonadota > Gammaproteobacteria > Burkholderiales > Burkholderiaceae_C > Rubrivivax. The sequence goes on along the minus strand of LJHT01000031.1, from coordinate 3,101 downwards.
GTGGCGATGATGGTGGGTGCATTCATGGGCCGATGATAGCCAGCGCCCTGCCCCGCCCCGCACCACCCCGCGCAGGCAGCCCCCCGCATGCCGGGGCGCGGCCGGCGGCAGGCAGGCACGCGGCTTGCGCCAGAATTGGTAACTCGGTTACACCCCCGGAGCCCCCATGCCGCGCACCCCGCCCGCCCGCACCAAGCCAGTGAAAACCGCCCGAGCAGGCACCACAAGCAGGCGCCAGCAGCCCTTGGACGATGCAGCTGCCAAGAACAAGCCGCTGGTGGAGGACATCCGGTTACTGGGTCGCATCCTCGGCGACGTCATCCGCGAACAGGAAGGCACGGCCGCCTTCGAACTCATCGAACGCATCCGCCAGCTGAGCGTGGCCTACCGGCTGAAGGCCGATGCCAGCGCCGGGCGCGTGCTCGACCGGCAGCTGAAGAACCTGAGCGCCGACCAGACCGTCACCGTCATCCGCGCCTTCAGCTACTTCAGCCACCTGGCCAACATCGCCGAAGACCGCCACCACGTGCGCCGCCGCGCCGTGCACGAACGCACGGGCGAACTGCAGGAAGGTTCGCTGGCGCTCAGCTTCGAACGCCTGCAACGCGCCGACCACCGCGCCGCCGACATCGCCGCCACGCTGGCCGGGGCCTACATCAGCCCCGTGCTCACCGCCCACCCCACCGAAGTGCAGCGCAAGAGCATCCTCGACGCCGAGCGCGCCGTGGCCGAACTGCTGGGCGCACGCGACGAACTCACCTCGGACGACCGCCGCGCCGAGAACGAGGCGCTGATGCGCGCCCGCGTCACGCAGCTGTGGCAGACGCGCATGCTGCGCACCACCAAGCTGACGGTGGCCGACGAGGTGGAGAACGCGCTCAGCTACTACGCCACCACCTTCCTGCGCGAGATACCGCGCCTGTACCGCGACGTGGAGCGCGCCCTGCCCGGCCATGCCGTCGGCAACTTCCTGCGCATGGGCCACTGGATCGGCGGCGACCGCGACGGCAACCCCAACGTCACCGCCGCCACGCTGAGCCACGCGCTGAAGCGCCAGGCCGAGGTGGCGCTGCGCTTCTACCTGACCGAGGTGCACGAGCTGGGGGCCGAGCTGTCCATCAGCGGCACGCTGGCACCGGTGAGCCCGGCGATGCAGGCGCTGGCCGCGGCCTCGCCCGACACCAACCCGCACCGCCAGGACGAGCCCTACCGCCGCGCGCTGATCGGCATCTACGCCCGCCTGGCGGCCACGCTGCAGGCGCTCACGGGCACCGAAGCCCTGCGCCATGCCGTGGCGCCGCAGAACCCTTACGCCGGCCCGGGCGAGTTCCTGCAGGAGCTGCAGGTCATCGAAGCTTCGCTGGGCAGCCACCACGCGCAGGCGCTCGTTGGCCCGCGCCTGGGGCCGCTGATGCGCGCCGTGCAGGTGTTCGGCTTCCACCTCGCCACGCTGGATTTGCGCCAAAGCAGCGACAAGCACGAGGCCGTGGTAGCCGAGCTGCTGCGCGTGGCGCGCATCGAGCCCGACTACGCAGCGCTCGGCGAAGCCCAGCGCCGCGCCTGCCTGCTGGCGCTGCTGAACGACGCGCGCCCGCTGCGCGTGCACGGCGCCGCCTACAGCGCCTTGACGCAGGACGAGCTGCTGATCTTCGAAACCGCGCGCGAGGCGCTGGCCCGCTACGGCGCGCAGACGCTGCGCCACTGCATCATCAGCCACACCGAAGAGGTGAGCGACCTGCTGGAAGTGCTGCTGCTGCAGAAGGAAACCGGCCTGCTCACCGGCACGCTGGACCAGGCCGGCACGGCGGCGCCCGCCCGCGCGGCCCTCATCACCGTACCGCTGTTCGAGACCATCGGCGACCTGCGCCGCAGCGAACCCATCATGCGCGAGTTCTACGCCCTGCCCGGCGTGCACGCGCTGGTGCGCGCCAGCGGCGCCGAGCAGGACGTGATGCTGGGCTACAGCGACAGCAACAAGGACGGCAGCAGCTTCACCAGCCACTGGGAGCTGTACCGCGCCGAAACCGCGCTGGCCGCGCTGTTCGCCGAGTTGAACGCACACAGCCTGCGCGAGGGCCGCACGCCCATCACGCTGCGCCTCTTCCACGGCCGCGGCGGCACCGTGGGTCGCGGCGGCGGGCCCAGCTACCAGGCCATCCTCGCGCAGCCGCCGGGCACGGTGAACGGGCAGATCCGCCTCACCGAACAAGGCGAGGTGATCGCCAGCAAGTACGCCAACCCCGACATCGGCCGCCGCAACCTGGAAACGCTGGTGGCGGCCACGCTGGAAGCGACGATGCTGCACCCCACCAAGCCGGCGCCCAAGGCCTTCCTGGATGCCGCCGCCGCCATCAGCGAAGCCAGCTTCCAGGCTTACCGCCAGCTGGTCTACGGCACGCCGGGCTTCACCGACTACTTCTTCGCCGCCACGCCCATCCGCGAGATTGCCGAGCTCAACATCGGCAGCCGCCCGGCCAGCCGCAAGGCCACGCGCGCCATCGAAGACCTGCGCGCCATCCCCTGGAGCTTCAGCTGGGGCCAGTGCCGCATGGCCCTGCCCGGCTGGTGCGGCTTCGGCAGCGCCATCGAAGCCTTCCTGGCCGGGGGCGTCAGCGCCAGCGACCGCGCCGAACGCACCGCGCTGCTGCAGCGCATGCACAAGCAGTGGCCCTTCTTCCGCACGCTGCTCTCCAACCTGGACATGGTGCTGGCCAAGAGCGACCTGCGCATCGCCGCGCGCTACGTGGAACTGGTGGAAGACAAGAAGGTGGCCCGGCGCATCTTCGGGCTGCTGAAGGCCGAGTGGCAGCGCGCGAACGACGCGCTGCTGCTCATCACCGGCCAGACCGAGGCGCTGCAGGGCAACCCCGCGCTGGCGCGCAGCATCGCGCACCGCTTTCCCTACCTGGACCCGCTGAACCACCTGCAGGTGGAGCTGCTGCGCCGCTACCGCACGCGGCGCGAAGGCCAGGAAGGGGTGGAACGGCTGCAGCGCGGCATCCACCTCAGCATCAACGGCATCGCCGCAGGTCTGCGCAACACGGGCTGAGCCCGCACGTGCAAGGCCGGAAGGCCTTGCACGGCTGGCGAAGGCCGAGCGG
>LJHT01000030.1 GCA_001295905.1 beta proteobacterium AAP51 | reverse complement strand
CCCCCCCACCTGCGGGGTGCTCGTCGCTGCTGACTGTCACACCCAAAGTCCGACAGTCCTGTATGTTCTGTGACTGATCGGTCGCGCTGCGAACAGCCAAGTAGCCCTTGGCGCCGTGGTGGGTTCGCCGGTCAGGGTGTCCTTCCTTCAATCGGAGTACTTGCGATGAAAATCTCGGCACTTACCGCCGGCCTGGCCCTTGCGGCCAGCCTCGGCGTGTCTTCGGTCCAGGCCCAGGCCCTGCCCATCGTGGGTGGGATCACGGGCGTCACGCTCACCTCGGCACCGACCCTCACGGGCGCGGGTGTCAGCGTGGGCATCCTCGGCAGCGCGCAGTTCTCGCCGGGTTCGACCGGCACGCCGCTGGTGTTCTTCCCGGTCACGGGCGGCAGCCTGAACACCGCCACCTTCGCCGGCAGCATCGAACACGACGGCAGCGGGCTGTCGCTCAGCAGCGGCGGCACCACGTTGAACCTGACGGACTTCGTCATCGACACCGTGGCGCTCACGCTCACCGGCCAGGCTTCCGTGGGCACCACCGCCCTGGGCGCGGTGCCGCTGTTCAACCTGAGCTTCGGCAGCAACCCGCTGTCGCCGTTCAACCTGGCGCTCACCAGCGCGGGTGCCGGCGCGCTGACGGCGCTGTTCGGCCTGCCCAACCTCACGGGCCTGGAAATCGGCACGGCGGCCACCATCCCCGTGACCGCGGTGCCCGAGCCCGCCACCTACGCCACGCTGCTGGCCGGGCTGGCGCTGGTGGGCTGGCTGACGGCGCGCCGCCGCAAGCAGGCCGAAGCCCAGCCGCTGTCGGCGGCCGCGGTCTGAAGCCAGCGCTTCACGTGTAAGAGACGGGCCGGCGCCTGCGCCGGCCCGTGGTCCCTCCTGCGACCTCCAGCGCTCATTTGCGCCGCCAGGGCGCTGCGGGCCCAGCCGCTACGATGCGGCGATGAGTCCTTTAGAGATGGATGTCGCCGTCATCGGCGGTGGCCCGGCCGGCCTGATGGCGGCCGAGACCCTGACCGGAAGCGGCCGCCGCGTGGAGGTGTTCGATGCCATGCCTTCGGTGGGCCGCAAGTTCCTGCTGGCAGGCAAGGGTGGCCTGAACCTCACGCACAGCGAAGCCTTCGAACCCTTCGTCGGGCGCTATGCCGAACGCTCTTCGGCGCTGCGCCCCTTGCTGCAGGCCTTCGACAACCAGGCCTTGCGCGCCTGGGCCCAGCAACTGGGCGTGAGCACCTTCGTCGGCAGTTCGGGCCGCGTCTTCCCCACCGACCTGAAGGCTGCGCCGCTGCTGCGCGCCTGGCTGCACCGCTTGCGTGAACGCGGCGTGCGTTTCCACATGCGCCACCGCTGGTTGGGCTGGGCCGAAGGCCACCCGGGCGTGCTGAGGCTGGCTGCGCCCAGTGGCGAGGTGCAGGTGCAGGCCACCGCCACCGTGCTGGCGCTGGGGGGTGCCAGCTGGCCGCAGCTGGGCAGCAATGGCGCCTGGGTGCCGCTGCTGGCCGCGCGCGGCGTGGCCCTGGCGCCGCTGCGGCCCTCGAACTGCGGTTTCGACGTGGGCTGGAGCGAGCACTTCGCCAGCCGTCATGCCGGCCAGCCCTTGAAAGGCGTGGCCTTGTCGTTCGACGGTTGGCAGCAGGCCGGCGAATGTGTGGTCACGGCCGGTGGGGTGGAAGGCAGCCTGGTGTACGCCGCCTCGGCCCGCCTGCGCGAGGCCATCGCCCGCGAAGGCTCGGCCACCTTCCACCTCGACCTGCTGCCCCAGCGCAGCCTGGCCTGGGTGCAGGCCGAACTGGCGCACCCGCGCGGGCCACGATCGCTGTCCACGCACCTGAAGACACGGCTCAAGCTGGAAGGCGTGAAGGCCGGCCTGCTGTGGGAAACCGTGCCCAAGCCTGATCAGGCCGACCCGCTGAAGCTCGCCGCCGCCATCAAGGCGCTGCCGGTGCGCGTGCAGGCGGCGCGCCCCATCGCCGAGGCCATCAGCACCGCCGGCGGCGTGCCTTTCGAGGCGCTGGACGCCGGCCTGATGCTGCGCGCGCTGCCGGGCGTGTTCTGCGCCGGCGAAATGCTCGACTGGGAAGCGCCCACCGGCGGCTACCTGCTGACGGCCTGCATGGCCAGTGGCCAGGCGGCGGGGCAGGGTGCAGCGGCGTGGCTGGCGGGCACCCCGGGTGCCGCGGGTGCGGCAGGCCGGGCCCAGGCTGCCGCTTAAACTGCGCACCCTCGTTTTCCCTGGGCGCCTGCCCGTGCAGGCCCGTGTGAATTGGACAAGATCCTTCTGCAGATTGCCGCCGAGCTGAAGGCCCGGCCGGCACAGGTTCAGGCTGCCGTCGAACTGCTGGACGGCGGCGCCTCGGTACCCTTCATCGCCCGCTACCGCAAGGAGGCCACCGACGGCCTCGACGACATCCAGCTGCGTGAACTCGAAACCCGGCTGGCCTACCTGCGCGAGCTGGAAGACCGCCGCGAGGCCGTGCTCAAGAGCATCGACGAACAAGGCAAGCTCACGCCCGAGCTGCGCGCGCTGATCCTCGGCGCGCCCACCAAGCAGGAGCTGGAAGACCTCTACCTGCCCTACAAGCAGAAACGCCGCACCAAGGGCCTGATCGCACGCGAAGCCGGCCTGGAGCCGCTGGCCGAGAAGCTCTTCGCCGACCCCACGCTCGACCCGCAGGCCGAGGCCGCCGCCTTCCTGAACCCCGATGCCGGCTTTGCCGACCCCTACGCCGTGCTCGACGGCGTGCGCGACCTGCTGAGCGAGCGCTGGGCCGAAGACGCCGTGCTCGTGGGCAAGCTGCGCGAATGGCTGTGGGCCGAAGGCCTGCTGCAAAGCAAGCTGGTGGACGGCAAGGACGGCACGCACGCCGACGCCGCCAAGTTCCGCGACTACTTCGACTATGCCGAGCCCATCCGCACCGTGCCCAGCCACCGCGCGCTGGCCGTGTTCCGCGGGCGCACGCAGGAGTGGCTGGATGCCAAACTGATCCTCGATGAAGAAATCGTGCCGGGCCAACCGACCCTGGCCGAAGGCCGCATCGCGCAGCACCTGGGCTGGCGCCACGGCAAGCGCGCGGCCGACGAGCTGATCCGCAAGACCGTGGCCTGGACCTGGAAGGTCAAGCTCTCGCTCTCTCTGGAACGCGACCTCTTCGGCCGCCTGCGCGAAGAGGCCGAGGGCGTGGCCATCAAGGTCTTCGCCGACAACCTGCGCGACCTGCTGCTGGCCGCCCCCGCCGGCAAGCGCGTGGTGATGGGCCTGGACCCGGGCATTCGCACCGGCGTGAAGGTGGCCGTGGTCAGCGACACGGGCAAGGTGCTGGCCGCCGCCACGGTCTACCCGCACGAGCCGCGGCTGGATTGGGAAGGCTCGCTGCACGTGCTGGGCCGCCTGGTGGCCACGCACGGCGTGAACCTCATCGCGATTGGCAACGGCACCGCCAGCCGCGAGACCGACAAGCTGGCGGCCGACCTGATCAAGCGCATTGCGGGCCTCGCGCCCGATGTGAAGCTGGACAAGGTGGTGGTCAGCGAGGCGGGTGCCAGCGTCTACAGCGCCAGTGAATTCGCCAGCAAGGAACTGCCCGATCTCGACGTGAGCCTGCGCGGTGCGGTGAGCATCGCGCGCCGCCTGCAGGACCCGCTGGCCGAGCTGGTGAAGATCGACCCCAAGAGCATCGGCGTGGGCCAGTACCAGCACGACGTGAACCAGAGCGGCCTGGCCAAGAGCCTGGACGCCGTGGTGGAAGACTGCGTGAACGCGGTGGGCGTGGACCTGAATACGGCGAGCGCGCCGCTGCTCTCGCGCGTGTCGGGCCTGAGCGCCGCGGTGGCGAACAGCATCGTGCGCTGGCGCGACGCGAACGGCGCCTTTCGCAACCGCCAGCAGCTGCTGGACGTCAGCGGCCTGGGCCCCAAGACCTACGAGCAGGCGGCAGGCTTCCTGCGCATCCGCGACGGCGACAACCCGCTGGACATGACCGGCGTGCACCCCGAGACCTACCCCGTGGTGCAGAAGATGATGGCCAGCACCGGCCGCGAGGTGAAAGAACTGATGGGCCGCAGCGAGGTGCTGCGCACGCTGAAGCCCGAGCTCTTCGCCGACGAGAAGTTCGGCGCCATCACGGTGAAGGACATCCTGGCCGAGCTGGAAAAGCCCGGCCGCGACCCGCGCCCCGACTTCGTGGTGGCGCGCTTCAACGAAGGCGTGTCCGACCTCAAGGACCTGCAGCCTGGCATGGTGCTGGAAGGCACGGTGAGCAACGTCGCGCAGTTCGGCGCCTTCGTCGACCTGGGCGTGCATCAAGACGGCCTCGTGCACGTCAGCCAGATGAGCCACAAGTTCGTGAACGACGCGCGCGAGGTGGTGAAGACCGGCCAGGTGGTGAAGGTGCGCGTGCTCGAGGTGGACCTGGCGCGCAAGCGCATCAGCCTGACGATGAAGCTGGAAGCCCCGGTGGGCGCGGCGCGTGGTGCGGGCGGCGGTGCGGCGGCCGGCGACAACAAGTACCGCCCCGCTGCGCGTGGTGAACAGCCGCGCACCCGCGCCCCCGAGGCCACCGGCCAGAGCGCGATGGCTGCCGCGTTCTCCAAGCTGCAAGGCCGCCGTTGAGCCTGGCAGGCGCACGGCCTTGGGCCCTGGCCTGCGGGGCTGTGGCCGGCGGGCTGTGCGCGGTGCCGGCCGGGGCGCAGCCGGCGGCCGCTGCGGCTGCGCCAGCGGCCTCAGCGCCCGCCTTGCCTGCGGCGACATCGCCGGCAGCGCCTGCAGCTCCGGAACCCACAGCGCCCACGCAGCGCATCGTCGTCGAAGGACGCGGGCCTGACGAAGCCGAGCAGCGCCGCAACGCCACGCTGGGCATGCTGGTGGTGGGCCGCGAAGAGCTCGACCAGCACGGCGACACCAGCGTGCTGGACGTGCTGCAGCGCCTGCCCGGCATCACGCTGGATGGCGACACGCCGCGCCTGCGTGGCCTGGGTGGCGGCTACACGCTCATCCTGCTGAACGGCGAGCCGGCGCCGCCGGGCTTCAGCCTCGACCAGCTGGCGCCCGGCGACATCGAGCGCATCGAGGTCATCAAGGGCCCCACGGCCGAGAACGGCGGCGTGGCCGGCAGCATCAACGTCATCCTGCGCAGCGCGCCGAAGCTGCGCACGCGCGAACTGCGTTCGGCACTGGGTTACCGCGCGCTGGCCCCGCAGACCAACCACACGCTGAGCTGGGGCGACCGCATCGGCGCCCTCGGTTTCCAGCTGCCCTTGACAGCCTACACCTCGGCCAATGCGGGTGAAGGTGTGGTGCAGCGCGTTTCCCGGCCGACGGGCAGCTCGCGGCGCGAAGACCGCGTGAGTTCGCAGGACGAATGGCGCGGCGGTGGCGTGAACTTCACGCCGCGGCTCGACTGGAAGCTGAGCGAGGCCGACGCGCTGAGCGCCCAGCTCTTCCTGCAGCGCAACGAGTCGCGCAACCTCACCCGGCGCAGCACCGAGGTGCTGGAAGGCACGCCCGCCACCTACGCCAGCGAACGTTCGGCCACGCGCGGCACCTGGGAGATGCAGCGCCTGCAGGGGCAGTGGGTGCACAAGCAGGCCGATGGAAGCCGGCTGGAGATCAAGGGCAGCGCGCAGGGCAGCCTGTCGCGTTCATGGGGCGCGTGGGAAGGGCGCCCCACGCAAGGCGCCGGCATCGCGCTGCGCGACAACCTCAACAGCCAGCGCGAGCGGCGCTACAGCCAGTCGGGCCGCTGGCGCCAGCCCATCGGCGACACGCACACGCTGCTGGCCGGGTGGGAGGTGGAGCACCGCCACCGGAGAGAACTGCGCCGCCTCTTCGAAGACTTCGGCAGCGGCGCGCAAGAGCGCATTCGAGGCAGCCTGGGCAGCCCCTTCGTGGTGGAGGTCGAGCGCCAGGTGCTCTACGCACAAGACGAATGGCAGCCTGGCGTGCACTGGTCGGTGGTGGCCGGTGTGCGCGGTGAGCGCAACCGCAGCACCGTGCAGGGCCTGGGCGAAGAAGTGCAGGCCAGCCACGGCGCGCTCTTGCCCTTGGTGCACGTGCGCCGGGCCTTCGACACCCAGGGCCGGCGCGTGCTGCGCGCCAGTGCTTCGCAAAGCCTGCGCGTGCCCGAGGCCGCGCTGCTGCTCACGCGCTACAGCCTGAACGGCAACTACGAGCGCGACCTGCCCAACACGCCCCTGGCCGCCGACAGCGCCGGCAACCCCGCGCTGCAGCCCGAGAAGGCCACGGCCTTCGAGCTGGCCTTCGAAACCCAGCTGCCGGCCGGCGGCGTGTTCAGTGTGGGGGTGTTCCATCGCCAGATCGACGGCCTGATCCGGCGTCGCATCGCGCTGGAAACCGTGCCCGAGGCGCCGGTGCCTCGCTGGGTGTCCAGGCCTTCGAACATCGGTCAGGCGCGCAGCACGGGGCTGGAGGTCGAACTGAAAGGCCGGGCGCGCGAACTGCTGTCTGGCTGGCCCGGGCCGGCTTCGGCGCTGCAACTGCGCGCCTCGGTGTCCTTGTACCGCTCGGCGGTCGAGCAGATCGACGACCCCAACGCGCGGCTGGAAGGCCAGCCGCCCTGGCAGGCCACGCTGGGCTTCGACAACCGGGTGGCGCGCAGCGGGTTTTCCTACGGCGCCAACTTCACGATGACGCCTTCGTTTTCCACCGCGCAGACCGACCGCCAGCGCATCTGGCGCGGCGCCGACCGGCGGCTGGACGCTTTCATCGCCTGGCGCGTGGACGCGCAGCTGCAGCTGCGGCTGGCGGGCAACAACCTGTTGCCCATTGATGCCGTGTCGCGCAGCAGCGTGGCCGATCTGGACGGCTTCACCGCCGGCTCCAGCTCGCGCCGCAGCACGGTGACGCAGCTCACGGCCCATGCCGTGCTGAGGTTCTGAGCATGGCCGCGCTGCAGGCCCTGGCCGTGCACGCCGGCCCGCGCGCCCGCGAAGTGCTTCGCCAGCGCGGCCTGCAGCCGGCCGATGTGCGCGTGGTGCCGGCCGCAGCCGGTGGCGCCAAGGGCCTGTGCCTGATTCCGCTGGACCGCTACATCTTCGGCCCCTGGTTGACGGGCGGCACGCTGCCAGGCCCGGGTGCTGCTTCAGCCCCCAGCGTGCACCTGCTGGGCGCCAGCATCGGCGCCTGGCGCATGGCGGCTGCCTGCACGGCCGACCCCGACGCGGCGCTGGCGCAGCTGGCCGAGGACTACATCACGCAAAGCTACCCCAGCGCCCCCGGCAAGCCGCCCACCGCGCGCGTGGTGAGCCAGGTGTTCAGCGCGAAGCTGCAAGAACGCCTGGGCAGTCAGGCAGCCCTTTTGCTGGCGCACCCGCGCTACCGGCTGCATGTCTTCACCAGCCGGGGCCGCCGCCTGCTGCACCGCCCGGGCCGCCTGAAGATGCCGCTGGGCTGGCTGGCCGCCTTCGCCGCCAACGCGGCTTCGCGCCGGGCCCTGGGCGGCTGGATGGAGCGGGTGGTGTTCAGCGACCCGCGCGAGCCGCTGCCCTTCGCGCTGAGCGACTTCCCCACCCGCCAGGTGGCGCTGACCGCTGCCAACCTGAGCCCGGCCGTGCTGGCCAGCTGCACCATCCCCTTCTGGCTGGAAGCCGTGCAGGACGTGCCGGGCGGCCCCGAAGGCACCTACTTCGACGGCGGCATCACCGACTACCACCTGCACCTGCCCTACGCCGAGATGGCTGACGGCCTGGTGCTGTACCCGCACTTCGGCGCGCAGGTGGTGCCCGGGTGGCTGGACAAGGCCTGGAAGCGCCGCCACCTGGCCAGCCCGGCGCTGGACAACCTGGTGCTGCTGTCACCCAGACCGGAATGGGTGCGGCGCCTGCCCGGCGGCAAGCTGCCCGACCGCAGCGACTTCAAGCGCTACGGCCAAGACCATGCGAGCCGCCAGCGCCTGTGGCGCCAGGCCCTGGCCGAAAGCCAGCGCCTGGCCGATGAATTCGCGGAACTGGTGCGCGACGGGCGGCCTGTCGAGGCCCAGCCGCTGCGCTGAGGCGCGTTACACTGCGGGCTGTTTTCAACGAACAAGGGCAGAGAAAGGCAGCATGGTTATGACACCGCGGACTACCCGGTTCACCACCACCGAGAGCTAGTCGGCCGCGCTGTCACGCCTTCATCTGATTTCCCCACCCCCTGAAGACAAGCGCGGCGCCCACCGCGCTTTTTTCGTTTCTGGAGCTTCGAGACCATGATCACGATCACCTTGCCCGACGGCTCGCGCCGCGAGTACCCGCAAGCGCTCACGGTGGCCGAGGTGGCCGCCAGCATCGGCGCCGGCCTGGCCAAGGCTGCCCTGGCCGGCAAGGTGGACGGCCAGCTGGTGGACACCAGCCACCGCATCGAGGCCGATGCGGCTCTGGCCATCGTCACCGAGAAAGATGCCGACGGCCTGGAGATCATCCGCCACAGCACGGCGCACCTGCTGGCCTACGCGGTGAAGGAGCTCTTCCCCGAGGCGCAGGTGACCATCGGCCCGGTCATCGAAAACGGCTTCTATTACGACTTCGCCTACAAGCGCCCCTTCACGCCGGAAGACCTGGCGGCCATCGAGAAACGCATGAGCGAACTCGCGGCCAAGAACGAGCCCGTGCAGCGCCGTGTGCTGCCGCGCGACGAGGCTGTTGATTACTTCAACGGCCTGGGCGAGCACTACAAGGCCGAGATCATCGGCAGCATCCCGGCGGGTGAAGACGTCAGCCTCTACCGCGAAGGCGGCTTCGAGGACCTCTGCCGCGGCCCGCACGTGCCCAGCACCGGCCGCCTGAAGCACTTCAAGCTGATGAAGGTGGCCGGCGCCTACTGGCGCGGCGACCAGAACAACGAGCAACTGCAGCGCATCTACGGCACGGCCTGGGCCAGCAAGGAAGCCCTGCAGCAGTACCTGACGATGCTGGAAGAAGCCGAGAAGCGCGACCACCGCAAGCTCGGCCGCGAACTCGACCTCTTCCACCTCGACGAGCACAGCCCCGGCACCGTGTTCTGGCACCCCAAGGGCTGGACGCTCTGGCAGGAGGTGGAGCAGTACATGCGCCGTGTCTACCGCGACAACGGCTACCAGGAAGTGAAGGGCCCGCAGATCCTCGACCAGGGCCTGTGGGAGAAAACCGGTCACTGGGACAAGTACCGCGAAAACATGTTCGTGACCGAGTCGGAGAAGCGCGAGTACGCGCTCAAGCCGATGAACTGCCCCGGCCACATCCTGATCTTCAAGCAGGGCATCAAGAGCTACCGCGATCTGCCGCTGCGCTTCGGCGAGTTCGGCCAGTGCCACCGCAACGAGCCCACCGGCGGCCTGCACGGCATCATGCGCGTGCGCGCCTTCACGCAGGACGACGGCCACATCTTCTGCACCGAAGACCAGATCCAGGGCGAGGTGGTGGCCTTCACGCGGCTGCTGCAGCAGGTCTACAAGGACTTCGGCTTCAGCAACATCATCTACAAGCTCTCGACGCGGCCTGAGAAGCGCATCGGCACCGAAGAGAGCTGGGACCGCGCCGAAGCCGCGCTGGCCGACGGCCTGCGTGCCGCCGGCTGCGAGTTCGAGTACCTGCCGGGCGAGGGCGCCTTCTACGGCCCGAAGATCGAGTACACGCTCAAGGACGCCCTGGGCCGCCCCTGGCAGTGCGGCACGATCCAGGTCGACCCCAACCTGCCCGAGCGCCTGGACGCCGACTACGTGGGCGAAGACGGCGCCCGCCACCGCCCCATCATGCTGCACCGCGCCATCGTGGGCAGCCTGGAGCGCTTCATCGGCATCCTTATCGAGCAGCACGCTGGCGCGCTGCCGGCTTGGCTGGCGCCCACCCAGGTGGTGGTGGCCTCGATCACCGACGCGCAGGCCGATTACGCGGCAAGCGTGGCGAAATCGCTGCAAAAACAAGGAGTTAGAGTCTCCGTCGATTTGCGCAACGAGAAGATAAACTATAAGATTCGCGAGCATTCGATGCAGAAGGTCCCGTTCATCCTGGTCGTTGGCGACAAGGAGAAGGCAAACGGGGCCGTTGCCGTGCGCGCCCGAGGCAATCAAGACCTGGGTGTGATGGCGCTGGCAGACTTCCAGGCGAAGATCACCAGCGACATCGCTGCCAAGGTATAGCCGCCACCGGGTGCGCTTTCGTTTTTTCTGTGGCCCGCCTGCCTTCGGGTTGCAACAGGAGCTGGAACCATCGCTACCTTCATGGACCGCCGCGTGCCCAACGCGGAGCGCAAGCACCGTCTGAACCGGGAAATCATGGCGCCGCAGGTGCGCCTGAACGGGGTCGAAAACGAACCGCTCGGCATCGTCAGCACGATGGAAGCGTTGCGCATGGCAGGGGAACTGGATGTCGACCTGGTGGAGATCGCTGCCACCGCCGACCCCCCGGTGTGCAGGCTCATGGACTACGGCAAGTTCAAGTACCAAGAGCAGAAGAAGGCCGCTGAAGCCAAGAGCAAGCAGAAGGTCATCGAGATCAAGGAAGTGAAGTTCCGCCCGGGCACCGACGACGGCGACTACGCCATCAAGATGCGCAACCTGCGGCGCTTCATTGCCGAAGACGGCGACAAGGGCAAGGTCACGCTGCGCTTCCGCGGCCGCGAGATCACCCACCAGGACATCGGCATGCGCATGCTGGAACGCATCCGCGACGAGCTGGCCGATGTGGCGATGGTGGAGCACATGCCCAAGCTCGAAGGCCGCCAGATGATCATGGTGCTGGCGCCGAAACGGAAGTGACGCAAGCGTCACGCGGAAGTTAGAGATTCAGAGTTTCGTGGTCGCGGTCTGGTCACCGCGGCAGCGAAAAGAAGCGGCTGCAGGCCTCGCAAGTGCACCCCAACCCGGTGCCGCCTGCAGCAGCAAATGAAGAAGGAGCAGTCATGCCCAAGATGAAGACCAAGAGCGGCGCCAAGAAGCGGTTCCGCGTGCGTCCGGGTGGTACCGTCAAGCGCGGTCAGGCGTTCAAGCGCCACATCCTCACGAAGAAGAGCACCAGCCGCAAGCGCGACCTGCGCGGCCCGGCCAACGTGCACGAGAGCGACCTGGGCAGCATCGCCAAGATGCTGCCGATGGCCGGTCTGTAGACCCACTTCAACGTACGCACAAGGAGATATTGAATGCCTCGCGTCAAACGTGGTGTCACCGCACACGCCCGCCACAAAAAGATCCTGAAGCTCGCCAAGGGCTTCCGCGGCCGTCGCAAGAACGTCTTCCGCATCGCCAAGCAGGCGGTGATGAAGGCCGGCCAGTACGCCTACCGTGACCGTCGCACACGCAAGCGTGTGTTCCGTCAGCTGTGGATTGCGCGTATCAACGCGGCCAGCCGTGGCCTGGGTCTGACCTACAGCAAGTTCATGGCCGGTCTGAAGAAGGCCGGCATCGACATCGACCGCAAGGTGCTGTCGGACATGGCCATCCACGACCCGGCTGCCTTTGGCAGCATCGTCGAGAAGGTGAAGGCTCAGCTGGCTTGATCCCCGCCGCTGGCACCCCGGTGCCGGCTGCCTTTCAAGCTCTCTAAGGCCGTCACCTTGTGGCGGCCTTTTTTTTCCTTTTTCCCAGCGATGAACGATCTCGACACCCTCGTGCAGGCGGCGCAGGCCGACTTCGCCGCTGCCACCCAGGGCGCGGCGCTGGAAGATGCCAAGGCCCGCTTCCTGGGCAAGAGCGGCCGCCTCACCGAGTTGCTCAAGGGCCTGGGTGCGCTTTCGCCCGAACAGAAGAAGACCCGCGGCGCCGAGATCAACCAGGCCAAGGCCGCCATCGAAGCCGCGCTGCAGGCGCGCCGTGACGCGCTGGCCGAGGCCGAGTTGCAGGCGCAGCTGCGTGCCGAGGCGCTGGACGTCACCTTGCCCGGCCGCGGGCGCGGCATGGGCGGGCTGCACCCGGTCAGCCGCACCATCGAGCGCATCGAGGCCATCTTCGGCAGCATGGGTTTCGATGTCGCCGAAGGCCCCGAGATCGAGACCGACTGGATGAGCTTCACCGCGCTGAACAACCCGGAGAACCACCCGGCGCGCTCGATGCAGGACACCTTCTACGTCGACATGAAGGACGCGCAGGGCCGCTGGCTCTGCCTGCGCCCGCACACCAGCCCGATGCAGGTGCGTTACGCCCAGGCCCACGCCAAGCAGCATGCCGTGCTGGCGGCGCAGGGCCTGCCAATGCCGGAGATCCGTGTCATCGCGCCGGGCCGTGTGTACCGCGTCGACAGCGACGCCACGCACTCGCCCATGTTCCATCAGATCGAGGGCCTGTGGCTGGGCGCGAACGTCAGCTTCAAGGACCTGAAGGTCGTCTTCGCCTCACTCGTGCGCGAGTTCTTCGAGACCGACGACTTCGACGTGCGCTTCCGCCCGAGCTTCTTCCCCTTCACCGAGCCCAGCGCCGAGATCGACATCCGCTTCGGCAGCGGCCCCTTGGCCGGCCGCTGGCTGGAAGTGGCCGGCAGCGGCCAGGTGCACCCGAACGTGGTGCGCAACTTCGGGCTCGACCCTGAAGCGCACATCGGCTTCGCCTTCGGCATCGGCGCCGACCGCTTCGCGATGCTGCGCTACGGCATCGACGACCTGCGCCTGATGTTCGATGGCGACCTTCGCTTCCTCTCGCAGTTCAACTGACCATGCAATTCCCCGAATCCTGGCTGCGCGAGTTCTGCAACCCGCCGCTGAACACGCAAGAACTGGCCGATCTGCTGACCATGTCTGGCATGGAAGTGGAAGAGGTGCGCCCGGTGGCGCCGCCTTTCCACGGCATCGTGGTGGCCGAGATCCTCACCGCCGAGCAGCACCCGCAGGCCGACCGCCTGCGCGTGTGCAACGTGGATGCCGGCGCCTTCTCGAAAGACGGCCCGCTGCAGATCGTCTGTGGCGCGCCCAACGCCCGTGTGGGCATCAAGGTGCCGCTGGCGACCGTGGGCGCCGAGCTGCCGCCTGCTGACGGCGAAAAAGCGGATGGCAAGCCCTTCAAGATCGGCGTGGGCAAACTGCGTGGTGTGGAGAGCCGCGGCATGCTGTGCTCGGCCCGTGAGCTGAAGATCGCAGACGACCACGGCGGCTTGCTGGAGTTGGCGGCCGATGCGCCCGTGGGCACCGACATCCGCCAGTGGCTGAAGCTCGACGACCACCTTTTCACGCTAAAGCTCACGCCCAACCTGGGCCACGGCCTCAGCGTCTTCGGCGTGGCGCGCGAAGTGTCCGCGCTCACCGGCGCGCCGCTGCGCCAGCCGGCCTTTCCGCCGGTGCAGCCGCGCAGCGACCACGTGCTGCCGGTGGAGGTGCAGGCCGCCGACCTGTGTGGCCGCTTCTCGGGCCGCGTGGTTCTGGGCGTCAACACCCAGGCCAAGACGCCCGCCTGGATGGTCGACCGCCTGGCCCGCTGCGGCCAGCGCAGCGTCTCGGCGCTGGTGGACATCTCGAACTACGTGATGTTCGAGTACGGCCGGCCCTCGCACATCTTCGACCTCGACAAGATCCACGAGAAGCTCGTGGTGCGCTGGGGCCGTGAAGGTGAGCAGCTCAAGCTGCTCAACGGCAACACCATCGCGCTGGACGAAAAGGTGGGCGTGATCGCCGATGCGCAGGGCGTCGAATCACTCGCCGGCATCATGGGCGGCGACGCCACCGCGGTGAACGACGGCACGCAGAACGTTTACGTGGAAGCCGCCTTCTGGTGGCCCGAGGCCGTGGCCGGGCGTTCGCGCCGCTACAACTTCAGCACCGATGCGGGCCACCGCTTCGAGCGCGGCGTCGACCCGCAGGGCACGGTCGAACACATCGAGCGCATCACGCAGCTGATCCTCGACATCTGCGGCACGCCGGCCACCGCCTGCGGCCCGGTCACCGACCAGGTGCTGGGTCTGCCCGAGTGCAAGCCCGTGACGATGCGCGTGGCGCGTGCGGCGCAGGTCATCGGCATGCCCGTGAGCAGCGCGCAGTGCGCCGATGTCTTCACGCGGCTGGGTCTGGCGCACAGCGAGGCCGGCGGCGTGTTCACCGTCACGCCGCCGAGCTGGCGTTTCGACCTGCAGATCGAGGAAGACCTGATCGAGGAAGTGGCGCGCGTGGTGGGCTTCAACAGCCTGCCGATGACCGCGCCCATCGCGCCCGTGACGCCGCGTGTGCGGCGTGAAGCGCAGCGCAGTGCGCATGCGGTGCGCCGCGCCCTGGCCGCGCTGGACTATCAGGAAACCATCAACTTCAGCTTCGTCGAAGAGCGTTGGGAGCGTGAGCTGGCCGGCAACACCGACCCCATCCGCGTGCTCAACCCCATCGCCGCGCCGCTGGCGGTGATGCGTTCCAGCCTGATGGGCAGCCTGGTGCAGGCGCTGCGCAACAACCTGGCGCGCAAGGCGCCGCGCGTGCGCGTGTTCGAGATCGGCCGCGTGTTCATGCGTGATGCGGCGGCGACCGACGGTGCGCTCAGCGTGGCCGGCGTGAACCAGCCGATGCGCGTGGGCGGCCTGGTTTGGGGAAATGCGCTGCCACTCCAGTGGGGCGCGAAAGAGCAGGGCGCCGACTTCTTCGACGTGAAGGGCGACATCGAAGCCCTGCTGGCCCCGCAGCGGCCCGAGTTCGGCCCCGCCGTTCACCCGGCGCTGCACCCGGGCCGCAGTGCCAGCATCAGCCTGGGTGGGCAGGTGGTCGGGCACATCGGTGAGTTGCATCCGAAGTGGCGCCAGGCCTATGAGCTGCCCAGCTACCAAGGCCAGGCCCCGGTGCTGTTCGAACTGGCGCTCGACGCTGTGCTGGCCCAGCCCGTGCCGGTCTTCCAGCCCGTTTCGCGCCAGCAGTCGGTGCAGCGCGACCTGGCGCTCGTCGTCCGCGACGAAGTCTCCCATGGCGCCTTGATGGCGCAACTGCAGGCCGACCCCGAAGGCCTGGTGCGCAACGCCACGCTGTTCGACATCTACAAGCCGGCGCAGCCCGTGGCTGGGCTGCAGCCCGGCGAGCGCAGCCTGGCCGTGCGGCTGGAACTGCGCGACGACAGCAGCACCATGAACGAAGAACGCATCGAAGCCGCGGTGGCCGCCGCCTTGGCCCGTGCGAACCAGGCTTTCGGCGCGCGGCTGCGCGGCTGACGGAGAACATCGCCCATGGACCCTGAAGAAGACCGCCCCCGCAGCCCCGTCATCCTGTCGTCGCTGGAGACGCCCACGCTGACCAAGGCCGAACTTGCCGAGCTCCTGTTCGACCGCCTCGGGCTGAACAAGCGCGAGAGCAAGGACATGGTCGAGGCCTTCTTCGAGATCGTGCACCGCACGCTGGTCGAAGGCCATGACGTGAAGCTGTCGGGCTACGGCAACTTCAACATCCGGCGCAAGGCACCCC
Source organism: beta proteobacterium AAP51 (assembly GCA_001295905.1). Taxonomy (GTDB): domain Bacteria; phylum Pseudomonadota; class Gammaproteobacteria; order Burkholderiales; family Burkholderiaceae_C; genus Rubrivivax. The sequence goes on along the minus strand of LJHT01000030.1, from coordinate 24,160 downwards.
GGCCCGGGCGCAACCCGCGCACCGGCGAAAGCATCCCCATCAAGGCCCGCAACGTGGTCACATTCCACGCCAGCCACAAGCTGAAATCGCTGGTGCAAGGCGACACGCCTGCTGAAGGGGAGTTCGAGTAGAGTCTAGCTTTCCCCACGGATCTTGTTGATTTCAATGGAGAAAGCTCTGCCCTCGATACCAGCCAAGCGCTACTTCACCATCGGTGAGGTGAGCGAGCTGTGCGGGGTGAAGCCGTATGTGCTGCGCTACTGGGAGCAAGAGTTCACGCAGCTCAAACCCATGAAGCGCCGGGGCAACCGCCGCTACTACCAGCACCATGAAGTGCTGCTCGTGCGGCGCATCCGCGACCTGCTCTACGACCAGGGTTTCACCATCAGCGGGGCGCGCAACCGGCTCTCGGACGCGCTGCCACCGGTGGCCGAGCCCGACGAGACCGAGGCCACCAGCGAACGCGCTGGCGCTGCCATCGAACCGAAGTTATCGGCCGGCCTTGAGCAGCATCTGCCAGGTCCGCAAGAGATCGCTGGTGCCACCGTGGCCTTGCCCGCCGCGCAGCTGCGCGCAGAGCTGTTGTCGATACGCGAACTGCTTTCGGCCTGAGGCCTCGGCTCAGGCTATACTGCGAGGCTCAGTCGGGGTGTAGCGCAGCCTGGTAGCGCACTTGCATGGGGTGCAAGGGGTCGCGAGTTCGAATCCCGCCACCCCGACCATTGTTTAGACAGAACCCGGTGTCCCACGGACACCGGGTTTTTGTTTTCTCAGGCCTCGGCTTTCGCGGCTGCCACGTTCGGCGCAGCCGCACGCCACGTGCGTGCGCGCAGGCGCTGCTTGCGGCCGTTGGGCGCATAGGCCAGTTCCTCGACCACCTGGCCCCCCAGCAGGTGTTCATGCACGATGCGGCGCAGGCCGGCTTCGTCGACACCGCCGTAGAACTGCCCGTCCGGGTACACCTGCAACACCGGCGCCAGGCTGCAGGGCCCCAGGCAGCCGGTGGTGCAGGCCGTGACACCACGGCCTCGCGTGCGCAGGGCCAGCCGGTCTTCTTCCAGTCGCAGCTGGTTCCACACGGCGGGCGCGCCGGCGCTGTTGCAGGCCAGGCCCTGGCAGACCAGCACCCGCCAGTGTTGGGCGGGCACCAGAGAAGCGTCCGAGGCAAACAAGGCGCTTTCGCCCATCGGCGCGGCCTCTTCGGCCTGGCCCAGCATCTCGCGCAGCACTTCCTTGATGCCGAGTGTGTCGCTGGGTGGTGGCGCCAGCCGCACCAGGGGCCAGCGCAGTTCAGGCGCGGCCGCGCGCCAGCGCTGCACCGAGCGGCCCACCCACACACGCAGGCCGGGTTCCATCGGCACCAAGAGGGGCAGCAGCAGCACTTCGTCCACGCCCTTGTCGGCCAGGCCTCGCAGTGCGGTGTGCAGGCTGGGCGCGCCGCCCGCCGCGAAGGCGAAGGCCACGCGCGCCACCAGCCCGGTTTCCTTCAGGCGGCGGCCGAGCGCCTCGACCTCGCCCACGGCGGCCCTGGAGCCCCCCGTGCCCGCCAGCAGCAAGGCTGCCTTGCGGGTGGCCTTGCCGGGAGGCAGGGCGCTGGCGTCGGCGGCCGACTCGGCGCTTCCGGCCTCGGGAAAAACGTTGGGGCGCGGCACGGGCATGGGCTTTTGAACTTGCACTTGCGCGGGCAGGGCCGGCAAGAGACCTTTCAGTAATGGTAGTGCATTATCATCAGAGCGTGACTCCGAATCCGCTAACCTCGATGCATGGAACGCAACACCCGCCAACGCAGCGCCATCCGCGACGCCATCGCCCAGGCCGAGCGGCCTCTGCTGCCACAGGAAGTGCTGAACGCGGCCCAGCAGGCCGTGCCGGGGCTGGGCATCGCCACGGTCTACCGCAACCTGAAGGCGCTGACGGAAGAAGGCGAGTTGCAGGCCGTGACGCTGCCGGGCGAGAACCCGCGGTTCGAACTGGTGGGTCATCAGCACCACCACCACTTTCAGTGCCGGCAATGCCAGCGTGTGTTCGACGTGCACGCCTGCCCGGGCGATCTGTCGCGGCTGGCGCCTTCGGGTTTCACGGTGGAAGACCACGATCTCACGCTCTACGGGCGCTGCAAGGACTGCAAGCCGCCCGGCCCCTTGCGTCCGCCACGCGCGGCAGCGGCCAGCGGCCGCCGCTAGCGTCGCCCTCACGGCCGCGGGCTGAACGGGCGGGCGTGTGCGCCCGCCGCTGGGGCGCAGCATGCTGATGGCCGGCGTCAAGGCGCGCCTGGCCTGGGCCACGGTGGCGGTGGTGGCGCTGTGGCTGGCCGTGGCCTGGGCCCTGACATGACGGCCGATGCGGCGGTCATCCGCCTGCACGACCTCACCGTCTCGTACCGCGGCCACCCGGCGGTGCACCACCTCACGGGCCACTTTCGCCGGGGTGCCCTGACGGCCGTCGTCGGCCCGAACGGCGCCGGCAAGAGCAGCCTGCTGATGGCGCTGGCCGGCAGCGCCGGCGACGTGGAAGGCCGCATCGAACGCGACGCGCGGCAGCGGCTGGCCTACCTGCCGCAGGCCAGTTCGCTGGACCGCAGCTTCCCCGTGCGGGTGCAGGAGTTCGTGGCCATGGGCCTGTGGGCGCAGATCGGCAACTGGGGCGCGGTGCAGGCACGCCAGCTCGAAGCCATCGACGAGGCCCTGGCGGCCGTGGGCCTGGCGGGCTTCCAGCGCCGCTGGCTGGGTGAACTCTCGGCCGGGCAGGCCCAGCGCGTGCTGTTCGCGCGTGTGCTGCTGCAGGACGCGCAAGTCATCCTGCTCGACGAACCCTTCAACGCCATCGACGCCCGCACCACGGCCGACTTGCTGGCCCTGCTGCAGCGCTGGAAGAACGAGGCACGCACCGTCATTGCGGTGCTGCACGACCTGGAGCAGGTGCGCGCGCATTTCGAGGAAGTGCTGCTGCTGGCCCGCGAGCGCGTGGCCTGGGGCCCCACGGCCGAGGTGTTGCAGGCGCGGCACCTCTTCAAGGCCCGGCAGATGGCCGAAGCCTGGAACGAGGCGGCGCCTGTGTGCCGCGAACGGGCATGAGCGCGTGGCTGGCGGCGCTGGTGCTGCCTTTCGTGGAGTTCGAGTTCATGCGCCGCGCGCTCGTGGGCACGCTGGCGCTGGCGCTGGGCTGTGCGCCCATCGGCTGCGTGCTGGTGCTGCGCCGCATGAGCCTGGTGGGCGACGCCATGGCGCACGCCGTGCTGCCGGGGGCGGCGGCCGGCTTTCTGCTGGCCGGGCTTTCGCTGCCGGCCATGAGCCTGGGTGGCTTCGTGGCCGCGCTGGCCGTGGCGCTGGCCGCAGGCTTCGTCACGCGGGCCACGCCGCAGCGTGAAGACGCCAGCTTCGCGGCCTTCTACCTCATCGCGCTGGCCTTGGGCGTCTTGCTGGTGTCGCTGCGCGGCAGCCAGGTCGACCTGATGCACCTGCTGTTCGGCAGTGTGCTGGCCGTCGACGATGTCGCGCTGCTGCAGATGGCAGTGGTGGCCAGCCTCACGCTGTGGGCCTTGGCCCTGATGTACCGCCCCTTGGTGATGGAAAGCCTGGACCCCGGCTTCCTGCGCAGCGTGGGCGGCCCGGGCAGCGCCGTGCACATGCTGCTGCTGGTGCTGCTGGTGGCCAACCTCGTCAGTGCTTTCCAGGCCCTGGGCACCTTGATGGCCGTGGGTTTGATGATGCTGCCGGCCGCGGCCGCCCGCTTCTGGGTGGCCAGCCTGCCCGCGATGGCCGCGCTGGCGGTGGCCCTGGGCGCCTGCAGCGGCGTGGCGGGGCTGCTGGTCAGCTACCACGCCGAACTGCCCTCGGGCCCCTGCATCGTGCTGACCTGCGGCCTGGCCTACATCGTTTCCGTGCTCTTCGGCCGCCACGACGGCATCGTCACGCGGCGCTTCCTGTCCACCTCCCATCTCACCGGTTGAACCATGCTTCTGAACCGCCGTCTTGCCCTGGCTCTGGGCTGCGCTGCCTGGCTGCCTGCCCGGGCTGCCGCAGCATCTGCGCCTGGCCCTGCGCCGGCCTTGCCGGCCGCCGATGCCCCCCGCATCGTGGCCAGCTTCTCCATCCTGGCCGACATGGCCCGCGAACTGGCGCCGCCCGGTGCCCAGGTGCACGCGCTGGTGGGCGCCGATGCCGACGCGCATGTCTACGAGCCGCGCCCGGCCGACGGGCGCCGCCTGGCCGAGGCCGAACTCGTGCTCATCAACGGCCTGGGTTTCGAGGGCTGGATGGAACGCATGGTGAAGGTCTCGGGCTACCGCGGCCCCGTGGTCGTGGCCACCGCCGGCATCCAGGCTCGCAAGGCCAGCGGCCGCACCGACCCGCACGCCTGGCAAGACCTGGCGATGGCGCAGCGCTATGCCGCGAACCTGCATGCCGCCTTCGTGCAGCGCTGGCCGCAGCAGCAGGCGGTGCTGGCGGCTCGGCACGACGATTACCAGGCCCGGCTGCGCGCCCTCGAGCAGCAGGTGCGGGCCTGGCTGGCGCCCGTGCCGCGCGAGCAGCGCCGGGTCATCACCTCGCACGGCGCCTTCGGCTACTACGCCGATGCCTATGGCGTGGACTTCTTCACCGCCCAGGGTTGGAGCACCCACAGCGAACCCTCGGCCGCGGCGGTGGCGCGCCTCATCCGGCAGATCAAGCGCGAAGGCGTGCGCACGGTCTTCATCGAGAACATCAGCGACCCGCGCCTGGTTTCGCAGATCGCGCGCGAGACCGGCGCGCGCCTGGGCGGCACGCTGTATTCCGATGCCTTGTCGCAAGCCGCGGGGCCGGCACCCAGCTACCTGAAGCTCATCGAGCACAACACCCGCACCCTGGCCGCAGCCTGGCAAGGCTGAACCAGGCCCATTCCTTTCGAACGCAAGGAGCACCCATGAACGCAAGCACACGTACCCGCTGCGCCCTGCTGGGCACCCTTTGGCTGGTCAGCCACGGCGCATGGGCCGGCAAGGCCCATGAACACGGTGTCGTGAAGCTCGACGTGGCGGTGGACGGCGCCACGCTCAACATCGAGATGCGCACGCCGCTGGACAGCCTGCTGGGTTTCGAACGCGCGCCGCGCACCGAGGCCGAACGCAAGGCCGCCGCCGCCGTGCTGGCCCAGTTGCGCGCGCCCGGCCCGCTGTTCGTGGCCGACGCGGCGGCCGGCTGTGCGTTGAGCAAGGCTGAGGTGGTGGCACCGGTGCTGGAGGCCGGCGCGAAGCCGGCCGACGGGCATGCCGACCTTGACGCCAGCTACGTCTACACCTGCACCCAGCCCCAGGAGCTGCGTACGCTGCAGCTGGGCTTGTTCAAGGCCTACAAGCGCATGCGCCGCATCGACGTGCAGACCGCCGGCCCGCAAGGGCAGGGCAAGGCCACGCTGCGGCGCCCGGCCAACAGCGTGGCCTTGAAGCGCTGAAGCGCGCTGCCGGCATCACCGCCGGCCAGGCTGTCCCCCGGGCAGGCCCCAGGGCCAGTCGCGGGGCGGCCTGGGCCAGAATCCGCGCATGCATGAACAGGCCCGCTACACCTTCTGGCTGAAGACCCGGCGCTGCACGCTGGGCCTGCTGGGGGTATGGCTGCTGGTCACCCTGGCCGTGCCCTGGTTCGCGCGCGAACTCGACCGCTACAGCTTCCTCGGCTTTCCGCTCGGCTACTGGCTGGCGTCGGAAGGTGCGCTGCTGGTCTACATCGCACTCATCGCCTTGTATGTGGGCGTGATGGATCGCCTGGAAGCCAGCCTGCTGGCCCGGACGGCCGCCGCGCCCGGAGGCCCAGCCACCGTGCCCGAGCAGGGCTGAAGCGCCAGCATGGGCCCCGCCGATCTGGCTGCACGCCGGTTCACACGCGTGCTGCTGCTGCGCTATGCGCTGTTCATGCTGGGCTTCTTTGCGCTGATGGCGCTGATGGCCGCGGCCGAGAAGGCCGGCGCGCCGCGCAGCTGGCTGGGCGCCAGCTTCCTGGTGCTGACCGTGGCGGCCTATGCTGGCATCGGCTTCATCTGCCGCACTTCCAGCGAGGCCGAGTACTTCGTCGCCGGCCGCCGCGTGCCGGCGCTGTTCAATGGCCTGGCCACGGCGGCCGACTGGATGTCGGCCGCTTCCTTCCTGGGCACGGCCGGTGTGCTGTACCTGCAGGGCCAGGCCGGGCTGGCCTACATCCTGGGCTGGACGGGCGGTTACGTGCTGGTGGCGGTGCTGCTGGCGCCCTACCTGCGCCGTTTCGGCCAGTACACCGTGCCCGACTTCCTGGACGCCCGCTACGGCGGCAGCCTGCCACGCCTGATAGGTGCGATGGCCACGGTGGCGGTGTCTTTCGTTTACCTGGTGGTGCAGATCTACGGTGTGGGGCTCATCACCTCGCACCTCACCGGCTTCGGTTTCGAGCTGGGCATCTTCGTGGGGCTGGGCGGCGTGCTGGTGTGCAGCTTCCTGGGCGGCATGCGGGCCGTCACCTGGACGCAGGTGGCGCAGTACTTGGTGCTCATCGTGGCCTACCTCGTGCCGCTGGTGTGGCTGTCGGTGAAGCAGACCGGCAGCGTGATGCCGCTCATGAGCTACAGCCAGCAGCTCCAGCAGGTGGCCGCGCGCGAAGCCGCGCTGGTGGCCGACCCCGTGGAGCGCGATGTCATCGAACGCCTGCGCCAGCGCGCGGCGGTGGCCGAGGCCAAGCTGAAGGACGTGCCTGCCGCGATGGCGCAGGACGAGGCCGCGCAAAGGCAGCACATCGCGCAGCTGCGCGCCGAGAACGCACCCCTGGCGCGCATCCAGCGTGCCGAGCGCGAGTTCGCCCAGCGCCCGCGCACCGAAGCCCAGGCCCGGGCCCTGTACGAGCGCGAACGCGACGCCGCGCTGGCCGGGGCCCGGCCCTTGGGCGGCATGCCGCCGCAGACCCTGGCCTTCGCCGCTGGCGACCCCGCGGGCGATGCCCAGGCCCAGGCCCGCTACGACAACGCCCGCATTGATTTCATAGCGTTGATGCTCTGCCTGATGATGGGCACGGCCGCCTTGCCGCATGTGCTGACGCGCTTCTACACCACACCCTCGGCCTCGCAGGCGCGGCGCTCGGTCGGCTGGACGCTGCTCTTCATCGTGCTGCTGTACATCAGCGCGCCCGTGCTCGCGGTATTGGTGAAGTTCGAAGTGCTGCACAACGTGGTCGGCCTGCCCATCGACCACCTGCCGCAGTGGGTGAACCGCTGGACGCGGCTGGACCCCAACCTGGTCTCGGTGCGCGACATCAACGGTGACGGTCTCCTGCAGCTGGGCGAACTGCGCCTGTCCGGCGACATCATCGTGCTGGCCGCGCCGGAGATCGGCGGGCTGCCGTACTGGGTGACCTGCCTAGTGGCGGCCGGCGGTCTGGCCGCGGCCCTGAGCACGGCCGACGGCCTGCTGCTGACCATCGCCAACGCGCTGTCGCACGACGTCTACTTCCGCAGCCTGCACCCGCGCGCCAGTTCGGCGCGGCGTGTCATCGCCTCGAAGGTGCTGGTGATGGCGGTGGCCTTCGCGGCCGCGCTCATCGCGGCGCTGAAGATCACCGACATCCTGCAGTTCGTCTCGGCCGCGTTTTCGTTGGCGGCGGCGGCTTTTTTCCCGGCGCTGGTGCTGGGCATCTTCTGGCGCCGGGCCAACCATGCAGGCGTGGTGGCCGGCATGCTCACCGGCCTGGGCGTCACGGTCTGGTACATGGTGCACAACCTGCCGCTGCTGCGCCGGGCCTTCGGCATCGAACGCCCGCTGGCCGAGAGCGCCTGGTTCGGCGTGGAGCCCATCGCGGCCGGCGTCTTCGGGGTGCCGGCCGGGCTGCTGGTGATGCTGGTCGTCAGCCGCCTGACCCGCGGCCCCACGGCGCAGCAGTTGGCGCTGGTGGACCGCATGCGCTTCCCGGGCCCCGAGGAACGCCAAGCTCAGTGAAGCTGGCAGGCCCGGTGGGCCTGGTGCTACACTCGTGGGCTTTCCTTGCTGCACCCGTCATGTTGACGCATCGGGGCAGCTTCCACCCCCAGCCCTGGCAGAGAACCTGCAGAGAACCTGCGCCTTAGGCCGGAATCCACAAGGAGTATTCATGCGTCACTACGAGATCGTTCTGCTGATCCACCCGGATCAAAGCGAACAGGTTCCGGCCATGCTGGAACGCTACAAGACCCTGGTCACCTCTGGCGGTGGCAAGGTGCACCGCGTGGAAGACTGGGGTCGGCGCCAGCTGGCCTACATGATCCAGAAACTGGTGAAGGCGCACTACCTGTGCCTGAACATCGAGTGCGGCATCGAAACGCTGACCGAGCTCGAGACCGGCTTCCGCTTCAACGACGCCGTGCTGCGTCACATGACCGTGGGCAAGGCGAAGGCCGAAACCGCCCCGTCCATCATGATGAAGGCGGTGGAGCGCGAAGAAGCCCGCAAGGAACGCCAGGAGGCTTCGGCCTGACAGTGCGCGGCGTCTGCCGCCGGCCGGCTGAAGGGCGTGGCCTGTGGTGAACAGGTTGCTGCTGACAGCCACGCTGGTGGAGCGGGCGGCCCTGCGTTACACCCCGGCCGGCCTTCCGGCGCTCGATCTGGGCTTGAAGCACGAATCGCAGCTGATGGAAGACGGCCAGCCCCGCAAGGTCTCGATGGAGATGCGCGCGGTGGCCATCGGGGCGGTGACACAAGGTCTGCTGAAGGCTGAGTTGGGAAGTGCAGGGCTCTACGCCGGCTTCATCACCAGCGCACGCAACGGACGCGGTCTGCTGTTTCACATCACCTCGGTCGAGCCTGTCGATGCAGGCGCCCCGGAACCCGTTCAACAGAATTCAAGTAGGAGCTGACTATGCCCCCGCCACGTGGTAAAGGTCGTTTTTCCAAGGACAAGCGCCCCAAGCGCAACAACCAGTCGCTGCTGTTCCGCCGCAAGCGTTTCTGCCGCTTCACCGTCGCCAAGGTCGAGGAGATCGACTACAAGGAAATCGACGTGCTGCGCGATTTCATCGGCGAGAACGGCAAGATCACGCCGGCCCGCCTGACCGGCACGCGCGCTTTCTACCAGCGCCAACTCACCACCGCCATCAAGCGCGCGCGCTACCTGGCGATGCTGCCTTACTCTGACCAGCACAAGGTCTGAGGAGCCACCCCATGCAAATCATTCTTCTCGATAAGGTGGCCAAGCTCGGCAACCTGGGCGACGTCGTCAAGGTCAAGCAGGGCTATGCCCGCAACTTCCTGATTCCGCAGAAGCTGGCACGCCGTGCCACCGAAGCGGCCATCAAGGAATTCGAAGGCCGCCGCGCCGAACTGGAAAAGGCCGCTGCGGCCAAGCTGGCGGCCGCCCAGGCCGTGGGCGAAGCCCTCACCGGCAAGACCGTGCGCATCGCGCAGAAGGCCGGCGTCGACGGCCGACTGTTCGGCAGCGTCACCAACGCCGACATCGCCGAAGCGCTGACGAAGGCCGGCACGGCCATCGCCAAGGCGCAGGTGCGCATGCCCAACGGCCCGCTGAAGACCGTGGGCGAGCACCCGGTTTCGGTGGCGCCGCACGGCGACGTGGTGGTCGAGATCACCGTGCACGTGGTTGCGCAAGCCGACTGATCCAGCGTAAGCTGCACGCAGTCTTCGGAAGGCCGGCTCTGCCGGCCTTCTGCATTTCAGGGCCGCACTTTGTGCACACTGCATACAGCGCCGCCCCCGCTTCTTCCACAGCCTTGTCCACAGCCTTGCCTTCATCAAGATGTCAGCTTTGATCGGTGCCCGTGATGCCTTGCCCCGCGACGAGGAAGTGGCGCGCCTGCGCGTGCCGCCCCATTCGGTGGAAGCCGAACAAAGCGTGCTGGGCGGCCTGTTGCTGGACAACCTGGCCTGGGACCGCGCCGGCGACCTGCTGACCGACAGCGACTTCTACCGCCACGAGCACCGGCTCATCTATGCGGCCATCGGGGCGCTGGTGTCGCAAAGCAAGCCGGCCGACGTGATCACCGTGTTCGAGCAGCTGCAGAGCCTGGGCAAGGCGCAAGACGTGGGCGGCCTGGCCTACCTGAATGCGCTGGCGCAGAGCGTGCCCAGCGCGGCCAACATGCGGCGCTACGCCGAGATCGTTCGCGAGCGCAGCATCCTGCGCAAACTGATCGCGGCCAGCGACGAGATCGCCACCAACGCCTTCAACCCGCAGGGGCGGCAGGTCAGCACCGTGCTGGACGAAGCCGAGAGCAAGATCTTCAAGATCGGCGAAGAAGGCTCGCGCCAGAAGCAGGGCTTCCAGGGCATCAACAAGCTGGTGGTCGACCTCATCGACCGCGTGCAGGAACTGCACGACAACGGCGCCGAGGAAGTGACCGGCGTGCGCACCGGCTTCTACGACCTCGACCGCATGACCGCCGGCCTGCAGAAGGGCGACCTCATCGTGCTGGCCGCCCGCCCCTCGATGGGCAAGACCGCCTTCGCGCTGAACATCGCCGAGCACGTGGCGGTGCAGGAAGGCCTGCCGGTGCTGGTGTTCTCGATGGAAATGGGTGCGGCGCAGCTGGCGCTGCGCGTGGTGGGCAGCCTGGGCCGCATCAACCAGCAGAACCTGCGCACGGGCCGCCTGGATGGCGGCGAGTGGGAAAGGCTGACCGACGCGGTCGAGCGGCTGGGCCAGGTGCAGCTCTACATCGACGAAACCGCCGGCCTCACCAGCAGCGAACTGCGCGCCCGCGCCCGGCGCATGGCGCGCCAGTTCGGCACGCTGGGCCTGATCGTCATCGACTACCTGCAGCTGATGAGCGGCAGCAGCGGCAGTGACGAGAACCGCGCCACCGAAATCGGCGAGATCAGCCGCGGGCTGAAGGCGCTGGCCAAGGAACTGCAGTGCCCGGTGATTGCGCTGTCGCAGCTGAACCGCAGCGTGGAAACGCGCACCGACAAGCGGCCGATGATGAGTGACCTGCGCGAATCGGGCGCCATCGAACAAGATGCCGACATCATCATGTTCATCTACCGCGACGACTACTACAACAAGGAAAACAGCAAGGAGCCGGGCGTCACCGAGATCATCATCGGCAAGCAGCGCAACGGCCCGGTGGGCACGGTGAAGCTGGCCTTCCTGAAGCCGCTGACACGCTTCGAGAACCTGGCGCCAGGCAGCACGGGCGGCGACGAATACTGAGCCCGCGCGTGCGAGGCCGGAAGGCCTTGCACGGCTGGCGAAGGCCGCACGGCGATTTCACGCCGTGCGGCTGAGCTCTTCATGCTTGCAGGCGCGGGCGATACTGTATAGATTAACAGTATGCCCACCGCCCACACCCCACCCGCCGCCACCCTGGTGTTCGTGCCCCGCCAGGCCGCCGCAGCCGCCCAGAAAGGCCGGGGCACGGCCTGGGCACTGGAGCACCGTTTCAGCAGCGAAACCCGCGCCGATTTCGACGACGGCTGGGGCACGCTGGAGCAGGCGGCGCGGGCCGAACAGCTGGCGCCCGCCACGCAGGTGATCGAAGAAAACGTGCGCGGCATCCTGTCGGGCAACGACTCTCCCGACATCGGCTTCGACCTCTCCATCAACCCCTACCGCGGCTGTGAACACGGCTGCATCTACTGCTACGCGCGGCCCAGCCACAGCTACCTGAACCTGTCGCCGGGCCTGGACTTCGAAACACGCATCATCGCCAAGGTGAACGCTGCCGAGCGCCTGCGCGAGGCGCTGGCTGCGCGCAGCTACACGCCGGGCCAGCTGAACATCGGCTCCGTGACCGACGCCTACCAGCCGGCCGAGCGGCGGCTGCGCATCACGCGTTCCGTCATCGAGGTGCTGGCGGAAACGCGGCACCCGTTTTCCATCATCACCAAGAGCAGCCTGGTCGAGCGTGATGTCGACCTCATCGCGCCGATGGCGGCGCAGGGCTTGGCGGCGGTGTACGTTTCGCTGACGACGCTGGAACCTGCGCTGGCCCGCAAGCTGGAGCCGCGCGCCGCCTCGCCGCAGCGGCGGCTGCGCACCATCGAAACCCTGGCGCGGGCCGGCATTCCGGTGGGGGTGAGTGTCTCGCCGGTGATTCCCTTCCTGAACGAGCCCGAGATCGAGCGCATTCTCGAAGCTGCGCGTGCGGCCGGCGCGAGCTCGGCCTTCAGCATCGTGCTGCGCCTGCCTTGGGAGGTGAACCCGCTGTTCCAGCAATGGCTGGAGCAGCACGTGCCGGAACGCGCGGCGCGCATCATGGCGCGCGTGCGCGAGATGCGCGGCGGGAAAGACAACGACAGCCGCTTCGGCACCCGCATGACCGGGCAGGGCCTGTGGGCCGAACTGCTGCGACAGCGCGTGCACAAGGCCTGCCAGCGCCTGGGCCTGAGCCGCCGCCGGGTGGAACTGGACGTCACGTGCTTTCGCCGCCCTTCGGCCTGGGCTGGGCAGGGGCAGCTCTTCTAGGCCGGCAGGTCGTGGCTCAAGGGCGCTTCGGGCACGGGCTGGGCCTGGCCGCGCAACTGCAGGCCGCCGGGTGAACGGCCCGAACGCTGAATACCGGCGATGTGCCCGCCTGCCTGCACCGTGCGGCGCACGAGGGCCGTGGCGCGGGCGGCCAGGGTCTCGGCGTCTGGCACGGCTGCCGCATGTTTGCGTGCCAGCAGCGTGGCCATCTCCAGCTGCTTGGCATTGAGTGTCTTTTCGCCTTCTTCCAGCAGCAGCTGCACGGCTTGCGCCGGCTCGCCTTTCAGGGCCAGCTCCATCGCCTTTTCCGAAGTGGCCAGCAACCGGGCCTGGCAGCGGCGGATGACGGCCACGGCCTCTTCGGCCCGGCGTGCCGCCGCACACAGCACTTCACCCACGGCCTTGCTGGTGCAGAAACGCAAGGCCACGCGCTCCAGCAGCGCCTCGTGGTCGGCAGCGGGCCGCAGCTGCGCAGGCACACGCTCCCACAGCGACAGCGCGATGTTGGCGGCTTCGAGGTCGAAGTCGTCATGGCCCACGGTGTCCAGGCCTTCGCGCAGCAGCGGCAGCGCGCTCTCTGGCTGGGGCGTCAGCAGCGCCGCCAGTACATCGGCCGCCTTCAGGAAACGCGCCAGCCGCAGTGAATCAGGCTGTCGCCCCAGGTGGCGGCGCAGCTGTTCCCGCATGGCGGCCACCTGCGTTGCGTCATTGCGGTCGAAGCGCAGCATGGCGATCAGCAGCAGGCTCAAGGGGTCGAAGAGCTTGCTCTGCGCGCCCATGCCCAGGGTGCGTTCCAGGAACTTCAGCGCATCGTCGGCCTGCCCCTGGTAGAAGGCCAGGGCGCCGGCGTGCTGGTTGCGCAGCAGGCAACCGGGTGTGAGGTTGGCAGCACTGCGGTACTCGTTCAGCGCGGCTTCGAAGTCGCACTGTTCCACCCACAGCCGGCCCATCAGGTCGTGCGCGTCGGCGGAGTTCGGGTCTTGCGCCAGCGCAGCCTGCACCGTGCGCCGCGCGGCCGGGTTGTCGCCCAGCGCGGCCTGCGCGCGCGCCACGCCCAGGTGCGCCCAGGTGGCGGTGGGCTTGGCCTTCACCAGGTGCTCGAAGAGCTTCTGCGCGTCGTCAGGCCGCTGCATCGTCATCATCAGCTCGGCGGCCAGGCGTCCGCAGTAAGCCCAGTAGGGCTGCTGTTCCTGGAAGCGCTTCACGGCATGCACCAGCGCCACCTGCGATTCACCAGCGTCCAGCGCGCGCAGCACCGCGCCGAGTTCGCGCTTGCGGTTGCGTGCCTCCAGCAGCTTGCTGCCCAGCGTGGCGGCGGTGTAGGGGCGCAGCAGGAAGCCGTCCAGCGCCGACTCGGCAGCCTCCACCACCTGGTGGTAGCTGGCCTGCGAGGTGACCATCAGGAACACCGTGCTGTGGGGCAGCAGCTTTTCGCGCCGCAGCTCGTCCAGCAGGTCCTGGCCGGAATAGTCGCTGTCCTCGAACTCGCGGTTGCACAGCACGATGTCGAAGTGCTCGCGCTCCAGCAGCAGGCGGGCATCTTTCACCCGGTTGATGGCCGTGACATGGCCCACCCCGGTGTCGCGCAGTTGCGCCGAGGCCACGCTGCGCAGCAGCGGGTTGCCTTCGACGAGCAGGGCGCGTGCCAGGTGGATGTCGCGGTCGATCATCCCCTGGCTATCGGCGCCCGGCGGCCTTACTTGAAAAGGTCTTTCACCTTGTCGGTCCAGCTCTTCGAGTTGGGCGAGTGGCGGTCGCCGCTCTTTCTGAAGCTGTCATCCAGTTCCTTGAGCAGCTTGCGCTGGTGTTCGGTCAGCTTCACCGGCGTTTCCACGCTCACGTGGCAGTACAGGTCGCCGGGGTAGCTGCTGCGCAGGCCCTTGACGCCCTTGCCGCGCAGGCGGAAGGTCTTGCCGTGCTGCGTGCCCTCGGGCAGCTCGATCTCGGCCTTGCTGGCCAGGCCCGGCACTTCGATGGTGCCGCCCAGCGCCGCGGTGGTCAGGCCCACGGGCACGGTGCAGTGCAGGTCGTCGCCGTCACGTTCGAAGATCTCGTGCTGCTTGACGCGGATCTCGATGTACAGGTCGCCCGCCGGGCCGCCATTGGTGCCGGGCTCGCCGTTGCCGGCGCTGCGGATGCGCATGCCTTCGTTGATGCCGGCGGGGATCTTCACCTCCAGCGTCTTCTGCTTCTTGATCTTGCCCTGGCCGTTGCAGGTGGTGCAGGGCTCGGGAATGATCTTGCCGCTGCCCTGGCAGTGCGGGCAGGTCTGCTGGATGCTGAAGAAGCCCTGGCGCATGTGCACCGTGCCCGCGCCGTTGCAGGTGGTGCAGGTCTTGGCGCTGGTGCCGGGCTTGGCGCCGCTGCCCTTGCAGGTGTCGCAGGTGTCCCAGCTGGGCACGCGGATCTGCGTCTCCTTGCCGAAGGCGGCTTCCTCCAGCGTGATTTCCATCGCGTAGCTGAGGTCGTTGCCACGGTAGACCTGCTGCCCGCCGCCGCCACGCCGGCCGCCCTGGCCGCCGAAGATGTCGCCGAAGATGTCGCCGAAGGCTTCCGCGAAGCCACCGAAGCCTTCGCCGCCGGGGCCGCCGCGGCCGGCCATGTTGGGGTCGACGCCGGCGTGGCCGTGCTGGTCGTAGGCGGCCCGCTTCTGCGGGTCGGAGAGCATCTCGTAGGCCTCCTTGGCCTCCTTGAACTTCTCTTCGGCGGCCTTGGCCTCGTCGCCCTGGTGGCGGTCGGGGTGGTGCTTGGCCGCCAGGCGGCGGTAGGCCTTCTTGATGTCGTCGTCACTGGCGTTCTTCGGAACGCCCAGCACGTCGTAGAAATCGCGCTTTGCCATGGAAACTCTCAGCTGCGTGGAAGCGAAACCGCCGCGGGGAGAACCGGGCTCAGGCCCAGCACTCGCACGCGGCGTGCCGATCCGTCAGGCCCGCAGGCCTGACGGTTGATCACTTCTTGACTTCCTTGAAGTCGGCGTCGACGACGTCGTCGTCGTTCGCCTTGCTGGCCTTGCCGGGGGCGGCTTCGGGGCCACCGCTCACGTCGGGGCCGGCGGCGGCACCTGCGGCGGCCGCAGCAGCCTGGGTCTCGGCGTAGACCTTCTCGCCCAACTTCTGGCTGGCCGTCATCAGCGCTTCGGTCTTGGCCTCGATGGTGGCCTTGTCGTCGCCCTTCAACGCTTCTTCCACGTCTTTCAGCGCGGCTTCGATCTTCTCCTTCTCGCCCGCGTCGAGCTTGTCACCATGCTCACCCAGGCTCTTCTTCACGCTGTGCAGCATGCCGTCGGCGGCATTGCGCGCCTGCACCAGTTCCAGCTTCTTGGCGTCGTCGGCGGCGTTGGCCTCGGCGTCCTTCACCATCTTCTCGATCTCGGCCTCGCTCAGGCCCGAGTTCGCTTTGATGGTGATCTTGTTTTCCTTGCCCGTGGCCTTGTCCTTCGCGCCCACGTGCAGGATGCCGTTGGCGTCAATGTCGAAGGTCACCTCGATCTGCGGCAGGCCGCGCGGTGCCGGCGGAATGCCTTCGAGGTTGAACTCGCCCAGGCTCTTGTTGCCCACGGCCAGCTCACGTTCGCCCTGGAAGACCTTGATGGTCACGGCCGGCTGGTTGTCATCCGCCGTGCTGAAGGTCTGGCTGAACTTGGTCGGGATGGTCGTGTTCTTCTTGATCATCTTCGTCATCACGCCGCCGAGCGTTTCAATGCCCAGGCTCAGCGGGGTGACGTCCAGCAGCAGCACGTCCTTGCGCTCGCCACCCAGCACCTGGCCCTGGATGGCGGCACCCACGGCCACGGCCTCGTCGGGGTTCACGTCCTTGCGCGGTTCCTTGCCGAAGAACTCTTTGACCTTCTCCTGCACCTTGGGCATGCGCGTCATGCCGCCCACGAGGATGACGTCATCGATGTCGCCCAGCTTCACGCCGGCGTCCTTCACGGCGATCTTGCAGGGCTCGATGGTGCGCTGGATGAGCTCGTCCACCAGGCTTTCGAGCTTGGCGCGGGTGAGCTTGATGTTCAGGTGCTTGGGGCCCGAGGCGTCGGCGGTGATGTAGGGCAGGTTGACGTCGGTCTGCGTCGAATTCGACAGCTCGATCTTCGCCTTCTCGGCCGCTTCCTTCAGGCGCTGCAGGGCCAGCACGTCTTTCGTCAGGTCGACGCCTTGTTCCTTTTTGAACTCGGTGACGATGTAATCGATGATGCGCTGGTCGAAGTCTTCACCGCCCAGGAAGGTGTCGCCGTTCGTGGAGAGCACCTCGAACTGCTTCTCGCCATCGACATCGGCGATCTCGATGATGCTGATATCGAAGGTGCCGCCGCCCAGGTCGAAGACGGCGATCTTGCGGTCGCCCTTGCCGTGCTTGTCCAGGCCGAAGGCCAGGGCCGCGGCGGTGGGCTCGTTGATGATGCGCTTGACTTCCAGGCCGGCGATGCGGCCCGCGTCCTTGGTGGCCTGGCGCTGTGCATCGTTGAAGTAGGCGGGCACCGTGATCACGGCTTCCGTCACCTCTTCACCGAGGTAGTCCTCGGCGGTCTTCTTCATCTTGCGCAGCACTTCGGCGCTGATCTGCGGCGGCGCCAGCTTCTTGCCGCGCACCTCGATCCAGGCGTCGCCGTTGTCGGCCGCTGCGATCTTGTAGGGCATCAGGTCGATGTCCTTCTGCACTTCCTTTTCCGTGAACTTGCGGCCGATCAGGCGCTTGGACGCGTAGACCGTGTTCTTCGGGTTGGTGACGCTCTGGCGCTTGGCGCTGGCACCGACCAGGATCTCACCGTCTTCCTGGTACGCAATGATCGACGGCGTGGTGCGTGCACCTTCGCTGTTCTCGATCACCTTGGTGGTGTTGCCTTCCATCACGGCCACGCACGAGTTCGTGGTGCCGAGGTCGATGCCGATGATCTTGCCCATGGTCTTTGGCTCCGTAGAGAGTGGAATTCGGTTGTTCTGGAGTTGTGGATAACTCGCTGGCTTTCAAGGGGGCCAGCTTGTGGGTCGTCTTATTTCGGCGCGGCCACGGTCACGAGGGCGGGGCGCAGCACGCGGTCGGCGATGAGGTAGCCGCGCTGCAGCACCATCACCACCGTGTTGGCGTCCTGCTCGGCCGGCACCACGCTGATGGCCTGGTGCTGGTGCGGGTCGAACTTGGTGCCGGCCGGCGGGTTGATGGCCATCACCTTGTTGCGCTCCAGCGCCGCGCTCAGCTGGCGCAGCGTGGCATGCGTGCCTTCGAGCAGTTGCTCGTTGGTGGCGTTCTGGATGGCGATGGCGGCCTCCAGGCTGTCCTTCACCGGCAGCAGGCTTTCGGCGAAGGCTTCCACAGCGAACTTGCGCGCCTTGCTCACCTCTTCCTCGGCACGGCGCCGCGTGTTCTCGGCTTCGGCCTTGGCGCGCAGGAAGCTGTCGTTGGCCTCGGTCAGCTGGGCCTGCAGGGCGGCCAGCTGGTCTTCCAGCGTGGGCGTCGGGGCAGCAGCTCCGCCCGCGCTGGCGGTGGCGTCGTCAAGGGGGGTGGCGTGGTTCGGTGTCTCGTTCATGGTGTTCGTGGAAAGCCTGCTCGGACGGTGGGGTCGGCCGCGCGCTTTTCAAGGGGCGGGGGCTCAGCCGTCCGGCGTGAAATCGCCGTTCGGCCTTCGCCAGCCGCGCAAGGCCTTCCGGCCTTGCACGTGCGGGCTCAGCGCCCAGGGCTGTCGTCGAGGCTGGCGCTCCAGCGCTGCCAATCGACCAGGTCGCGCCGGTTGCGCTTGGTGGGGCGGCCTTGCTCGATGCTGGCTGCCGGCTCGGTGCCCAGGCGTCGGGCCTCGGCGGCGCGGGCACGGACGGCGATACTCTCCGGCGTTTCCTCGTACAGCAGCTGCGCCTGCGGCGCCGGCCCGCGCATCTGGCTGAGGCCCTTCACCACCACGGTGCGCTGCACGGCGTCTTGCCGCCACTGCAGCACGTCGCCCGGCTTCAGCTCGCGCGAGGCCTTGGCCACCTGCCCGTTGACGCTGACGCGGCCGCGGCCGATGTCTTCGGCCGCCAGGCCGCGCGTCTTGTAGAAGCGCGCGGCCCACAGCCATTTGTCCAGGCGCACACGGTCGGCGGCCTCGTTCACGCAGCGTCAGTCCTTGGCGCCCAGGGCCAGCGCGCGTTCACGCTGCGCCGCCAGTTCGGCAGCCTGTTGGGGCTGTGCCCGCGTGGGCCAGCCCTGCAGGTGGCGCAAGGCCACATCGGCCAGCGCCTGTACGAACACCGGCGAGTCGTTGACACAAGGCACGTAGCGGAACTGCTCGCCGCCTGCGTGCAGGAAGGCTTCGCGCGCTTCCTGGTTGATTTCTTCCAGCGTTTCCAGGCAGTCGGCCACGAAGCCGGGGCAGGCCACGTCCACGCGCTTGACGCCCTTCTGGGCCATGGCCACCAGCGTGGGTTCGGTGTAGGGCTCCAGCCACTTCGCCTTGCCGAAGCGGCTTTGGAACGTGACGACGAGCTGGTCCTTGTTCAGCCCCAGGCGCTGCCCCAAGTGGCGGGCTGTGACGTGGCACTGGCAGTGGTAGGGGTCGCCGAGGTGCAGCGTGCGTTCCGGCACGCCGTGGAAGCTGAGCACGAGCTTCTCACCCCGACCGTGTTCGGCCCAGGAGGCCTCCACGCGTTGCGCCAGCGCTTCGATGTAGGCGGGTTCGGCGTGGTACTCGCCGACGAAGCGCAGCTCGGGCGTGCGGCGGGCGGCCAGGGCCCAGCGCATCACGGCGTCGCCCACGCTGGCGGTGGTGGCGGCGGCGTACTGCGGGTACAGCGGCAGCACCAGCACGCGGGTGGCGCCTTCGCTGCGCAGCTGATCCATCACGCTGGCCACGGAAGGGTTGCCGTAGCGCATGGCGTGGCGCACCACCACACCGTGCCCGGCTTCGTGCAGCAGCGTGGCCA
This sequence comes from beta proteobacterium AAP51, assembly GCA_001295905.1. Classification (GTDB taxonomy): domain Bacteria; phylum Pseudomonadota; class Gammaproteobacteria; order Burkholderiales; family Burkholderiaceae_C; genus Rubrivivax. The sequence goes on along the minus strand of LJHT01000030.1, from coordinate 4,878 downwards.
GGGCGGCGGCCTGGCGCTGCGTCCACACCGCCAGCGGCGAACCCTCGGGCGTCCATACGCTGGCGTACTTGGCCGCCGAGGCCGCCGGCCGTGTGCGCAGGATGAAGCCGTGCAGGATGAACCACCAGACGAGCTTGGGAATCTCGATCACGCGCGGGTCGCTCAGGAACTCGGCCAGGTAGCGGCGCAGCGCGGGTGCGGTGGGCTCGTCGGGGGTGCCCAGGTTCACCAGCAACACCGCGGTGCGCGCAGCCTGGCCATGCCGGAATGAAGGTTCGGTGCGAAAGCTCATGCAGAGGGTGCCTCGGTGCCGGGAGCTGCGCCATGGCGCGCCAACTCGGCCAGGATGACCTGCACGTCCACCGGCTTGGGCCAGCAGCCATTGAAGCCGGCCGCGCGCGCGGGTTCGGCCACCAGCGCCGGGTCGTCGGCGGTGCACAGGTAGGCGGGCAGGGCAGGTGCGTGCAGCGCGGCGCGCAACGCGGGCAGCAGGGCGTAGCCGTTGGTGTCGGGCAGGTGCAGGTCTATCACCAGCACCTGCGGTGCCCAGCGGGGCGCCATTTCCAGCGCCTCGGCGCCCGTGGCGGCGGTTTCGATCTCAACCCCGCTGGCAAAGCGGCAGGCTTCGGCGAAGAGCAGGCTGTTGATGCGGTCGTCGTCGACGTAAAGCACGCGCATGGGCAAGGGCAGGAACCGGGGCAGGCGAGGATAGGGGGGAAATCGCCGCAGCGCTGGCCGCTCAGCGCAAGGGCAGCAGCGGCTGGGGCTGTGTGTCGGCCAGGCGCAGCACGTCGAAGCTGACGCAGGCCGAGGCGGGGTCGGCCGGTGAACCGCCCAGGCCGATGCTGCCGCTGCCATGCAGCGTGCAGCCGCCCCGGCGCAGGCTGACGATCTCGCCGTCGTTGAAGCGCACGTAGGTGCCGTTGTAGGACAGGTCGGTGAGCTGGAAGCTGCCGCTGTGCCAGTCCAGCCGGGCGTGCGAACGCGAGACGCGCGCGTCGTCCACGCAGAACGCCACCTGCGGGCTGCGGCCCAGCACCACCGGCATCTGCACGGCGCTGAAGACGCGATGCTGGCCGCCCCACATCAGGCGCAGGCCGTCGGGCTCGCGCACCTCGGTGATGTCGCCGCCGAACTGCGTCTGCGCCACGTCCACGCCGCTGCCGCGCCGGCCGCCCATCACGAAGACCTGCACTGGTTCCACACGGCCGCGCAGCACCAGGCGGTCCAGGCTGCGGAAGCGGGCCTTCATCTCGGCCCCCAGTCCGGCCATGACATCGGCGGTGACCAGCGTTTCGCTGTCGCCGGCGTGGTCGAGCAGGCGTGCGGCCACGTTCACGGCGTCACCGAAACAATCGCCGGCCATCTCGACCACCTCGCCGCGCGCCAGCGCCACCTGCAGGCGCAGGTTGCGCAGGCCCGATGAAGCGCCGCGTTCGCTGCCGCGGCTGACCATGCCGTCCAGCACGTCCTGCATCTGCAGCGCGGCCTGCACCGCGGTGGCAGGCAGGTCGAACACGGCCATGAGCCCGTCGCCCAGCGTCTTCACCACATGGCCTTCGTTGCCGGCCACGGGCGCGCTCAGCGCGTTCACGCAGTGCGTCACCACCGAAGTGGCCTCGGCGTTGCCCAGGGTCTCGTAGAGCCCGGTGCTGCCGCGCAAGTCGGCGAACAGCACCGTGCGGTCCGAGATGCGCGTCATGGACGGGCGCCGCCTGTGGTTTACAGGTTGTCGAGGTAGGTGCGCAGCTTGTCGCTGCGGCTGGGGTGCTTGAGCTTGCGGATGGCCTTGGCCTCGATCTGGCGGATGCGCTCGCGCGTGACGTCGAACTGCTTGCCCACTTCTTCCAGCGTGTGGTCGGTGCTCATCTCGATGCCGAAACGCATGCGCAGCACCTTGGCCTCGCGCGGGGTCAGGCTGTCGAGGATGTCCTTCACCACGTCGCGCAGGCCGGCCTGCATGGCGGCGTCGACCGGGGCCACGTTGTTGGTGTCTTCGATGAAGTCGCCCAGGTGCGAATCGTCGTCGTCGCCGATCGGCGTTTCCATGGAGATCGGCTCCTTGGCGATCTTCATGATCTTGCGGATCTTGTCTTCCGGGATCTCCATCTTCTCGGCCAGCGTCGGGGCGTCGGGCTCGTAGCCGAACTCCTGCAGGTGCTGGCGCGAGATGCGGTTCATCTTGTTGATCGTCTCGATCATGTGCACCGGGATGCGGATGGTGCGCGCCTGGTCGGCGATCGAACGCGTGATGGCTTGGCGGATCCACCACGTGGCATAGGTCGAGAACTTGTAGCCACGGCGGTATTCGAACTTGTCCACCGCCTTCATCAGGCCGATGTTGCCCTCTTGAATGAGGTCGAGGAACTGCAGGCCGCGGTTGGTGTACTTCTTCGCGATGCTGATGACCAAGCGCAGGTTGGCCTCGATCATCTCCTTCTTGGCATCGCGGCTGGCCTTCTCGCCCTCGTTCATCTTCTTGTTGATGAGCTTCAGGTCTTCCAGCGGCACCACGGCGCGGCTTTGCAGGTCGCTCAGCTTGGTCTGCAGCTCCTGCACGGCGGGCAGGTTGCGCTGCAGCACCGGGCTGTAGGCCTTGCCCGAGGCGATTTCCTTCTCGGCCCACTTCAGGTTCATGACGTTGGGCGGGAAGTTCTTGATGAAGTGGTCTTGCGGCATGCCGCACTTGTCGACCACGATCTTGCGGATCTCGCGCTCGTAGCGGCGCACGTCATCCACCTGGCTGCGCAGGATGTGGCACAGCTTCTCGATGGTCTTCACCGTGAAGCGAATCGTCATCAGGTCGTCGCTGATGGCCAGCTGCGCCTTGTTGTAGGAAGGGCTCTTGTAGCCTTCCTTCTCGTAGGCCTTGCGCATCTTGTCGAAGTGCGCGCGCAGGGCCTCGAACTTTTCCAGGGCCTGCTTCTTCAGCTCTTCGAGCTTCTTGGTCAGCGCCTTGCTGCCACCGGCGCCGTCGTCGTCGTCTTCCTCGTCGAACTCGTCGAAGTCTTCTTCGGCCACGTAGTCGTCGGCCTCGTCGCTGCTGATGAAGCCGTCGACGACTTCCGAGATCTGCATCTCGCCGGCAGCGATCTTGTCGGCCATCGACAGGATCTCGGCGATGGTGGTGGGGCTGGCGCTGATGGCCAGCATCATGGCCTGCAGGCCGCCCTCGATGCGCTTGGCGATCTCGATCTCGCCTTCACGCGTGAGCAGTTCCACCGTGCCCATCTCGCGCATGTACATGCGCACCGGGTCGGTGGTGCGGCCGAATTCGCTGTCCACGGTGGACAGAGCGGCTTCGGCGGCTTCCTCGGCTTCTTCTTCCGTGGCGGTGGTGGCGCCGCCGCCGGCCACCAGCAGTGTGGCTGCGTCGGGCGCCTGCTCGTACACGGCGATGCCCATGTCGTTGAGCATCGAGACAATGGCTTCGAGGATTTCCTCGTTGACCAGCTTCTCGGGCAGGTGGTCGTTGATTTCCTGGTGCGTGAGGAAGCCGCGCGTCTTGCCCATCTTGATGAGCGTCTTCAGCTCCTGGCGGCGCTTGGTGGCTTCTTCTTCGGTGAGCGCGGTCTCTTCGAGGCCGAACTCGCGCATCAGCGCGCGCTCCTTGGCGCGCGACACCTTCATGCGCAGTGGCTTGGCCTTGACGGCCTTCTCGCCATCGCCGCCGTCGGCGCCTTCGGCTTCGGCCTCGGCTTCCGGGTCGGCTTCGCCTTCGAGCTCGGCGTCGATGTCGGCCAGGTCGACGTCTTCCTCCGGGGCGGGCTTGGCTTCCGCGCCCTTCTTGCCCTTGGCCGGCGCCTTGGCAGCGGTCTTGGCGGCTGCCTTGGCAGCAGGCTTGGCTTCCTTGGCCGCCTTGGTGTCGGCCTTCGTGTCGGCCTTGGCCTCGGGCTTCGCAGGCTTCGCTTCTGCCTTCGCGGGGGCCGCCTTGCTGGCCTTGGCCGTTTCGGTCTTGGCCTCGGCTGCCGACTTGGCCTTGGCGGCCGGCGCCGGTGCCGCAGCGGTGTTCGCCGCCTTGCCAGCCTTGGCGGCCTTCTCAGCAGCGGGTTCGGCAGCGGTCTTGGCAGCGGGCTTCTTGGCGGTCATGCGTTTCCTTGGTGCGTGAGGGGCAGTTGTCGCGGGGCGGGCCACCCGTCCGTCGATCGGGCCAGCAACAAGGCCGACAGCAGCGCACCGATGAAGCGGTGTGCAGTGGTGGCGATGTCGGCGGCCGCACCTGCGACAGGGTCTACGGCAGGTTCAACGGCAAGTTCGACAGTTGAAACAAGGGCGCCGGGGTCTCGATGCGCCTTGACGCCCTGTGGTTCCATGAGGCTTGGCTGGGCGCGGCAGGCAGCCGGCGCGACAAACCGCGGATTATACCCAGCCACCCTCGGAAACGCAGGCTTCGCCGGCCCCTGGAAGGCTCACCCGCCCGTGCTTGCGAGCGCGGCTTTCAGGCGGCCAATCTGCTCGTGCAGCGCACGCAGGCGCTGCAGGTCCTCGGCCGCCGTGGCACCGGCCTCCACCAGCGCCTGCGCCTGCTGCCCCAGGCGCTCGATCCACAGCCGCTGCAGCACGCGCTGCAGGTCCTCGAAGCCCTGCTCTTCGTCGGCAGCGGCCGTGGCGACCCAGCCGCGCGCGAGGTCGGCCCAGGTTTCTTCGGCCAGCAGGCCGTCGAGGGCCGCCCAGGTCTGTGGCCCGTGTTCGGTGAGCTGGCGCTCCAGCCAGGCCACGGCCTCGCCATGTGTGCCGCCCAGGGCGTGCAAGAGGTCGTGGTCGGCGGCGGAGAGGCGCTCCCACCAGTCGCTGTGGCGCAGCAGCAGGCGCAGGGCCAGGTCGGCCGGCCCGGCCGGGGCGCGGCGGCCGGCGCGCCGCAGCGGAGGCGGCAGCGGC
>LJHT01000003.1 GCA_001295905.1 beta proteobacterium AAP51 | reverse complement strand
CCCCCGCCGCACCCGCCACCGGCGCGGCGCCGGGCGCCGCGTTGGGCGCCTCGGCGGGTGGCCAGGCGGCCCGGAACAATGCGCCCCGGTCACCCGCCACCAGCAGCGCCTGGCCGCCCGCCACGACCCCACCCGTCCGCAGCACGGCGCTGCCCAGACGCTGCGCCTGCCACTGAAGGCCATCCACACTGCCGCGCTGCACCACGCCGGCACGGGCTGTGCCGCCGTCGCCGCCCAGCAGCCAGGGGTGCCCGGCGGGGTCGGTGAAGGCGCCGTACATGGGCTGCGTGCTCGGCAGGGGCACGTCATGCCACTGGGCGGCCTCGCTGTGCACGCGCATGAGGTGGCCGCCGCTGCCATACAGCAGCACCACGGGCTGGCCCGGCAAGGGCAGCAGGTCGAGGTGCTCGCGGCCATGGCCGGTGCTGTGGTGGCGCCAGTGCTGGCCGTCGGGTGCCACCAGCAGGCCGCCCTGGCCACCGGCCACCACCACGCTGCCGCGCTGCGCATCGACATGCAGCGCAAAGAGGAAGGCCGGCTCGTGAAGCACGGTGAAGAGATGGCTGCGCCAATGGCGGCCGCCGTCTTCAGAGCGCGCCAGCCGCCGGAAGCTCATCGCCGCCAGCAAACCGCCGCCGGGCGTGGCCGCCACGTCGTGCACGTAGTGCCGGGGTGCACTGTTCGCCACCGTCCAGCGCCGGCCGTCGGCGCTGCCGTGCAGCACCAGGCCACCCGGCCCCACGGCCACAAAACCGCCGCGCGCTTCGCTCCAGACCACCGCCTCCAGGTCGGGGCGTTCCTGCAGCACGGGCAGGCGCACCGCCTGCCAGGCGCGCTGGGGCGGGCGGCCGTGCATCAACAAGCCGCCTTCGCCGGCCACCACCCAATGGCGGCCATCGGGGCTGCTGGCCAAGCCGCGCAGCAGGCGACGCGGCAGCACACCACAGCTGCGCCAGGCCTGGGCCGCGGCGGGGCGGAAGGCGCAGGCGCCGTCGCTGCCCGTGGCCACCTGGGCGCCGGCTGCCGGCAGGGCCGCCAGCCGGGAGCTGCTGCCACGTGCATGCCGGAAGACGCGCCGTGCAGGGCTGGGCTGCTCGCTCACACTCCACAGCTGCCCATCGGAAGTGGCCAGCAGCAGGCCCGTGCCGTCCGGGGTGATGGCGTCGATGGCCACCGCCCAGCCGGGCGCCCTGCCCTGCGGGCCTTGGCGCTCGCGCCAGGCGGCATGCGGGCCAGGCTGCTGCCAGAGCCGGCCGTCGGCTGTGCCCACCCAGGCGGCGCCATCGGGGCCCATCACCACGGTAGTGAAGGCACCTGCGGGTGTTTCAGTGGGCGGTACCGAGCCTGGCCCAGGGGCCGAGGACGGCGAGGACGGCGAAGCCGGCCCGGCCGACGCGGCTTCGGCCTGCCAGTGGGCGCCGCCGTCCAGGCTGCGCAGCAGCGTTTGCTGTGGGCCGACAGCCAAGCACAGCGCGGCGGCGCAGGCCACCGCTGCCAGGTCGGTCGACTCAGAAACGGGTTCGCCTGCGGCGGGTGTGCCAGCGGCCGCAAGCTGCGGCGCAGGCGCCTGCGCCAATGCGGCGGGTCTCGCCGCCGCGTTCAGCGCCGGCCGCAGCAGCGCCGGCCGCCAGCGCGCACCACCATCGTCGCTGTACAGCAGCAGGCCGCCATCACCCACGGCCACCAGGCGCAGGGCCTGCCCGTGCCGGGCCACGGCCAGGCCACGCACGCGGCCGCTGTGGGGCGTGGCCGCCGGCCGCCAGACGGCCGTGCCGAAGCCCGTGGCCGTGGCGGCGTCGTACTGCCAGATGCTGGCATCGCTGCCCCAGGCCAGCAGGCCCCCGCCTGGCAGCGGCTGCAAGCCGGCCAGGTCGGGGTTCAGCACCTTCACGGCAGCGGGCATTTCCATGCCCGCTGCGTGCGCAGCCAGGCCACCGGCAGCGCCGGCGCCGGCCAGCACCAGGGCGCGTGCAAAGCGTGCAAGCTCATGCATGCTCAAACACGGCCCTACATCGGTAGCAAGGAGAACTCACGCCTCAGAAGCGCGTGATGTCGCTCTTGCGAACGTCGCAGTTCGCCGTGCCCCACTGCGGCCCGAGATTGGTGGACGACTGGCCACGCGGCACCCCGCGGTAGGCGACGCAAGCCGCGTTGGAACTGCTGTTGCTGTTGGCGTCCCAGCCCCTCCAGCGAATGCTGCGGATGACGGCCACGTCGCCGTAGTTCGTGTTGATGCCGGCCATGCCTGAGCTCAAGCGGCCGTTGACGGTGACGTTGCTGATGTTCACGGTGCGCCGGCCCTGCGTGCTGCAGTTGCCGCAAGCGCGGTAGAGCTTGCCGTTGGTGCCGTTGGTGGTGAAGTTGGTGATGGTGACGTTGCTGCCCACCCCGTTGTGCTGGAAGATCTTGTCATTGGCGCCAGCCGCGCTGCCGCCAGTGATGGTCATGCGCTTGCCCGAGCCCCCGCGCATGGTGGCGGCGTCTTCGCAGACGTCGGCCCAGGTCACGTTCTGCAGCGTGCAATTGCCTTCGCAATGGATGCCGTCCGCAGCTGCGCCGGCCTGCAGCGTGACGTTCCTGACGGTGCCGCCGTCTCTCACCAGGATCACGGGCTGCTGCGACTCGCTGTTGCCGTTGCACGAGGTGCCCACGGTGGCGCCACCGAAGTCGCGCACACCGGTCACCGTGATGGTGGCGCCAGCGGCGAAGGCCATGGTACCGAGCAGCACCGCGGCCAGCGTTTTCTTGAACTGCATGTCTTCACTCCTGCAGGGGGTGAAATGTTGAAGCAGCCAGGACACCACCCCCCTTGCACCCTGGCCACGTGTGAAACCGCTCAGGCGCCCGCGCGGGCGCGCCTGCTTCAGCGTGCGAGGTTGGTGCCGGCGCCGGCGGTGGCCAGCACACGCGCCTTCACCTGCGCCGCAGGCGTGACGGTGTAGCTGTAGCCCGTGGCGCCGAAAGCCCGCGTGGTGGCCCAGTTGGTGGCGTTCACGCCGTTGCTGCCCGGGCTGTCCCAGGTGATGCCGTTGCCGACGAAGTTGTTGCGCAGTTCCCAGAAGCCCACCGCCGAGCTGTCGCGCGAGGTGACCGGGTTCCTGACGTTCTCGAAGTAGTTCGATTCGATGAGCGACAGGCCGCCCATGCGCACGTTGATGCCCGAGGTGCTGACGTTGTTGAAGTAGTTGTTGAAGATGTGCGTGCGGCCGCGGCGCTGCAGCGGCAGCCGCGCCTTCACGTTCTCGAAGCGGTTGTGGTGGTAGGTGACGCGCATGGCGTCGTTGGTGCTGTCGCTGTCACTGTGGCCGTTCAGCGAAACCTTCTGGTGATCACGGATGTAGTTGTAGGAATAAGTGATGTTGAAAGCACCCTTCTTGTTGTCCATGGCGCCGTCGAAGGTGGCGTCACCGGCGCCGGGGCAGTCGATGTTGCGGCTGAAGATGGTGTTGTGGTCGATCCAGATGCGGTTGGGCCGGCCGCTGCTGTCGCCTTCGATGGAGATGGAATCGGCCGCCTCGCCACCGCGCAGCATGCCGATGGTCATGTTCTGCACGATGATGTTCTTCGAGTCGCTGACGATGCGGATGCCGAAGTTCGCCGAAGAGCCGTTGGCGCCCCGGATGGTGATGTCGCTCTTGTCCTTGATCAGCAGCGTCTGCGCCGGCAGGCGCCATTGCGTGCAGGGGTCGGTGATGCTGGCGAAGTTGAAGGTGCCGGTGTAGTTCAGCACCAGGCCGCCGCTGCCGCTGTAGGCATTGATGGCGGCCTGCGCCGCAGCGAGGGTGCTGACGTTGACCGGCGCGCGTGTGCCGCCGCCGGTGGTGCCGGCGCCATAGCCGATGGGTTGTGCCAGCACGGCAGCTGCGGTGGTGGCCAGGGCCAGGCCCAGCAGTGCTGAGCGGGTCGACGAGAGGCGGGGGGCATTCATGGGGGGGTCTCCTGCAGACTTTGGTAGGTGGTGGGCTCTGGGCGGGCCGAAACTGCGGCCTTTTCGCGCCCGGGCACCCCATGCGTCAGGCAGGTGGCACACGAACAGAACGGAAGGAACCATGCGCCAGGTCAGGGCGCTGACTCCGGCACCTCACCCCCAGGCCAGACTCCCTAACGCCACAACATCACTGACACAACGAAGCATCAGCGCGAAGGTGGCGTTGCGGGGCTCTCCTTGGAGGGGGTGGGTGCGCTACGGCTCTGTGGCCGTTGGGGGCAATCTATCGCCAGGCCCGGGGAGACACTTGTGTTTTCTTGCTTGGGCTTGTGTTGGACTGCCAAAACCAAGGGAAAATCAGAATGAAACAGCTTTTCAAATAAACATCTGAAACGGTTCGAAACCTGTTTCCGGGTGGCTAGGCACACCGCGACGGCCCCTGCAGGCCGACCTCAGCCCTGGCGCCTGAAAGCCGATGGCGCCACTTTCCAGTAGGCGCGAAAGGCCTGGGAAAACCGCGAAGCATCGGGCAGACCGACGCGGTAGCCGATCTCACCGATGCTGAGCCCGGTGGTCTCGATGAGTTCACGCGCAGACTGCATGCGCCGCTGACGCAGGTAGCGCATGGGTGAAACGCCCATGCTGGTTTTGAACAGGTGGGCGAAGTGGTGCACGCTGCACCCCGCCACACGCGCAGCTTCGGCCAGGGCCACCGGCTCGGCCAGGCGCGTGTCCAGGAAAGCCAATGCACGCTCCAGCCGTTGGCGCCCCAGCCGGTTGCCAGATGGGCCTGGGCCTGGGCCTGGCTTGTGCTCGGCCAGCAACTGCGCGGCCAGCGCGCGGCCCAGATGCTCCACCAGGCTGGGCAGGGCCGGGCTGTCGGCCCACGCCGCCGCGCGCAGCGCGAGGGCCAGCGCGTGCACGACGGGGCCGGGCTGCCCGTGGCAGGCCCTCAGCGTAGGCGCGGCGTCCCGGCGCGTGCCGTAGAGCTGGCGCGGGCGCAGCGCCAGCCAGAGCAGCGCCTCGCTTTCCGGCACCTCCAGGTAAGCGGGCGCACCCGCGGGAACGATCAGCAATTCGGCGGTTTGCAGGCCGCGCTGCCGCAAGCCTTCCCCCGGCAACCAGGACACGCAGCGGGCCGAGGGCGCGACCGCCACGCCGACCAGATGGCCCTCCAGCGGCGGCAGGTAAGGGTCGGCCCAACCCGGGTGGCCTTGGAAGAGCTGCAGGCCGTCATCCAGCGGTGGCAGCAAGGGCACGGCACCGCGCTCCTGCAGAACCTGCCGCAGCGGTTGCGGCATACGGCTGCGCAGAAGGGCCATGCGCGACAAGTCCACCGGGCTTTCGCCGCTGGCAGCTGTGCACGCCACCCCCTCGCCGCCACCACCTTGCTGCAAGCTGCCACCTCTGCCCGATGAACGTCTGATAGGCGCCTGATGAACGTCCAGCGCCGTTTCACGTCACGTCACGTCACGGCCCTGAACGCCGCGGTAACGCGCACTGCACGCTAAAGACGCGCCGGCAGGCTGGGAATCGGTGGCAACCCCCGCGCCCCCGGCCCCAGGCTCAAGGGCAAGGGCCGTGGCTGCGCCGGAAATCGGCCGGCATCACGGCACGGCCGCCGCTGTGCAGGCCGCGCGCCAGGGCCTGGGCGAGCCGCTCTTCCTTCATCAGCGGGCCGCGGCCGTTGCGGCCGCGCGTGCTCCAGGCGTGGCCTTCTTCCACCAGGCGTTGGCTGATGTTGCTGCCCTCCACCGTGAGCAGGCCCACGGTGCTGCTGCCGCTGCGCCCGGTGGACCGCAGCGTGGCCGGCTTGTTCAGCGCCAGGTCGCTGAGCGCGCGGCGCGCCTCGGCGCCCCAGGCCTGGCAGATTTCGGGCGCATCGATGTGGGCCAGCTGCACTTCCACCGCCGGCTGGCCGGGCACGCTGAAGCGCACCGTGTCGCCGTCCAGCACCTGCGTCACCACGCCTTGCAGCGTGGCCGGTGCGGGTGTCTTGCTGGCCAGCACGGGCCCGGCGGCCGGCAGAGCCAGGGCCAGAGCCAGCATGAGGTGGGCGCGCAGGCGCCCCGGGCGTGAGTGCTTCATGCGCCGGATCGTAGCCGCGCCCGCCGCCGGGGCGCCGGTGCGGGTGCGAGGGCGGCTTCGGCCTCGGCCAGCAGACGGTCGAGCCGGTCTTTCAGCTTCTCGGTGCTGAGCTGTTCACGCAGCCTTTCCACCAGCAGCGGCAGCGCGAAAGGGCTGGGCGCGGCCAGGTCCACGCGCTGCAGCGGCAGGGCGGCCAGGCGCTGCAGCGTGGCGGTGAGGCGCGAGACCTCCAGCTCCTGCGCCAGCACCTCGCGTTCGGCCTGGCCCAGCAGGCGGTTGCCGGCGTCGTACTTCCTGAAGACCTCGAAGAACAGGCTGCTGCTGGCCTGCAGCTGCCGCATGCTCTTGGGCGCCCCCGGGTAGCCGCCGAACACCAGCCCGGCCACGCGCGCAATCTCGCGGAAACGCCGCTGCGCCAGTTCACCCGAGTTCAGGCTGGCCAGCACATCGGCCAGCAGCCCTTCGGTACTGAAGAGCACGGCCGGGTTCAGCGCGGCTTCGGCCACGGGCTGCACGGCCAGGATCTCCAACCCGTAGTCGTTCACGCTCAGGGAAAAGGTGTTCGGGGCCTCGCGCGCCAGCCGCCAGGCCAGCAGCTGCGCCAGGCCGATGTGCACGTTGCGGCCGGCAAAGGGGTAGAGGAAGAGGTGATGGCCTTCGCGCGTCTGCAGCCGCTCCACCAGCAGGCCGCTGCGGCGGGGCAGCTGCGACAGGCGCGCCTGGGCCTGCAGCATGGGGCGGGCGGCCTGCAGCTCGGGTTCGGCGAAGTGCGCGGTGTCGGCCGTGCCTTCGCGCTGCAGCACCTGCGCGGTGTCGTCCAGCAGCGTCTGCACGGCCTCGGCGAGTTCGCTGCTCAAGGGCATCTTGCCGCCGGCCCAGGAAGGCACCACGCCCTTTTTCTTGCTGCCGGTGCGCACGTAGGCGGCCATGTCCTGCGTGCGCACGTACTCCAGCACGCGGCCGGCGAAGACGAAGTGGTCGCCCTTGTTGAGGCGGGCGATGAACCCTTCTTCGATGCTGCCGATGGTGCCGCCGCTCAACCACTTCACCGCCATCGCGCTGTCGCTGACGATGGTGCCCACCTGCAGCCGGTGGCGGCGCGCTATGCCGCGGTCGGGCACGCGCCAGCGGCCTTCCACCAGCGCCACGCGGTGGTACTCGGGGTAGGCAGTGAGGCTTTCGCCACCGCGTTCGACGAAGGCCAGCGCCCAGTCGAACTCTTCCCGCGTGAGCGCTCGGTAGGCGTGGGTGCTGCGCACCTCGGCGAACAGCTCGTCGGCGATGAAACCCGTGCAGGGCGGCGCTTCGGCGCCGGCCTCGGCCGTCGCCCGGTCACCCCCCAGGGCCACCGTGACGAGGTGCTGCACCAGCACGTCCAGCGGCTTGTCGAGGCCGGTGCGCGCTTCCACCTGCCCGGCCAGCGCGGCGACGCGCGCGGCCGCGGCCTCCACCAGTTCCAGCGTGTTCGTGGGTACCAGCGTCACGCGGCTTTCGCGGCCCGGGGCGTGGCCGCTGCGGCCGGCACGCTGCAGCAGCCGCGCCACGCCCTTGGCGCTGCCGATCTGCAGCACGCGTTCCACGGGCAGGAAGTCCACCCCCAGGTCGAGGCTGGAAGTGGCCACCACGGCCTTCAGCTGCCCGGCCTTGAGGCCGGCTTCCACCCAGGCACGCACTTCCTTGTCGAGGCTGCCGTGGTGCAAGGCCACGATGCCGGCCCAGTCAGGCCGGGCCTGCAGCAGCAGCTGGTACCAGATCTCGGCCTGGCTGCGCGTGTTGGTGAAGACCAGCGCGGTTCGGCTGGCCTCGATCTCGTCCACCACCGGCTGCAGCATCTGCGCCCCCAGGTGCCCGCCCCAGCTGAAGCGGCCGGGGTCCTGCGGCAGCAGAGTGTCGATGCGCAGCGCCTTCTCGACGCGGCCCTGCACGCGCAGCGGCCCGGCGTCGCCACCAGACGTCTCGCTGCTCACGCCGCCCGCGCCGCCCTTGCCGCACAGCGTGGCCAGCGCCTCGTCCACATTGCCCAGCGTGGCCGACAGGCCCCACACCACCAGGCTCGGGTTCCAGCGCTTCAGCCGCGCCAGGGCCAGCTGCACCTGCACGCCGCGCTTGTTGGCGATGAGCTCGTGCCATTCGTCCACCACCACGGTGTGCACGCCGCCCAGTTCCTGGTGGGCACGCTCGCGCGTGAGCATCAGGCTCAGCGACTCGGGCGTGGTCACCAGGGCCTGCGGCAGCCGGCGGTCCTGCCGGGCGCGCTCGGCGCTGGGCGTGTCGCCGGTGCGCGTGCCCACGGCCCAGGCCGGCGCCAGCTCGGGCAGGGGCTGCTGCAGCGCGCGCGCGGTGTCGGCGGCCAGCGCGCGCATGGGCGTGAGCCACAGCACCTGCAGCCCCGGCGCTTCCTTCAGCGGCCGTGCGCGCTGCAGCGCGCCCAGCCACACCGCGTAGGTCTTGCCGCTGCCGGTGGTGGCATGCAGCAGGCCGCTGCGGCCGGCGGCCATGGCCGCCCACACCTCACGCTGGAAGGGAAACGGCACCCAGCCGCGCGCGGCGAACCAGGTTTCGGCGGCGGCGCTGTGCATCGCGCGGGCTTGTGCGGGTGCTTGTGCGGGTTGCAGCGCCGTTCAACCCGCGCTGGTGATCCAGCCTTCCACGGCATCCACCTGCGCCGGCAGGCCGTGGCGGGGCTGCACCGCGGCCCAGGCCGCCTGCACCAGGCACAGCGCGGCGTCCAGGCGGTCGCCGCTGGCGTCGTCCACCAGCGCCTCGCGCTGCGCGTGCGTGAGCTTCAGGCGCAGGCCCAGCCGCGTGCGGCCCTGCTCCAGTGCTTCGACGATGTCCTTGCGCGCGATGAGCCGGTCCGCCTCTTCGCTGTTCTTGTAGGAGCGCCGGCCGATGAGCTCGTACGCCAGCAGGCCCGGGTAGGCCTCCAGCGCCAGACGCTGCGGATCGGCGGCATGCAGGCCGGGCAGGCCCACCCCGGCCGCCACCAGGCGCGACAGCCCTTCGAAGTACATGAAGCCCACGGGCACGTAGCGCGTCTGCAGCGGGCTGCTGCTGCTCAGGCCCGGCATCGCGCCGTCGGTGGCGCGGTGGATGAGCCGCTGGCCCGCCGGCCGGCCGTTGCCCCAGGCGTCCACCAGCGCACGGAAGTCCATGCGCGTGGCGCAGCGGCGCTGCAGTTCGGTGATGACGGCCGCGGTGTGCCCGCCCAGGCCCTGCGCGTCGACGAACTCGCGCGGCAGGCCGAACGGAAAGTCGAAGCCGCCCAGCCACGGCCCGGGTTCGCGCAGCAGCGCCTCGAAGCCGGCCAGCGTGGGCAGGGCCTCCAGCACCTGCAGGCGCAGCACCGCGCCCACGCGCTCGCCGCGCGCCACGGTGATGGGTTTGCGCCGTGTCGGGGCCGACGTGAAGTCGACCCCCAGCAGGGACCAGGCAATGTCGGACGGTGTGTTCACCGCGCGATTCTGGGTCCTGGTCGGCGGGCGCTTCAGCGGCCGCCGGAAAACCCGACCGGCGAAGCGCGCCGGCGCACTACCTCAATTCGGCGTTGAAGGCGGCCACGGTGGCCTGCAGGCTCTCTGCATGCTGGCGCAGCCGTGCCGCGGCCTGGCCCGAGCGGTCCACCGCCTGCACGCTGCGCCGGGTGGCGCTGCCGATCTGGTCCACCGAACGCGCAATGCCGGCAAAGCCTTCGGTGTGCTCGCGGGTGCCGCGGGCCAGTTCGTCGATGAGCTCGCTCACCTGCTCCACCGAAGACACCACGCCCTGCAGCGTACGGCCGGCATCGCCCACGGTTTCGGTGCCGGCCTGCACGCGCTCGACGGACGCACTGATCAGTGTCTTGACCTCACGTGCCGCCTGTGCGCTGCGCTGCGCCAGGGCCCGCACCTCCGATGCCACCACGGCGAACCCGCGCCCTTGCTCACCCGCCCGCGCGGCCTCGACGGCAGCATTCAGCGCCAGGATGTTGGTCTGGAAGGCGATGCCATCGATCACATTGACGATGTCGCCGATGCGGCGAGAAGACTCGTCGATGCCGCTCATCGTCTGCGCCACGCGGCCCATCTGGGCACCGCCCTCGCTGGCCACCTTCGAAGCCTCGCTGGCCAGCGCATTGGCGCGGCGCGCGCTCTCGGCACTGTGGGACACCGAAGAATTCATGGCCTGCGCCACGCCCAGCGTGCCTTCGACGGCACCTTCATGGGTTCGGGTGACCTCGGCCAGCTCGTGGTTGGCCGCGTCGATCTCGCGCGCCGCCTCGACGATGTGCGCCGCCACGCCACGCACTTCGTTCACCACCGAATGCAGGCGGGTCTGCATGTTGACGATCGATTCGAACAGGCTGCCGAACTCGTCGCCCGGGCGGACATAGATGTCGCCGTTCAGGTCGCCGCCCGCGATGCGCTGCGTCACGGTGATGGCGCGCTGGAACGCGCCGCGCATCATCGCCGCCAGGCGCCAAGACAGGTAGCCCGCCACGGCCAGGCCCAGCAAGGCCAGCGCGGGCACCACCTTCTCGGTCTTGCGGGCATCGCCTTCGGCCTGGCTCACGGCCGTCATCATCAGTTCGGCCTGGAAAGCCTGCTGCTGGTCGATGATCTCCAGCACCGCGTTGCGCGCCGCGACCAGTTCGGTTTCGAGTTGCTGGAAGGCACCGGCGTTGTCGCCGGCCTGCACCTTGGCCAGCACTTCGCCGCCCAGGCGCCAGAACACGGCGTCCCTCTTGCGCCATTCAGCGACGAAGGCGCGGCCGCGCTCCGTGGTGACGCTGCTGTCGAAGGCCTCCATCGTGGCGAGCATTTCCTTGCGGAACTGGCCGATGCGCTCGAACGTGGCGTCGCGTGCCTGCGGGGTGGTCACCAGCATGGCGTGCCGGGCTTCGAGCGAGATGCGGAACATCAGCACCTGCATGTCGGCAATGCGCTCTGCTTGCGGCGCATAACGCGTGGCCACGCGGTCGGTGGCCGAGACCACGCGCTCCAGCATGACGAAGGTGTAGATGCCGATGGCCGCGATCACCAGGAAAAGCAGCGCTTGGATACCCAGCAGCTTGCGTCCTATGGACATGCGTGAAGCGAAGGAAGACATCGGTGGAGACTCCGGAAGGTCAGGGTCGGGTGGCCGAGCCGAAACGGACGAGGCTCCTGCGCGATTTCGGCACGCGCCCGCTGGGGTTGAGTACCCGCAAATGCCGCAAGGGAAAGAGGCGGTGCTGCGGACCGCACGGCTTCCGACGCCGGTGGCTGGCTTGTGGCGCACACGCTGCGCAGCACCACTACAGTTCAGGGCATGCAAATCCAGCCCATCCTCGCCGAAGCCCTGCGCGGCGGCATCGTCGAGTCGGCCCACCGCGGTGCGGTGGCCGTGGTCGATGCCGACGGCGCCGTGCACAGCGCCTGGGGCGACATCGAGCGCCCGATCTTCCCGCGCAGCGCCGTGAAGGTGCTGCAGGCCCTGCCGCTGGTGGAAAGCGGCGCGGCCGAACGTTACGGCCTGAACGACGAAGAACTGGCCCTGGCCTGCGCCAGCCACGGTGGCGAGGCCCAGCACACGGCCACCGCGGCCTCGATGCTGGCCAAGGCCGGCGTGGACGTGGCAGCGCTGGAATGCGGCACGCACTGGCCCTACTTCGACGGTGCGCTGAAGGCCCTGGCCGCCGCAGGCGCCCAGCCGACCGCGCTGAACAACAACTGCTCGGGCAAACACGCCGGCTTCGTGTGCCTGGGCTGCCTCATGTCAGAGCAGGCCCAGGAGGGCGACCGCCGGGCCTTCCTGCAGGGCTATGTGCAGCCCGGGCACCCGGTGATGCGCGAAGTGACGGCTGCGCTCGAAGCCACCACCGGCTACGACCTGTCGAAAGCCGCCGTGGGCACCGACGGCTGCAGCATTCCCACCTACGCCATCCCGCTGCGCCACCTGGCCCATGCCTTCGCACGCGTGGCCACCGGCACCGCCCTGCGCCCCGGCCATGCGCGGGCAGCGCTGCGTCTGCGCCAGGCGGTGGCGCGGGCCCCGCAGATGGTGGCCGGCACCGGCCGCTTCGACACCCGCGTGATGCAGCGCCTGGGCGAACGCGTGTTCTGCAAGGTGGGCGCCGAAGGCGTGTACTGCGCCGCACTGCCCAGCCTGGGCCTGGGCGTGGCGCTGAAGATGGAAGACGGCAACACCGCGCGCGCCTGCGAGGTGGTGATGGCCGCACTGCTGGCGCGCCTGCTGCCGCTGCACGGCGAAGAGGCCGCCTTCGTCCACGGCCTGGCCGACGTGCCGCTGGTGAACTGGAACGGCATCACCGTGGGCCGGCTGCGTGCCAGCAGCGCGCTGCTGCCGGCATGAACGAAGGCACCCTGGCCGTGAGCCTTCCTTCCGAAGCGCCCGGGCCCGACGGCCCGCAGCACTGGGACCAGCCCACCGTGCGCCTGAAGCAGGGCGAACTCACGCTGTTCCAGAGCCTGGGCGACCCCGCCACGCGCAGCGCCTGCCTGGTGCTGTACAGCGGCGCCGAACCCGGCCGCCGCTTCACGCTGCCCGAAGGCACGCTCAGCGTGGGCCGCGCGCCCGACTGCCAGGTGCTGCTGGACAACCCCGCCATCAGCCGCCGCCATGCCGAGTTGCAGGTGCAGGGTGACGAGGTGCTGCTGCGCGACCTCGAGTCCGTCAACGGCAGCTGGGTGAACGAACAGCGCCTGCGCGGCAGCGTGCGGCTGGCCGATGGCGACATGCTGCGCCTGGGCGAGGTGGTGCTGAAGTTCTTCCAGCGCGAGAGCATCCACGCGCTGCTGCACGACCACATCTACCGCATGGCCACGGTGGACGCCGGCACCGAAGTGTTCACGCGGCGCTACGTGATGGACATGCTGGCGCGCGAAGTGCGCCTGGCGCGGCGCAATTCACAGCCCTTGTCGGTGGTGTGCTTCGACCTCGACCACTTCAAGACCGTGAACGACCGCTGGGGCCACCAGGCCGGCGACCAGGTGCTGCGCGAGGCCGCCGCCACCGCCCACGCCGCGCTGCGCGCCACCGACGTGATGGGCCGCACCGGCGGCGAAGAGTTCCTGGCCGTGCTGCCGCACACGGCGCTGCCCGAAGCCCGGGCCCTGGCCGAAAGGGTGCGCGCCGCGCTGGCCGCACGCACCTGGCAGCTGCAGCTGGCCGACGGCCGCGAGCAGCCGCACAACCAGACCGCCTCTTTCGGCGTGGCCGCGCTCGGCCCGGGCGTGCAGACGCTGCGCGAACTGCTGGGCGCCGCCGACGGCCGGCTTTACGAGGCCAAGCATGCCGGCCGCAACCGCGTGGCGGGTTAGACCATGCTGAACCGCCTGCGCCGCCTGATGCCCACGCCCGAGAGCCTGGCAGCCAACCGCTGGCTGCGCTGGCTGGGGCCTTCGCTGCTGCACCCGCGCCTGTGGCACATGAGCCGCCGTGGCATCGCCCTGGGGGCGGGCATCGGCGTGTTCTTCGCGTTCATCATCCCGGTGGCGCAGATTCCGCTGTCCGCCGCGGCTTCGGTGGCCTTGCGCGCCAACGTGCCGGCCTCGGTGGCCGCCACCTTCGTGAACACGCCGCTGACCTTCGGGCCGGTGTACTACGCCGCCTGGCGCGTGGGCAGCTGGCTGCTGGGGGAAGACGCCAGCGGCCGGCCGCCACCGCTGCCCGGCGACCACGGCAGCGCCAGCCCGGCCACGGCAGGCGAGAAGGCCGCGGCGGCGGCCTCTGCTGCGGCAGACACACGCAACTTCTGGCAGCGCAGCGTCGACGGCCTGGCCAGCGTGGGCAAGCCCCTGCTGCTGGGCGCGGCCGTCTTCGCCGTGGGTTTTGGCGGCCTGGCCTATGGGTTGGTGAACCTGGTGTGGCACCTGCGCGTGCGGATGAAGCGCCGGGCCCGCCTGCGCGAGGCCGGGCGCGCACCGCCGCGCGGCTGAGCTTCCCTGTGCGGGCTCAGCCGCGCAGCGTGAAATCGCCGCTCGGCCTTCGCCAGCCGTGCAAGGCCTTCCGGCCTTGCACGCGCGGGCTCAGCGACCGCGCAGGAACAGTGCGTCCAGTTCCTTCATCGTCACCTGCCGCCAGGTGGGGCGGCCGTGGTTGCAGGTGTCGGCGCGTTCGGTGCTTTCCATTTCGCGCAGCAGCGCGTTCATCTCTTCCAGCGTCAGCCGGCGGTTGGCGCGCACGGCGGCGTGGCAGGCCATGGTGGCCAGCAGCTCGTCGCGCGCGCGTTGCACCACGCGGCTGGCGCCGGCTTCCTGCAGTTCGGCCAGCACCGAACGCGTGAGCTCGGCCAGGTCGGCCGTGCCGCCGGCCAGCAGCGCCGCCGGGCCGCTGCGCACCACCAGCGTGTGGGCGCTGAGCACGCCCACCTCCAGGCCCAGCGCCAGCAGCGCTTCGCTCTCGGCCTCGGCGGTGGCGATCTCGGCCGCCGTGGCCGGCAGGGTCTGCGGTATCAGCAGCGGCTGCGAAGGCAGGCGCGCCTGGCCCTGGGCCGAGCGCTTCAGCCCTTCGTAGACGATGCGTTCGTGCGCCGCGTGCATGTCCACCACCACGAGACCATGGCTGTTTTCGGCGAGCAGGTAGACGCCGCCGATCTGCGCGATGGCGCGGCCCAGCGGCCAGGCCTCGGGGGCGCTGGCTGCCACCGCCGCGCCGGCCGGCCCTGAAGCCGCCAGCGGCGTACCCGGGGCCGGGGTGGCCGCCGCTCGCAAGGCCGCCCAGGTGGCCAGGCCTCCGCTGCCCTGGGGTGTGCGCCAAGGGGCCGGGGCCTCTTTGGCCTCTGGCGCCGGGAGGTGGCCGCCTTCCCGGGCGGCAGAGCCGGCGTGCGCGGGCTCGGCCCAGGCCAGGCCGGGCTGCCAGCCGGCCAGAGGTGCTGATGCAGGGGCCGTCGGCAGGACCGAGGCCGGGTCAGCACCTGGCGATGCCAACGGGGCCGCGGCCAGCGGCTCTTCGGCCGCACCCATGGCGGCGG
This sequence comes from beta proteobacterium AAP51, assembly GCA_001295905.1. Lineage (GTDB taxonomy): Bacteria > Pseudomonadota > Gammaproteobacteria > Burkholderiales > Burkholderiaceae_C > Rubrivivax. Next base: position 77,417 of record LJHT01000003.1, on the reverse strand, counting down.
CAGAGGCCACTTCGGACCCTGCCGCGCGGCTGGGGGCCAAAGCGTCTTCCACCGCGCCGCGCACGGCCTGGTGCACGGCGCGGCCGTCGCGGAAGCGCACCTCGATCTTGGTCGGGTGCACGTTCACGTCCACCAGCTCGGGCGCGATCTGCAGGAACAGCAGGTAGGCCGGCTGGCGGCTGCCGTGCAGCTGGTCTTCGTAGGCCGAACGCACGGCGTGCGCGAGCAGGCGGTCGCGCACGTAGCGGCCGTTGACGAAGAGGTACTGCAGGTCGGCCCGGGCGCGTGCGGCCTCGGGTTGGCCGGCCAGGCCCTGCAGGGCCAGCGGGCCGCGCTCGGCCTGCAGCGGGCGGCTGGCGGCGATGAAATCGGCGCCCAGCACATCGGCCCAGCGCTGGGGCGGCGCGGCGGTGCGCCATTGCGCGGCCAGGCGGTTCTCGTGCCACACCGCAAAGCCGACGTCAGGCCGCGCCAGGGCGTGCCGGCGCACGGCCTCCAGCGCGTGCGCGAACTCGGTGGCGTCGGTCTTCAGGAACTTGCGCCGCGCGGGGGTGCTGAAGAAGAGCTCGTTCACCTCCACCGTGGTGCCGGTGCCGCGTGCGGCCGGGGCCAGCTCGCCGCTGCGCGCGTGCAGGCGCCAGGCGTGCGGCGCTTCGGCGGTGCGGGTGGTGAGCACCATCTCGGCCACCGAGAGGATGGCGGCCAGCGCTTCACCGCGAAAGCCCATCGTCGCCACGCTCTCCAGTTCGTGCAGCGACTGGATCTTGCTGGTGGCATGCCGCTTCAAGGCCAGTGGCAGGTCTTCACGCGGGATGCCGCTGCCGTCGTCTTCCACCACGATGGCGCGCACGCCACCGGCCAGCAGCCGCACGGTGATGTGCGTGGCGCCGGCGTCCAGCGCGTTGTCGACCAGCTCGCGCACCACCGAGGCGGGGCGTTCCACCACTTCGCCGGCGGCGATCTGGCTCACCAGTTCGTCGGGCAGTTCGCGGATGCGGCGCGGTGCCGGCAGGCCGGCACCCAGGCTTGCCCGGGGCTCGGCGGTGGGCCGCAGGGGGGTGGGCGGCAGCACGGCGGTCATGCGCTGGATTGTAGGAGGGGGCCCCGACCCGGGGCCGCCGCTCACTCGGCCGGGACGATCGAGCCGCAGTGCTGGCAGAAGCGCGCGCCCTGCAGCAGCGGCGTGCCGCAGTGCATGCAGAAACGGGCCGGCCGCTTGGGCGCGAAGGCGGGCGACAGGCCCGAAGACGGCGCGTTGGCGGCGCTGGCCGGCGCCGCCTCGTTCTCGGCGGCACGGCCATCGCGCTGGTCACGCGCCTTCGCACGCGCCACGGCCTGCACCGCCGGCGTGGGCGCCGGCTGGGCGTGGCGGGCCAGCTCCTGCACGGCCGTCAGCCAGGCCTGGCCGGCGTTGCGCTGCGCCTGCAGATCGAGCATCGCGCGGCTGCCGGGGCCGTGGGGCGCGGCGGCGTAGAACACCGACTTCAGCACCGCCACGCGGGCGCGCAGGCGCAGCGCCGGCACGCGCAGGTGCTCGGCGCGGCCACGGCCGGCCTCGGCCAGGCGTTGCATGGGGCCTTCCATGGCCAGCCAGGTGAGGGTGGAGCTCACTTCCACGCGGCTCCACAGCAGGTGGCCCACCCGCAGCGCATAACCGCCCACCGTCATGGCGGCAATGCCGGCGGCCGCGGGCACCCAGGCCGCGCCGGGCGCGCGCATGTGCGCCCAGGCCAGCCACACCCAGGCCAGGGCGCCGGCCAGGCTCCACAGCAGACCGGCCACGTCCAGCGCCAGCAGGGTGCGCAGGCGCGCCGGGGTCTGCGGCAGCGCCGGTGCGGTTTGGCGCACACCGCGCGCCAGCTGGCTGGGCACCAGGGGTTGCGACTCTTCCAGCACCACGGCCTGGAACTGCGCTTCGTCGCTGCTGCGCGCAGGCGGGGCGGCCTGCCAGCCGTAGCGGCGGTTGGGAATGCCCTCGGTCCACTGGCGGTGCAGTTCGAGGTCGATGTCGCGCAGCAGCTGTTCGGGGTCGCCCTCGAAGGCCATCACGGCTTCCTCGGGCGCCACGGCCGGCAACCACGCGGCCTGCAGCTGCGCACGCGCGGCCAGCACGCCCAGACCTTCGAAGATGAGCACGCTGCCCAGCATCACCGCGGCCGCCAGCGGCAGCCCCAGGCGCGGCACCGAGGCCGAGCGCGGCACGGCCTCGGCGTAATGGCCCAGCGCGGCGGCCAGGGCACCCGCAGCCAGCACCAGCACGGCCACCAGCCAGGGAGCCAGGGCTTCGCCGTCAGGCCACAAGGCGCGGTGCGCCAGCACGCCAGCGCACAGCAGCAGCGGCACCAGCGCCGCCAGGCCCTGGGCCGGGGCTGTGCGGAAGCCGAGGAAACACAGCAGCAGCACGAGCGCCAGGCCCGCGGCCAGCACCAGGTGGGCGATGCGCACGCGCAGGTAGGCATGCAGCGTGCGCGGCGCTGCGGCGAGTTCGGGGCCCAGCATCTCCAGCGCGGCGGCGTAAGAGCCGCCCACGGGCGCGTGCTTGAAGTCACCCACCTCCAGCAGGCGCTGCAAGGGGGCGGCGCCAGCACTGATGCCGCTGCCTTCGCGCGGCACCTCGGCCGTCAGGGAACTGGGCTGGCCTGGGGCCAGCAGCAAGGTGCGCTGCGCCGAGGCCTTCCAGAGATCGCGCGCGCCCAGCAGGGACAGCAACATCGCGGCCACGAGGTGCGGCACCACGCTGGCGGGCTCGGGCGGTTTGTCGAGCACCACCGTGGGTGCGGCAGCGGTGTCGCCACCCACGAAAGACACGATGGCGGCAATGACCACGGCGAAAGCGATGAGCGCATAGCCCCGCCACACCAGGAACCGGTTTTCGGTGCCGTAAGGTGTGGGGAATTCAAAGGCAGGCCCTTCCAGGCTCCACCGGTAAGCCATTCAGACTCCAGGCTCGGGTTGACGCGGCCGATTCTGCATGAAGCATGCCCGGCGCATCGGCAGGTGCAGGGCCCCCAAAACAGGGCTGATCCACGCAACGCGGGGCCCGGGCTGCACCGGGCCCGCCGCAGGCTGGCCCGGCGGCCCACCCCTCACATGCTGCGCCGGTACTGCCCGCCCACCTCGAACAAGGCGCTGGTGATCTGCCCCAGGCTGCACACGCGCACGGCGTCCATCAGCACGGCAAAGACGTTCTCGTTGGCCATCACGGCCTGTTGCAGGCGTTGCAACATGGCCGGGGCCTCGGCCGCGTGGGCTTGCTGGAAGGCAGCCAGCCGGGCCAGCTGGCTTTGTTTCTCGGCCTCGGTGCTGCGCGCCAGCTCGATGTGCTCGGGCACCGCCTCGCCGTTCGGGCTGCGGAAGGTGTTCACGCCGATGATGGGGTACTCGCCGGTGTGCTTGAGCATCTCGTAGTGCATGCTCTCTTCCTGGATCTTGCCGCGCTGGTAGCCGGTTTCCATCGCCCCCAGCACCCCGCCGCGCTCGGCGATCTTCTCGAACTCGGCCAGCACGGCCTCTTCCACCAGCTCGGTGAGTTCGTCGATGACGAAGGCACCCTGGTTGGGGTTCTCGTTCTTCGCCAAGCCCCACTCGCGGTTGATGATGAGCTGGATGGCCATGGCCCGCCGCACGCTGTCTTCGGTGGGCGTGGTGATGGCCTCGTCGAAGGCGTTCGTGTGCAGGCTGTTGCAGTTGTCGTACACCGCAATCAACGCCTGCAGCGTGGTGCGAATGTCGTTGAACTGGATCTCCTGCGCGTGCAGGCTGCGGCCGCTGGTCTGCACGTGGTACTTCAGCTTCTGGCTGCGCTCGTTGGCGCCATAGCGCTCGCGCATCGCCACCGCCCAGATGCGGCGCGCCACGCGGCCGAGCACGGTGTATTCCGGGTCCATGCCGTTGCTGAAGAAGAAGCTCAGATTGGGCGCGAAGTCGTCGATGTGCATGCCGCGCGCAAGGTAGGCCTCCACGAACGTGAAGCCGTTGCTCAGCGTGAAAGCCAGCTGGCTGATGGGGTTGGCGCCGGCCTCGGCGATGTGGTAGCCGCTGATGCTCACCGAGTAGAAGTTGCGCACGTCGTGCTGCACGAACCACTGCGCGATGTCGCCCATCACCTTGAGGCTGAACTCGGTGCTGAAGATGCAGGTGTTCTGGCCCTGGTCTTCCTTCAGGATGTCGGCCTGCACCGTGCCGCGCACGTTGGCCAGCGTCCAGGCGCGGATCTTCTGCGCTTCGTCCTCAGAAGGCTCGCGGCCGTTGTCGGCCACGAACTTGTCGAGGTTCTGGTCGATGGCCGTGTTCATGAACATCGCCAGGATGGTGGGCGCCGGGCCGTTGATCGTCATGCTGACGCTGGTGGCCGGGTGGGTGAGGTCGAACCCCGAATAGAGCACCTTCATGTCGTCCAGCGTGGCGATGCTCACGCCGCTGTTGCCCACCTTGCCGTAGATGTCGGGGCGCGGGTCGGGGTCGTTGCCGTAGAGCGTGACGCTGTCGAAAGCCGTGCTCAGGCGCTTGGCCGGCAGGCCTTCGCTCACCACCTTGAAGCGGCGGTTGGTGCGGAAGGCATCGCCCTCGCCGGCGAACATGCGCGTGGGGTCCTCGTTCTCGCGCTTGAAGGCGAAGGTGCCGGCGGTGTACGGAAAGCTGCCGGGCACGTTGTCGAGCAGCAGCCACTTCAGCACTTCGCCGTCGCATTCGTACCGGGGCAGCGCCACCTTGCGAATCTTGTTGCCGCTGAGCGTGGTGTGGGTCAGCGCGGTGCGGACCTCCTTGTCGCGGATCTTCACCACGTATTCGTCGCCCGCATAGGCGCGCTGCATCTCGGGCCACATCGCGAGCAGCTTTTTCGCCTGCGGCGACAGCAGGGCCTCGCGCTGCACCGCCAGGTCGTCCACGGCTTCCACGGCGCGGTGGCGGCCGGGCTTGTCGGTGAGCAGCATCTTCGCGGTGGCGCGCAGCTGCTGCACCTCGCGCGCCAGGCGGCTTTGCGCCAGCGCCTGCTGCTTGTAGCCGCGCACGGTGTCGGCAATGTCGGCCAGGTAGCGAATGCGCGCCGGTGGCAGAACAGGCACCTGGTGCGTGCTGTGGCGCGTGGCCACCGGCGGCAGGCGGCCGGCCCGCAGCGCCAGCCCGCAGGCTTCCAGCCGCTCGCGCAGGGCCTGGTACAGCGCGGTGACGCCGTCGTCGTTGAAGCGGCTGGCCATGGTGCCGAAGACGGGCATGTCTTCGGTCTTGCTGCCCCAGGCTTCGCGGTTGCGCTGCACCTGCTTGGCCACGTCGCGCAGCGCATCGGCGGCGCCCTTGCGGTCGAACTTGTTGATGGCCACGAACTCGGCGAAGTCGAGCATGTCGATCTTCTCCAGCTGGCTGGCGGCGCCGAACTCGGGCGTCATCACGTACAGCGGCACGTCCACCAGCGGCACGATGGCGGCATCACCCTGGCCGATGCCCGAGGTCTCCACCACGATAAGGTCGAAGCCGGCGGCCTTGCAGGCCAGCAGCACGTCGGGCAGGGCCTGGCTGATCTCGCTGCCGAAGTCGCGCGTGGCAAGTGAGCGCATGAAGACACGCGGGCCGCTCGACCACGGCCCGATGGCATTCATGCGGATGCGGTCGCCCAGCAGCGCACCCCCACTCTTGCGCCGGCTGGGGTCGATGCTGATGACGGCGATGTGCAGCGCGTCGCCCTGGTCCAGGCGGATGCGGCGGATGAGCTCGTCGGTGAGGCTGCTCTTGCCCGCACCGCCGGTGCCGGTGATGCCGAGCACCGGCACCTTCGCGCCCTGCGCGGCGGCGGCCAGTTCCGCCTTGAAGCCGGCGTCGGCACGGCCGTTCTCCAGCGCCGTGAGCGCCTGCGCCAGCGCGCGCCATGCGGCGTCGCTGTGCGGCTGGCCGGGGCCCTGCAGCGCGGCCACGCTGCGTGGCGCATGGCCGGAGAGGTCGTGGTCGCAGCGCATGACCATCTCGCCGATCATGCCTTGCAGCCCCATGCGCTGCCCGTCTTCGGGGCTGTAGATGCGCGCCACGCCGTAGGCCTGCAGTTCGCGGATCTCGGCCGGCACGATGACGCCGCCGCCACCACCGAAGACCTGGATGTGGGCCCCGCCACGGGCCTTCAGCAGGTCGACCATGTACTTGAAGTACTCGACATGCCCGCCCTGGTAGCTGCTGATGGCGATGCCCTGCACGTCTTCCTGCAGCGCGGCCGTCACCACCTCGTCGACGCTGCGGTTGTGGCCGAGGTGGATGACCTCGGCACCCATGCCCTGCAGGATGCGCCGCATGATGTTGATGGCCGCGTCGTGCCCGTCGAAGAGGCTGGCGGCGGTGACGAAACGTACCTTGTTCGTGGGCCGGTAGTTGGCAAGGGCCCGGGCTTCGGCAGAGAGGTCGGTCATGGCGCGGCGGCTCGCTGGCAAGGGTGGAATGCGGGGCGCGGGCCTGCGGTCCAGGCCGTGCTTGACGTTGACGTAAACGTCAATCCGGCATGATGCCATGGGGCCCGCCACGGGGCGCTGCTAGCCTCGCGGCCTGAACCAGCTGTCGCATCCTTTCCGGCGCCTGCGTGCGCCGCCCTCGCGCCGCCCTCGCACGCCCTTCAGGCGGCGCAGGTCCTCCCCTCTATCCAGCCCCGCCCATGAGCTTCCTGGCCATCGACATCGGCAACACCCGCCTGAAGTGGGCCCTCTATGCCAGCGCCCAGCCCGGCGCCACGCTGCTGCGCCAGGGCGCGGTGTTCCTGGAAACCATCGACACGCTGGCCGAAACGCAGTGGCAGGGCCTGCCCGCCCCGCGCGCCATGCTGGGCTGCGTGGTGGCCGGCGACGCCGTGCGCCGGCGCGTGGAAGACCAGCTCGACCTCTGGGACATCGCCGCCCGCTGGGTGGTGCCTTCGGCGGAAGCCGGCGGCGTGAAGAACGGCTACGACCACCCCGGCCGCCTGGGCGCCGACCGCTGGGTCTCGCTGGTGGGCGCGCGGCAGCGCGTGCTGCAGGAAAGCGGGGCCGGCCGGCCCACGCGGCCGGCCCTGGTGGTGATGGTGGGCACGGCCGCCACGGTGGACGCGCTCGACCCCGAGGGCCACTTCCTGGGCGGGCTCATCATCCCCGGCTTCGGACTGATGCAGCGGGCGCTGGAGATGGGCACCGCGGGCCTGAAGGTGCCCACTGGCGAGGTGGTCGATTTCCCCACCAACACCAGCGACGCCCTGATGAGCGGCGGCGCCAACGCCATTGCCGGCGCGGTGGAGCGCCAGGCACGCCGCCTGCAGGCGCGCACCGGGCAGGCGCCGCTGATGCTGATCACCGGCGGCGGCGCCGCCAAGCTCGTGGGCATCACCGACCTGCCCTTCGAAACCGTCGACAGCCTGATCTTCGAAGGCCTGCTGGCCCTGCACGCGGCGCGCTAGCGAGCGGGCACCGGCTCAAAGCCAGCGCCGCAGCAGCGCCAGCAGTTGCTGGCGCGAATAGGGCTTGGCCAGGTGGGCGTCCATGCCCGCCGCGAGGCAGTGCGCGGCGTCTTCGTCGAAGGCATTGGCCGTCAGCGCGACGATGGGCAGGCGCGGCAGGCGCAGGCGGCTTTCGCGTTCACGCAGCGCGCGCGTCGCGGCGTAGCCGTCCATCACGGGCATCTGGATGTCCATCAGCACCAGGTCCACGTGCTGCTGCTCCAGCAGCGCCACGGCCTGCGCGCCGTCTTCGGCTTCCAGCACGTCCAGCTCGAAGGACTTCAGCATCTCGATGCCGATCAGGCGGTTCACGAGGTTGTCTTCCACCAGCAGCACCACGCCGCCCAGGCTGCCCAGCGGCGTGTCGAGGCCGCCGAAATCGCTGTCCGTGGCCGGCGGGGGGGCGTTCGGCGCCACCGGCAGCGTCAGCGTGAAACTGAAGCTCGAGCCTTCGCCCGGGCGGCTTTGCACGGTGAAGCACCCGCCCATGGCTTCGACGATGCGCTGACTGATGGCCAGGCCCAGGCCGGTGCCGCCACGCAGCCGCGAGCGCGTGCTGTCGACTTGGTGGAAGGGCTGGAAGATGTGCATCAGCGCGCCGGGCGCCATGCCGATGCCGGTGTCGGTGACGGTGAAGCACACGCGCGGCGGCAGGTCGGGGTCGGGCTCGGGTTCGCGCTGCAGGCTCAAGGTGACGCTGCCCTTCTCGGTGAATTTCACGCCGTTGCCGATGAGGTTCAGCAGCACCTGCTTCAAGCGCGGGGCATCGCCCACCACGCCGTCGGGCACGTCTTCAGCCAGCTGCAGACCGAGGCCCAGGCCCCGGCTCTCCGCGTTGGCGCGGAACAGCGCGATGGCCGAGGTGGCCACCGCGTGCAGCGACATCGGCGCGTGCGACAGCACCAGCTTGCCGGCCTCGATCTTCGAGTGGTCGAGCACGTCGTTCAGGATGTCCATCAGGCTTTCGCCCGACGCTGCCGCCGTCTTCACCAGGCGGCGCTGGCGCACGTCCAGCGGGGTCTGGCGCAGCAGTTCCAGCGCCCCGAGCACGCCGTTCATGGGCGTGCGGATCTCGTGGCTCATGGTGGCGAGGAACTGGCTCTTGGCCAGGTTGGCAGCCTCGGCCGCTTCCTTGGCGCGCAGCAGCAGGGCGTTGGCCTCGTCGGCTTCCAGGGTGCGGCGCATCGACTGCTGCGTGACCTGCCGGAATTCGCGCGTGGCCAGCAGCATGGTGGCGCCGAACAGCGCGGCCAGCGCAGCCAGCGCCGGCGAGTGCACCGGGCCTGGCATCAGCGAGGCCGCCACCAGCGAGCCCACCTGCCAGGCCAGCAGCACCGCGAAGCTGCGGCCGACGATGGACAGGAAAAACGCCGCCACCGCCAGGGAACCGCAGACGATGATGACGTACAGCGCCAGGTTGATGCCCAGCAGCCGGGGGTAGATGAAGGAGGTGGCGCAGGCCCACATCAGGCCCACAACGAAGGCGTTGGCCTCCAGGTGGCGCGCCACGACCCCCACGCCGGCCGGGGTGATGCTGTCCTCAAGGGCGTAACGCCGCTGCAGCAGACAACGCCAGGCCGCGACCACCAGGCCCAGCACGGCCACGAGCCCCGCGGCCCAGGGAACCCCCGCATCCCAGCCCAGCCAGGCGACGAAGAGCGTGGCGGCCACCAGCAGCGGCACGCTGCGCGCCGAATTGCGCACGCCCACACGCAGCATGCGTCGCTGAATGGCGGTGTTGATGCCCTCGGCGGCTGTCATGGCGGCGTGAGCATAGCTGCTGCACCGCAGCGCCATGCCCCTGCACGCAGGACGTATTCAGCGTATCGGCAGCAACCAGGCCACCGCCAGCGAAGCGGCCACCAGCAGCAGCGCCAGGGCCAGCGTGGGCATGCGCCGCAGGGGCGCGGTGGCGAAGACGGCAAGGCTGCGGGGCTTGTTCATGGCGCCGCCAGTATCGGCAGGCCCTGCAGGACCTGCCACCCTGCATGCGACGGAGGCCCTGGCGGCGGGGATGAACTGCGCCTGCGGGGCGCCGGATGGCGGCGCGCTACAGCGGCCTCAGCGGCCTCAGCGGCCTCAGCGGCCTCAGCGGCGTCAGCGGCATCGGCAGCCGCAGCGCCGCCGCCTTCCGGGTTCAGGAGTGGATGTAGCTCTCGAGCTGTTCGATCGTGGAGGCCTGCTCGGCGATGATGTGGTCGAGGATGTCGCGGATGGAGATCATGCCCAGCACGGTGCTGCCCTCCAGCACCGGCAGGTGGCGCACCTTGCGCGCGCTCATCAGGCGCATGGCCTCGGTGGTGGGGGTGGCGGGCGTCACGGTCAGCACCTGGCGCGTCATGATGTCGGCCACCGGGGTGGTGCGCGAGTTGCGGCCCTGCAGCGCGATCTTGCGCGTGTAGTCGCGCTCGGAGAACACGCCCACCAGGCGACCGCCTTCCATCACCATCAGCGCGCCCACCTCGTAGCCGGCCAGCAGTTCCAGGGCCTCGTAGACGCTGGTTTCCGGCCGCACGTGCCACAGCGTGCCACCGCGGTTCTTCAGCAGTACAGACACCGTGCTCATGCGCCCTGCTCCTGTGCAACCCGAGAGAAGGCCTAGCCTACACAAATGGCTGCCGGCATCAAGGGTGGCTGTCCCCAGGGGCCTGCAGACCGCGCCGGCCCATGCCAACATGCAGGCAATGTCTGAAACGCACCCGCCCGCCACCCAGCGCCCGCCTCGGCCCGGCCCCAGCGGCGGCCGCAGCCGGCGCAGTGCCCGGCTGCTGGTCGCCGCGGCCCTGCTGGGCACGCTGGCGCTGGGCGGCTGTGCCGTGCTGGACGAACAGCAACGCAAGTGGATCTTCCAGCCCGGTGAACGCACCTGGTGGGGCGGCCAGGCCGCTGCCGAAGGCATGCAGGACGTGTGGATCGGCTTCCGCTCGCAGCACACCGGCGAAGACGTGCAGCTGCACGGGCTGTGGCTGCCGCAGCCGCGCGCCGACGCCCCCGTGCTGCTGTACCTGCACGGCGCGCGCTGGGACGTGCGCGGCAGCGCCCCGCGCATGCGCCGCATGCACGACCTGGGTTTTGCCGTGCTGGGCATCGACTATCGCGGCTTCGGCCGCAGCAGCGCCGGCCTGCCCTCCGAGGCCCTGGCAGGCGAAGATGCCCGCGCGGCCTGGGCCTGGCTGGGCCAGCAGCACCCGAAGGCGCAGCGCTTCGTCTTCGGCCATTCGCTGGGCGGCGCGCTGGCGGTGCAGCTGGCCGCGGCGGTGCAGGACGAGGCCGGGCTCATCGTCGAGAACAGCTTCTCGTCCATTCCCGACGTGGTGCGCACCTTCAAGTGGGGCTGGCTGCCGGTGGGCCCGCTCATCACGCAGAAACTGGACGCCGGCGCCCGCATCGGCGAGGTGGGTGCGCCGGTGCTGGTGGTGCACGGCAGCGAAGACCAGCTCATACGCCCGGAACTGGGCCGCACGCTCTACGAGCGCGCGCGCGAACCCAAGCGCTTCGTGCTGGTGGAAGGCGGCACGCACCACAACACCAATTCGCTGGGCCAGGGCCAGTACCGCGAAGCCCTGGCGCAGCTGTTCGGCCTTCCCACCGCCCGCTGAAGCGCCGGCCCTGGCCCTTGCCCTGGCCCTCGCCCTGGCCCTGGCCCTCGCCCTGGCCGATCGGCATATGGCGCGCGCCGGGCCCAGGCCCCAGCATGCGCGCATGGCCGCCCTGCCCAACCCCGAACGCCTGCCCACGCTGGACATCCTGCGCGGCTTCGCGCTGATGGGCATCCTCATCATGAACATGCCGGGCTTCAGCTACAGCGGCTACACCGAGGCCGACGGCAGCTTCCACTGGCCGGGCGCGGCCGACCAGCTGGCCGAGCAGGTGCGCGACGCGCTGTTCTCGGGCAAGTTCAACAGCATGTTCAGCCTGCTCTTCGGCATCGGCTTCACCATCCAGTACACGCGCATGCAGCAGCAAGACCCGCTGCACGCCACCGGCCTTTATGTGCGGCGGCTGCTGGTGCTGCTGGTCATCGGCCTGCTGCATGCCACGCTGCTGTGGACGGGCGACGTGCTGCATGTCTACGCGCTGCTGGGCCTGCTGCTGGTCTTCGGCCTGCGCCGCCTCAGCGACCGTGGCGTGCTGTTGCTGATGGCGCTGTGCCTGCTGTACCCGCTGGCTTCGGGCCTGCTGCGTTTCGTGGTCTACACACCCGAGGTGGTGGCGCTGCGCGTGCAGCAGGACCTGGCCTTCGGCGCCAGCAACAACGCCGCTTTCGGCGCGGGCAGCTATGCCGACGCGGTGCAGGAAAACCTGCGCATGATGTGGCGCGACTACACCGACCCCCTCTCCGCCTGGGGCACCTTCGGCTGGTACGTGAGCATGGCCTTCACCATGCTGGTGGGCCTGCTGGCCGGGCGCCGCCGCTGGGTGCAGCGCATCCCCGAGCTGATGCCCCGGATACGCCGCCTGATGTGGTGGGCGCTGGCCGTGGGCCTGGTGTGCGGCGCGGCCTTCAGCCTCATCTTCGCGCTGAACCGCGCGCCCGGGCCCAGCCCCATCAAGCTGCTGGGCAGCCTTTGCTACAACCTCAGCCGGCCGGCGATGATGATCTTCTACGTGCTGCTCATCGTGCGGCTGGCGCAGCTGCCCGCCTGGCAGCGGCTGCTGGCGCCGTTTGCCGCCGCCGGCCGCATGCCGCTGACCAACTACCTGATGCAGACGCTGCTGTGCACCACGCTCTTCTACCACTGGGGTTTCGGCCTGTGGGACCGCGTGGGCCCGGCCTGGGGCTTCGTGCTGTCCCTGGGGCTGTTCTTCGGCGTGCAAGTGCCGCTGAGCCTGTGGTGGACGCGGCGCTACACGCGCGGCCCGCTGGAAGCGCTGTGGGCGCGGCTGACCTACGGCCGCAAGGCGGCGGCCGAGGCCGAGGCCTCACCCGCAGCGGCCGGCGGCAGCTCAGGCATCAGGTAAGGCTGCAGCGCACTGCGCACGTCGTCGGGCCAGGCCTGGGGGCGGTGCGTCAGCAAGCTGGTGCACACCAGCACCTGGCGCGCCTTGAAGCGCAGCTCGCCGCTGTCGTCTTCGCCGGCATGGCAGGCGAGCTGCAGCGCCAGCGAACTGCGGCCCAGCTTCTCGATCTGCACCGCCAGCGTGATGCGGTCGCCATGCCGGCTGACAGCCGTGAAGTCGACTTCCAGCCGCACCGTGGGCAGGCCGGTTCGGCGTTCGCCGATGAGGCCGGCATAGGGGATGCGCAGGCCGTCGTCGAACCATTGCTCGACGAAGCTGTTAAGCATCACCAGGTACTGCGGGAAGAACACGATGCCGGCGGGGTCGCATTCGGCGAAGCGCACGGTGCGCGAGGCCAGGAACTTCATGGGGCTTCTTTCAGGCGAAAGCGTTGCAGCTTTCCCGTTTCGGTGCGCGGCAGGCTGCTGCGGAATTCAACCACGCGCGGGTACTTGTAGGGCGCGATGGTCTGCTTCACGAAGTCTTGCAGATCGTGCGCCAGCGCGTCGCCGGCCTCGAAACCCGGCTTGGGCACCACGAAGGCCTTCACCACCATGCCGCGCGCTTCATCGGGCAGGCCCACCACGCCGCACTCGGCCACGGCCGGGTGCAGCAGCAATGCCGCTTCCACCTCGGGGCCGGCAATGTTGTAGCCGCCGCTGATGATCATGTCGTCGGTGCGCGCCTGGTAGACGAACTGGCCGTCGGCGGGGTCCACGAGGTAGGCGTCGCCGGTGAGGTTCCAGCCGTTCTGCACATAGGCGGCCTGGCGCGGGTCTTCCAGGTACTTGCAGCCCGTGGGGCCCTTCACCGCCAGCCGGCCCACCTGGCCGGGCGGCAGCTCGCGGCCCTGTTCATCGAGGATGGTGGCGCGGTAGCCCGGCACCGGCAGGCCGGTGGCGCCGGGGCGGGCCGTGGCTTCGTCGGCCGAGATGAAGATGTGCAGCAGCTCGGTGCTGCCGATGCCGTCGATGAGCGTCAGCCCCGTGGCCTGCTGCCACAAGGCGCGCGTGGCCGCCGGCAGCGCTTCACCGGCCGAGACACATTTGCGCAGCGTGCCCAGCGGGTGCTTGGAGCGCCCGTCGTTCACCGCCAGCGCGATGGCGCGGTAGGAGGTGGGCGCGGTGAAACACACCGTGGCGCCGTACTGTTCGATGGCCGCCGGCAGGGTGTCGGGCGTGGCTTTCTCCACCAGCACCGTGCTGGCGCCCACCGCCAGCGGAAACAGCAGCAGCCCGCCCAGCCCGAAGGTGAAGGCCAGCGGCGGGCTGCCGACGAACACGTCGTCGGCCACGGGCCGCAGCACATGGGCCGGCCAGCAGGCGCAGGCGGCCATCACGTCGCGGTGGCTGTGCATCGTGCCCTTGGGCACGCCGGTGGTGCCGGAGGTGAAGGCCATCAGACAGATGTCTTCGGCGGCGGTGTCGATGTTGTCGAACACCACCGGTTGCTGCGCGGCCCGGGTTTCGAGTTCCCGCGCCGCACCGCCGTAATGCAGCACCTGCCGCAGCGTGGGGCAGCGGGCCTGCGCCAGCGCCAGTTCATCGGCCAGGCGGGCGTCGCACAGGGCGTGGCTGATCTGCGCCTTGTCGATGATGGCCGCGAGTTCCTGCGCGCGCAGCAGCGGCATGCTGCCCACCGCGATGCCGCCGGCCTGCACCACCGCCATCCAGCAGGCGGCGAGCATGGGCGTGTTGGCGCCGCGCAAAAGCACACGCTGGCCGGGCACCAGGCCCTGCTGCTGCACCAGCACGTGGGCGATGCGGCTGGCCTGGGCCTGGAACTCGGCGTAGCTCCAGCGCACGCCGGCACCCTGCACGCACAGGCGGCCACCGTGGCCGGCGGCGATGTGCCGGCCCAGCAATTCGGTGGCGCAGTTCAGGCGCGGCGGGAACTGCAGCTCGGGCCGCTCGAACAGCAGCTCGGGCAACAGCGCAGCGGGCGGCAGGCGGTCGCGCGCGAAGCTGTCGACGTGGGCGCTGGCGGCCGGTGTCGAAAAGGATGCAGCAGCAGGCGCGGCAGCAGGCATGCGGCCATTCTTCGGCGAGATACTTTAATTGTCAACTAAATGCGCGGCGGCGATATGATGGCCACGATGGCCGCCAGCACCGCTTCGAACACCGTTGTCAGCACCCCCTCCAGCCTGCCTGCGGCGCGCACGGCGCCCCGGCTGTGGGACATCTCGCCGCCCGTGCATGCAGGCGCGCCGGTGTTCCCGGGCGATGCGCCTTTTTCGCTGCAGTGGCCCGCGCGCATCGGCCCCGGCTGCCCGGTGAACGTGAGCACGCTCACCCTCAGCCCGCACACCGGCGCCCATGCCGACGCGCCCCTGCACTACGGCGACGAAGGCCTGCCCATCGGCGAAGTGCCGCTGCACGCGTATCTCGGGCCCTGCCGCGTCATCCACGCCATCGGCTGCGGGCCGCTGGTGCAGTGGCAGCACCTGGCGCACGCGCTGCAAGACCTGCCGCCGCGCGTGCTGGTGCGCACCTACGCGCGCATGCCGCAAGACCGCTGGGACCCCGAACTGCCCGCCTACGCACCCGAGACCATCGAGCGCCTGGCCGACCTGGGCGTGGTTCTCGTGGGCATCGACAGCGCCAGCATCGACCCCGCCCCCAGCAAGGCGCTGGAAAGCCATCAGGTCATTCGCCGCCGCGGCCTGCGCGTGCTGGAGAACCTGCTGCTGGATGACGTGCCCGAAGGCGACTACGAACTCATCGCGCTGCCGCTGAAGCTGACGACGGCTTGCGCCTCCCCCGTGCGCGCGGTGCTGCGCGCGCTGCCTTGACCTCCACGCCCGGCGCCCGCCGCGCGGCGAAACCTCTGACCCCATGAACCGACAAGAAGCCCTGGCGCTGGACGCCCAAGACCCGCTGGCCCCGCTGCGCGAGCAGTTTGTGCTGCCGTCGGGCGTGATCTACCTCGACGGCAACTCACTGGGTGTGCTGCCCAAGGCCACCGCCGCGCGCGTGCAGCAGGTGGTGACGCAGGAATGGGGCACGGACCTCATCCGCAGCTGGAACAGCGCCGGCTGGATAGACCTGCCCCAGCGCGTGGGCGACAAGATCGCGCGGCTGGTGGGCGCCGGCCCGGGCCAGCTGGTGGTGGCCGATTCCACCAGCGTGAACCTCTTCAAAGTGCTGAGCGCCGCGCTCAGCATCAGCGCTGCCGATGCCCCGCAGCGCAAGACCGTGCTCAGCGAGCGCAGCAACTTCCCCACCGACCTCTACATCGCCGAAGCGCTGTGCCGCGAGCGCGGCCTGCGGCTGCAGCTGGCCGAGCCCGAGGAACTGCCCGGCCTGCTGAACGAAGACACCGCGGTGCTGATGCTCACGCACGTGAACTACCGCACCGGCCGCATGCACGACATGGCCGCGCTCACCGCCGCCGCCCACCGCGCCGGTGCCTTGACGGTGTGGGACCTGGCGCACAGCGCCGGCGCCGTGCCGGTGGAATTGCTGGGCGCAGATGCCGACTTCGCCGTGGGCTGCGGCTACAAATACCTCAACGGCGGCCCCGGCGCACCGGCCTTCGTGTGGGCCCACCCGCGCCACGCCAGCCGCTTCTGGCAGCCGCTGGCCGGCTGGATGGGCCATGCGGCGCCCTTTGCCTTCACACCCGGCTACCGCCCGGCCGAGGGCATCTCGCGCTACCTCTGCGGCACGCCCGCGGTACTGAGCCTGGCGGCGCTGGAATGCGGCGTGGACGCGGTGCTGGTTTCAGAGGCCCGTGGCGGCATGGCCGCGCTGCGCACCAAGAGCCTGGCGCTGACGCGGCTGTTCGCGCAGCAAGTGCAGGCGCACTGCCCGCAGCTGCAGCTGGTGTCGCCGCAAGAAGACGCCTCGCGCGGCAGCCAGGTGTGCCTGGGGCATGCCGAGATCGGCTACCCGGTCATCCAGGCCCTGATCGCGCGCGGCGTGATCGGCGACTTCCGCGCCGGCGACAAATCGCACCCAGCCAGCGCGCTGGACATCCTGCGCTTCGGCTTCACGCCGCTGTACCTGCGTTATGTGGACGCCTGGGACGCCGCGGAACACCTGCGCCAGGTGCTGGACAGCGGCGAGTGGCAACGCCCCGAGTTCAACCGGCGCCAAGCGGTGACCTGAGGCCGGGCGCACGATCACATCATGAGCAGCTGCCCCTTCAACAGCGCAGGCGCCAGCGCCAGCGGCACCACCACGCCAGCTGCGCCCGAGCGCGAACCCCTCACCGAATTCCACGGCGCCGAGCTCGACTTCAGCGCCGACATGAGCTACGGCGATTACCTGCAGCTCGACCAGGTGCTGAACGCGCAGAAGCTGCTGTCGCCCTGCCACGACGAGATGCTCTTCATCGTGCAGCACCAGACCAGCGAGCTCTGGATGAAGCTGATGCTGCACGAGCTGCGCTCGGCCATGGCGCACGTGGCGGCCGACGAGCTGCACACCGCCTTCAAGGAACTGGCGCGGGTGTCCAAGATCATGGAACAGCTGGTGCACGCCTGGGACGTGCTGGCGACGATGACGCCGCCCGAGTACAGCGCGCTGCGGCCTTATCTGGCCAAGAGCAGCGGCTTCCAGAGCTGGCAGTACCGCTGCATCGAATTCAGCCTGGGCAACAAGAACGCGACGATGCTGCGCCCGCACGCACACCGCCCCGACCTGCTGGCCCATGTGGAAGCCGCGTGGCGCGCGCCTTCGCTGTATGACGAGGCGCTGCGCCTGCTGGCGCGCCGCGGCCTGGCGGTGCCGGCCACGCACACCGCGCGCGACTGGGCGCAGCCTTATGTGGAAAGCGCCGAGGTCGAAGCCGCCTGGTTGCAGGTGTACCGCGCGCCCGAAAAACACTGGGACCTGTACCAGCTGGGCGAAGAACTCACCGACCTGGAAGACGCCTTCCGGCTCTGGCGCTTCCGCCACGTCACCACGGTGGAGCGCGTGATCGGCTTCAAGCGCGGCACCGGCGGCACGGGTGGCGTGAGCTACCTGCGCAAGATGCTGGACGTGGTGCTGTTCCCGGAGATCTGGCGCCTGCGCACCGATCTGTAAAGGCCGTTCGCCGCTACAGCAGCGCGTTCAAGGCCTGCTCGAAGCTGGCCACGGTGCGGTCGATGTTTTTCAGCTTGTCCAGCCCGAACAGGCCCACGCGGAAACTGCGGAAATCGGCCGGCTCGTCGCAGGCCAGCGGCACGCCAGCGGCTATTTGCAGGCCCTGCCGGACGAAAGCTTGCGTGTTCTGCCAGTCGGCGTGGTCGGTGTAGCTCACCACCACGCCCGGGGCCTGGAAGCCCGGGGCGGCCACGCTGGGGATGCCCTTGCTTTCCAGCAGCGTGCGCACGCGCCGGCCCAGTTCCTGCTGTGCGGCCTTGGCGGTGTCGAAGCCGAAGGCGGCGGTTTCCTGCATCACGTCGCGCAACTGCGCCAGGCCGTCGGTAGGCAGCGTCGCGTGGTAGGCGTTGGTGCCTTTTTCGTGCGCTTCCATGATAGCGAGCCACTTCTTCAGGTCGAGCGCGAAGCTGCTGCTGGTGGTGCTGTCGATGTGGGCGCGTGCGCGTTCGCCCAGCATCACCAGGCCGGCGCAAGGCGTGCTGCTCCAGCCCTTCTGCGGCGCGGTGACGATGACGTCCACGCCCGTGGCCTTCATGTCCACCCAGATGGCGCCGCTGGCCACGCAGTCCAGCACGAAGAGGCCGCCGTGTTCGTGCACGGCGTCGGCCACGGCCTGCAGGTAGCTGTCGGGCAGCATCATGCCGGCCGAGGTTTCCACGTGGGGCGCGAACACCACCGCAGGCCGGGCGGCGCGGATGGCGGCCACCGCTTCTTCCACCGGCACCGGGGCAAACGGCGACTTCGGCGCGCTGGCCGTCATGCGGGCCTTCAGCACCGTGGTTTCCGAAGGGATGTGGCCCATCTCGAAAATCTGGCTCCAGCGGTAGCTGAACCAGCCGTTGCGGATGACCAGCACCTTCTGCCCCGTGGCGAACTGGCGCGCCACCGCTTCCATGCCCACGCTGCCGCTGCCCGGCACCACGATGGCACTGGTGGCGCCGTAAACCTGCTTCAGCGTGGCGCTCACGTCCTGCATCACGCGGTGGAAACGCGGGGCCATGTGGTTCAACGCGCGGTCGGTGTAGACCACCGAATACTCCAGCAGGCCGTCGGGGTCGATGTGGGGCAGCAAGCCTGGCATGGGGGGTCTCCGGCGTTCAACAGACGAAACGATGCTCCACCTTAGCAGGCCGGCACGCCACAGGGGCGACACCTAGAATTGCCCGCCTGCCCCGCCGAAACCCGGAGATCCCGCATGGACACCCGCACCTCCCCCATCCGCCTGCGCATCACCCACCTGCGCGAGGCCATGGCCCGCCACGGCGTGCATGCGGTGCTGGTGCCCAGCGCCGACCCCCATCTCAGCGAATACCTGCCGGAGCGCTGGCAGGGCCGGCAGTGGCTCAGCGGCTTCACCGGCAGCATGGGCACGCTGGTGGTGGCCGCCGACCAGGCCGTGGTGTTCGCCGACAGCCGCTACTGGGTACAGGCAGAGGCCGAACTGGCCGGCACCGGCATCACGCTGGAGAAGATTCCCACCGGCACCAGCACCGCCCACATCGAATGGCTGGCCGCGCACACGCCGCGCGGCGCCACCGTGGCGGTGGACGGCCAGGTGCTGGGCCTGGCCACCGCGCAGGCGCTGCAGGCGGCGCTGAACGCGGCCGGCGTGGTGCTGCGCACCGACCTCGACCTGCTCGACGAGATCTGGCCCGAGCGCCCCGCGCTGCCGGCCGAACCCGTGTACGCACACGCCGCACCGCATGCGCCGCTGGGCCGCGCCGAGAAACTGGCCCAGGTGCGCCAGGCCATGGCCGCGCGCGGCGCCACGCACCATTTCGTGAGCACGGTGGACGACATCGCCTGGCTCACCAACCTGCGCGGCAGCGACGTCACCTACAACCCGGTGTTCCTGGCGCACCTGCTCGTCACCGCCACCAGCGCCACGCTCTTCGTGGGCGAAGGCAAGGTCGGCCCCGAGCTGGCACGCCAGCTGGCCGCCGACGGCCTGCTGCTGGCGCCTTATGCCGAGGCCGCCAGCGCGCTGCGCGGCCTGGCCGCCGAACACACGGTGCTGATCGACCCCAAGCGCGTGACGCTGGGCTTCCGTCAGCAAGTGCCTTGCGCGGTGGTGGAGGCGCTGAACCCGAGCACCGCGCTGAAAAGCCGCAAGGGCGCGCGGGAAGCCGAGTTCGTGCGCGAGGCCATGGCCGAAGACGGCGCCGCGATGTGCGAGTTCTACGCCTGGTTCGAAGCCGCCCTGGCACGCGGCGAGCGCATCACCGAACTCACCATCGACGAAAAGCTCAGCGCCGAGCGCGCCAAGCGCAGCGGCTTCGTGGGCCTGAGCTTCAGCACCATCGCCGGCTTCAATGCCAACGGCGCGATGCCGCACTACCGCGCCACGGCAGAGTCGCACGCCGTCATTCAAGGCGACGGCCTGCTGCTCATCGACAGCGGCGGCCAATACCTCGGCGGCACCACCGACATCACGCGCGTGTGGCCCATCGGCCAGGTCAGCGCGGCGATGAAGCGCGACTACACCCTGGTGCTGAAAGGCACGATGAACCTCAGCCGCACGCGGTTTCCGCGCGGCACGCTCAGCCCCATGCTGGACGCGCTGGCACGGGCGCCGCTGTGGGCCGAGGGCGTTGATTTCGGCCACGGCACCGGGCACGGCGTGGGCTACTTCCTGAACGTGCACGAAGGCCCGCAGAGCATCAGCAAGGCCGTGCCCACGGCCGAGATGGCCATGCAGCCGGGCATGATCACCAGCATCGAACCCGGCGTCTACCGCCCCGGCCAGTGGGGCGTGCGCATCGAGAACCTGGTGCTGAACGTGCCGGCCCACACGGCCGAAGGCAGCACCTTCGACGAGTTCCTCGAGTTCGAGACGCTCACGCTCTGCCCCATCGACACCCGCTGCATCGAGCCGAGCCTGCTGCGCGCCGACGAAGTGGCCTGGCTCAACGCCTACCACGCCAACGTGCGCGAGCGCCTGGCGCCGCGCGTGAAAGGCGCCGCGCTGGCCTGGCTGCACGAGCGCACGGCGCCGCTCTGACGGTGGCCCGCCGGGCCGCGCCGCTGGCGCTGGGCATCGACCTCGGTGGCACCAAGGCCGAGGCCGCGCTGCTGAACGCTGCTGGCGACGTGCTGTGGAAACAGCGCGTGGCCACGCCCGCGGGCGATTACGCCGCCACCGTGCAGACCCTCGCCGAACTGGTGGCGGGGGCGCGCACCGCGGCCGGCAGCAAGCCCTTCACCATCGGCATCGGCACGCCAGGCACCGCCACGCCGGGCGGCCCGATGAAGAACTGCAACTCCACCTGCCTGAACGGCCGCCCGCTGCAGGCCGACCTGGAGGCCGCCCTGGGCCAGCCGGTGGTGCTGATGAACGACGCCAACTGCCTGGCGCTGTCGGAAGCCACCGATGGCGCAGGTGCCGGCGCGTCGGTGGTGTTTGCCGCCATCCTGGGCACCGGCACGGGTGCCGGCATTGCCGTGCACGGGCAGGTGCTGCAAGGCCCCAACGGCCTGGCCGGCGAATGGGGGCACAACCCCTTGCCCTGGGCCGAAGCCGGGCAAGACCCGAACTGGGCCTGCTACTGCGGCCGCAGCGGCTGCATCGAAACCCTGCTGTCAGGCCCGGGGCTGGCGCGCGACCACGCGCTGCGCCACGGCGGCACGCTGGACGCGGCGGCCATCGCCCGGCTGGCCGTTCAGGGCGACGAAGCCTGCAGCGAGACGCTGGCCCGCCACAGCCGCCGCCTGGCGCGCGCGCTGGCCAGCGTGATCAATCTGCTCGACCCCGATGTCATCGTGCTGGGCGGTGGCCTCTCGCTGATGCCGCAGCTGTACACCGAGGTGCCGGCGCTGTGGGGGCGCTGGGTGTTTGCCGCTGGCGCCGAGACGCCGGTGAAGACGCGCCTGCTGCCCGCCCAGCACGGCGACGCCTCGGGCGTGCGCGGCGCGGCCTGGGTGGGGCGGGCGGCGGGCCCGCCGCCTCAGCGCGTGAAATCGCGCTGAGTCCGGCACCCGGCGCAGTGGCGCCGCCTCAGCGCGTGAAATCGCGCTGAGTCCGGCACCCGGCGTTCGGCGCCTTCCGGCGCCTCACGTCCGGGTGCCGTGCTTCGCGATCAGGGCCTTGGCGCTGTCGAGCAGGGCCTTGCCCTTGAAGCCGCGCTTGTCCATGTCGGCCACCCAGGCGTCGTCGATGGCGGCGCTGAGCTGGATGAACTCTTGCGTCTGCGCGGCCGTGAAGGTGTGGATGGTGTTGTTGCGGTCGGTGGCGGTCTTGCGGCCGATGGGGTCGTTGCCTTGCTGCGTCCGGCCCAGGAAGGCGCTGGCGGCCATGCCGCTGTTGTTGTCGATCACCCGCTTCAGGTCGGGGGCCAGGCCTTCGTACCTGGGCTTGTTCATCGCCATCACGAAGGTGGTGGTGTAAAGCGCCGGGCTGCCCGCCGGGAACTCGCTGTGGAACTTGGTGAGCTCGTGCACCTTCACCGAAGGCACCACCTCCCAGGGAATGACGGCGGCGTCGATGGTGCCCTTGCTCAGCGCATCAGGGATGCCCGGCAGCGGCATGCCCACGGGTATGGCGCCCACCGCGCGCAGCATGTTCGTCACCTGGCGCGTGGGGCCACGCACCTTCATGCCTTTCAGGTCGGCCGCCTGCGTGATGGCCTTGCTGGCGCTGTGGAAGACACCCGGGCCGTGCACCTGCACCGCCAGCACGTGGGTTTCCTTGAACTCGTCGGGGCACTGGGTCTGGAAGTACTCCCAGTAGGCTTTCGAGGTGGCCTCGGCGTTGTTCATCATGAAGGGCAGCTCGAACACCTCCACGCGCGGGAAGCGGCCGGCGGTGTTGCCGGGCAGCGTCCAGACGATGTCGACGACGCCGTCGCGCGCCTGGTCGTACAGCTGCACCGGCGTGCCGCCCAGCTGCATGGCGGGGTAGGCCTCGAACTTGATGCGGCCGCCCGATTCCTTTTCCACCTTCTCCATCCAGGGCTTGTGCATGGTCAGCCACACGTTGCTCATGGGCTGCATGAAGGTGTGGAACTTCAGCGTGACGGTCTGCTGGGCCAGGCCGGCCAGGTGGGGCACACCCAGGGCGGCGGCGGCAGCGCCCTGCACAAGACGACGGCGTTGGATCATGAGGAGCAGTCTCCGGGTTGGTGGTGTTGGAAAGCAGGTGGCGAAGTTAACGGCGCAGCCCCCTGTGCGTGGCTACGGTTTACCCTGAGCCGGCCGCGGCGAGAATGCCGCGATGCGCACGCCAGCCCTGCCTTCCACCTGCTTCCGGTGAAGCGCATGGCCCTGGCTCTCGTCTTGCTGCTGGCCTTGCTGGGCGGGGGCTGGCTCTACACCCCCGACAAACCGCGTGCCGAGCTCGAGGCCCTGTACGCCGGCCCGGGCAGCGAATTCACCGAAGTGATGGGCCTGCGCCTGCACCTGCGCGACAGCGCGCCCGGCGACACCAGCGGCCGCCCCGTGGTGCTGATGCTGCACGGCTTCGGCGGCAGCCTGCACAGCTTCGAGCCCTGGGCCGATGGCCTGGCGGCCACGCACCGCGTCATCCGCATCGACCTGCCCGGCGCTGGCCTCACCGGTGCCGACCCCAGCGGCGACTACAGCGACGAACGCGGCATCGAGCTGCTGGCCGCACTGCTCACGCAGCGGGGCGTGGCGCGGGCCACGGTGCTGGGCCATTCGATGGGCGGCCGCCTGGCCTGGCGTTTTGCCGAAGCCCAGCCTGCGCGCGTGCACAAGCTGGTGCTGGTGGCGCCCGACGGCTTTGCCAGCCCGGGCTTCGAGTACGGCAAGGCCCCCAATGTGGGCCTGCTCGCCCGGGCCATGACCTTCGCCCTGCCGCGCGCCGTGCTGCGCATGAGCCTGGCGCCGGCCTACGCCCAGCCCGACGTGGTGATGACCGACGCGCTGGTACAGCGCTACCACGACCTGATGCGCGCGCCTGGCGTGCGCCCCGCCATCCTGGCGCGGCTGGCGCAGCTGAACCTGCTGCCGCCCGAACCGCTGCTGCGCCGCATCGCCGCGCCCACGCTGCTGGTCTGGGGCGACCAGGACCAGATGATCCCCATCGCCAACGCGCAGGACTATCTCAAGTCCCTGCCGAATGCGCGCCTGGTGGTGCTACCCGGCGTGGGCCATGTGCCGCACGAAGAAGCGCCGGCAGCCGCGCTGGCGGCGCTGCAGGCCTTCCTGGCCGAATGAAGGCTGGCTGGCGCGGAGCGGCTAGCCGATGTACTGCACCAGCCACAGGCTCAGCGGCGGGAAGAAAAGCAGCAGCACCGTGCGCACGGTGTCGCTCAGCAGGAAAGGCAGCACACCGCGGTAGCTCTCGGCAATGGGCACGCCCGGCGCCATGCTGTTGACGACGTAGACGTTCAGCCCCACCGGCGGGGCCAGCATGCCGAAGCCCACGGTCATCAGCACCATGATGCCGAACCACAGCGCCACGCTCTCGGCGGGCATGCCGAAGTCCAGCCCCATCACCACCGGGAAGAAGATGGGGATGGTCAACAGCAGCATGCTCAGCTCGTCCATCACCGCGCCCAGCACCACGTAAAACAGCAGGATGGCCGCCACCACCGCCAGCGGCGGCAGGCCCCAGCCCTGCACCACCGCAGACAGCTGGCTGGGCACCTGCGTCAGCGCCAGCGCGGCGTTCATGAGGTCGGCGCCCAGGAAGATGAGGAAGATCATCGCCGAGGTCTGCGCCGTGGCCAGGAAACACTGCTGGAAGCCGGCCCAGGTGATTTCGCGCTTCAGCAGCGCCGCCACGAAGGTGGCCGCCGCCCCCACGGCCGCGCCTTCGGTGGGCGTGAACAGGCCGCTGTAGATGCCGCCGAAGACGATGAGGAACACCGCCGCGATGGGCAGGATGCCCGACAGCGCCTGCAGCGTGAGCGCGGGCGCCTCGTCGTGCTCGGGCGCCTGGCCGGGCACCAGGCGCACGTAGATGGCGATGGCCACCATGTAGCCCAGCACCGCAATCAGCCCCGGCAGCATGGCCGCGGCGAAGAGCTTGGCGATGTTCTGCTCGGTGAGGATGGCGTAGATGACCAGCGGCACCGAGGGCGGAATCAGGATGCCCAGCGTGCCGCCGGCGGCCAGCGCGCCGGTGGTGAGGCGGCCGCTGTAGCCGTGCTTGCGCATCTCGGGCAGCGCCACCTGCGTGATGGTGGCGGCCGTGGCCACGCTGCTGCCGCAGATGGCACCAAAAGCTCCGCAGGCCAGCACCGAGGCCATGGCCAGGCCGCCCTTGAAGCGCGCCATCACCGCCGCCGCAAACTGGAACAGCGCCCGCGAAATGCCACCCTGCGTGGCGAAGTTGCCCATCAGGATGAAGAGCGGAATGACGCTCAGGTCGTAGCTGGCGAAGCGCGCGAAGGCCTGGGTGTTCAGGAAGCTGGCCAGCGGCAGCCAGCCGGCCTGCGCCACATAGCCCGTGGCCCCGGCGCAGAACATGGCCACGGCAATGGGCGTGCGCAGTGCCATCAGCACCAGCATCACGCCGAAGATGAGCACGGCCTGGGTGATGGGGCTCATGCGGGGGCTCCTGCCGGCGCCTTTTCTTCAGCGAAGCCGGCCAGGGCCTGCAATGCGGCGATCAAGGCCGTCAGCGCCAGCGGCGGCACCATGAAGGCATAGACGATCCATTCCGGGAAGCCCAGCTTCATCGAACCGGCCTGGCTGTTCCAGGCGTTCAGGCCGCCGATGCCGGTGCGCCAGGCCATCAGGCCCATCACCAGCGCCAGCAGCAGCGCGCCGCAGCGATCCAGCGCGGCGCGGGTGGCGGCGCGGGCGCGCGCGGTGAAGAAGTCGACCATGATGTGACCGCGCTGCGCCTGGCACCAGGGCATGAACAGCGCGATGGCAGCACCGGCGGCCGAGCCGGCGAGTTCGAAATCGCCCACCAGCGTCCAGCCGGTGGTGTTGCGGCCGATGAGGCTGGCGCAGGTCATCAGCGTGATGACCGTGAGCAGCACCCCGGCCAGGACGGCGCAGCCCTGGGCCAGCACCTCCAGCACTTTTCGCAGCAGCTTCATCGTGCGCGGGCCTTGTTGCGAGGGCCTAGTACTGCGTGGCCGGCATGCGCGCCTGCAGGCCGTTCAGCGCAGGGCCCAGCTTCAGCTGGCAGGCCAGGCGGCTGCCGGCTTCGGCCGGGGCGGCGGTCATCTCCAGCATGGCGGCTTCGTCCGCACTCACCGGGGGCAGCGCGGCCCGCCATTCGGGCGCCACGATGACATGGCAGGTGGCGCAGCTGAGGCTGCCGCCGCAATCGGCCGCCATGCCCTGCAGGCCGGCGTCGACGGCGGCCTGCATCAGGCTGCGGCCGGCGCGGGCCTGCAGCGTGTGGGTGCTGCCGTCGGTGTCTTGCAGGTGCAGGGTGATGGAACTCATGGCGGGGTGGCGTATGGGAAAGAAGGGGTGAGGAGCGCGGCGCTGCCCGGCACCGGACGGCAGGGCCACGGGGACGACGGGGCGCTCAGTAGCGCCCGAAGTATTCACGAGCTTCCCATTGCGCCTTGTCTTCGGCCGCGGCATGGCGGGCCAGCTCTTGCCGACGCACGGCCAGGAACACCTGGGCCATGGGGGCCCCCAGGCCCTGCAGGAGCACGGGGTCGTCGGCCAGCGCCTGCAGGGCTTCGGCCAATGAAGTGGGCAGGGCCGGGTGCGCAGCGTCGTAGGGTGTTTCGGTGCCGGGCGGTGGCTGCAGGGCCGCGCGCAGGCCGTGCAGGCCTGCGAAGACCTGCGCCGCCAGCATGAGGTAGGGGTTGGCCAGGGGCTCGGGCAGGCGGTTTTCGATGCGCGTGGCGGCATCGCCCGGGCCGCCCACCACGCGCAGCATGGCGCCGCGGTTGTCGCGGCCCCAGACGGCCGCGCGCGGGGCCATCACGCCGCCCTGGTAGCGCACATACGCGTTGATGCTGGGAGCGCACAGCGCCGCCATGCCGCGGGCGTGGGCCAGCAGGCCGGCCAGCCAATGCACCCCGGGGGCGGAAAGCCAGTGCCGAGCGTCGTGGGCAGGCGCGGATGGCAAGCCCGCCTGCGCCGCAGCCGCGGAAGGGGCAGCCGCCTGCGCTGCAGGCGCGGAAGGGGAAGCCGCCTGCGCTGCAGGCGGAAAGGCCGCGCTGCCATCGGCCCGCAGCAGCGACTGGTGCAGGTGCCAGCCGCTGGCCACGCTGCCGGCCAGCGGCGGCCGGGCCATGAAGCTGGCCTGGTAGCCGGCGCGGCGCAAGGCCTGGCGCACGCCGTTGCGGAAGGCCAGCATCTGGTCGGCGGCGGTGAGGGCGTCGGTGGGGGCGAACACGGCCTCGAACTGGCTCGGGCCCATCTCGATTTCCAGTGAACGCAACGGCAGGCCCAGCCCCAGCGCGGTGTGGCGCACGATGTGCAGCGGTGCTTCGCAGGCATCGGCCGTGGCTTCGGCCAGCAGGTGCCAGCCGGCGTGGGTGTGGCGCAGCGTGGGTGGCTGGGCCGGCCAGGCGCCGGCGGCATCGGAGCCAGTTGCGAGCTCAGCGGCCAGGCCGTCGTCCACCACGCGGTGGATGTGGAACTCCACTTCCAGCCCGCAGCGCAGGCTGTAGCCGGCCGCCGCCAGTTCGGCCAGCGCCCGCTGCAGCACGCGGCGCGGGCAAGTGGCCACGGGGCTGCCATCGGGCCACCAGGCATCGGCCCGCAACCAGCCGGTGTGCGGCGCCCAGGGCAGCACGGTGAAGCTGGCAGGGTCGGGCAGCAGCAGCACGTTGTTGGCCGCGCCGAAGCCCGGCAGCTGGGCCAGCGCCCCCGCTTCGAACACGGGCACGGCGGTGCGGTCGGCGGTGTCTTTCAGCAGCAGCGTGCTCACCATGCCAATGCCGTCTTGCAGCGCATCGGCCAGCGCGGCTTCGCCCACCAGCGTCTTGCCGCGGTGGCTGCCGTGCAGGTCGGGCCAGGCCACGCGCACCTGCTGCAGGCCGGCGGCCTGCGCCTGCTGGCGCACGGCGGCGCAGGCGGCTTCACGCGCCGCGCTGTGCACGCCGCAGCGGCGGGCCAGGCTCATGGGGCGTGGGGTGCGCTGGCTTCGGAGCCAGCGGCTGCGGCCAGCCAGGGCGCAGCGGCACGCCGGGCCGCGGCCGTGGCCTGCCAGAAAGGCAGCCAGCCCTGGGCCGGAGCCATGCAGTCGATGGTGTGCGGGCCCTGCAGCGCGGCCGCTTCGGCCGCACCCAGCACCAGCGGCGGCGTGCCGCCGGCCTGCACGGTGCTGATGGCCTTCAGCAGCAGGCGGCGGTAGGCCATGATGACCTGGTCGCTGCTGCCCAGGTGTTCCCGCGTGCGGTCTTGGATGGGGCCCATGCTCTCCACGGCCCACTGGTCGTGCAGGTTGATGTCTTCCTCGCCCATGCCCAGGAAGGTGCGCGTGCGCTGTTCTTCCGGGTTGAAGTTCCAGTGGTTGTGGCGGCCGTTCTTCGGCACGTAGTCGGGCAGCGTGGTGTGGGCCAGGCGCTGCGCGCGCATCGTGGCCTTGTCCAGCGGGCCGGCGTAGCTGGTGAAGAAGCTGTACCAGTAGGTGTTCTCGTCGTCCACCGGCACGTGCAGCTGCGTGATGGTGAGCGTCTCCGACAGCGGTATCACGAAGGTGTGCGGAAAGGCCGCATGCGTGACGCGCACGTGCGTGAGCTGCTCGTTGATGTGCCGCAGCGCCGTCAGGCGCAGCAGGCCGGGCGCGACTTCGGCGTGCTGGATCTCGGGGCTGCAGAACTCGCGCATCACGCGCGTCATGGGCCAGCGCTGGCCGTCCACCTCGCCCAGGCTGGCGGCGCGGAACTGGCGGCCGTAGGCGCGTTCGGCATCGGTGTCTTCGTCCTGCAGGTAGCGGTGCAGGAAGCTGGGGTGCGCGGGGTCCATGCCCACCTCGAAAGCCTGCAGCCAGTTGCAGCGCCACAGGCCCTTGAACGCGAAGCTGTGCGTGGCCGGGGCGGTGTAGGCATCGAAGGCGGGCAGCGCGGGCGGCGGGCTGTCTTCGGGGCCGAGGTAGGCGAACAGCACGCCGGCCACCTGCTGCAGCGGGTAGCTGCGCTGGCGCACGCGCTGGCACAGCGTGCTGGGCACGCCGTTGACGGACGGTTCGGCCGGGGTTTCCAGGCAACGGCCGGTGGCGTCGAACTTCCAGCCGTGGAAGGGGCAGCGCAGGCCGTCGCCTTCGTGGCGGGCGTAGGCCAGGTCGGCGCCGCGGTGCGGGCAATCACGGTCCAGCAGGCCGTAGCGGCCGGTTTCGTCACGGAAGAGCACGAGCTCCTGGCCCAGCAGGCGCACGGCCTTCAACGGGCGCTGCGCCATGCGCGGGTCAAGCGCGGGGTCGAATTCGTCCAGCAGCGCCACCGGCTGCCAGTAGCGGCGCATCAGCTCGCCACACGCCGTGCCGGGCCCGATGCGGGTGATGAGCTGGTTCTGCGCGGCTTGCATGCTGCCTTCCAGTCTAGGCGGCACGCTGCAGCGCAACAAGCTGCGGCAAACGCGAGGGCTAAGCTCAGGCGGCTGGGGGTTGTGCCGGCGGCTCGGCCAGTGCAGGCGGCATGGCGGGCTTCAGCCGCAGGTCCACCACCACGGTGTGCGCCGCCTTGTCGTGCAGGGCCTGGCGGTTGGGGTCCCACAGGATCTGCAGGAAACCCAGGCCGCCCGTGGCCAGGCCGGCGGCGTAACCGCCATAGCGCTTGAGGGCATGCATCACCGTCACGGGCTTGCCGGTGAGTTCCAGCACGCGCAAGCGCATCAGCTTCTTGCCCACGGTCTGCCCGCCCCACCAGGCCGGCAGCAGCGAGAAGTAGACGATGCCCCAGCCCAGGCCGGCACCGAGGTCATCGAGGAAGCGCGAGAGATGCTCGCGCAAGCCCGTGGGCTTTTCAGCCAGCGCGCGCCGCGCCTCGCGCGCTTCACGCTCGGCGGCCTGCAGCTGGGCCTGCAGCGCGGCGATGCGTTCGGCATCACTCGGGGTGGCTGACGAGGCGGCGGTCTCTGCGGGTGCAATGGGTGATTCGGCGTCATCCGATGCGGCGTCCTCCGATGCGGCCGCTGCCGCTGCCGCTGGCGCCGGCGCCGGCGACCACCACGCCGCCACGCGGTCGCTCAGTTCGCCCAGGGCCAGGAAAGCGATCAGCGCTGCCGCAGCCCAGCCCACCCACTGCCGCCGACGGGCCGGCGCCTCGCGCGGGCGGTTGTGCAACTGCAGCAGCACCAGCGCCAGCCCCAGCCACAACCAGGCGCCGCTGATGCCGGTGAGCATGCCCACCACGGCCAGGTCGATGGCCATGGCCCAGGCCCGCCGCCAGGGCGTGGCCAGCGGCTGGCCCACCAGTTCAGGCGCCAAGTTCAGCGGCTCGGGCGTGATCCAGCGCTGGCGTTCGCGCAGTGCGGGCGGCAGGCGCACGGGCCAGGGCTTCATGGCCTCAGGCTCGGGCAGCGCCGGCACGGCCGGCTGGGCACTTCATGCGGAACGGGACAGCGGTCATGGCCGGTCATTCTGGCAGCCGCAGCTGGAGACACCATCGCAGACACACGCGAGCCCGCCACCGCCGCAACGTCCCGACACCGCCAGTCGCACGCGCTGTGCTTCAATGCCCGTGCCGACTGCGGGCCTGCGGGTCGCCGACCCGGCGCCGCAGGCGGCCTCAAGGAGCCACGAAGAGATGAATGCAATCAAGCTGCTGGGTGCGGTGGTGCTGGCCGCCGGCGTGATGGCCCTGGTGTATGGCAGCTTCAGCTACACGAAGGACACCACGGCCGTGAAGCTGGGCCCGCTGGAGTTGACGGTGAAGGAAAAGGAAACCGTCAACGTGCCGGTCTGGGCCGGCGTGGGCGCCATCGTGGTGGGCGGCCTGATGCTCGCCTTCGGGGGCAAACGCGGCTGAACGGGCGCTTCAGCGGAACACCACGCACTTGTGCCCGTTGACAAGCACGCGGTGCTCCACGTGCCAGCGCACCGCACGCGCCAGCACCATGCATTCGATGTCGCGGCCGACGGCGGTGAAGTCTTCGGCCGAGAGCGTGTGGTCCACGCGCTGCACGTCCTGCTCGATGATGGGCCCTTCGTCCAGATCGGCCGTCACGTAGTGCGCTGTGGCGCCGATGAGCTTCACGCCGCGGGCATGCGCCTGGTGGTAAGGCCGCCCGCCCTTGAAGCTGGGCAGGAAGCTATGGTGGATGTTGATGGCGCGGCCGGCCAGCACCTGGCAGAAAGGCTCGCTCAGGATCTGCATGTAGCGCGCCAGCACCACGAGGTCGATGCGCTCGCGCTCGATCAGCGCTTCCACCTGCAGCTCTTGCGCGCGCTTGAGCTCGGCGCTGCTGCCCCCGGCCAAGGGAAGATGGTGGAAAGGGATGCCGTAGCTCTCGGCCAGGCCGCGGTAGGTGCTGTGGTTGCTGACGATGGCCGGGATGTCCACGCCCAGGTTGCCGCTCTTCCAGCGGAACAGCAGGTCGTTCAGGCAATGGCCGTGCTGGCTCACCATCAGCAGCAGCCGCGGGCGCACGCCCAGGGCGTGAAAGTGCACCTGCATGCCGAACTGCTGCCGCGTGTGCTGGAACAGTGTGCTCAGCGTCTCGGCCTGGGCCAGTTGCGGCGGCGCTTGGAAGTGCACGCGCATGAAGAAGAGGCCGGTGGCGTGTTCGCCTTCCAGATCACCGAACTGCTGTGAATCGATGATGTTGCAGCCGGCCTGGTAGAGCAGGCCCGCGACGGCATGCACGATGCCCTTGGTGTCGCGGCAGGAGAGGGTGAGAACGAACTGGTGGTCAGGGGCCATGCGGCAAATTGTAGGCAGCGTGTGCGCGCAGCCGGCCTGGTGCCCACCGCGGTTGAACGGCGTTGAACGGGGTGAGCGGCGCACCCCGGTAGCACACGCCGATACCGCCAGGCGCACCGCGCGATGCCGTGCAGGTGCAGCACCCGAGTGCGGCGCCCCACGCCTAGCATCACCCGCAACGCAGCCACACCGAGCCACCGATGGACCTTCGACTGCACCTGTACCGCAGCGCCGCCGAGCAGGGCCTGGACGCCGCCGCCACCACGCAGCTGGAGCAGCGCGCCGGCCTCGCCGGCACCCCTGCCGGCCTGGCGCGGCACGTGGCCCTGGGGCTGGCCGCGCTGGCCGCCACGCTGGGGGGCATGGGGCTGGTGTTCTGGGTGGCCGCCCAGTGGGGCGGCTGGGGCCGCCTGGAGCGCTTCGCGCTGCTGCAAGGCACGCTGCTGGTGCTGGCGGCCGCCGCCTGGTTGCGCCCGGCAGCGCGCCGGCCGCTGGGCTTGCTGGTGTTCATCAACAGCGGCGCGCTGCTGGCCTACTTCGGCCAGACCTACCAGACCGGCGCCGACCCCTGGCAGCTCTTTGCGCTGTGGGCAGCGCTGATGCTGCCGCTGGCCCTGGGCCTGCGCAGCGAGCTGCTGTGGGCCCCCTGGGCGCTGGTGGCGCTGACGGCCGTGGCGTTGTGGGTGCAGGCGCACACCGGGCACAGCTGGCGCGCGGTGCCGCACGACCTGCCGGTGCACGCGGTGGGCGCGGCGCTGGCGCTGGGCGTGGCTGCGCTGCTGGCACCGCCGCTGCGCGTTCTCACCGGCGCCGGGCCCTGGGCGCTGCGCACCGCGCTCACGCTGGTGGTGGTGATGCTCAGCGCCAGCGCGCTGGCCGGCTTGTTCCATGTGCAGGTGGGCGGGCAGTACCTGCTGGGCCTGCTGGCGCTGGCCGTGCTGGCCACCGTGCTGGCCTGGGGGCCGGCGCGCTGCTTCGACCTCTTCGGCCTGAGCGCTGCCGCACTGGGCCTCAACACCCTGCTGTGCGGCGGCCTGCTGCGTCTGCTGTTCGATGGCGCCGGCCGCAGCGACCCCATGAGCCGCTTCCTGCTGCTGGGCCTGGTGGCGGCCGGGCTGCTGGCGGCCACGGTGCATGCCCTGCTGCGCCTGCAGAAGGCGCATGAGGCCCATCAAACGCACCAAGCGCACCAAGAGCACCAAGGGCAAGAGGCCGCACGATGAACCCGCCCGTGATCGAAACCGCGCCAAAGGGGTTGCCCAGCCGGCCCTGGCCGGTGGTACTGCTCTCGGCCCTGGGGGCCTGGCTGTCGGCGTTGCCGCTGCTGGCGGTGGTGTTCCTGCTGCTGGGCGACGTGCTGCAGCGGGGCATCGGCCCCTACGTGGTGGGCGGCCTGCTGCTGGGCCTGGCCGTCGTGGTGCTGCGCACCCGCGAACTGCCGGTGTTCGTGGAGCAGCTCGCGCAGCCGGCGCTGCTGCTGGGCCTGCTGTCCATCGGCCTGGGGCTGTTCGAGGACGTGGACGACCAGGCCGCAGCGGCGCTGCTCTGC
Source organism: beta proteobacterium AAP51 (assembly GCA_001295905.1). Lineage (GTDB taxonomy): Bacteria > Pseudomonadota > Gammaproteobacteria > Burkholderiales > Burkholderiaceae_C > Rubrivivax. The sequence goes on along the minus strand of LJHT01000003.1, from coordinate 44,588 downwards.
GGGCTGTGCCTGGCCCTGGCGGCGGCCCTGCCGCGGGCCTGGCTGCGCGTGATGCTGGGGGCGGCAGCGGCGCTGCTGGCGATGCTGGTGTTCACGCCGCGCCTGTGGAGCGGCGCCTGGTTCGGCAACCAGCAGCTGTTGTGGCTGGCCCTGCACCTGGTGCTGAGCCTGTGGCTGCTGGCGCTGGCGCTGCACCGCCACTGCCCGCCGCGCATGCGCGCAGCGCTGGAAAGCGTGCAGGCCGGCTGGCTGGTGGCCGTGCTGGCCGGCCTGTGCGCGTGGGCGGGCCTGACGATGCTGGTGGGCGCCAGCCTGGGCAGCAGCAGCGGTGCCGAACTGGCGCGCAGGCATGCGCTGGGCGCGCGCTGGGAAGACCTGCCGATGCAGGCCAGCTCTGCGCTGCTGGCGGTGGGCGCTGCCTTCTGGGCCGCACGCGGCTGGCCGCCCTTGCGCCAGGGCTGGTGTGCGGCGGCGGCCCTGGTGCTGGTGGCGCTGGCCGGTTTCATGCCGGCCCTGGGCGCCTGCCTGCTGGCGCTGGCACTGGCGGCCACCACGCACCGTTGGCGCCTGGCCACCACCGCAGCGCTGGCCGCCGCCTGGACGCTGGGCGCCTTCTACTACGCGCTGGCCTGGCCGCTGCAGATCAAGGCGCTGACCTTGCTGGGCGCCGGCGCGCTGCTGGGCGCCGTGGCGATGTGGGCGTGGCGCGTGCAGAAAAAGGTCGCGGCGCCCACCGCAGCACACGCTGAAGACACAGCCCTGGCCTCGCCGCCGCACGCAGGCCGTGCCCGCATCGGCCTGGCCCTCAGCCTTGCCGCCCTGCTGGCGGTGGCCAACGCCGGCATCTGGCAGAAAGAGAAGCTCATCGCCGAAGGCCAGCCCTTGTTCGTGGAGCTTTTGCCAGCCGACCCGCGTTCCCTGATGCAGGGCGACTACATGGCCTTGCGTTTCCAGCTGCCCACCCTGCCCCCACCCAGCACCGGCCTGTGGCCCGGGCCGCCGCCGCAGCTGCTGGCCCGGCGCGACGCCCGCGGCGTGGCCACGCTGCAGTTGCTGCCGGCAGGCGGCGTGCCCGGCCCCAGCGAACTGAAGCTGGCCCTGACAGCCCGCGGCGGCCACTGGGTGCTGGTGACCAACGCCTGGTTCTTTCCGGAAGGTGAAGCCGCACGCTGGGCGGTGGCCCGCTACGGCGAGTTCAGGGTCGACGGCAGCGGCCGGGCGCTGCTGGTGGGCTTGCGCGGGGCGCAGCTGCAGCCGTTGTAGCGGGCAGGGGCTGGGGCCCCTAAACCAGCACGATGTCGTACTGCTCCGGATTCATCCCCGCCTCCGCGCTCAGCGAGATCGGCTTGCCGATGAATTCGCTCAGGCCCGCGAGGTGCACGCTTTCTTCGTCCAGCAGCATCTCCACCACCGCCGGTGAAGCGATGACGCGGAACTCCTTGGGGCTGAACTGCCGCGCCTCGCGCAAGATTTCGCGCAGGATGTCGTAGCACACGCTGCGCGCCGTCTTCACCTGGCCGCGGCCCTGGCAGGTGGGGCAGGGTTCGCACAGCATGTGGGCCAGGCTTTCGCGCGTGCGCTTGCGCGTCATCTCCACCAGGCCCAGTTGCGTGAAGCCGCTCACCGTGGTGCGCGTACGGTCGCGCGCCAGCTGCTTGCGCAGTTCGGCCAGCACGGCTTCCTGGTGGTCGGGCCGCGTCATGTCGATGAAGTCGGCAATGATGATGCCGCCCAGGTTGCGCAGCCGCAGCTGGCGCGCCATGGCGCCGGCCGCTTCCAGGTTGGTCTTGAAGATGGTGTCGTCGAAGTTGCGCGCACCGACGAAGCCGCCGGTGTTCACGTCGATGGTGGTCAGCGCTTCGGTCTGGTCGATGATGAGGTAGCCGCCGCTCTTCAGGTCAACACGCCGGCCTAAAGCGCGGGCGATCTCTTCCTCGATGCCGAAGAGGTCGAAGATGGGCCGCTCGCCCTTGTAGAGCTCGAGCTTGTTCACCGTGCCCGGCATGTAGGTGTCGCCGAAGGCCTTCAGCGCGTTGCACTGCAGGCGGCTGTCGATGCGGATGGTGCCGGTGGCATCCACGGCCAGGTCGCGCAGCACGCGCTCGGCCAGGCTCAGGTCCTGGTGCAGCAGGCTGCCCGGCGGGCGCTGCTGCGCACGTTCGCGTATCAGCGCCCAGGCACGGCGCAGGTAGGCGATGTCTTCGGCCAGTTCGGCGTCGGTGGCTTCTTCGGCATTGGTGCGCAGGATGAAGCCGCCCACCTTGTCGCTGTCTTTTTCAAGCCCCGCCGCGGCCAGCGCCTGCACGCGCGCGCGCAGGCTTTCGCGCAGCTCGTGGCTGCCTATCTTCTGGCTGATGCCGATGTGCTTGTCGTGCGGCAGGAACACCAGCATGCGCCCGGCGATGCTGATCTGCGTGGACAGGCGCGCGCCCTTGGTGCCGATGGCATCTTTGATGACCTGCACGGTGAGCGTCTGGCCTTCGAACACCTGGCGCTCGATGGGCACCAGCGGCGCGTCGGGCCGCGCCTCGGCGCGCGGCGGGCCGCCCACCAGATCGGCCACGTGCAGGAAGGCGGCGCGCTCCAGGCCGATGTCGATGAAGGCGCTTTGCATGCCCGGCAACACCCGCACCACCTTGCCCAGGTAGACGTTGCCCACCAGGCCGCGCTCGAGCGTGCGCTCGACGTGCAGTTCCTGCACCGCGCCGTTTTCCACCACGGCCACGCGCGTTTCCTGCGGGGCCCAGTTGATGAGGATGTCTTGCGTGGCCATGCGTCTACAGCTCCAGGCGCACGCGGGCGCGCGCCAGCAAGGCGGTGGTTTCGAAGAGGGGCAGGCCCATGATGCCGCTGTGGCTGCCTTCGATGTGCGCGATCCACGCCGCGATGCGGCCCTGGATGGCGTAGGCGCCGGCCTTGCCCATGGGTTCGCCGCTCTCGATGTAGCGGCGGATGGTGGTCTCGGAAAGCTCGGCGAAGCGCACGCGCGAGATGCTGGTGTCGGCAAACACCTGGGTGCCGGCCAGCACCACCACGGCCGTCATCACGCGGTGGCTGCGGCCCGACAGCGCACGCAGCATCTCGGCGGCCTCGGCTTCGTCGGCAGGCTTGCCCAGGATGCGCGTGCCCAGCGCCACCGTGGTGTCGGCGCACAGGATGGGGGCCACCGGCAGCCGGCGGCGGCGCAGGCGGCGGCGCGCCTCGTCCAGCTTCAACCGGGCCACGCGCTGCACATAGGCCAGCGGCAGCTCGCCGCTGCGGGTTTCTTCCAGCGCCTCGGGGTCTTCGCCCGGGTCGGGCAGCAAGGGGCGGTGGTTCACGCCCAGCTGGTTCAGCAGTTGCACGCGGCGCGGGCTTTGCGAAGCCAGGTAGACGAAGGGGTGTGCGACGGGCGGTGGCAAGGGCATGGCTTGCATTCTCCACAGTCTCTGGCGGGCGCTGGAATCACCGCTGGAACCCGCGTCTTTATGGTTTGGGAGATATAAGCAACGACCACCAAGTATGAAGTGAGTTATTAGACTTCAGGGCCTGACTGGAGACACTTCATGAACACCCGCGCCACTCTCGCCCGCCTTGCAGGGGCTGCCTTCGCCGCCCTGGCCGTGCCGCTGGCCTCGGCCTCGCCTTGTGCCGCGCCGGCCTCGTTCGTGAAGGCGCCGGAAGCTGCGCGCGCCCCGCTGCTGCGCCCCTTCGTGCTGGCCGGCCTGACCAGCACGGCCCTGCAACGGCGTGGCGATGAACGCTGGCTGGAACTGGCCGTACCCAGCGTGGCCAGCGCCCAGCGCGCGCTGGCCGGCGCGGCCGGCGTGGCCGAGGCCCCGCGCCTGGCACTGGCCGATGGCGCGGTGCTGCTGGCCTGCAGCAGCCTCGGCACGCCGCCCGAGCGGCTGGCGCAGCAGACCACCGCGCCCCTGGCCGCGCCCTTGTGGTGATCTGAGCCTGCGCACGCAGGTTCGGCAGTTCGCACGGAACGGGGCCGCGGAACAAGGCCGCGGAACGCGCCCTTCACTCGCGGTGGTAGGGGTGCCCGCTGGCCAGCGTCCACGCGCGGTACAGCGCTTCGGCCAGCAGCACACGCGCGAAGGCGTGCGGCAGGGTCAGGTCGCTCAGGCGCAGGGTTTCGTCGGCGCTGGCTTTCAGGGCCGGCGCCAGACCGTCGGGCCCGCCGATCAACAGCGCCACGTCGCGGCCCTCGCCGCGCCAGGCCTGCACGCGCTCGGCCAGCTGCGCGGTGCTGCGGCGCTGGCCGTGTTCGTCCAGCACCACGCGGCGCGCGCCTTTGGCTTGTGCCAACAAAACAGCTTCGAAGCGTGCGGCTTCGGCTTCCATGCATTGCGCGGCGGTCTTGCCGCCGCTGCGGGGCTCGGCCTTCAACGCCTTCAGTTCCAGGCGCATCTCGGGCGGAAAACGCTTGGCGAAATCGGCCCAGGCCTCGTCGGCCCAGGCCGGTTGGCGCTGCCCCACGGCCAGCACCAGCAGCTTCATGGCGCGCTGACCAAGGGCTGGCGCGGGCTCAGGCCGAGCGCGGGGTCTTGCGGGCCGGGGCCTTGGCAGCGGGTTTCGCGGCGGCTTTGCTGGCCGTATTGCCAGCGGCCTTGGGTGCCGCCTTCGCCGCCGTCTTCACCGAGGGGCGACGCGCACCCACGCGCTGGTAGGCGGCCGACTTGTCAGCAGCCTTGCGTGCGGCGGTCTTCGTGGGCGCCTTCTTCGCGGCCACTTTCTTGGGCGCGCCGGCCACCACGGTCTGCACCGCACTCTTGCGGGCCGCGGGCGTCTTGGCCGGGGCGGGAGCCGCAGCCTTTTTCGCTGGCGCCCGGGTTGCCGGGGCTTTGGCAGGCGTCTTGGGCGCTGCCGCTTTCGTGACGGTTTTAGAGTCGGTCTTCGTCGCGGTCTTCGCCGCCCGGCCCGGCTTTGCCGCAGGCGCATCGGGCTCGCTGGCCTTCACCAGCTTGGTGGTCACCGCGCCCATCTTCATCTTGACGTTCTTGCCACCCCAGATTTCTTCGAGGTGGTAGTACTCGCGGATGGCCGGCTGCATGATGTGCGCCACCGCGGCGCCGCAGTCGACGATGATCCATTCGCCGTTGTCTTCGCCCTCGGTGCTCATCACCTGGAAACCCTGGCTGCGCACGCTGTCGCGCACGCTGGCGGCGAGGGCCTTGGTCTGCCGGTTGCTGGTGCCCGAGGCGATGATCACGCGCTCGAACATGGCGCTGAGGTGTTCGGTGTTGAAGACGGCGATGTGCTGGGCCTTCACGTCTTCGAGACCATCGACGATGGCGCGTTGCAGCTTGCGGATGTCCAGATTCAGCTCCCGTGGGGTGTCTTGCCGCCTGCGGCGGTGCCTGTGTACAGGCGGTGGGTTTCAATATAGCGCGCCACTTCGGGCGGCACCAGTTGCGAAATGTCCTGCCCCGCGGCAACGCGGGCGCGGATGTCGGTGGCGCTGATGTCCAGCATGGGCAGCGGCACCGCGCGGTGCGGATGGGCCTGCACCTCGGGGCTGGGCTGCAGGCCGGTGCCCGGGCGGTTGGCCACGGCCAGCGTCACCAGGCCCAGCAGCACGGGCCAGTCTCGCCAGGTGTGCAGTCGGGCATATTGGTCCTGGCCGATGATGAGCACCCACTCGGTGCCGGGTTCGGCCGCATGCAGCTCGCGCACGGTGTCCAGCGTGTAGCTGGGGCCGGCACGTTCCATCTCGATGCGGCTGAGCGTGAAGCCCGGCGTGCCGGCCATCGCCAGGCGCACCATGGATTCGCGGTGCGCGGCACTGGCCGCGCGGTGGTGCTTCTGCCACGAATGCCCCGTGGGCACCCAGCGCACCTCGTCCAGCGCCAGGCTCTGCAGCGCGGCATGGGCCAGGGCCACATGCGCGTTGTGCACGGGGTCGAAGGTGCCCCCGAAGAGGCCCACCCGCTTAATCACGAAGCTGCATTCGGTGGCGCTTCACTCGTTCAGCCAGTCGCGTGGGCGCAGGAAGTCGGTGTACAGGTGCGCCTCTTCGCTGCCGGCCTCAGGCTGCCAGCTGTAGCGCCACTTCACGATGGGCGGCATGCTCATCAGGATGCTCTCGGTGCGGCCGCCGCCGTGCAGGCCGAAGTGGGTGCCGCGGTCCCACACGAGGTTGAACTCGACATAGCGGCCGCGGCGGTAGGCCTGGAAATCGCGCTGGCGTTCGCCATAGGGCGTGTCGCGGCGGCGCTGCACGATGGGCAGGTAGGCCGGAATGAAGGCGTCGCCCACCGCACGCATCATCGCGAAGCCTTCTTCGAAGCTGCCTTCGTTGAAGTCGTCGAAGAACACGCCGCCGATGCCGCGCGGCTCGTTGCGGTGCTTGAGAAAGAAGTACTCGTCGCACCAGGCTTTGAAGCGCGGGTACTTGTCGGCCCCGAAAGGCGCCAGCGCGTCGGCGTTCACCTGGTGGAAGTGGCGCGCGTCTTCCTCGAAGCCGTAGTAGGGCGTGAGGTCCATGCCGCCGCCGAACCACGTCACGGCCGGCTTGCCTTCCGGAAAGGCCGCCAGCAGCCGCACGTTCATGTGCACCGTGGGCACGTACGGGTTGCGCGGGTGCATCACCAGGCTGACCCCCAGGGCCTCGAAGGGCGCGCCGGCCAGTTCGCTGCGGTGCTGCGTGGCGCTGGGCGGCAGGCTGGCGCCCTTCACGTGGCTGAAGTTGCAGCCACCCCGCTCGAGCAGGCCGCCTTCCTCCACCAGCTGCGACAAACCGTCGCCCTCCAGCTTGCCGCCGGCCGGCCGCTGCCAGCCATCGCGCAGGAAGGTCTTGCCGTCCTCGGCCTGCATGGCCTGCACGATGCTCTCCTGCAAGGCCAGCAGGTAAGCGCGAACCGCAATGGTGTCGATCATGGTCGTAGAGGCTAAATGCAAGGCCGAATGAAAGAGTACAGATCAAGCTTCCCGCCCCGGAACCGGCTCCGCCGGGCCGGCGGCGGACGGCCCCCCTGGGGGGTGGCGAACGCTAGTGAGCCTGGGGGCTCTTTATCCCGCGATGGCCAATGTCATTGCGCCACTGCGCGCCGTCGAAGTGAATCTGCCGCACGGCCGCCAGCGCCGCCTGCTGCGCCAGCCGCACCGAATCGCCCAGCGCGGTGACACACAGCACGCGCCCGCCGCTCACCTTCAGCGTGCCGCCGTCCAGCGCGGTGCCGGCGTGGAAGACCTGCAAGTCGGGCGTACCGGCCGGCATGCCGGTGAGGGCATCGCCCTTGCGCGGTGCCGCCGGGTAACCGTGGGCGGCCATCACCACGCCCAGGGCGGTGCGGCGGTCCCATTGCAATTCAACCTGGTCCAGCGTGCCGTCGGTGGCGTGCATCAGCACTTCGAAGAGGTCGCTCTTCAGGCGCATCAGGATCACCTGCGCCTCGGGGTCGCCCAGGCGGCAGTTGAATTCCACCGTGCGCGGCTGGCCCTGGGCGTCGATCATCAAGCCCGCGTACAGGAAGCCGGTGTAGGGCACCCCGTCCTTGGCCATGCCGCTGATGGTGGGGTGGATGATCTCGCGCATCACGCGCGCATGCACATCGGGCGTGACCACGGGCGCGGGCGAGTAAGCGCCCATGCCGCCGGTGTTGGGGCCGGTGTCGCCGTCGCCGATGCGCTTGTGGTCCTGGCTGGTGGCCAGCGTCAGCACATTCTTGCCGTCGCACAGCACGATGAAGCTGGCTTCTTCGCCCTGCATGAATTCTTCGATGACCACGCGGGCGCCTTCGGCGTTGTGCTGCACGCCGATTGAATTGCTGCCCAGCATGTCGTCGATGGCGGCATGCGCTTCTTCCAGCGTCATCGCCACCACCACGCCCTTGCCCGCTGCCAGGCCGTCGGCCTTGATGACGATGGGCGCGCCGTGCTTGTTCACATGCGCATGCGCCTCGGCCGCGCCGGTGAAGGTGGCGTACAGCGCGGTGGGGATGCCGTGGCGCTGCATGAATTCCTTGGCGTGGGCCTTGCTGCTTTCCAGCTGCGCGGCAGCGCGCGTGGGGCCGAAGATGCGCAGGCCGCGGGCGCGGAAGAGGTCCACCACGCCGGCCGCCAGCGGCGCTTCCGGGCCCACCACGGTGAGCGCCACCTTCTCGGCCACCGCAAAGTCAGCCAGTTCCTGCGGCGTGTGCAGCGGCACGTTGTGCAGCGTGGCGTCTTGCGCGGTACCGCCGTTGCCCGGGGCCACGTAGACACGCTGCACGCGTTCGCTCTGGGCCAGCTTCCAGGCCAGTGCGTGCTCGCGGCCGCCACCGCCGATGACGAGAACCTTCATGCGGCGGTCACTCGGACAGCACGGCGTTGTGGAACACGTCTTGGACGTCATCGAGGTCTTCGATGACGTCCAGCAGCTTCTGCATGCGCACGGCGTCTTCGCCTGTCACTTCCACGGGGTTTTCGGCGCGCCAGGTCACCTCGGCCACCTCGGGCTTCAGGCCGGCGGCTTCCAGGGCGGCCTTCACGGCCTCGAAATCACCCGGGGGGCACAGCACTTCCACGGCGCCGTCGTCGTCGGTGATGACGTCTTCGGCGCCGGCTTCCAGCGCCACTTCCATCACCTTGTCTTCGCTGGTGCCCGGCGCAAACACCAGCTGGCCGCAGTGCTTGAACTGGAAGGCCACGCTGCCTTCCGTGCCCATGTTGCCGCCGTGCTTGCTGAAGGCATGGCGCACCTCGGCCACGGTGCGCACGCGGTTGTCGGTCATGCAGTCGACGATGATGGCGGCGCCGCCGATGCCGTAGCCCTCGTAGCGGATTTCCTCGTAGCTGACGCCTTCGAGGTTGCCGGTGGCCTTGTCGATGTTGCGCTTGACGGTATCGACCGGCAGGTTCACCGCCTTGGCCTTCTCGATGGCCAGGCGCAGGCGGGGGTTGGCGGCGGGGTCGCCACCGCCCAGCCGGGCGGCCACCATGATCTCGCGGATGACACGTGTCCAGGCCTTGCCGCGCTTTTCATCCTGCCGGCCCTTGCGGTGCTGGATGTTCGCCCATTTGGAATGACCGGCCATGAAATGCTTCAACCCTTGGAAAGACAGCCGGCGATTTTAGCCGCCGGGGCGCCTGCGCCCACCAGGCTGCACCCACCAGCCCGCTGCCGGCCCGCGTTCAACCCGGCACGGAGGGATGGACAGGCCCCGCCCGCCCCGCTAGCTTGCCGGCCCAGCACCACCACCCCCCTGCCCGCCATGAGCTTCGACAGCTACCTCGATGAGGCCTGGAACACCCACGCCCGCCAGCCCGCCCGCGTGGCCGCCAGCCTGCAGGCCGAGGGCCTGCCGATGGCGCAGACCGACGAGCAGGTGGCCCAGCTGGCTTTCCTGGCGCAGCACGTGCAGGGCCAGCACCTGGGCCTGTGGGCCGAGGGCCTGGCCTTCCAGCGACAGCTCGCCGCCCTGCCCCAGGTGGAGGCCGGCGGCGCCACCGCGCAGGCCCTGCAACGCCACGCCACCGTGCTGCAGCTGGCTGCCGGCACGCTGTCGCTGCCGCCCGACACCCCCGCCAGCGAACACGCCCGCCTGCAGGCCCTGACCGCGGCCCAGCTGGCGTACTTCGGCCCCGAACGCGCGCTGAGCCTGCTACAGGCCGCCGAAGCCGCCTGCGCCGCCCTGCCCGACACCGACCCCGCCGTGCGCGCGCTGGCCGCCAGCGCCAACAACGCCGCCGGGGCGCTTCATGACGAAGCCACGCTCAGCCCGGCCCAGCAGGCCTTGATGCTGCATGCGGCCGCGCTTTCGCACCGCAGTTGGGCGCGCGCCGGCACCTGGCTGGAATTGGAGCGGGCCGATTACCGCCTGGCGCTGTGCCATGCCCGCGCCGGCCATTACGCCGCGGCCTACGACCATGCCCACGCCTGCCTGGCCCGTGTGCAGCTGCAGGAACCCGCAGCGCCGGCGCTGGAGCACTTCTTCGGCTGGGAGGCCCTGGCCCGCGTGGCCGCCAAGGCCGGCAACGAGGGCACACGCCAGCAGGCGGCGGCCGAAGCCCAGACCTGGTTCGCCCGCCTGGCCGAGGCCGACCAGACCTGGTGCCGGCCTGCCCTGCAGGGGCTTGAACCCCGCGCTTAGGGCCGGCGCGGCGGCCGCTTAGACTGCGCGCCAGTTTGCCCCTGCGGAGTGCGCCCATGCCCGAACCCATCCTCGTTGCCCAGCACGGCGACGTTCAATGCCACCTGCTGCCGGCCCTGGCCAACCGCCATGGCCTCATCACGGGCGCCACCGGCACCGGCAAGACCATCACGCTGCAGACCCTGGCCGAGAGCTTCAGCAAGATCGGCGTGCCCGTGTTCATGGCCGATGTGAAGGGCGACCTCACCGGCATCACGCAGCGCGGCACGCTCAGCCCCAAGGTGGCCGGCATCCTGAAGGAGCGCGGCCTGCCCGAGCCCGAGCCTACTCTGTGCCCGGCTACGCTGTGGGACGTGTTTGGCAAGGACGGCCACCCCGTGCGCGCCACCGTCAGCGACCTGGGCCCGTTGCTGCTGGCGCGCATGCTGGCGCTCAACGAAACCCAGGCCGGCGTGCTGAACCTCGTGTTCAAGATCTGCGACGACAACGGCCTGCTCGTGCTGGACATGAAGGACCTGCGCGCCGCGCTGCAGTACGTGGGCGAGAACGCCAAGCAGTTCACCACCGAGTACGGCAACATCAGCGCCGCCAGCGTGGGCGCCATCCAGCGCGGCCTGCTGCAGATCGAGGAACAGGGCGGCGACCAGTTTTTCGGCGAGCCCATGCTCGACATCTCTGATTTCATGCAGACGGTGGACGGCAAGGGCGTCATCAACGTGCTGGCGGCCGACCGGCTGATGAACTCGCCGCGCCTGTATTCCACCTTCCTGCTGTGGATGCTGAGCGAGCTGTTCGAGCTGCTGCCGGAAGTGGGCGATCTTGAAAAACCCAAGCTCGTGTTCTTCTTCGACGAGGCCCACCTGCTGTTCAAGGACGCGCCGGCGGCGCTGACGGAACGCATCGAACTGGTGGTGCGCCTGGTGCGCAGCAAGGGCGTGGGCGTGTACTTCGTGACGCAGAACCCGCTGGACGTGCCCGACACCGTGCTGGCGCAGCTCGGCAACCGCGTGCAGCACGCACTGCGCGCCTTCACACCACGCGACCAGAAGGCCGTGAAGAGCGCGGCCGAGACCATGCGCGCCAACCCGAAGATTGGCGACATGGCCACCGCCATTCAAGAGCTGGCCGTGGGCGAGGCGCTGGTGAGCTTTCTCGATGCCAAGGGCCGGCCCAGCGTCACCGAACGTGTGTTCGTGCTGCCGCCGGGCAGCCAGATCGGCCCCATCACGCCGCAGCAGCGGCAGGCGCTCATCGCCGGCAGCCTGGTGGCGGGCACCTACGAGAAGACGGTGGACCGTGAATCGGCCTACGAGAAGATCAAGGGCCGGGCCGAAGCCGGGCCCGGTGCGGTGACGCCGGCCACGCCGGCTGCAGCGGCCGGTGGCGGGGGTGGCAGCGTGGCGGCCGGAGGCGTGCCCGGCGCCCCGCCTGCCGCTGCCGACAGCGGCCTGATGGGCGGCCTGAAAGACGTGCTCTTCGGCAGCACCGGCCCGCGCGGCGGGCGCCGTCCCGGGCTGGCCGAGGCGGCCGCCAGTTCGGCGGTGCGCAGCATCGGCACCGCGGTGGGGCGCGAGATCATCCGCGGCGTGCTCGGCTCGCTGCTGGGCGGCAAGCGCCGCTGATGCCCGTGCCCACCCGGATGCTGCGCTGGATGGTCTACGCCCTGCTCGCCGTGCTGGCGCTGGCCCTGCTGGGCCTGGCGGCCGGCCGCCTGGGCCTGCTGGCCGGCCAGGCGCCGTCTGACCTGGGCGTGCGCGACGGGCGGCTGAAGGCCCCTTCCACACGCCCCAACAGCGTCAGCAGCCAGGCCGCGCTGTGGCCGGGGCACCCGCGCCTGGCCTATGCCAGCATCGCGCCGCTGCCGGCCCTGGGTGACGAGGCCCGCACCCTGGCCCGCTTGCGCAGCCTGGTGGAAGCCACGCCCGGTGCGCGCGTGGTGCAGGCCGAGGGCGGCTACCTGCGCGCCGAATACACCACGCCCCTGATGCGCTACACCGACGACGTCGAGTTCTGGTTCGACAGCGCCGCCAACGTGGTGCAGGTGCGCTCGGCCTCGCGCCTGGGCTACAGCGACCGCGGTGCCAACCGCGCGCGCGTGGAGGCGCTGCGCGCGCAGCTGGCGCCGGCCGGGGGCTGACACCCGGCGGCGCCAGGGTGGCATCTGGCGAAGGCGGGCGACGTCTGGTCGCGCCAGGGCTGTGTGTGGCGTGCACCGCCTGGATACTGGCGGCATGCTGAACGCCTCGCGCACTGCCAAGTCTTCCAAGTTTTCCGAGGTTGCCCAGGCCACGGCCACTCCCCGCACACCCCCCCTGCCCTTGACTGCCCCGCCCGCCCCGCCTCCACCCCCTGGCACCGCCTTGCAGGCCGCGCTGGCGCGCTGGCGCCAGCGGCTGCTGCGCACGGCGCTGGTGCTGTTCGGCGTTTGCCTGGGCATCGCCACCCTGCTGACGGCACTGGATGGCGGGCGTTTCCAGGTGAAGCTGACCTACTCGCTGTGCATCGGCCTGGCCTGCACGCTGGTGAACGACCTCAGCTGGTTCACCCAGGCCGCCCTGTACGACCAGGTGCGACGTCTGCGGCGCCTGGCGCCTTCGCCAGGCCCCTTCCTGGAAGGATGGACCGGCACGGTGCCGGCGGCCCTCTTCTGTTTGCTGGCCGGCCCGCCCCTCGGGCAGGCCGCGGCCGACGCGATCTTCGGCTTCAGTTCCCCCAGCCTGCTGAACTTCAACAGCACCAGCGCCCGGGTCACGCTGGTCATCAGTGCGCTGGCCACCTTGGTGCTCATCCTGGTGGTCAGTGCCGCCGAGCGCGTGAGCAGCGCCCGCGCCCAGGCCGAAGCGGCGCAGCGCCAGGCCGCCGAGAACCAGCTGCGCCTGCTGCAAAGCCAGCTGGAACCGCACATGCTGTTCAACACCCTGGCCAACCTGCGCGTGCTCATCGGCCTGGACCCGCAGCGTGCGCAGGCCATGCTGGACCGCCTGATCGGCTTCCTGCGCGCCACGCTGGCGGCCTCACGCCAGGCCTCGCACCCGCTGGCGCAGGAGTTCCACCACACCGACGACTACCTGGCGCTAATGGCCGTGCGCATGGGCCCGCGGCTGCGCGTGAACCTGCAGCTGCCGCCCGAGCTGGCCACGCTGCCGCTGCCGCCGCTGCTGCTGCAGCCGCTGGTGGAAAACGCCATCAAGCACGGGCTGGAACCCAAGGTGGAAGGCGGCCGGCTCGACGTGAGCGCGCGGCGTGAAACCGGGCCCAACGGCCCGCAGCTGGTGCTGCAGGTGCGCGACACCGGCGTGGGCCTGGGCGCTGCTGCTGCTGCGGCGGCGGCAGCGTCGGCTGCGGCCGCCACGGCCCCCGCTGGCGCTGCCCACCCCGGCGGCAGCGGCTTCGGCCTGGAGCAGGTGCGCACCCGGCTGGCCACGCTGTACGGCGCGCGCGCCAGCCTGCAACTCACGCCCGCCGTCGACGCCGAAGGCGGCGCGCTGGCCACCTTGACGCTACCCCTGGACTGATGGCCGATGAACACCCCTGCCCCCCGCTGCCTGATTGCCGAAGACGAACCCTTGCTGGCCGAAGGCCTGCGCGCCGAACTGGCCGCGCTGTGGCCCGAACTGCAGGTGGTGGCCATGGTGGGCGATGGCCTGCGCGCGGCCGAGCAAGCGCTGGCCCTGCAGCCCGAGCTGTGTTTCTTCGACATCCGCATGCCCGGCTGCACCGGCCTGGAAGCCGCGCAGGCGCTGGCCGAAGACTGGCCTGAAGCCGGGTCAGGCGAAGCGGGTGCAGCGCCCTTTCCGCTGCTGGTCTTCGTCACCGCCTACGACGACTACGCGCTGCAGGCCTTCGAAGCGCAGGCGGTGGATTACCTCGTCAAGCCCGTGGAACGCAGCCGCCTGGCGGCCTGCGTGGCGCGCCTGCAGGCCCGCCTGGCCGACCGCCGCAGCGCACGGGCCGGCAGCACAGCAGCCGCGCTGCCTGGGGCCCCAGCGCCTGATGCGCTGGCGCCAGACGCTGCGCTGCAGGCCGCCGTGCAGCAGCTGCGCGCGCTGCTGGGCAGCGCGCCGGCAGCGGGCGGCAGAGCTCCGCCGCGGCTGGAGGTCATCCAGGCCCAGGTGGGCAACCTGGTGCACATGGTGCCGGTGGCCGAGGTGCTGTACTTCGAGGCGGCCGACAAGTACGTGCGCGTGGTCACCGCCGAGCGTGAACACCTGGTGCGCGCTTCGCTGAAAGAGCTGCTGCCGCAGCTGGACCCGGCGCAGTTCTGGCAGGTGCACCGTGGCACCGTGGTGCAGGCCCGCGCCATCACCGTGGCCAAACGCGAAGAGTCGGGCAAGGTCACGCTGACGCTGCGCGGCCGGCCCGAGAAGCTCACGGCCAGCCGGCTGTACGCCCATCTGTTCAAGGGCATGTAGCCCTCGGCCTGGGCTCGAGCCCGGCCTTCAGACAAGGCCGGGGTCAGTCGACCTTCGGCCCCGCAAGCAAGGACACCGAACCTTCGCTGCCCTGCCCCAGCAAACCGGTGGCGGTGTAGATGCCCAGCTTGTTGCGCGTGTCTTGAATGTCGAGGTTGCGCATCGTCAGCTGGCCGATGCGGTCGGCCGGCGTGAAGGCGCCTTCCACCTTTTCCATGCTCAAACGCTCTGGGGCGTAGGTGAGGTTGGGGCTTTCGGTGTTGAGGATGCTGTAGTCGTTGCCGCGGCGCAGCTCCAGCGTCACCTCGCCCGTGATGGCGCGCGCCACCCAGCGCTGGGCGGTCTCGCGCAGCATCAGGCACTGGGGGTCGAACCAGCGGCCCTGGTAGAGCAGCTTGCCTAAAGTCCGCCCGTTGGCGCGGTACTGGCCGATGGTGTCTTCGTTGTGGATGCCGGTGACCAGGCGCTCGTAGGCGATGTGCAGCAGCGCCATGCCCGGGGCTTCGTAGATGCCACGGCTCTTGGCTTCGATGATGCGGTTCTCGATCTGGTCGCACATGCCCAGGCCGTGGCGGCCGCCGATGGCGTTGGCCTCGGCAAACAGCTCCACGGCGTTGGCAAAGCTGCGGCCGTTCAGCTCAGTAGGCACACCTTCCTCGAAGCGCACGCTCACGGTCTCGCGCTTCACTTCGACGTCGTCGCGCCAGAAGGCCACGCCCATGATGGGCTTGACGATGTGCATGCCGCTGTTCAGGAACTCGAGGTCTTTGGCCTCGTGCGTGGCGCCGAGCATGTTGCTGTCGGTGCTGTAGGCCTTCTCCACGCTCATCTTGTAGTCGAAGCCATGATTGAGCAGGTACTCGCTCATCTCCTTGCGGCCGCCGAGCTCGTCGATGAAGGTCTGGTCGAGCCAGGGCTTGTAGACCTTCAGCGCCGGGTTGGCCAGCAGACCGTAGCGGTAGAAGCGCTCGATGTCGTTGCCCTTGTAGGTGCTGCCGTCGCCCCAGATGTTGACGCCGTCTTCGCGCATGGCCACCACCAGCGCGGTGCCGGTGACGGCGCGGCCCAGCGGCGTGGTGTTGAAGTAGGTCTGGCCGCCGGTGCTGATGTGGAAGGCGCTGCACTGGATGGCGGCGATGCCCTCGGCCACCAGCTGGGCACGGCAGTCGATCAAGCGGGCCAGGTCGGCGCCGTAGGCCAGCGCCTTGCGCGGGATCTCGTCGTAGTCGCTCTCGTCGGGCTGGCCGAGGTGGGCGGTGTAGGCGCAGGGAATGGCGCCCTTGGCGCGCATCCAGTGCACGGCGGCGCTGGTGTCCAGGCCGCCTGAGAAGGCGATGCCGACACGCTGGCCGGCGGGAAGGTTCTGAAGGATGTGGGTCACGGCGTTGGGCTCTCCTGAGAGCCGCATTGTCGCAAGCCGGCAGGGGGGCTTACCGCGGGGGCAGCTCGGCGCGCAACTGCACCGCGGCGGCCTGCGTGGCAGCCGGCGTGCCCAGCTGCGAGACATGCACCCCGCGCGACAGCAGGTGCGCGCGTACCGCGGTCGCGCGCTGCAGCGCCAGTTGCGGCGGGCTGGCGGGGTCGGCCGGCGCGGCCAGAACGGGCAGCCGCGCACCGGTACGGCGCAGGCTTTCGGCCAGCTTGTCCAACACGGCCGCCAGCGCCGGCTTCACCGTGCTGCGGCGGGCGTCGAAGCTGTAGGCCAGCGGCACCTCGACGCTGAGCGCGCCCTCGGGCTGCTGCTGAATGGCCACCGGCGTGCCCTCGAACCACGAGCGCAGCCAGTCGCGCTCGGTGCTCATCACGCGGTGGCTGCGTGCGGTGGCGGCGGCGTCGGGCGGCGGGGCGGCGGGCCCACCCGGTGCTGCGGGCCGGGCCGGAGCCTGCGGCGGGCCCGAGGCACAGGCCTGCAGCAGTATTGCTGCGGCCCCCATCAGCGCGGCGCGGCGTGTCGCGGCCAGCCTCATTTCCACGCGCAGGTCTTCGAACCCAGGGCCTTGCTGTTGCTCGAGCGTCATCGCGCCATGCTAGGCGCGGCAGCGCGCGCACCGTTGTTGCAGCGGCAAGCCTTTGTATCGGGGCGCGCCGTAAAGGTGCTCAAGGCGCTCAAGACCCTCAAGGCCCTCAAGCCGGCTGCCACAGCGGCGGCAAGGCCTGCAGCCCGCGCAGCACCTGCGCCAGCCGCCCGCTGCGCACCAGCGCGCTGGCCGCAGCGATGTCGGGCGCGAGGTAGCGGTCTTCCATCATCGACGGGCACTCGGCGCGCAGCAGCGCGTGGGCCTGCTCCAGCGGCGCCGAACTCTGCAGCGGGCGCAGGAAGTCCACGCCTTGCGCAGCGGCCAGCAGCTCGATGCCCAGGATGTGCGCCACGTTGTCGATCATGGGCTGCAGCCGCCGCGCGGCGAAGGTGGCCATGCTGACGTGGTCTTCCTGGTTGGCGCTGGTGGGCAGGCTGTCGACGCTGGCCGGGTGGGCCAGGCTCTTGTTTTCGCTCGCCAGGCTGGCGGCGGTGACGTGCGCGATCATGAAGCCGCTGTTCAGCCCTGCGTTGGGCGTGAGGAAAGGCGGCAGGCGCGACACGCCGCTGTCGATCAGCATGGCGATGCGGCGCTCGGCAATGGCGCCCACCTCGGCGATGGCGCAGGCCATCGCATCGGCCGCCAACGCCACGGGTTCGGCGTGGAAGTTGCCACCGGAAATCATCATGCCGTCTTCGGCGAACACGAGCGGGTTGTCGGTGACGGCATTGGCTTCGATCAGCAGCACCTTGGCCGCATGGCGCAGCTGGTCGAGGCAGGCGCCCACCACCTGCGGTTGGCAGCGCAGGCAGTACGGGTCTTGCACGCGGTCGTCGCCTTCCTGGTGGCTGGCGCGGATGGCGCTGCCGGCCAGCAGCTGGCGGTAGACCTGGGCCACGTCGATCTGCCCCGGCTGGCCGCGCAGCGCATGGATGCGCGGGTCGAAGGGGCCGTCGCTGCCGCGCGCCGCGTCCACCGTGAGCGCGCCCACCACCAAGGCGGCTTCCAGCACCGGCTCGAAGGCGAACAGCGCGTGCAGCGCCAGCGCGGTGCTGGTCTGCGTGCCGTTGATGAGCGCCAGACCTTCCTTGGCCTGCAGCTGCAGCGGCGTGATGCCGTGTTCGCGCAGCACCTCGGCGGCGGGGCGGCGCGTTGGGCCGAGGACGAACTCGCCTTCGCCCATCAAGGCCAGCGTCATGTGCGAAAGCGGCGCCAGGTCGCCACTGGCGCCCACGCTGCCCTGGCTGGGCACGAAGGGCACGAGGCCTGCGTTGTGCACGGCCAGCAGCGTGTCGATGACCACCGGCCGGACGCCGCTGTGGCCGCGCGCCAGGCTGGCGGCTTTCAGCGCGAGCATCAGGCGCAACACGGGTGCCGACAAGGGCTCGCCCACGCCCACGCTGTGGCTGCGGATCAGGTTCCACTGCAGCGTGGCCAGGTCGGCCTCGCTGATGCGCGTGCTGGCCAGCTTGCCGAAGCCGGTGTTGACGCCGTAGACGGCCGCGCTGCCTTCCGCGGCGCGGCGCACCACGGCGGCGCTGGCCTGGATGGCGGGCAGCGCGGCCGGGTCCATCAGCAACGGTTGTGGGCGGTCGTGTCCCAGGCCGTGGATAGCCTGCAGTTCTTCGAGCGACAGTTGTCCGGGGCGCAGCAGCATGGGGTTCAGGCCTTCAGGATCAGAACTTCGTGAGCATCGGCAAGTCGAGGCCTTGCTCTTGGGCGCAGGCGATGGCGCTCTCGTAGCCGGCATCGGCATGCCGCATCACGCCCGTGGCGGGGTCGTTCCACAGCACGCGTGAGAGGCGCCGGGCGGCCTCATCCGTACCATCGCAGACGATCACCACGCCGCTGTGCTGGCTGTAGCCCATGCCCACGCCACCGCCGTGGTGCAGGCTCACCCAGGTGGCGCCGCCGGCGGTGTTGAGCAGGGCGTTGAGCAACGGCCAGTCGCTCACGGCATCGCTGCCGTCCTGCATGGCCTCGGTCTCGCGGTTGGGGCTGGCGACGCTGCCGCTGTCCAGGTGGTCGCGGCCGATGACGATGGGCGCCTTCAGCTCGCCGCTCTTCACCATCTCGTTGAAGGCCAGGCCTGCGCGGTGGCGCTCGCCCAGGCCTATCCAGCAGATGCGTGCCGGCAGGCCCTGGAAGGCGATGCGTTCGCCGGCCATGTCCAGCCAGCGGTGCAGGTGGGCATCTTCGGGAAAGAGCTCCTTCATCTTCGCGTCGGTCTTGCGGATGTCTTCCGGGTCGCCGCTCAGCGCCACCCAGCGGAAGGGGCCCTTGCCGCGGCAGAAGAGCGGCCGCACGTAGGCCGGCACGAAACCGGGGAAGGCGAACGCGTTCTTCACGCCGGCATCGAAGGCCACCTGGCGGATGTTGTTGCCGTAGTCGACCGTGGGCACGCCCATCGCCTGGAAATCGAGCATGGCCTGCACATGCACCGCGCAGCCCTGCGCGGCGGCGGCGCGCAGCGCGGCGTGCTGTTCCGGGTCGGCCGCGGCCGTTTTCCACTGCTCGACGCCCCAGCCCGCGGGCAGGTAGCCGTTGACGAGGTCGTGCGCGCTGGTCTGGTCGGTGACGAGGTCGGGCTTGCACCCGCCCGCCCGGGCGCGCCTCACCAGTTCAGGCAACAGTTCGGCCGCGTTGCCCAGCAACGCCACGCTCACGGCCTTCTTCTCGGCGGTGTAGCGCGCCATGCGGGCCAGCGCGTCGTCCAGGTCGGTGGCCTGCTCGTCCACGTAGCGGCTGCGCAGACGGAAGTCGATGCGGCTCTGCTGGCATTCGATGGTCAGGCTGCTGGCCCCGGCGAAGCTGGCCGCCAGCGGCTGCGCGCCACCCATGCCGCCCAGACCGGCGGTGAGGATCCACCGGCCCGCCAGGCTGCCGCCGTAGTGCTGCACGCCCGCCTCGACGAAGGTCTCGTAGGTGCCCTGCACGATGCCCTGGCTGCCGATGTAGATCCAGCTGCCGGCCGTCATCTGGCCGTACATCATCAAACCCTTGCGGTCGAGCTCGCTGAAGTGTTCCCAGGTGGCCCATTTCGGCACCAGGTTGCTGTTGGCCAGCAGCACGCGCGGAGCGTCGGCATGGGTGCGGAACACGCCCACGGGCTTGCCGCTCTGGATGAGCAGGGTCTCGTCGGGCTTGAGTTGCTTCAGGCTCGCGACGATGGCGTCGAAACACGCCCAGTTGCGCGCGGCCTTGCCGATGCCGCCGTAGACCACCAGGGCGTCGGGGTTCTCGGCCACCTCGGGGTCGAGGTTGTTCTGCAGCATGCGCAGCGCGGCTTCGATCAGCCAGTTGGCACAGCTGATCTGGCTGCCGCGTGCGGCGCGCACCGGGCGCGGGCCGGCACCGCTGCCAGAGCCGGGGGCGAGATTGCGAAGCTGGGACAGGTCGGTCATGGCGGGCCCTCGTCGGTGCGGCAGTGCGCAGGTGGTACACGGGTGATGCACGGGTGGAGCAGCTGCACTGTAGTAGCCCAGGTTCAACTTGTCTAGACAAGAGTGGGCGGCTAGCATCGGCAGCATGTCGACGCCCCACCCCGCCAGGCTGGCGCCCTTTGCCCGCGTGAAGCAGCACCTGAAGTCCGGGCTGGCCTCGGGGCGCTGGGCGCCGGGTTCGCTGATGCCTTCCGAGGCCGAGCTGGTGGCCGAGTTCAATGTCAGCCGCATGACGGTGAACCGCGCGCTGCGCGAACTGCAGGCCGAAGGGCTGGTGCAGCGCAACCAGGGCGTGGGCACCTTTGCCGCGCCTCTGCACAGGGTGAGCAGCACGCTCACCATCCAGGACCTGCACGACGAGATCGTCGCCCGCGGCCACCAGCACCGCGCCGTGGTGCACCTGCAGCAGCAAGAGGCCGCGCCCGCCTCGCTGGCCGCGCAGCTGGGCCTGGCCAGCGGCGCGCCGGTGTTCCACACCCTCATCGTGCACCTGGAGAACGGCCGCCCGCTGCAGTGCGAAGACCGCTACGTGAACCCGGCGGCGGCCCCGGGCTATCTGCAGGCCGACTTCACCGCGGTGACGCCCACGCAATACCTCTTCCAGCACACCCACCTCTGGCGCGCGCAGTACACGGTGGAGGCGGCCCGCCCCACCGCGCAGGAAGCGCAGCTGCTGCAGGTGGCCGCAGACACCCCCTGCCTGGTGATGCTGCGCCGCACCTTCAGCCCGCAGCGCGCCATCACGCTGGCGCGGCTGGTGCACCCGGGTTCGCTCTACAGCCTGCAGGGGGAATTCACGCCATGACGCCTTTGCTGCAGTTCGTGCCCCTGGCCGGCGTGGCCGCCACGCCGTGGAAGAACGGCGGCGGCCTCACGCGCGACCTGCTGCTGTGGCCGCCGGCCAGCGGCGACGAATGGCAGCTGCGCATCAGCGTGGCCGAGGTGGCGAAGAGCGGCCCCTTCAGCGCCTACCCGGGCGTGGCGCGCTGGTTCTGCGTGCTGCAGGGCGCGGGCGTGGTGCTGCACCTGCCAACGGGCCAACAGCAGGGGCAGTACACGCTCACGCCCGACAGCCCCCCGCTGCACTTCGACGGCGCGCAGGCCCCGGGTTGCGAGCTGCTGGAAGGCCCCACGCTCGACCTCAACCTGATGGCCCGACAGACCGCCGGCCGCGCCGAGATGGGCCGCGCGGTGGCCGGCGTGCCCTGGGCCTCGCGCGCGCCCCTGCGGGCGCTGTTCACGCTGAACGGCGCCACGCTGTGTCGCGAGGGCGCAGCGCCCGTGCAGGTGCCGCCGGCCACGCTGGCCTACACCGGCCTGACGGCCGCAGCCTCGGCCGGTGAAGGCTGGGAACTGGCCCAGGCCGGCGACAGCGGCTGGTGGCTGGCCTTCGAGCCGCACGCGCGATGAACCACGCGCCCGGTCCACGGCCCGCACCGCCGCCAGGCCAGCTGTGGCGGCACGCGCGCCTGGCCAGCTTCCAGCCTGGCACGCCCTGGGGCTGGGTGGAAGACGCCGCGCTGTGGGTGGAAGGCGGGCAGCTGCGCTGGGTGGGGCCCGATGCCGAGCTGCCGCCGGCCGTGGACGGCCACCGGCCGACGCTGCAGGAAATCGACCTGCTAGGCGCACTGGTCACGCCCGGCCTCATCGACGCCCACACCCACCTGGTCTACGGCGGCGACCGCGCTGCAGAGTTCGAACAGCGCCTGCAGGGCGCCAGCTACGAGGACATCGCCCGCGCCGGCGGCGGCATCCGCAGCACCGTGGCGGCCACACGCGCGGCCAGCGACGAAGCCCTGTTCCAGGCCGCTGCCGTCCGTGCGCGAGCGCTGATGGCCGAAGGCGTGACCACGGTCGAGATCAAGTCAGGCTACGGCCTCACCGAAGCCGACGAAGCGCGCTGCCTGGCCGTGGCCCGCCGGCTGGGCCGCGAACTGCCGCTGGGCGTGCGCACCACCTCGCTGGCTGCACACGCCCTGCCGCCTGAATACGCCGGCCAGCCCGATGCCTACATCGACGCGGCCATCGCATGGCTGGCCGGCCAGCAGCGCGCCGGCCTGGTGGACGCCGTGGACGCCTTCTGCGAAACCATCGGCTTCACCCCGACACAGACCGAGCGCCTCTTCCACGCCGCACAAGCCCTGGGGCTGCCCGTGAAGCTGCACGCCGAGCAGCTGTCCGACCAGGGCGGTGCGGCGCTGGCGGCGCGTTTCGGCGCTTTGAGTTGCGACCACCTCGAGCACCTGTCACCCGCCGGCATTGCCGCCATGGCGCAGGCCGGCACCGTGGCCCTGCTGCTGCCCGGGGCCTACTACTTCCTGCGCGAAACCAAGCTGCCTCCCGTGGCCGCACTGCGCGCCGCAGGCGTGCCCATCGCCATCGCCACCGACCACAACCCGGGCAGCTCGCCCTGCCTGAGCCTGCTGCTGATGCTGAATATGGCCTGCACCCTCTTCCGCCTCACGCCCGAGGAAGCCTGGCGCGGCGTCACCGTCAACGCCGCGCGCGCGCTGGGCCTGCACGACCGCGGCCGCCTGGCCGCCGGGCTGCGTGCCGACTTCGTGGTGTGGAACGCCGAGCACCCGCGCGAGCTGGCCTACCGCTACGGCCACAACCCCTGCCGCCGCGTGGTGCAGGGCGGGCAGGAGGTCGCCCGATGAGCCCGAGCGCCAGCCACGGCATCTACACCCTGCACCGCGGCACCGGGCCGCTGCTCATCAGCATGCCGCACGTGGGCACGCAGCTGCCGCCACAGCAGCGCGCCCGCTACACCGAACGTGCGCTGCAGGTGGAAGACACCGACTGGTTCCTCGACCGCCTCTACGCCTTCGCCGAACCCCTGGGCGCCAGCCTGCTGGTGCCGATGCACAGCCGCTACCTCATCGACCTGAACCGCGCCAGCGACAACCGGCCCATGTACCCGGGGCAGAACAACACCGAGCTCTGCCCCACGCGCCACTTCACCGGCGAGCCGCTCTACCGTGAAGGCCAGGCTCCCGATGAAGCCGAGGTGCAGCGCCGCGTCTTCGCCTACTGGCAGCCCTACCACCAGGCGCTGCAGCAAGAGCTGACGCGGCTGAAGGCCAAGCACGGCCACGCCGTGCTGCTGGACGCCCACAGCATCAAGAGCGAACTACCCTGGCTCTTCGAAGGCACGCTGCCGCACATGAACATCGGCACCGTGGGCGGCAGCAGCTGCGCACCCAGCCTGCGCAGCGCCGTGCAGGGGGTGTTCGCCGCGCAGCAGGCCTACAGCCACGTGCTGGACGGCCGCTTCAAGGGCGGCCACATCACGCGCGAACACGGCCGCCCCGCCGAAGGCGTGCACGCCGTGCAGCTGGAGATGTGCTGGCGCGCCTACATGGACGAAAGCCCGCCGGCCTGGAACGACACCCGGGCCGCCGCCGTGCGACCGCTGCTGCAGCAGCTGGTGCAAACGCTGCTGGCCTGGCGACCCGCCGCATGAACAGCGCCGCCACCACTGCCCGCCCCCCGGCGCGCAGCTTCTGGGCCCCCACCGCCTGGCTGAACGGCGCCTGGGCGCCCGGCGTGCTGCTGCGCGTGGATGCCCAGGGCCGCTGGGCCGAGGTGCAGCCGCACACGCCGGCACCGGCAGAGGGCGATATCGAACGGCTGCCCGGCCCGGTGCTGCCGGCGCTGGTGAACGCCCACAGCCACGCCTTCCAGCGCGCCTTCGTCGGCCTGGCCGAACGCCGCGACAGCGCGCACGACGACTTCTGGAGCTGGCGCGACCGCATGTACGGCGTGGCCCTGCGCATCAGCCCCGAGCAGCTGCGCGCCGTGGCCGAGCACCTGTATGGCGAACTGCTGGCCGGCGGCTACACGCACACCTGCGAGTTCCACTACCTGCACCACGCGCCCGACGGCAGCCCCTACAGCCGGAACAG
The DNA here is from genome assembly GCA_001295905.1 of beta proteobacterium AAP51. Classification (GTDB taxonomy): domain Bacteria; phylum Pseudomonadota; class Gammaproteobacteria; order Burkholderiales; family Burkholderiaceae_C; genus Rubrivivax. Next base: position 20,749 of record LJHT01000003.1, on the reverse strand, counting down.
CGCCGACGACAGCGCCGAATCGTGGCCCATGAGCCGTGCGCTGGCCGAAGCCGCCGCCGCCACCGGCATGGGGCTGACGCTGCTGCCGGTGCTGTACGAACGCGCCGGCTTCCAGCAGCCCGCGCTGCGCCGCGACCAGCGACGCTTCGCGACGAACGTGCAAAGTGTGCTGAGCCAGCGCGACGCCATCCGTGCCTGGGGGCTGCCGAACCTCTCGGCCGGCGTGGCCGTGCACTCGCTGCGCGCGGCCCGCGCTGAATCGCTGCACGAACTGGCCGCCGCCCTGCAGGGCGACAGCGGCCCGGTGCACATCCACGTGGCCGAACAGACCGCCGAGGTCGACGACTGCCTGGCCGCCACCGGCCTGCGCCCCATCGCCTGGCTGGCGCAGCAGGGCCTGCTCGATGCGCGCTGGCAGCTGGTACACGCCACGCACGCCACGCCCGAAGAAATCCAGGCCGTGGCGGCCCGTGGCGCCGGCGTGGTGTTGTGCCCCAGCACCGAAGCGAATCTGGGCGACGGCCTGTGCGACCTGCCCGGCTGGCTGGCTGCGGGCGTGCCGCTTTCGCTGGGCAGCGACAGCCAGGTCACGCGCCAGTGGCCGGAAGAGCTGCGCTGGCTGGAATACGGCCAGCGCCTGGTGCTGCGCCAGCGCAACGTGGCCGCCGCACCGGGCCGGCAGCCTGCCACCGCCGCACGGCTGTTCGAACGCGTGCTGGCCGGCGGCGCGGCCGCGGCCGGCCTCAGCCGCTGGGGCTTGCAGGTGGGCGCGCGGGCCGACCTGCTGCTGCTGGACACGACCGACGAAGCCCTGCAGGGGCTGCCACCCGACCGGCTGCTCGACGCCACCGTCTTCGCCAGCGCCCAGCGCCCCTTCCTGCGCACCCTGGTGGCCGGCCGCTGGGTGGGCGACGCGGCCACGCGGCAGGCCGCCGCGCGCCGCCATGCCGCCACCTTGCACGAACTCTGGCGCGAATGAGCGCGAACGAGACAGGGGCAGCGGCTACAGTGGTGGCACCGCCCGAGCCGCTGAACCCGTGCCCCCCTTTCCCCACTTGAACCCCGAAGCCGCCGAAGCCACCCGGCTGGCCGCGCTGCAGCGCTACGGCGTGCTGGACACCCCGCCCGAGCCCGCCTTCGACGACATCGCCACGCTGGCCGCGGCGCTGTGCGGCACGCCCATCGCACTGGTGAGCCTGATGGACGCCACGCGCCAGTGGTACAAGGCGCGCGTCGGCCTGGACCTCACCGAAACCCCGCGCGCCGATTCCTTCTGCGACCACACCCTGCTGAACCCGCAGGACGTGATGGTGGTGCCCGACGTCCGCCTGGACGCACGCTTCGCCGCCAACCCGCATGTCACGGCCGGCGAGCGCATCCGCTTCTACGCGGGCGCACCGCTGCTCAGCAGCGAAGGCCTGCCCATCGGCACGCTGTGCGTGCTGGACCGTGAACCCCACGAGTTCACCGCCCTGCAGCGGCAGGCCCTGGCCGTGCTGGCGCGCCAGGTGATGGCCCAGCTGGAGCTGCAGCGGCAGCGCCACGAACTCACGCAGACCGTGGCCCAGCGCAATGCCGACCTGGCCGAACAGCACCAGCTGCGCAGCGCGCTGCTGGAACGCGAGCAACGCCTGGCCCGCATTGCGGCGCAGGTGCCGGGCGTGCTGTACCAGTTCGTGCTGCGGCCCGATGGCAGTTCCTGCTTCGCCTATGCCAGCGAGGGCATGCAGCAGATCTACGGCCTCAGCCCCGAGAGCGTGCGTGAAGATGCCTCGGCGGTGTACGCCCGCCTGCACCCCGAAGACCTGGCCCGCGTCAGCCAGAGCATCCAGGTCTCGGCCGAGCAGCTGACACTGTGGGACTGCGAGTACCGCGTGCTGCTGCCCGGCCGCCCTGTGCAGTGGCTGCAGGGCCGCGCCGCGCCCGAGCGTGCGGCCGACGGCAGCACCGTCTGGCACGGCTTCATCACCGACGTCACCGCACGCAAGCAGGCCGAGCAGCTGCTGCGTGAACGCGACACCGTGCTGATGCAGGCCCAGCGCCTGGGGAAGATGGGCAGCTGGCGCTGGAGCAGCGCCGAGCGCCGCAGCGAGTGGTCGGAGGAAACCTGCCGCCTTTTCGGGGTGGACCCCGCGCAGAACGTCATCGCCGACGAAGAGTTCATGCGTTTCGTGCACCCCGACGACGCCGAGATGGTGATGCAGATGCACCTCGACGCGCTGGCCGGCCGCAGCCCCTACGACGTGCAGTACCGCGCGGTGCGCGCCGACGGCAGCACGCTGACGCTGCATGCGCGCGCCGAACTCGTGCGCGACCCCGCCACCGGCCTGGCCCTCTCGATGGTGGGCACGCTGCTGGACGTGACCGAGCGCGTGGCCGCCGAACAAGAGCTGCAGCGCCACCGCGACCACCTGGAACGCCTGGTGGAGGAGCGCACGCACGAACTCATCGCCGCGCGCGACCAGGCCCAGCAGGCCAGCCGCGCCAAGGGCGATTTCCTCAGCAGCATGAGCCACGAGCTGCGCACGCCGATGAACGCCATCCTCGGCTTTTCGCAGCTGCTCGAACTCGACCGCACGCTGGAAGCGCGCAGCGCCGGTTACGTGCACGAGATCCTGCGCGCCGGGCACCACCTGCTGACGCTGATCAACGAGGTGCTTGATCTGGCGCGCATCGAATCGGGCCGGCTCAGCCTCTCGCCCGAGCCGCTTCCGCTGGCCGGCCTGGTGCAAGAGGCGCAGATGCTGGTGCAGCCGCTGGCGCAGCAGCGCGAGGTGGCGCTGAGCGTGGCGCCGCTGCAAGGCCTGGTGGTGCGCGCCGACCGCCTGCGCCTGAAGCAGGTGCTGCTGAACCTGCTGAGCAATGCCGTCAAGTACAACCGGCCAGGCGGCACGGTGCACCTGGAAGCGCAGGTGCAGGACATGTTCACCGTGCGCATCCGCGTGCGCGACACGGGCATCGGCATCACGGCGCAGAACCTGCCGCAGCTCTTCCAGCCCTTCAGCCGCGTCAGCGGCACCGCGGCCGAGGGCACCGGCATCGGCCTGAGCATCAGCCAGCGCCTGGTGGTGATGATGGGCGGCCGCATCGGCGTGCACAGCACGCCGGGCGTGGGCAGCGAGTTCTGGATCGAGCTGCCCAGCGACCACCTGGCCGACCCGCCGCCGCCGCTGCTGCAGCCCGAGGCCTTCACGCCCGCGCCGCGCCCGGGGCGCGAAGCGCGCGTGCTGTACGTGGAAGACAACCCGGCCAACCTGAAGCTGGTGGAACAGATCGTGCAGCGCCACCCGCGCGTGGAACTGCTGATGGCGCCCTCGGGCAGCCTGGGCCTGGACCTGGCGCGCTCGCACCGCCCCGACCTGCTGCTGCTGGACATCCACCTGCCCGACATCGACGGCTTCCAGGTGCTGGCGCGGCTGCGCGCCGATGCCAGCACGCGCCACATTCCGGTGGTGGCCGTCACCGCGCAGGCCATGCCCGACGACGTGAAGCGCGTGATGGCGGCCGGCTTCGACGGCTACCTGGCCAAGCCGCTGGAGCTGAACCGCTTCGACGAGCTGCTGGCACGCATGCTGAACGACAACGCGGCTTCGGAGTGAATGCGCCGGCCTGAGGTGGCGGCAAAAGGTGCCGGCCTCAGTGCAGCGCCTCAGCCACCGTCGCGCCGGCGTTCCCTTTCGCGCTGGCGCAGCACGTCGATCATCACGTTGAAGGTGCGCCCGAGCTGGCCCAGCTCGTCCCGGCGCTTCACTTCCACCGCCGCGGTTTCGTACTGGCCTTCCTTCAGCGCCGCCGCCGCCTGCGTGAGCGCACGCACGGGCCGCACGATGCTGCGGGCGAAGCGCAAGGCCAGGCCGGTGAAAAGCAGGCCCACCAGCGCCACGCTCCATTGCAGCTGGGTGTACAGCGGGCGCAGCGGCGCCTCGAAGTCGGTGCGGCTCTTGGCCACGCCCACCACCCAGTCGTGCGCGGCCACGGGGGCGTAGCCGGCAATCTCGTCGCGGCCGTGCACGGTAGAACGGTAGGCCACGTGGCCGGTGCGCTGCGCGCCCAGCATGGCGGCGGCCAGGCCGGCTTCGTTCAGGCTTTCGATGCGGCTGCGGCGGAAGCGCTGCTCGGCCGCCAGCTCGGCCTGACGCTGGGCCGGCAACGGCAGCAGGCTGCTGAAGACCAGGTCTTCCTGCAGGTGGTGCAGCAGCACACCGTCACGGTCGATCAGGAAGGGCGTCAGCGAAGCATCGTTGCGCACTTCGTCGATCAGCGTCGCCACCGAGCTGCCGCGCACGCGCAGCGCCAGCACGCCCAGCACCTGGCCATCGGCGCCCGTCACGGGCTGCGCCAGCACCATGCCGGGGAAAAACTCCTCGCGGCCCAGCGCCAGGTCGCCGGTGTGGGCGCGGCCCTGGGCGGCTTCGCGGAACCAGGGCTCGGCGGCCACGTCGCGGGCTGCCCAGCTGCTGTCGCTGGCCGCCAGCACGCGGCCCTGCAGGTCGGCCAGCAGCAGGCGTTCGAGGTCGGGGTTGGCCTGCACGAAACGGGCGAGCTTGTCGTTCAGCTTGCCGGTCTGCTCGGGGGGCCGCGGCGGTGCGCTGGCTGCGGCCAGCTGCAGGTCTTCGTCGGTGGCCAGCGCGCGCACCAGGTGGCGCTGGTCGGTGATGAACTGCGCCAGGCGGCCGGCCGAGCTGATGGCCATCTGCTCCACGAAACGCATCTCGCCGGCGGTCACGGCCTCCATGGCGCCGCGCAGGTTGTAGAGCGCAGTCACCCCCATGGGCAGCAGCGCGGTGGCCACCATGGCCAGCGTCATCTTCAGCGCCAGCGGCCAGGCCGGCGGGTGCAGCAGCGTGCTGAAGAAGCGCCGCAGCCGCACCGCTGCCCGCACCCGCAGCGGCTGGTGGGTTTCATCGGGCACGGTGTCGCCGTCGCGCAGGGCTTCCTGCAGGTCGAGGCTGGCCACGTGGTCGGTGCACAGCGCCCGCCGCAGTTCGCCCACGCTTTGCGGGCGCTGGGCCGCCTCCACCGCCAGGGCCCAGTCGATGGCCTGCAGGAAGGCGCTGCCGAAAACCGGGCCGGCGCCGGCAGGTGTGGCCGCTGCAGCCTCCGCCGCGGCTGCAGCGGCCGAAGCGGCTTCCACGGCCGGCACGAAGCTGCGCGGGTTGGCGGCGCGCAGTTCGGCATCGGGCGGCTTCTTGCCGGCCACGGCCCAGTAGAGCGTGGCACCCAGCGCGTAGAGGTCGGTCCACGCGCCCTGGCGGCCGAAGCCGTATTGCTCCAGCGGCGCATAACCGGGGGTGACCACCACCGCGCCCTGGCCCGCCACGGCCACGGTCTGGCCGGCGCTGCCGAAATCCAGCAGCACCAGGCGCCCATCGGCGGCGCGCACCTGGATGTTGTCGGGCTTGATGTCGCGGTGCAGGAAACCCGCCGTGTGCACCGCCGCCAGGCCGTCCAGCAGCGGCAGCAGCAATTCCAGCAGGCCGGCTTCGCCGATGTGGCGGTTCTCGGGCCACCAGGTCTTGAAGGGCTGGCCTTCTTCGTACTCCAGCACCATGTAGGCGGTGCGGTGGGCCTCGAAGAAGCGCGCCACGCGCACGATGTTCGGGTGCCGGAAGGTGGCCAGCGTACGCGCTTCGACGAGGAAGTTCTCCAGCCCCTCGCGGTAGCGGTCGCGGTGCTGGCTGGCATTGGGGCTGACGCTGCGGTCGCCGGTGCGGAAGGCAATCTCCTCGGGCAGGTACTCCTTGATGGCCACGCGGCTGTTCAGGTGCACGTCGGTGGCCAGGTAGGTGATGCCGAAGCCGCCCTGGCCGAGCACGCGCTCGATGCGGTACTCGTGCAGCCGGAAGCCCGGCGCCAGCGCCAGCGGCAGGCGCCTCGGCTCGGGCAGGCGCACCGCAGGCGCGGTGCCGGGGCGCAGGATGACGGTGGCGTCGGGGTCCGCGGCCGCCCGGCGCGGCTTCACCACCGTGGCGTCGGGGTCCAGGCTGGGGTCGGGGCCCAGTTCGGCGCGCGATGGCAAGGCCTGGGTGCGCGTGATGGTGCTGCCCGCGCGCGGCCGCACGACCGTGGCGTCGGGGTCATCGGCAGCGGCGTCGTCAGACCCGGGTGCGGGCATTCAGGCCTTCCAGCAAGGGCAGGGCAAAAGCAGCTGGAAGCATGCTAACGGCCCCCTGCGCAGCAGGGCCGCGCCTTGTCGCGCCGCAGTCAAGTATGTATAGTTGATGCATACCGAGTTTTTCAGATGAATCCGGGCACCGCCAGAAAGGCCCCTGCATGGAAGCCACCGTTGCCGAACGCGGGCAGATCACCCTGCCCAAGGCCGTGCGTGATGCGCTCGGCCTGACCAAGGGCACCAAGCTGAAGATCGAACTCGAAGGCGGCCGCATCGTGCTGCGCAAGGACGTCTCGGTCGCGCTGGCCCAGCTGCGCGGGCGGTACAAGCTGGCCGAAGGCTTCAGCAGCACCGACGAAGCCATGCGCGCCTTGCGCGGCCGCGCCCCCGGCGACCCCTTCCCATCCCCCGAGGACGGCGCATCTTGATCGCCGTCGATTCATCGGTGCTGCTGGACGTGCTCACCGACGACCCGCGCTTCGCCTCCGCCTCGGCCGACGCCATCGGCGACGCGCTGGCCCAGGGCGATGTGGTGGTGTGCGACGCCGTCATCGCCGAGGTGCAGACCATGCTGGACACGCGCGAGACCGCCATGGACCCGCTGGCCACCTTCGGCGTGCGCTACCTCGCCACCAGCGAGCAGGCTGCCGTGCGCGCGGGCCACATGCAGCGGCGTTTCAGAGACCGCGGCGGCCGGCGCGAACGTGTGGTGGCCGACTTCCTCATCGGCGCCCATGCCCTGCTGCAGTGCCAGGGCCTCATCACCCGTGACGCGGGCTTCTACCGCGATTACTTCAAGGGCCTCAAGCTCATCGTGCCGCAAGCCTGAGCCCGCACCTCCGAACCCGGTTTCCCCCAAGGAGCACCCCATGCTGCAAGCCTATCGCCAACATGCCGCCGAACGCGCCGCGCTCGGCATTCCGCCGCTGCCGCTCGACGCCAAGCAGGTGGCTGCGCTCATCGAGCTGATCAAGAACCCGCCGGCCGGCGAGGAAGCCTTCCTGCTGGACCTGCTCACGCACCGCGTGCCCCCGGGCGTGGACGACGCCGCCAAGGTGAAGGCCAGCTTCCTGGCCGCCGTGGCGCACGGCGACGTCGCCGTGGCGCTGATCAGCAAGGCCAAGGCCACCGAGCTGCTGGGCACCATGGTGGGCGGCTACAACGTGCACCCGCTGATCGAACTGCTGGACGACGCCGAGGTGGCGGGCGTGGCCGCAGAAGGCCTGAAGAAGACGCTCTTGATGTTCGACTTCTTCAACGACGTGGCCGTGAAGGCGAAAGCCGGCAACGCCAAGGCGCAGGAAGTGATGCAGAGCTGGGCCAACGCCGAGTGGTTCACCACCCGCCCCGAGGTGCCGCAGACCATCACCGTCACCGTCTTCAAGGTGCCCGGCGAGACCAACACCGACGACCTGAGCCCCGCGCCCGACGCCTGGAGCCGCCCCGACATCCCGCTGCACTACCTGGCGATGCTGAAGAACACGCGTCCCGGCGCCGCCTTCAAGCCCGAGGAAGACGGCAAGCGCGGGCCCATGCAGTTCATCGAAGACCTGAAGAAGAAGGGCCACCTGGTCGCCTACGTGGGCGACGTGGTGGGCACCGGCAGCAGCCGCAAGAGCGCCACCAACAGCGTCATCTGGGCCACGGGGCAGGACATCCCCTTCGTGCCGAACAAGCGCTTCGGCGGCGTCACCCTGGGCGGCAAGATCGCGCCCATCTTCTTCAACACGCAGGAAGACAGCGGTGCGCTGCCCATCGAGCTGGACGTGAGCAAGCTCGAGATGGGCGATGTCATCGACATCCACCCCTACGCCGGCAAGATCACGAAGGGTGACGCCACCGTCACCGAGTTCAAGCTGCGCAGCGACGTGCTCTTCGACGAGGTACGCGCCGGCGGCCGCATCAACCTCATCATCGGCCGCAGCCTCACGGCCAAGGCACGTGAATTCCTGGGCCTGCCGGCCAGCACCGTGTTCCGCCTGCCCACGCCGCCGGTGGCCACCAAGGCCGGCTACACGCTGGCGCAGAAGATGGTGGGTCGCGCCTGCGGCCTGCCCGAAGGTACCGGCATGCGCCCGGGCACCTACTGCGAGCCCAAGATGACCAGCGTGGGCAGCCAGGACACCACCGGCCCCATGACGCGCGACGAGCTGAAGGACCTGGCCTGCCTGGGCTTCAGCGCCGATCTCGTGATGCAGAGCTTCTGCCACACCGCGGCCTACCCGAAACCCGTGGACGTGAAGACGCACCGCGAGCTGCCGGCCTTCATCAGCAACCGCGGCGGCATCAGCCTGCGCCCGGGTGACGGCGTCATCCACAGCTGGCTGAACCGCATGCTGCTGCCCGACACCGTGGGCACCGGCGGCGACAGCCACACGCGTTTCCCCATCGGCATCAGCTTCCCCGCCGGCTCGGGCCTGGTGGCCTTCGGCGCGGCCACCGGCGTGATGCCGCTGGACATGCCCGAGAGCGTGCTCGTGCGCTTCAAGGGCACCATGCAGCCCGGCATCACGCTGCGCGACCTGGTGCATGCCATTCCGCTGTTTGCCATCAAGCAGGGCCTGCTGACGGTGGCCAAGGCCGGCAAGGTCAACGAGTTCTCGGGCCGCATCCTCGAGATCGAGGGCCTGCCCGACCTGAAGGTGGAACAGGCCTTCGAGCTGAGCGATGCCAGCGCCGAGCGCAGCGCTGCCGGCTGCACCATCAAGCTGAACAAGGAACCCATCATCGAGTACCTCAACAGCAACATCGTGCTGCTGAAGAACATGATCGCCAATGGCTATGCCGACAAGCGCAGCATCGAGCGCCGCATCAGCAAGATGGAAGCCTGGCTGGCCGCGCCCACGCTGCTGGAGGCCGATGCCGATGCCGAATACGCGCACGTCATCGAGATCGACATGGACACCATCAAGGAGCCCATCCTCTGCTGCCCCAACGACCCCGACGACGCGAAGTTCCTGTCGGAAGTGGCCGGCACCAAGATCGACGAGGCCTTCATCGGCAGCTGCATGACCAACATCGGCCACTTCCGCGCCGCCAGCACGCTGCTGGCCGGCAAGCGCGACATCCCGGTGAAGCTGTGGGTGGCCCCGCCCACCAAGATGGACCAGGACGAGCTCATCAAGGAAGGCCACTACGCCAACTTCGGCAGCGCCGGGGCGCGCACCGAGATGCCGGGCTGCAGCCTGTGCATGGGCAACCAAGCGCAGGTGCGTGAAGGCGCCACCGTGGTGAGCACCAGCACGCGCAACTTCCCCAACCGCCTGGGCAAGAACACCAACGTCTTCCTGGCCTCGGCCGAGCTGGCGGCCATCGCTTCCAAGCTGGGCCGGCTGCCCACGGTGGCCGAGTACCACGCCGACATGGGCGTGATCAACAAGGACGGCGAGAAGGTCTACCGCTACATGAACTTCGACCAGATCGAGGAGTACGCGGAGACGGCGCGCAACCTCGCGCCTGCGGAGGGCTGAGCCTGCGCGTGGAAGGCCGCAAGGCCTTGCACGGCTGGCGAAGGCCGAGGGGCGATTTCACACCGCAAGGCTGAAGCCTCGCTGCCGCACGGGCAGCCACGGCAAAGAAAAGGCGACCCGCGGGCCGCCTTTTTCCATGGGTTGGAGATGGTGCGTCGCGTGGTGCTCAGAAGCTTTCCCAATCGTCGGTGCCCGTGCGCGCACCCGCCGAGGCGGCCACTGGCGCGGCCGGCGTCACCACGGGCGCTGTGGCCAGCGGCGCCACCGGGGCCACGGCCGGGGTCTTTCGGGCGTTGAAGTTCGGGCGCGTCACGTTCGTGGCGCGGTGCGGGCTGCGGCGCTCCACGGTCGGCAGCGCCGCAGCGCTGCGGGGTGCGGCGGCCACGGTCTGCGCGCCAGCACCTTCGCCGCCCACCTTGAACACGGCCACCGCCGCCACCAGCTGCTGGGCCTGCTGGCGCAGGCTGTCGGCCGCCGCCGCGCTTTGTTCCACGAGTGCCGCGTTCTGCTGCGTCACCTGGTCCATCTGGCTCACGGCCTCGCTCACCTGGCCCACGCCCTGGCTCTGCTCGGTGCTGGCGCTGCTGATCTCGCCCATGATGTCGGTCACGCGGCGGATGGAGCTCACCACCTCGTCCATGGTCACGCCGGCCTGGTCCACGAGACTGGTGCCTTGCTCCACGCGTTCCACGCTGGCGGTGATGAGGCTCTTGATCTCCTTGGCCGCTTCCGCGCTGCGCTGCGCCAGGCTGCGCACTTCGCTGGCCACCACGGCAAAGCCGCGGCCCTGCTCGCCGGCACGCGCGGCTTCCACCGCCGCATTCAGCGCCAGGATGTTGGTCTGGAAGGCAATGCCGTCGATGACGCTGATGATGTCGGCAATCTTCTTGCTGCTGTCGTTGATGCCCTTCATGGTCTCGACGACCTGGCCCACCACCTCGCCGCCCTTGATGGCCACGTTGCTGGCGCTCATGGCCAGCTGGTTGGCCTGGCGGGCGTTGTCGGCGTTCTGCTTCACCGTGCTGCCCAGCTGTTCCATCGAAGCGGCGGTTTCTTCCAGCGCGCTGGCCTGCTCTTCGGTGCGCTGGCTCAGGTCGGCGTTGCCGCTGGCAATCTCGGCGCTGCCGGTGGCGATGCTGTCGCTGCTGTTGCGCACGGTGGCCACGATGCTCACCAGGTTCTCGTTCATCGCCTTCAGCGCGGCCAGCAGGCGGCCGGTTTCATCGCGGGCGCTGGTGTCGATGCGCGAGCCCAGGTCTCCCTCGGCCACACGCTCGGCCACGGCCACGGCGGTGTTGATGGGGCCGGTGATCGAACGCGTGATCCACCAGGCCAGCAGGCCGCCGGCTGCTGCCATGGCGGCCAGCAGGGCGAACATCAGGTTGCGGGCCTGCGTGTACTCCTGCTCCCCGTTCACGGCGGCCTCGGTGATCAGGGCGATCTGCTGGTCTTCCAGCTGGTCCAGGGCCTGGATGTAGGCGAGCTGGGCAGGGCGCAATTCGGTTTCCAGCATCACGATGGCAGACTCCTTGTCGCCGCGCACCGTGTCCATGAAGCGCCGCTGCACCGGCAAGTAGGCATCGCGGGCCTGCATCAGGGCTGCCAGCGTCTTCTGGCCCTCTTCCGTGACGATGGTGGGCACCAGCGTGTCCAGCGACTTCGCGATGTCGCCTTGGGCGACTTCAGCGGCCTTCAGCGAAGCAGCCATCTGCTGCGGGTCGCTCAGGATGATGGCGTTGCGCAACTCGCGCGCGATCAGGTTGACGTTGTCGGTCATCTCCGAAATCTTCACCACCTTGGGCACGCGGTCGCTGCCGATGAGGTGAAGGTCTTCGCTGAGACCCGACAAGCGGCTGACGCCGATGGCGCCCACCACCAGCGCCAGACCGATGACAGCCGCAAAGGCCAGGCCCAGGCGCGTGCCGATCTTCATGTGCTTGAGGGAGTTCATACCGCTTTCGAGTCCGTTATTTATTGCTGTGAGGACGCTGATTGATTACCGCCTGGTGTGTTCTCGGTGTGAGCAAGGCCCTGCTTGAGCCGAAACCGCGGGAAAAACTAACACTTGGCCGCCAACATCCGGGCCGTGCGCAAGGTGGCAGCGCTCGGGCCGGCCTGAGCGCGGCCTGAGCCCGGGCTGAAGAAGGGCGCCGATAGAATCCGGCGCTCCCGCAGCCCCGGCGAGCCCATGGCCACCGAACACCCCGCACCCAAGTCAGGCACCCCCGCCCCGGCCAGCGCCGACACGGCGCCCGGCCCACGCGCCAGCAACTTCCTGCGCACCCTGATCGAACGCGACCTGGAAAGCGGCGCCTATGCCGGCCGCCGCTTCGCCGGCAGCCCCGGCGACGCTGCCCACCACGCCGCCGGCCCGCTGGACGCGGCCCGCATTCGCACCCGCTTCCCGCCCGAACCCAACGGCTACCTGCACGTGGGCCATGCAAAAAGCATCTGCCTGAACTTCGGCCTGGCGCGTGATTACGGCGGCGTGTGCCACCTGCGTTTCGACGACACCAACCCCGAGAAGGAAGAGCAGGAGTACGTCGACGCCATCAAGGAAGCCGTGCACTGGCTGGGCTTCGATTGGCAGGCCGAAGTGGGCGGCCAGACCACCAGCCACCTCTTCTATGCGAGCGACTACTTCGACTTCATGTACCGCGCCGCCGAGGCGCTGGTGCAGGCCGGCCTGGCCTACGTGGACGAACAAAGCCCCGAAGAGATGCGCGCCAACCGCGGCGACTTCACCACGCCCGGCACGCCCAGCATCTACCGCAGCCGCACGCCTGCAGAGAACCTGGCGCGCCTGCGCCAGATGCGCGATGGCGAACTGGCCGACGGCGCGGCCGTGCTGCGCGCCAAGATCGACCTCGCCTCGCCCAACATCAACCTGCGCGACCCCACGCTCTACCGCATCAAGCGCGCCACCCACCACAACACCGGCGACCGGTGGTGCATCTACCCGATGTACACCTACGCCCACCCCATCGAAGACGCGCTGGAGCAGATCACCCATAGCATCTGCACGCTGGAATTCGAGGACCAGCGGCCGTTCTACGACTGGCTGCTGGAGAACCTGGCCACGCTCGGCCTGCTGGCGCACCCGCTGCCCAGGCAGCACGAGTTCGGCCGCCTGAACCTGAGCTATGTGGTCACCAGCAAGCGCAAGCTGCGGCAGCTGGTGGAAGAAGGCCATGTGAAGGGCTGGGACGACCCGCGCCTGCCCACCCTGTTCGGCATGCGGCGGCGCGGCTACACGCCAGCCAGCATCCGCGCCATGGCCGACGGCAGCGGCGCCAGCAAGAGCAACATCTGGCTCGACTACAGCGTGCTCGACGGCTGCCTGCGCGCTGACCTGGAAGGCCAGGCGCCGCGCGCGATGGCCGTGCTGGAGCCGCTGAAGCTGGTGCTGACGAACTGGGCCCAGGTCTACGGCAGCGACGAACACCTGGAACCCTGCACCGCCCCGGCCCACCCGGCGCGCCCCGAGCTGGGCGAACGCCGCTTCATGCTGGGCAAGGAACTGTGGATCGAGCGCGATGATTTCGCGATGGAGCCGCCCAAGGGCTTCTTCCGGCTCTTCCCGCCGCGCCTGCTGCCTGACGGCGACATCACCCCCGGCAACCGCGTGCGGCTGAAGTACGGCCTGGTCATCGAGTGCACGGGTTACGAGATCAACCGGCACACCGGCGAGATCTACAACGTGCTGGCGCGCGTGGTGCCCGACACGCGCAGCGGCACGCCCGGCGCCGACGCCGTGAAGGTGAAGGGCACCATCACCTGGGTGGGCGCGGCCGACGCCCTGCCGGTGACGCTGAACCTCTACGACCGCCTGTACGCCGAAGCGCAGCCCGAGGCCGGGGGCCGCGACCACCTGACGGTGCTGAACCCGAAGAGCCTGGTGGTCACGCAAGGCTGGCTGGAGCCCTCGCTGGCGAACACGCCGGCCGAGGCCCGCTTCCAGTTCGAGCGGCACGGCTACTTCATCGCCGACCGCCACGACCACCGGCCCGAAGCGCCGGTGTTCAATCGCATCACCACGCTGAGGGACAGCTGGGCGGCGTAGAGTGGGCGGACCCGTCACTGCAAGTGGAGCCGAGCATGCCTGCATCCCTTCGCAACCCCCTGGTGCCGCTGTGCGGCGCCGCCGCCGCCCTCGCGCTGGCCACCGCCCCGGCGGCCTGGGCCGCTGAGCCCGCCGCCGGGGCCCCGGCGCCTGCCGCTTCCAGCGTTGAAGTGCGCTACCTCGAACCCGACAGCTTCGCTGACATCGGCCGCACCCCCTGGGACCGCGAGCGGGTGCTCAAGGCGATGACAGCCCATCTGCAGAAGCTGGGCACCACCCTGCCCGCCGGGCAGAAGCTGAACGTGGAAGTGACCGACATCGACCTGGCCGGCGACATCCGCCCCTGGGGCTGGCACGAACTGCGTGTGCTGCGCGGCCAGGCCGACTGGCCGCAGATGACGCTGCGCTACACCCTGGCCGAAGGTGAGCGCACGCTCAAGAGCGGCGAGGTGCGGCTTTCAGACCTGAGCTACATGCAGAACCTGCGCGCACGCGACCGCGCCGGCGATGAGCTGGGCTTCGAGAAGCGCATGGTCAAGCGCTGGTTCGAGGACACCTTCACCACCCCCTGAGGCCGGCGCCTGGTCGGCTTCGTTCCTTTTCTCTCCTCACCCCTGGAGCCTTCGTCTTGAACCTTTGCCCGACCCTCTTCCCCCGCGCTCTGCGCCCCGCCGCCTGTGCCGTGGCCGCCACCCTGGCCGTGGCAGCGGCCATGCCGGCCGCGGCCCAGGCGCCCGCCGTGCCGGCCCTGCCCGATGCCCTGGCGAAGGCGGCGGCCGAGAAGGGGGCCAGCGTGGCGCCCAGCGGCCTGGTGTTCCGCTCGCTGAAGGAAGGCACGGGCCCGCAGCCCGACGCTACCGATGTGGTGAGCGTTCACTACCGCGGCACCTTTCCTGACGGCAAGGAGTTCGACAGCAGTTACTCGCGCGGCAAGCCCACAAGCTTTCCGCTGAACCGCGTCATCAAGTGCTGGACGGAAGGCGTGCAGCGCATCAAGGTGGGTGGCAAGGCCAAGCTCACCTGCCCGGCCGCCATCGCCTACGGCGAACGCGGCACGCCCGGCGGCCCCATCCCGCCGAACGCGGTGCTGCAGTTCGAGGTGGAACTGCTAGGCATCGAAGGTAAGAAATAGGGCCCCCAAGCTCGCTGGCGCTCGCTACCCCCCGAGGGGGCCGTCCGCCAGCGGCCCGGCAAAGCCGGTTCCGCGGCGGGAAGCTTGGTCGGCGGCTTGGTTGGTCAGCGGCATCAGGGGCGCAGGCGCTGGAAGAGCGCCATCGCGGCCACGAGCAGCGCGCCGGTCAGCACGCCCACGCCGGCTTCGGCCAGGGCCGACAGCAGCCGCTGGGCCAGGCCTGGCACGCCGGCCAGCAGGGCCTGGATGGCATGGTGGAGCACCGGAATGCCGTGCACCAGGATGCCGCCGCCCACCAGGAACATGGCCGCCGTGCCCACCACGGCCAGGCTCTTCATCAGCCAGGGCGCCGCCGCCAGGATGCCGCGCCCCAGCGCCTGCGCCGGGGCGCCCGCGCGCTGGCTGAGCCACAGGCCCAGGTCGTCGAGCTTCACGATGCCGGCCACCACGCCGTAGACGCCCGCCGTCATCACCACCGCCACGCTGCTGAGCACCAAGGCCTGGGTGGCGAAGGACGCGCCGGCTGCGGCACCCAGGGTGATGGCGATGATCTCGGCCGAGAGAATGAAGTCGGTGCGCACCGCACCTTTGATCTTGTCGCGCTCCAGCGCCACCAGGTCCACCGCCGGGTTCTGCAACGCCGCCTTCAGCGCCGCGAGGCGGGCTTCTTCGGAGGCAGCGCTGTGCAGCCAGCGCTGCGCCAGCTTCTCGAAGCCCTCGAAACACAGGAAGGCGCCGCCCACCATCAGCAGCGGCGTGATGAGCACGGGCGCGAGGGCGCTGATGACCAGTGCCGCCGGCACGAGGATGGCCTTGTTCCGCAGCGAGCCCCGCGCCACGGCCCACACCACGGGCAGCTCGCGCTCGGCACGCACGCCGGCCACCTGCTGGGCGTTGAGCGCCAAATCGTCGCCCAGCACGCCTGCCGTCTTCTTGGCGGCCAGCTTGCTGAGGATGGCCGCATCGTCCAGCACGCTGGCGATGTCGTCGAGCAAGGCAAGCAGACTGGTGGCCATCACCGCATTCTGCGCACGCCCCTGCGGCGCTTCCGTGCGCTGCGCCGCCTGCCGCGGCAGCGCCAGCGCCAGCGCGCCGTGGCGGTGCGAAGATGCGGCCCGCCATGCCCGACACCTCACCCCCCGCCCTGCGCGAGCAGTTCCTGCTCGACCCCGACCTCGTCTTCCTGAACCACGGCAGCTTCGGGGCCTGCCCGAAGCCGGTGTTCGCCGAACTGCAGCGCTGGCAGCTGGAGATGGAACGCAACCCGGTGCAGTTCCTGGGCCGCCGTTCGGCGGCGCTGCTGCACGAGGCCCGGTGCCGCCTGGCCGCCCACCTGGGTGCGGCGGTGGACGACCTGGTGTTCGTGCCCAACGCCACCACGGGGGTGAACACGGTGGCGCAGTCGCTGGTGCTGCAGCCCGGCGACGAGGTGCTCACCACCGACCACGAATACGGCGCCTGCGACGCCACCTGGCGCCGCGTATGCGCACGCACGGGCGCGCACTACCGGCGCGTGGAAGTGCCGCTGCCCTTCGATGCCGGCAGCTTCGTCAGCCGCCTGATGGCCGCCGTGACGCCGCGCACCCGGCTCATCTTCGTGAGCCACATCACCTCGACCACGGCGCTGGTCTTTCCCGTGGCCGCGCTGTGTGCAGCGGCCCGCGCACACGGGCTGGCCACGCTGGTGGACGGCGCCCACGCCCCCGGGCAGATGGCGCTGAACCTGCATGAGGTGGGCGCCGATTTCTACACCGGCAACTGCCACAAGTGGCTGTGTGCGCCCAAGGGCGCGGCCTTCCTGCATGTGCGGCCCGAGATGCAGGCGCAGGTGCATGCGCCGGTGGTGAGCTGGGGCTATGTGGCCGGTGAGGATGGCGCCGGCCACACGGGCTTCGACGCCTACGTGGGCCGCACGCTGCTCGAGCGGCGCCTGCAGTGGCAGGGCACGCGCGACATCGCCGCCTGGCTCAGCGTGCCCGCGGCGCTGGATTTCCTGGCCGCGCACGACTGGCCCGCGCGCCGCGCCGAGTGCCACGCCCGTGCGCTGGCCTTGCAGGCGCGGGTGGGCGCGCGCAACGGCCTGGCGCCCATCGCGCGCGATGAAGACTTCGGGCAGATGGTGCCCATCCCCGTGCGCAGTCCAGACCCCGAAGGCCTGCGCGCCGGGCTCTTCGATCAGCACCGCATCGAGGTGCCTGTGACGCAGCACGCCGGGCAGGTGTTCGTGCGCGTCTCGGTGCAGGCCTACACGCTGGACAGCGAACTGCAGGCCCTGGAAAACGCACTGGCCGCGGCGGGCGTCTGACCCTTCAGGGCCCACCCGGCGCGGCCAGCGCTGTGAGCGCGCGTGCTTTCAGGCGCGGCGCTGCTTGATCATCACGCCGAAGGCCAGCAGGCCGGCCAGGAACATCCATACCGCGCCGGGCTCGGGCACGGCGGCCAGCATCGCGCCGCCCAGCAGACCCTGGGCGTAGGCGGTGGGGTGGATGCCGTCCCAGAACAGCGCGGTGCCGGGGTCGCAGGCATTGCCCGCAAAGCCGCAGGCCAGCGTGACGTTGGTGAAGCCAAAGGCCGCCGGGTTGGCGGCATAGCTGCCGACGAGACCGAAGATGTCGAAGATCTGCGCGCCGCTGCCGGCCAGGGCGGTGCTCAGCGCGCTGTTGAAGGCGCTGGAGACAAAGCTCGCAGCCCCTGCAGCCTGCGGCCCGGCGGCCAGGGCCGCTGGTGAGCGCCCAACATCCGGCAGGTTCCACACCACGATGTTGCTGGCACCCGCCGCGCGCAAGGTGCCCACCATCTGCGCCGTGGCCGTGGCATGGGCCGTGGCGCCTGCCGTGGTCAAGGCCACGATGTTGGCCGGATTGGCCGCCACCGCGTCGATGGTGTCGCGCACGTCGTTGCCACCACCGGCCAGGATGTACAGCGCGCTGGAAGAGACCGGCGTCGTGGCCAGATGGCCGTTCAACTGCGTGCGCACGCTGGCCGGGAAAGGCGCGGGAATGAAGGGCGGCACGCCGCCGCCGTCGATGGTGGTGCGGGCGCCGCCGAAGGCGTAGTTGCCGCCACCGGCCAGCGAGGGCTGGGCGAAGCTGGCCAGGCCCAGGCCGGCAGCAAAGCTGTTGAACCACACCGGGCCGTTGCTGTAGGTGGGCCGGTTGCCCGGGGCCGCCGCGTAGGGCAGGCTGCCGATGAAGGTGGGGCTGCTCGGGTTCGGGCCGGTGAGGCCGCCGAAGACGAGGTTGTTGTTGCCGCCGTCGGAGAGGCTGTCGCCAAACAGATAAACCGCCGAGAAGCTCGGAGCTACGGGCGCGCCAGCGACGCTGGCCTGCGCCGCCAGCGGTGCGGCGGCCAGGGCCACGAAGGCGGCAGAGGCGCAGAAGCGGAAAACACGGGTGTTCATGGAGGGCACCTTCTGGTGAGGCTGATCGAGCCGATGAAAGTACCACGCGCCACCGTGGTCACCAGTGCCTCGGGCAGGCTGATGGGCGGTTGGTCCCCCCGTTCATGGGGCCGAGAGAACCCGCGGCGCGGCCTCTAGCGAGTGAGGCTGCGCGCGCTTGAGCGCCGCTGAATTTCGATCAGCGCGGCTTGCGACGCGTTGGCGCTGCCGGCCGTGGCGCAGGCTCGGCGCCCGTCTCGCGGGGCGGCAGCCCGGTGTGCTGCGTGAGCAGCCGGCCTTGCGTGACGGCCGAGGTGCGCGCCCCCGCCGGCGTGCTGTTCTTGCGGCGCGCGCTCACGTAGCCGGTGCCGGGCGCCGGCTGGAAGCTCGGGATGAGGTGGTGCTTGCCATTGCCGATGAGGTCGGCCCGCCCCATCTTCTTCAGCGCCTCGCGCAGCAGCGGCCAGTTGTTGGGGTCGTGCCAGCGCAGGAAGGCCTTGTGCAGCCGGCGGCGCTTCTCGCCGCGAACGATGTCCACCTTTTCGGCGCGCGCGCCCGGACCTTCGGTATGCCGGCTGATGCCCTTCAGCGGGTTCAGGTCGGTGTGGTACATCGCCGTCGCCGTGGCCATGGGGCCGGGGTAGAAGGTCTGCACCTGGTCGGCCTTGAAGCCGTTCCTCTTGAGCCAGATGGCCAGGTTCATCATGTCCTCGTCGCTGGTACCCGGGTGCGCCGCGATGAAGTAGGGGATGAGGTACTGCTTCTTGCCCGCCTCGGCGCTGTACTGCTCGAACATCTGCTTGAAGCGGTCGTAGCTGCCGATGCCGGGCTTCATCATCTTCGACAGCGGCCCGCCTTCGGTGTGCTCGGGCGCGATCTTCAGATACCCGCCCACGTGGTGCTGCACCAGCTCCTTCACGTACTCGGGGCTTTGCACGGCCAGGTCGTAGCGCAGGCCGCTGCCGATCAGGATCTTCTTGATGCCGCGCAGCTGCCGTGCGCGGCGGTACATCTTCACCAGCGGGCCGTGGTCGGTGTTCAGGTTGGGGCAGATGCCGGGGTAGACGCAGCTCGGCTTGCGGCAGGCGGCCTCGATCTCGCGGCTCTTGCAGCCGATGCGGTACATGTTGGCCGTGGGGCCGCCCAGGTCGCTGATGACGCCGGTGAAGCCCTTGACCTTGTCGCGAATCTCCTCGATCTCGCGGATCACGCTGTCTTCGCTGCGGCTCTGGATGATGCGGCCTTCGTGCTCGGTGATGCTGCAGAAGGTGCAGCCGCCGAAGCAGCCCCGCATGATGTTCACGCTGAAGCGGATCATCTCCCAGGCCGGGATCTTGGTCGGGCCGTCGTGCCCGCCGTTCTCGTCGGCATAGGCCGGGTGCGGGCTGCGCGCGTAGGGCAGGTCGAAGACCAGGTCCATCTCGGCCGTGCTCAGCGGGATGGGCGGGGGGTTGATCCAGACATCGCGGTCGCCATGCTGCTGCACCAGCGCGCGCGCGTTGCCGGGGTTGGTTTCCAGGTGCAGCACGCGGTTGGCGTGGGCGTAGAGCACGGGGTCGCTCTTGACCTGCTCATACGCCGGCAGGCGCACCACGGTCTTCTCGCGCGGCGGCAGCTTGAGGTTGCCGGTCTTGCGGCTGACCGGAAGCGCCACCACGGCCGTGGTGGCGCGCGGCATGGCGATGGTGGCCACGGCAGGCACCGCAGGCGCTGCTGCGGCCACCTCGCCACTGCCTTCCTGCTTGGTGCAGGTCTCGCCCACCGAGGCCGCGGCCTCTTCGGTCGTCAGGTAGGGGTTGATGTGCTCGTCCACGCGGCCGGGGCGGTCGACCTCGGTGCTGTCGAGCTCGAACCAGTCGGCGCCGAAGCGCTGGCCCGCTGCATCGGGTGTGGTGCGCACCATGAAGGCGGTGCCGCGGATGTCGGTCAGGCTCTCCACCGGCTTGCGCTGCGCCAGGCGGTGCGCCACCTCGATGATGGCGCGCTCGGCATTGCCGTAGAGCAGCAGGTCGGCCTTGCTGTCGACGAGGATGCTGCGGCGCACCTTGTCCTGCCAGTAGTCGTAGTGCGCGATGCGGCGCAGGCTGGCCTCGATGCCGCCGATGATCACCGGCACCTCGCTCCAGGCTTCCTTGCAGCGCTGCGTGTAGACCAGCGTGGCGCGATCGGGCCGCTGGCCGCCCACGCCGCCGGGCGTGTAGGCGTCGTCGCTGCGGATCTTTCGGTCGGCCGTGTAGCGGTTGATCATCGAATCCATGTTCCCGGCGGCCACGCCAAAGAACAGGTTCGGTTTGCCCAGCACCTTGAAGGCGTCGGCGCTCTGCCAGTCGGGCTGGGCGATGATGCCGACGCGGAAGCCCTGCGCCTCGAGCGTGCGGCCGATCACGGCCATGCCGAAGCTCGGGTGGTCGACGTAGGCGTCGCCAGTGACGATGACGATGTCGCAGCTGTCCCAGCCGAGCTGCTCCATCTCGGCGCGGCTCATCGGCAGGAAAGGCGCGGTGCCGAAACGCTTGGCCCAGAAGGGCCGGTAGCTGGCCAGGGGCTTGGCCTCGGCGGTGCGGGTGTCGGCAGGGCGGGTGGGGGTGGGGGC
>LJHT01000029.1 GCA_001295905.1 beta proteobacterium AAP51 | reverse complement strand
GGCGGCCGCGCGGCGCGGCCCGCCTGCCAGGGCCAGGCCGGCCGGCCGTGGGCGGCGCGGTGCTGCGCCCACAGGCGCGCACCCAGCACGGCCAGGAAGAGCCCGTGGCCGCCGAGATGGAAGCCGGCCGGCGACACCATCGCGCCCAGCGACTGCGCCAGGCCCAGCAGGATGCCCCCCAGCAGCGTGCCCCACAGCGAGCCGATGCCGCCGATGACCACGGCCTCGAACGCGCTGATCAGCAGCAGCGGCCCGGCGTAGGGCTCGACCGTGGCGCGCATCGCCAGCATGGTGCCGGCCAGCGCGGCCAGGGCCACGGCGATGCCGGCGGCGGCGCGGTGCACGCGCGCGGCGTCCACGCCGCTCAGCGCGGCGGCCTCGGGGTCGCTCGCGGCGGCGCGGATGGCGCGGCCCAGCCGCGTGCGCCGCAGCATGAGCTGCAGCGACGCCAGCACGGCGATGGCCAGCAGCAGCGTGAGCACCGGCAGCTGGCCCACGACGATGCCGCCCGGCAGCGTCCAGCTGGCCCAGGACAGCGGGCCCAGCGCATCGGCCAAGGACTGCGTGTCGGAGCCGAACACGCCGTACAGCAGGTTCTGCAGCAGCGCGCCCAGGCCGATGGTCACCAGCAGGGGCAGCAGCACGCCGGCGCGCAGCGTACGTGCCAGCACCCAGCGCTGCAGCAGCGCGCCCACCACCGCCATCACCGGCAGTGCCAGCAGGGCCGAGGCCCACCAGGGCAGGCCCGCCGCGGTGAGCGCCAGCACGAGGTAGGCGCCGAGGATGGCGAGGTCGCCATGCGCGAGGTTGATGATGCGCATGACGCCGAACATGAGTGACAAGCCAGCGGCCAGCACGGCGTAGTAGCCGCCCAGCAGCACGCCTTGCACGATGGCATCGATCATGGGGTGTTCTCCAGGGCTGGCGCGGGGTGGGCGTGGGCCGCCGTGGCGCCGGGCTCCATGCCGAAGTAGGCGTCGGTGACGGCCTCGCGCGTGGTGGCGGTGCAGGCCGCCTCCAGCACGATCTGGCCTTCGCGCAGGCACATCACGCGGTCGGCGAAGGCCAGCGCGCGGCCCAGGTCCTGCTCGACCAGCAGCATGGTGGTGCCGGCCTGCGTGCGCAGCGCCTGCAGGCTGCGGTAGACCTCGTCCACCACCAGTGGCGACAGGCCCAGCGAGACCTCGTCGAGCAGCAGCACCTCGGGGTTGCTCATCAGCGCGCGGGCGATGGCCGCGGCTTGGCGCTGGCCGCCCGACAGGGCGCCGGCCGGGCGGTCGAGGATGGGCACGAGCCCGGGCAGGGCCTGCAGCGCGCGTTCGATGGACCAGGGCTCGGCCGCGGAGGCGGCGCGCGCGGGGTCGCGGTGTTCCAGTGCCACGGTGAGGTTCTCGCGCACCGTCATGTCGGCCCACAGGCGGCGGCCTTCGGGCACCAGGGCCAGGCCCTGCTGCACGCGGCGGTGCGCGGGCAGGGCGGTGATGTCCTGCTCGCCCAGGCGCAGCTGGCCGCCGAGCGCCGGGTGCACGCCGGCCAGGCAGCGCAGCAAGGTGGTCTTGCCGGCGCCGTTGGCGCCGATCAGCGCCACGCATTCGCCGCGCTGCAGCGCAAAGGACACGCCGCGCACGGCCACCAGCTGGCCGTGGCCGGCGCGCAAACCCTGCACCTGCAGGATCTCGTCGGGATGGGATGCTGGGGTGTTCATGCAGCGGCCCTCATGCAGCAGCTCCCCCCAGGTAGGCCTTCATCACCAGCGGGTTCGCCATCACGGCGGCGGGCTCGCCTTCGGCCAGCACGCTGCCGGCATCCATGCAGACGAGCCGGCCCACCACCTTGAGCAGGGCGTGCAGCACGTGTTCGATCCACACCAGCGTCAGGCCCTCGGCGTGCAGGCTGCCCACCAGTTCCACCAGCTTCAGCAGCTCGGCCTCGGTCAGGCCGCCGCCGATCTCGTCCAGCAGCAGCACCTGGGGCCGGGTGGCCAGCGCGCGGGCCAGCTCCAGGCGCTTGCGGTCGAGCAGGCCCAGGGTGTCGGCCCGGCGCGCGGCCAGCGGGGCCAGGCCGGTGCGTTCCAGGGCCTCGTTCACGGCGGCCTGGGCGGCTGCCCCGCGCAGGCCGGCGCCGTGCTGGGTGGCCACGAGCACGTTCTCGGCCACGCTCATGCTCAGGAAGGGCCGCGGCACCTGGTAGGTGCGCCCGATGCCGGCGCGGCAGCGCTCGGCGGTGTTCCAGGCGCTGATGTCGCGGCCGTCGAAGTGCACGCGCCCGTGGCTGGCCGGCAGGGTGCCGGCCAGCACGCCGAACAGCGTGGTCTTGCCCGCGCCATTCGGGCCCACCACGCCCAGTGCCTCGCCGCGCCGCACCTGCAGGTCGACGCCGTGCAGCACCTGCAGCGCGCCGAAGTGCTTGGTCACGCTGGCGGCCGCCAGCACGATGTCCTGGTTCATGAGGCCCGCCCCGCCGCTGCGCTCAGCCCAGCTTGTAGGCGGTCATCTGGCCGGTCAGCGGCACCTTGGGGTGGTCGGCGTTGGCCACGATGTCGAGGTTGAAGCTGCCGTTCGCGGCGCGCCGCCACTGCACGCCCACCAGGTTGGTGGTGGCGACGTTGGGCACCGGGCCGGTGGTGAAGTCGATGTCGCCCACGGCCGTGGGGGTCTTGAGCTTGGCGATGGCGGCGACTAGCGCGCTGCGATCACCCGGGTTGGCGCTGCCGCGCACCGCGGCCACGGCGGCGTCGAACAGCGAGGCCGTGGCGCCGATCTGCGCCGTCCAGACCTTGCCGCTGGCCTTGGCGTAGTTGTCGGCCAGCTGCGCACTGCTCATGCCGGTGGACGGCGAGCTGAACGGGAAGCTGCGGTGCCAGTAGGTGCCGGAGTGGATGCCGTTGCCCAGCTGGCCCAGGGCCTGCATCTCGGCGGCAAACAAGCCAGCCTTGGCCGTCTGCACGATCTTCACCTGCTGGGCCAGCCCGCGCTGGGCCGCCTGGCGCCAGAACACTGCGAAGTCGGGCGGGAAGGGGAAGGTGTTGAAGATCTCTATGCCTTCGCGGCGGAAGGCGGCGATCTGCGCCGAAAAGTCGGCCAGGCCGTTCTGGTAAGGGCCGGCGTCGAAGACGGTGAAGCCGTTCTGCTGCAGCGCCGGAATCAGCATGCGACGGATGGCATTGCCGTCGGCATCGGCCGGCAGCAGCATGCCCACCTTCTTGTTGGTGGCGACCTTGCTCCACTGGTCGGTGTAGAGCTTGGCGAAGTTGCCCACGCCGAAGCAGAAGTGGAAGGTCCACTTGAAGGGCGAAGGCTCGCCGGGCTTGGCGCCGCGGCCGAAGTAGAAGGCCTCCCAGGGGCTGGTGGTGGAGAGCGACGGCACGCCCGCGGCCTCGCAGGCGTCCGACACCGGGTTCACCGTCTCGGGGGTGGAGGTGGACAGCACGAAGTCCACCTTGTCGGCGTTGATCAGCTCGCGCGTCACGGCTGCGGCGCGCACGGGGTTGCTGGTGGTGTCCTTGGCGATGAACTCGAGGTTCCAGCGCTTGCCGCCGGCCTCGACGCCGCCGGCCACCTGCTTGCGCACCTGGTCGAGCACCCAGCCATCGCCTTCGCCGAACAGCGCCAGCGGGCCCGAGCGCGGGCTGACCACGCCGATGCGCAAGGTGTTGCCCTGCGTGCGGCCGATCATCGGGAAAGCCGCCAGGCCGGCGGCTGCGGCGCCGCCGCGCAGCACGGTGCGGCGTGTGGCGGTACCGCTGGGGGTGGTGGTGGCCGTGGTGGCCGTAGCGGCCTGGTTCTTCTGGCTCATGTTTGTCTCCTGCACCTCGGTCTTGGCCGAGAAGTTCGTGGATGGGGCCGCACGCTCACCGCACCGGGCGCGTGGCGCGCGCGGTGCGGCAAGGCTTGCGTCGTCAGAACGGGAAGCCGGGCAGCGCCGCCTTCACCGTCACCCACTGCCAGCGGGTGTATTCGTCGATGTCGGCCGGGCCGCCCACGGCGCTGCCGTTGCCGCCCAGGCCGGGGCCGCCAAAGGGGTTGACGGCGTCGTCGTTCACGGTCTGGTCGTTGATGTGCAGCATGCCCGCGTTGAGCTGCTCGCCGATGGCCAGCGCGCGCGCCACGTCACGCCCGATCACGGCCGCCGAGAGGCCGCCGCTGCTCTGGTTGGCCAGCGCCACTGCTTCTTCGTCGGTGCTGAAGGACACCAGGTTCACCAGCGGGCCGAAGGGCTCTTCGTCGAAGGAGCGCATGCCCGGCTTCACGCCCGACAGCACCGTGGGCTTGTAGCAAAGGCCCTCGTAGGTGCCGCCGGCTTCGAGCTTGGCGCCGGCGCTGACGGTGGCCTTCACCACGGCGTCGAAGTGGTTCAGCTGCTTGGCGTCGATCATCGGCCCCAGGGCCACGCGGCCGCTGGCACCGTCGCCCACCGGCAGGTGCGTGGCCTTGCCGACCAGGCGCGCCTTCAGGCCTTCCAGCACCGACTCGTGCACCAGCACGCGATTGCTGGCCATGCAGATCTGCCCCTGGTGGAACCAGGCGCCGAAGGCCACGGCGCTGGCCGTGGCGTCGAGGTCGGCGTCTTCCAGCACGATGAGGTTGTTGGCACCGCCCAGCTCCAGAGACACCTTCTTCAGGTGGCGGCCGGCCAGTTCACCGATGCGGCGGCCCACGCCGGGCGAGCCGGTGAAGGCGATCATCGGCACCTTCGGGTGCGTGACCAGCGCTTCGCCGGCTTCGGCGTCGCCGGCCAGCACCTGCAGCACCCCGGCGGGCAGGCCGGCCTGTTCGAAAACCTCGGTCATGATCACGCCGCCGCTGTAGGGCGTGCGCGGGTCCGGCTTCAGCACCACGGCGTTGCCCAGCGCCAGCGCCGGGGCCACCGAGCGGATGCCCAGGATGAGCGGGAAGTTGAAGGGCGAGATCACGCCCACCACGCCGTGCGGCACACGCTTGGCCAGCGACATGCGGCCGGGCGTGCTGGGCAGCACATGGCCTTGCGCCTGCAGCGGCAGCCCGGCGGCCACCTGGCACAGCATGGCGGCTTCTTTCACCTCGTGCTGGCCCTTGGGCACGATGCCGCCGGTCTCGCGCGCGATGGCCATGGCGTAGTCGTCGAAGCGCGCCATCAGCAGCTGCGCCGCCTTGAGCAGCACCGCGGCGCGGTCGCGCGGCGAGGTGGCGGCCCAGGTCTTCTGGGCTGCGTGGGCGGCTTCGATGGCCGCGTTCATGTCGGCCGCCGAGGCGATGCCCACCTTGCCGATGGCACGCCCGGTGGCGGGCTCGATCACGTCGCGGCTGCCGCCTGTGGCCGGGCGCCACTGGCCCCCGTCGTACACGCCACCATCGGCCGCTGCGGGCATCACGGGAAGAGATTCAGAAGCACCCATGTCGTCTCCGGTCTGTGAGATTGATGAAGCGAGCAAGCTGTCTGCCCGACGCCCCACAGGGCGCAAACGATGTGCCACCACCCGGCCGAGGGGTGGGCGCCGGGCCGTCGGATGTGCCACGTTTTCCTGCGCATCTTCAGTAGTTACCCTGTATAACGGTTGGCCAGGTTTGATACATCGTTCTCCCGGGATAACCCGCAGCGAGAACTGATGAAAAGCGCAAATCGACAACGGTTCCTGACCCGTTTTTTTTCAAGGTTTTCGACAGGCATCAAACCCTGCCCGGGCCGGGCGGGTTCCGCGGCCTCGGCGCGGCTTGGGCCCGTGGGCGCGACGATGTCGTTCGAGAGGCGCGCGGACCCAGCGGCGGGCACGTGGGCATGAAGGCCACGCCACCGCGCATCTCGCTGGCCGAAGCCGCCCGCCGCACCGGCGCCCTGATGCGCCGCGGCGACCCCCTGCCCAGCGCGGCGGCAGAGCAGCCGCGCCTGGAAGACATCACCGAGTGCCTGTTCTTCAGCCCGGGCGACGGCCGCATCTGGCTGAACGACCAGCGCATGATGCTGATGCACACGCGCTCTTTCGGCAGCCTGCGCCGCGAGCTCATCGACGCACTCGGCCTGGACCGTGCGCGCGGCTTGCTGACGCGGGCGGGCTATGAATCCGGCGCGCGTGACGCCCAGCTGGTGCGCGAACGCTGGCCCGATGCCGAGCTGGTGGCCGCCTTCATGGCCGGCACGCAGCTGCACGCGCTGGAAGGCGTGGTGCGGGTGGTGCCGGTCGAGTTCGAGATCGACCCCGAGCGCGGGCACTACCGGGGCGAGTTCCTGATGGAACACTCGGTCGAGGACGACGAGCACATCAGCGCCTACGGCCCCGGCAGCGAGGCCGCCTGCTGGATGCAGACCGGCTACGCCACCGGCTACGTCACCGGCATGATGGGCCGGCTGGTGATCTTCCGCGAGGTGGAGTGCCGCAGCACGGGTGCCAGCCAGTGCCTGGTGATCGGCAAGAACGCCGAAGCCTGGGGCGACATCAGCGAAGACCTGCGCTTCCTGCACACGCACGACTTCCCGGGGGCCGGCTCGGCACCGGCGCAGCCGCAGGCGGTGCTGGGCAGCGGCGTGCTGGCATCGGAAGCCAGCGACCAGATGGTGGGCGTGTCTTCGGCCTTCAAGGCCGCCTGCCACATGCTGCACCGCGTGGCCTCCACCAAGGCCACGGTGCTGTTCACGGGCGAATCGGGCGTGGGCAAGGAGATGTTCGCGAGCATGCTGCACCGCATCAGCCCGCGCTGCAACGAAGCCTTCGTTGCCGTGAACTGCGCGGCGGTGCCCGAGACGCTGATCGAGGCCGAGCTCTTCGGCGTGGAGCGCGGCGCCTACACCGGCGCCCACGTGTCGCGGCCGGGGCGCTTCGAGCGTGCCGACAAGGGCACGCTGTTCCTCGACGAGATCGGCACGCTCAGCCTCACCAGCCAGGGCAAGCTGCTGCGCGCCTTGCAGCAGGGCGAGATCGAACGTGTGGGCGGCACCAGCACCCTGAAGGTGGACGTGCGCGTCATTGCCGCCACCAACGTCGACCTGCGCGCGGCCGTGAAGGCCGGGCAGTTTCGCGAAGACCTGCTCTACCGCCTGGATGTCTACCCCATCCACCTGCCGCCGCTGCGCGAAAGGCGCGAGGACATTCCGCTGCTCATGAGCCACTTCCTGCAGCACTACGCGCGGCTGCATGGCCGCAAGGTGGCCGGCTACGCGCCCCGCGCAGTGAAGATGCTGCTGGGCTATGGCTTCCCCGGCAACATCCGCGAGCTGCAGAACATGGTGGAGCGCGGCGTCATCAGTGCCGAGGACGGCGGTGTCATTGACCTGCCGCACCTGCTGCGCCGCGAGCAGCTGGGCAGCGATCTGCTGCTGGGCGTGTCGCGCCAGGGTGCCCTGAAGCCTGGCGTGCTGGACCCGCCCGAGGAGCCGGCGGCACCGGCCCTGCCACTGCTGGACCGCCTGGCCGACAGCGCCACGGGCGGCGTGCGCCTGCCCGACATCGAACGCGAGCTCATCACGCAGGCCGTGCAGCGCGCCCAGGGCAACCTCTCGGCGGCCGCGCGGCTGCTGGGCATCACGCGTGCAAAGCTGGCCTACCGGCTGGCGTCTCTGCCGGGGGCGGCCGAGGGCCAGGCCGCTGCAGCGCCTGCCGCCGCCGGGCGGCGGCGCCAGCTCAGCCGATAAGGCGCTTCAGCAAGGCCATCAGCTGTTCGCGTTCGGTGGCCGACAGCGGGCTGGCGAGCCGCTCTTCATAGGCCGTGTGGCGTTCCTGCACCGTCTGCATGATGGCGCGGCCCGAGGCGGTGAGCACCAGCGAGTATTGCCGCCGGTCGCTCGCCACTTCCATGCGACGGATGAAGCCCGAACCTTCCAGCGCGTCGATGAGCTTCATCACGCTGGGCCCGGCCACGTTCAGGCGCTTGGCCAGCGTCACCTGGTTGATGCTGGTCTCGCCCGCAATGACGGACAGCGCCGTCAGCCGCGCCGGTGAGAGTTCCAGCGGCCCCAGCATCTCGAAGAACATGCCGTAGGCATGCACCTGCGCGCGCCGCAGCAGGTAGCCCAGCGAGTCGCGGCGCAGGTCGAAGGGGTCCAGCGCCTCGGCAGGCGGCGGCGCGCGCCGGGCGGGCTGGGCCACCTTCCTGGCAGGGCGCACCGGCGCCGGCTGCGGGGTGGCGGGGGCGGGCAGGGCGGTCTTGGGCTTGGGCATCCGCATCATTCTAGGAACTGCCTGGGGGTGGGGGCGGCACGGCGCCGCGCACGAAGAGCTCGAAGCGGGCACGGCGTTCGTGGATCAGCCAGCGGCCCTGGGCATCGGGTGCCAGCCGGTCTTCGAAGCGACCCACCAGCGCCGGCCCTTGTGCCGGGCGGCCCTGGGCGCCGCCGGCGTGTGCAGCGTCGGCGCTGAACAGCAGCACGCGGGTGCGCGCCCGGGCGGTGTGCCCGTCCACGACGTCCACCACCGTGCCGGCCAGCAGGTGGTGGGTGAGCCGGGCGGCCGGGCGCGCGCGGTAGGCCGCCAGGATGGCGGCGCGGCCCGTCAGGCACTCACCGCCGGGCCGTTGCAGCACGGCGTCGGTCGCGAAGAGCTGCACGAAGCCTTCGTGGTCCTGCTGGTCGGTCAGTTCGGCGGCGCGGGCGATGGTGTCGCGGCAGGCGGCGTCGATGCACCAGCGCTGCAGGTCGGGCGGTGTCATCGGGTGGGCGTGGGGTGTGGGTGCTGCAGCCACTGCACCAGGGCCGCGGCCACGGCCTGGGGTTGCTCCATCGGGCTCATGTGGCCGCAGTCGGGCACCAGCACCAGGTGGCTGTGCGGCAGCTGGGCCGCCATCTGGCGGTGGCGTTCGGGCGGTGCCCAGGTGTCCTGCTCGCCACACAGCACCAGGGTGTGCTGCTGGATGCCGGGCAGCAGGCTCCAGGCGTCGGGGCGCGCCAGCAGGGCCTGCTGCTGGGCCTGGAAGCGTTCAGGGGTTTGCCGGGCCACCATGGCCAGCACGTCTTCGAACACCGGCAGGGCCAGGTGCGCCGGGTGCAGCATGGGCGGTGCCCACTGGCGGGCCATCGCGCGCATGCCCTGCCGCTGCGCCAGCGCCACCAAGGCCTGCCTTTGCTGTGCCTCGGCCTGGCCGGCCGCGCCTTCGGGCAGCGGGTGCCCTCCGGTGTCCAGCAAGGCCAGGCGCAGCACGCGGTGCGGTGCGCGGCGCACCACTTCCAGCGCGATGCGCCCGCCCAGCGAATGGCCCGCCAGGGCGAACTGCGCTGCCGGCGCGGCGTCCAGCAGCGCCTGAGCCATCTCGCCGATGCGGGCCTGCAGGCCCGCGGGCGGCACCCAGGGACGGCTGTGCGCTGCCAGCTGCGGCCACACGGGCTGCCACACCGCAGCGTCGCAGGCCAGGCCGGGCACCAGCACCAGGCAGGGGAGGGAAGGGTCTGTCACGGGATATCCGGGGCGGGGCGTGTCTATTTAGTTTGTCAGGCTAACGGTAGGGGTTCATCAGGCCGAACCCGAATTCGAAGCGATGCGGGCTGGAGCGCAATCATCGCTGCAAGTCAGGTAATAACAAGTGCGAGGCATGCCCATATCCGGGTCGACCCTGATTGGCCGGCCAGCAGAAAAGCCACTATGCTAATTAGCCAGGCTAATGAAAAACACGGCTGCAGGCCCCCGGGCCTCCGCGTGGCGCGGCGGCCGCTGCGCAGGCCGCACAGGTTTCGACAACGCAAGAGGCAGGAGCAGACATGAAGAGAAAGTGGCATCCCGTCGCCTTGGCGGCGGTTCTGGCTGCGGCCGGGCAGCAGGCCCAGGCTTTCACCATTCCCACGTCCAACGACGAACTGAAGGTGCGGCTGGACCTGACCCCGAAGCTCAGCCTGACGCAGCGGCTGAAGGAGCGCAGCGCCGCGCTGACGCGCTTCGACCCCACCGTGGACCCCGGTCGCTTGAACGAGGACGACGGCGCCAACAACTTCGCCAAGGGCCTGGTTTCCGAGCGCCTGGACCTGCTGGCCGAGCTGGATGTGTCGGCACCGGGCTGGGGCCTGCGCCTCTCGGGCACGGCCTGGTACGACCGCGCCTACCTGCGCAAGAACGACTACGCCGGCACGCCGGTGTTCGTGGCCGGCGCGCAGACCCCGGGCGTCATCAACACCAGCAACAACCTGCCCGGCCAGGCGCGTGACGAGTTCCTGCCCGCCACGCGCAAGCAGCACGGGCGCGACGCGGAACTGCTGGACGCCTTCGTCACCTTCCGCGGCGACGTGGGCGGCATGCGTGCCAACGTGCGCCTGGGCCGGCACACGCTGCAGTGGGGCGAGAGCCTCTTCTTCGGCCAGAACGGCATCGCCAACGCGCAGGGGCCGGTGGACATTGCCAAGATCGTCTCGGTGCCGAATTGGCAGTTCAAGGAAGTGCTGCTGCCGGTGGAGCAGGTGTCGGGCACCTTGCGCCTGGCCGAGGGCGTGCAGCTGGGCGCCTACTACCAGCTACGCTGGCGCAAGAGCAAGTTGCCGGGCGTGGGCAGCTTCTTCAGCAACCAGGACTACATCGGCGGCGGCACCGTGAACTTCGGCCCGGCCGGCGTGCTGCCCACGCTGACCTCGCGCGACAACACGCCGAAGGACAGCGGGCAGTTCGGCGTGCAGCTGCGCGTCAGCCCCACGGGCAGCGACTTCGAATACGGCCTGTACTTCGCCAACTACCACGACAAGACCCCCAGCGCGCTGGTGTTCGACTTCGTGCAGGGCCATGTGCGCGTGGCCTATGCCAGCGACATCCGCGTGATGGGCGCCAGCGTCACCACCTCGGTGGGCCAGCTGAACCTGGCGCTGGAGGGCAGCGTGCGGCAGAACACGCCGCTGAACAGCGACCCCGCGGCCCTGGGCGCGGCGCCCTTCGCGCCGACGGCCTGCGACACCTCGGACGCCACGCCCTGCTACGCGCTGGGCAACACCGGGCACCTGCAGCTCTCGGGCATCTACGTGCTGCAGCCCAATGCCTTGTGGGGCGGCGGCGCGGCGCTGTTCGAGCTGGCCTACAACCAGCGCCTGAAGGTCAAGCGCGACATCTTCGCAGCGGCCAACGGCAACAACCAGGGCGTGGGTGGCCTGGCCAAGGACACGACCAAGGGCGCCTGGGCGCTGCGCGTCATCTTCGAGCCCAGCTACTTCCAGGTGCTGCAGGGGGCCGACCTCTTCGTGCCCATCAGCGTGGGCTACAACTTCGGCGGCCGTTCCTCGGCCGTGGGCAACTTCGCCGGCGGCGTTTCCGACGGCGGCGACTACAGCCTGGGCCTGCGCCTGAAGTGGGCCAGCGGCTGGACCGCCGCCGTGGCCTACAACGGCTTCTTCGGCAAGGAGAAGACCTTCACCGAGCCCCTGGTGCCCGGCACCGGCAGCCCGCGCCGGCTGACCTACGGCCAGCCGCTGAAGGACCGTACCAACGTGCAGTTCAGCCTGTCCAACACCTTCTGAAGCGAGACCCACCCATCATGAAGAAGCGCAACTTCCTGCAAGCCAGCCTGGCCATGGCCACGCTGTCGATGACGCCGCTGGCGGCCCGCGCCGATGTCTCGGCCGAAGAAGCCGCCCGGCTGAAGACCACGCTCACCCCGCTGGGCGCCGAACGTGCCGGCAACAAGGAAGGCACCATCCCCGCGTGGGAAGGCGGCCTCACGCGCGCCCCGGCGAATTACAAGAACGGCGACCCCCGGCCCGACTTCTTCCCGAACGACAAGCCGGTGCTGACCATCAACGCCAAGAACATGGACCAGCACGCCGCCAAGCTGAGCGACGGCGTGAAGGCCCTGATGAAGAAGTACCCCGATTTCCGCATCGAGGTCTACCCCACGCGGCGCACCGCGGCGGCGCCGCAGTACGTGTACGACAACACCTTCCGCAATGCCACGCGCGCCAAGCTGGTGGACAACGGCCAGGGTGTGGAAGGCGCGTTCGGTGGCATTCCCTTCCCCATTCCCGAGGACGGCTATGAAGCCATCCTCAACCACCGCCTGGCGTGGAAGGGCGTGAACTGGACGACGCCGCTGCGCGTGTGGGTGGTGACGGCCGACGGCCGGCGAAGCATGGCCTCGGGCGGCACGCAGACCTTCCGCAACCCCTACTACGACCCCGCCGTGAAGCCCGAGAACTTCGACGGCTACTACACGCTGGGCAAGTTCGCCGTCAGCGAGCCGGGCTCGAAGGCCGGTGAAGCCATCCTCGCGCACGACGGCCTGAACGCCAGCGCGCCGCGCGGGCTGTGGCAGTACCTGGTGGGCCAGCGCCGCGTGCGCAAGGCGCCTTCGGTGGGCTACGACACGCCCGACGCCGTCACCAGCGGCATCGGCCTGTTCGACGAAGCCTTCAACCTCTTCGGCCCCATCGACAAGCACGAGCTGAAGCTGGTGGGCAAGAAGGAGATGTACATCCCCTACAACAACAACCGCGCCGCCAACGCCAAGGTGGCCGAGCTGGTGACGCCCAACCACCTGAACCCGGGCCTGGTGCGCTGGGAACTGCACCGCGTGTGGGAAGTGGAAGCCACGCTCGCCCCCGGCAAGCGCCACGTGGCGGCCAAGCGCAAGTACTACCTCGACGAAGACACCTGGCAGATCATCCTGTTCGACGGCTGGGACGCCAAGGGCGAACTGTGGCGCACGAACTTCACGCTGACGCTGACGGCGCCCGACATCCCGGCCGTCATCGGCAACCTGTTCTGGGGCGGCTACGACCTGCAGACCGGCGCCTACTACCTGAACATGGCCACCAATGAGCTGCCGGTGCAGGTGCGCGTGCTGCCCAACCTGCCGCGCAGCTTCTTCAGCCCTGAAGAACTGGCCAACGAAAGCACACGGTGAAGCGCAGGGGTTTGCTGCAGGCCGGCGCGGCACTGTGCGCTTGCGGCCTGCCGTGGGGCGCGGCCTGGGCGCAGGCCGCGGGGGGC
>LJHT01000028.1 GCA_001295905.1 beta proteobacterium AAP51 | reverse complement strand
AGAGCCGGCTCCGCTTGTCTGAACACGCCGTGAGCTGATGTAGGTGGATCGGCTGCGGTTGGTGTTTGGCTTTTCGGTCTTTGTCTATCAGCCCCCCGCAGGGGCCGCCGGAGGCTCCCCTGGTTGGGACCTGTACTCAGGTTTCAACCCTCATGCTGCCTCGGCCTGCGGCTGCAGCGTGCCGAAGTAGATCATGTCCGGCGTGCGCCCATCGTGGCTTTGGTGCGGCCGTCGGCTGTTGTAGAAGTCCAGGTAGGCGGCCAAGCCCTGCCGGGCAGCGCTGACGCTGTCGTAGGCCTTGAGGTACACCTCCTCGTACTTCACGCTGCGCCACAGCCGTTCGACGAACACGTTGTCCCGCCAGCAGCCCTTGCCGTCCATGCTCTGGCGAGCGCCGATGCGCGCTACCTCGGCCACGAACTCAGCGCCGCTGAACTGGCTGCCCTGATCGGTGTTGACGATCTCCGGCGCACCCCAGCGGGCCGCCGCCTCGCGCAGCGCCTCCACGCAGAAGTCCGCCTCCATCGTGATCGACACCCGGTGGGCCAGCACCCGGCGGCTGGCCCAGTCCAGCACCGCCACCAGATACACCCAGCCGCGCGCCATCGGGATGTAGGTGATGTCCAGCGCCCAGACCTGGTTGGCCCGCTCGATGGCGAGGTTGCGCAGTGCGTACGGGAACACCCGGTGCGCCGGGTGCTTCTTGCTCGTGTTGGGCTTGCGGTACAGCGCCTGGATGCCCATTCGCCGCATCAGCGTGGCCACGTGCCGCCGCCCGACCTCCACGCCCTGCAAGCGCAGCAGGTCCCGCAGCATGCGGCTGCCGGCGTACGGGTGCTCCAGGTGCAGCCGGTCGATGCGACTCATGAGCGCCAACTCCGCCTCGGCGATCGGCGCGGGTTGGTAGTACACCGAGCCCCGGCTGATCCCCAGAAGCTCGGCCTGGCGCTTGACCGGCAGCCGGTGATCGCGCTCGATCATCGCTTTACGCTCAGCAGTCCGGCCTTGCTGAGCGCGCCTTCCAAAAAATCGTTCTCCAGGGCCAGCTGGCCGATCTTGGCGTGCAGCGCCTTGAGGTCCACCGGTGGCGCCTCGGCCACTGCCGGCGCTCCGAACACCCCGGCCGCGCGCTCGATGAGCTGCCGCCGCCACTCCGTGACCTGATGGGGGTGAACGTCGTGCTTGTGCGCGATCTCGGCAATCGTCTTGCCGTCGGCCAAGGCCTCGATAGCCACCTTGGCCTTGAACGCCGCTGAGTGGTTGCGCCGCGGTCTCCTGCTCATGTTTCCTGCTCCTTCATCTCGGGCTCTATCCTCGCCCAGCGGAGCAGCTCTTCCACCTTACGCCGTGTTCAGATTCGCGCGGCCGGCTCT
>LJHT01000027.1 GCA_001295905.1 beta proteobacterium AAP51 | reverse complement strand
TTGCGGCGGGTTCACTTCGTCAGCGTCCAGACCTGCCGCAACCAAGCCAGCGCCGCGGTGGCTTATCGACTCATGTGGGGTCGCTGCGACTGACTCGCTGGAGACCTCAGAACCGGGCGCCGCTCATGGCCGCCAGGAAGGCCTGCGGGTTGAAGTACTCGCGGTAGTTGACGATCAGCCCGTTGCGGACGGTCACCACGGTGGCGTAGCTCAGCTCGTAGGGGTTGCCGTTGCTGACCACGCGGCCAGAGACGCTCCACTCGGCGATGGCCACGTTGGGGTCTTCGGTGGCGTGGATCTTCAGCGTCGGCAAGGACTTGATGTCGATGGCCTTCGGGTAGTCCTTCAGGAAGGCGTAGATGGCTGCGCGGCCGACGATCTTCCTCCCCGCGGGGTCCGGCGAGAACGGCAACTCGACGACGACGTTCTCGTCGCACAGCTCAGACCAGCCTTTCATGTCCTTGGCCAGAAAGAGATCCATGGCGCGCTGAAGCACTTGCGGTGCCGTCATGCTCTTGCCCGCGTTCTGGGCCAGTGCGGGTGCAGCGAACGCGGCGAGCGCCAGCGTGGCTGCCGTCATCAGTTGCCGGCGGCCCGTGCTCTGGGCGATGTGGGTGTGCTGTTTGGTGTTCATGGGCGGGTTCTCAGATCTTGATGAAGTTGGTGGCGGACAGGCTGCCGAACGGCAGTTGCGAGAGCTGCCCGCCTGCTACCAGCGAGCCGAGGTCCACCGGGAAGTAGCCCATGGCTTCGAGCACCTGGCGCACGGCCTTCTTGGCGTCGGCGTCGTCGCCGGCGTAGAACTGCACGCGCTGGCCGCCAGACACCTCGGGCTGTCCCAGCACGTTCACGTCCAGGTGGTTCAGCGCCTTGACGACACGGGCGCCGGGCAGCAGGTCGCGCACCACTTCGCTCGACGAGCGGCCACCCAGGTCGATGGCCTTGATGCCGTAGGCGGCTAGCGGGTTGCTGGGGTCCTTGGCGTCGGGCGAGTTCGGGTCGAGGAACTCGACCGGGTTGGTGCCGTCGATGACGATGCGGTTGTTCCAGGCGGGCAGGCCCTTCAGCGCGGTGCCCAGGTCGGTCCAGCGCACGGCGATGAGCACGATGTCGGCCGAAGCGGCCTCCGCCACCGTGCCAGCCTTGATGGAGCCGCCCAGTTCGGCCACCAGCGGCGCGAGTGACTCGGGCCCGCGGCGGGTGGAGATGGTGGCTGCAATGCCCTTCCTGGCGAGCGCGCGGGCCACGTTGCTGCCGAGTGCGCCGGAACCGATGATGCCGATGTTTATGATGATCTCTTTCGTTGGTTTGGGTGGATTGGGGGACGAGGAAACGTTGAAGGGTCGAGGTGCGCTGGCGTCTTCTGCCAGCGATTCGTCAATCAGCCGAGCTGGCTTGCAGCACGCAGGCTCTGCCGGATACGGCGAATTTCGGTTTCGCCACGGGCCAGCGCGTCGGCACTGGTGTGGACGGAGTAGCTGCCCATCACCAGCGGGTGCGGGTGCGGCACGGCAGAGCCCAGCACGAAGCGCGTGTCGGTCTCTGCAACGAAGTCGATGGCGGTTTCTGACGGAGAGAAGCTGACCAGTTCGCCTCTGGCGATGCTCTCGCCGGAGAGCAGCCGGCCGCTGGCCACCGCCACCCAGGCCACGGTGTGGCCGGCAGGCGGCGTGTAGCTCCAACGCTCACCCCGCGTCAGCGACACGGAGAGACAGGTCATCGCGGACGGCGCCGGGACCACGCTGTGTGCTGCCCCGTACTGGCCCAGCAGCACCCGCGCCGGGCCCGCCCGCGGCACGTCGGACGGCGCGAGATAGCGGCTGAACGCCGGTGCGTTTTCCAGCGCAGCAGGCAGCGCCACCCACAGCTGGAAGCCCAGGCCACGTTGGCCAGCGATCAGTTCGCCGGAATGCCACACGCCGCCGCCGGCCTGCATCCATTCCACGCCACCTTCGGGCAGCACCCCGGCCTGTCCGGTGCTGTCGGCGTAGCGCACATCGCCCTGGGTCATGAAGGTCAGCGTGGCGAGGCCTGAGTGCGGGTGCATGCCGAAGCGCGCCTGACCTTGACGCGCATCGAAGTTCACCAGGTCCAGGAAGATGAAAGGCTTGAGCACCTGGCCCAGATCGCCAGGGCTCATCAGCCGGGTGATCGGCCCGTGCGTGCTGCCGGTCGTGCGGTGCACGATGCCGCGGGCGGCTGATGGCGTGGCAGACGAGCGGGCTTCAATGACGGTGTGGGTGGTCATCGGGTGGGCGGCCTTGATTCGATGACGGAAGCTTAAAAATCCACCCCTTCATTGACTAGACAGCACAATCGGATTGAACCCGTCCATAAATGACAGCAATCGACCATGCTCGATCTCAACGACGTTGCCGTTTTCGTGCAGGTGGTGCGCTGTGGCAGCTTTGCCGAGGCCGCGCGCCGCCTGGGCATACCGCCCAACACCCTGAGCCGCCGGGTGCAGCAGCTCGAAGCGCACCTGGGCACGCGCTTGATGCAGCGGTCCACGCGCAAGCTGTCGCTTACCAGTGCGGGCCAGGACTTCCACGACCGCTGTGCCGAGGCGGTGGAAGGGTTGATCGACGCGGGCCAGTCCTTGCTGTCCCGCAACGAAGCACCCAGCGGGCTGGTGCGCGTGGCGGCGCCCGCCGATTTCTTCGACTTCGTACCGATGGACTGGCTGGCGGAATTCATGGCCGAGCACCCGCTGGTTCGGGTGGACTTCGTACTCAGCGATTCAAGTGCTGACCTGATTGCCGACCGCATCGATGTCGCGATCCGCGGCGGAGTGCTGGAGGACTCCAGCCTCATCGCGCGCCCGGTGCTGGACGCCGGGCTGGATGGCCTCGTGGCCAGCCCGGCCTACATCGCGGCGCGGGGCTCGCCCGCCAGCTTGCAGGACCTGGCCGACCATGACTGCCTGGTGTTCGCGCACCCCAGCGGCCGTGCGACCTGGCGCCTGGTCGCCCACGACGGCACGAACGCCGAGGTGCAGGTGGCCGGCCGGCTCAGCGGCAACACCGTGCAGGTGCTGCGCAAGGCTGCGCTGGCGGGCCTGGGCATCGCGCTGCTGCCGTCGACGATGACGCGGCGGGAACTGCGCGGCGGGCTGCTGGTGCCCGTGCTGCCGCAGTTCCGCCGCGAGGGGCACGGCGTGCACATGGTGTACGCCAGCCGCCGACACCTGCCCTCCGCCGTATCGGCGTTCATCGAGTTTCTCGCCGGCAAGCTCAGCGAATACGAAGACCTGCCGATGAAGACGCCCCAGACGCCCGCCTGACGCGGGCGCCGCAAGGCTAGAGCAGCACATCCCAGGGCGCGACCTGGCCGCCGAGACCTTCGGCCAGGAAGTCGACCAGCAGCTTCAGCGGCAGCGGCTGGTGCTGCCGCGACAGGAACACCGCGTGGATGCCCAGGGTCTCGGGCTCGTAGGCCGGCAGCACCCGCACCAGCGTGCCGCACCGGAGTTCGTCGCCCACGAAGTAGGTCGGCAGCATCGCGATGCCGGCGCCGGCGAGCGCGGCTTGCTTCACCACTGCGGTCTCGTTGCTGGACAGGCTGCCGCGCACGGCCTGGCTGAGCACGCGGCCCGCATGGCCCAGCCGGTACTCGGCGCGCGTGCCGAAGGCGTGCGTGATGCAGTGGTGCGCCTGCAGTTCTGCCGGTGTGCTGGGTGTGCCGCGCGTGGCCAGGTAGCCCGGCGCTGCGCACAGGACAGAGCGGCATGTGGCCAGGCGCCGCGCCACCACGCCGTCGTCGAGCCGGTTGGTGATGCGCACCGCGAGGTCGATGCGTTCGCTGACCAGATCGACCGCACGATCCACGGTCAGCAGGTCGATCTCGATGCGCGGGTGGCGCGACTGGAAGTCCACCAGCATCGGCGTCAGCACCGAGAGCGCGAACGACAGGCTCGTCGTCACGCGCAGCTTGCCGGTGGCTTCGCTGCGGCGCACACCGGCCAGGGCCTGCAGGTCGGCGGCGAGCTCCAGCATCTGGCGCAACCGCGGCAGCGCTTCCTCGCCGGCGGCGCTCAGGCTCACACGGCGCGTCGTGCGGTGCAGCAGCCGCGCACCCAGCCAGCGTTCCAGGCTCTCCAGATGGCGGCTGACCATGGCGCGCGAGAGGTCCAGGTGTTCGGCGGCGCGCGTCAGGCTGCCCTGGTCGACGATCTCGACGAAGGCGCGGATGGCACTGAGCTGGTCCATGGTTTTGCGGCGCTTCAATTGACAATCAGTTGAGCGATCCGCAGTTTATGTTTGAAAACCACATCAATAAAGTCTGCCCATCGATCAACCGACCCTCTCGATGGAGACCCCGATGAAGCGCTTCAAGACCCTGCCCCTCGCGATGCTGTCCGCTGCCCTGACGCTGGGCGTCATGGCCCACGACGCCGTCGCGCAAGCTGCCCCGCCGCTGACCGTGCAGGTTTACAACGCCGATGGCGGCAGCTTCCACGTGAATGCCGTGCTGGTGGCCGGCAAGACCGACGCCGTGCTGCTGGACACCGGCTTCACGCGGGCCGACGCGCTGCGCATCGTGGCCATGGTGCTGGACAGCAAGAAGACGCTGAAGACCATCTACATCAGCCAGGCCGACCCCGACTACTACTTCGGCATCGAGGTGCTGAAGCAGCACTTTCCGCAAGCCCGGGTCGTGACCACCGCGCCGACGCTGAAGAAGCTCGAAGCCACCCTGCCCACCAAGCTGCAGGTGTGGGGCCCGCGCATGGGCGCCAACGCACCCAAGGCCGTGCCGCTGCCCGAACTGCTGTCGGGCCACACCCTCACGCTCGAAGGCCAGACGCTGGAGATCCGCGGCCTGGACGACAGCCTGCCGCACCGCAGCTACGTGTGGATTCCGTCCATCAAGACCATCGCCGGGGGCGTGAACGTGTTCGCCGGCCTGCACCTGTGGACGGCCGACACGCAAAGTGTCCAGGAGCGCGCCGACTGGGCGAAGAAACTGGGCACCATGGCCGCGCTGCAGCCGGCGGT
Organism: beta proteobacterium AAP51; assembly: GCA_001295905.1. Lineage (GTDB taxonomy): Bacteria > Pseudomonadota > Gammaproteobacteria > Burkholderiales > Burkholderiaceae_C > Rubrivivax. The sequence continues at coordinate 105,329 of LJHT01000027.1, read as the reverse complement.
GGTGATTCCGGGCCATGGCCTGCCGGGCCAGAAGCACGACGCCTCGCAGCTGGCCTGGAGCCAGGCCTACCTGGCGCGCTTCGAGCAAGAGTTGCCCAAGGCCGCCAACAGCGCGGCGCTCATCGAGGCGATGAAGCGCGCCTACCCCGAGGCGGGCCTGGGCATCGCGCTGGACATCGGCGCCAAGGTCAACAAGGGCGAGATGAAGTGGTGAGCCACAGACCAGGGGATGACTTGCTGCGCGAGGTGATCGCGTACCTGAAGGCCCATCGTTGGAACCAGGCGCACGATCTGGTGCAGCAAGTCAGGCTGCAAGCGCCACATGGCCGTCGGCCAAGGTGCATCGTCAGAGATGCTGCTGCAACCAGCGATGACGGGTGGTCTGCCCCAGGCGTTGTGGGCGGCTCGCGCAGCGGCACGGCCCTGTAGTGCGGGCCGCGGCGCCGTGTTTCAATCCGCGCCGTTGCCGCTCGCCTGGAACTCATGGCCCCTGCCGTATCGCCGCTGTACTTGCTGGAACGCTTCGACGTCGGCGTGGTTCACCTCGACAACGCGCGCCACGTGACCGGCATGAACGAGTTCGCGCGGCGTGTGCTGCCGGTCGACCGCATGCAGCCCTTCAACCGCATGGTGCTGAGCTTCCACCCCGAACGCTCGCAGCCCAAGGTGGAGTTCCTGCTCGATCAGGCAGCTTCCTGCCCGGTGGCCAACCCACCGCCGATGACGATGATCATCAACATCCCCGAGCGGGTGCTGCTGATCAAGGTGGCGCGCACGGCTGACGGCGAACAGCGGCCCACCGGCTATGTGCTGGTCTTCTACGACATCACCGAGCTGGTGGCCGCCAACGAGCAGCCGGTGCCGGATGCCCAGGCCGTGGTGCGGCGCCAGCTGCAGAAGATTCCCACGGTCTCCGGCCAGAAGATCGTCTTCGTCGAAGCCGACGAGGTGCTGCGGCTGAACAGCGACGGCCACTACACGCGCATCGTCACCGCCGAGGCCAACCAGTTCTGCAACCTCAGCATCGGCGACCTGGAAACGCGGCTGGACGCCGAGCACTTCATGCGCGTGCACCGCAGCCACATCGTCAATCTGCGTCATGTCACGCAACTGCTGCGCGTGGACGGCCGGCTGGTGCTGACCCTGCGCGGCGATACCACCGAGGTGCCGGTCTCGCGCACCAGCAGCAGCGCCTTGATGGCCCGGCTGGGCATCGCGCCGGCTTCGGTGGCTACGCGCCAGAGTTAGGCCAGGCCCGGCCCAGGCTGGGCCCAGGGTTAGCCCGGGGCAGGACTTTCCCTTAGTGCAGCGGGCCGTGCAACGGCCCGGCTTCGCTTCGTGCAGCGCTGCTGCAGTTCGTGCAGAAACGCGGCGCTTGGCGCGCCCTTGGGAGCCGCCGCCCACAGTCCCGGCGCCAGCGCGCTTTTGGACATCGAGTCAAGAATGGCCTCCCGCTAAAAACACCAGCTGGAGACGCCCTCGATGATCCCACCCGCCTTCGATTACCACGCGCCCCGCACCGTGGCTGAAGCGATTGCGCTGCTCGGCAGTCTGGGCAGCGATGCCAAGCTGCTGGCCGGCGGCCACAGCCTGCTGCCGATGATGAAGCTGCGCTTCGCCCAGCCGGCGCACCTGATCGACATCAACCGCATCCCCGAATTGCGCGGCATCCGCGAAGAGGGCAACGAGGTCGTGATCGGCGCGATGACGGTCGAGAACGACCTGATCGCCAGCCCCTTGCTCCAGGCCAAGGTGCCGCTGCTGGCCGATGCACCGAAGCAGATCGCCGACCCGCAGGTGCGCAACCGCGGCACCATCGGTGGCGACATCGCGCACGGCGACCCGGGCAACGACCATCCGGCCATCAGCCTGGCACTGGATGCCACCTTCGACCTGCAGGGCCCCAAGGGCACGCGCAATGTCAAGGCCGCCGACTTCTTCCTCGGCACCTACACAACCGCGCTGGCCGAAGACGAGATCATGGTCGCCATCCGCGTGCCGGCTTTTGCACCCGGCACCGGCTGGGCCTATGAAAAGCTCAAGCGCAAGACCGGCGACTGGGCCACGGCCGGCGCCGCCGTGGTGCTGCGCATCAGCGGCGGCAGCGTCAGCCACGTGCGCATTGCGCTGACCAACCTGGCGCCGGCGGCCCTCCGCGTGCCCGCCGCCGAAGCCGCGCTCTTGGGCCAGCCGCTCAGCGCCGCTTCGATCGCTGCCGCGGCACAGGCCGCCCAGGCCGCTGCCGACCCCGCCGAAGACCTGCGCGGCGACATCGCCTACAAGACCGCGATGGCTGGCCAGATGGTCAAGCGCGCGATCCAGGCTGCCGCTGCGCGCTGCAGCTGAACTTCAAGGAGCACCCCCATGGCGAAGAAACTGATCAGCGTGAAGGTCAACGGCCGCACGCAGGAAAAGGCGGTCGAGCCGCGCACGCTGCTGATCCACTTCCTGCGCGAAGAACTCAGCCTCACCGGCGCGCACATCGGCTGCGAAACCAGCCACTGCGGCGCCTGCACCGTCGACATCGACGGGCAGAGCGTCAAGAGCTGCACCCACCTGGCCGTGCAGTGCGACGGCAGCGAAGTGCTGACCGTCGAAGGCCTTGCGAACGCCGGCGTGCTGCACGCGGTGCAGGAAGGCTTCTACAAGGAACACGGCCTGCAATGCGGCTTCTGCACGCCCGGCATGCTGATGCGCGCCTACCGCTTCCTGCAGGAGAACCCGAACCCGAGCGAGGCCGAGATCCGCGCCGGCATGGCCGGCAACCTGTGCCGCTGCACGGGTTACCAGAACATCGTCAAGGCCGTGCAATACGCCGCGGCCAAGCTGCAACAAGCCGAGAAGGTGGCCGCATGAATGCTCCCGTTGATCCGACGCTGCTCGAACGCAAGGACGCGCTGCAAGGCCTGGGCGACAGCCGCCTGCGCAAGGAAGACGCGCGCTTCATCCAGGGCAAGGGCAATTACGTCGACGACATCAAGATGCCCGGCATGCTGCACATGGACATCGTGCGCAGCCCCTACGCCCATGCCCGCATCAAAAGCATCGACAAGAGCGCTGCGCTGGCCATCCCCGGCGTGATCGCGGTGCTGACCGCCGAAGACCTGAAGCCGCTGAAGCTGCACTGGATGCCCACGCTGGCCGGCGACGTGGCCGCCGTGCTGGCCGACGAGAAGGTGCACTTCCAGATGCAGGAAGTCTGCGTCGTCGTCGCCGAAGACCGCTACGCCGCGGCCGACGGCGTGGAGGCCGTGCAGGTCGAATACGAAGAACTGCCGGTGGTCATGGACCCGTACGAGGCGCTGCAGCCCGGCGCCCCGGTGCTGCGTGAAGACCTGGCCGGCAAGACCAGCGGCGCCCACGGCCCGCGTGAACACCACAACCACATCTTCACCTGGGATGCCGGTGACAAGGCCGCGGCCGATGCCGCCTTCGCCGCCGCGCCGGTGGTGGTGAAGGAACACATCTTCTACCCGCGCGTGCACCCCTGTCCGCTGGAAACCTGCGGCTGCGTGGCCAGCTTCGACCCGGTGCGCGGCGAGCTCACCACCTACATCACCAGCCAGGCGCCGCACGTCGTGCGCACGGTGGTCAGCCTGCTGTCGGGCATCCCCGAGAGCAAGGTGCGCATCGTCAGCCCCGACATCGGCGGCGGCTTCGGTAACAAGGTCGGCATCTACCCGGGTTATGTCTGCGCCATCGTCTCGTCCATCGTGCTGGGCAAGCCGGTGAAGTGGGTGGAAGACCGCATCGAGAACATCAGCTCCACCGCATTTGCGCGGGATTACCACATGGACGGCGAGATCGCCGCCACACCCGACGGCAAGATCACCGGGCTGCGCGTCAACGTGGTCGCCGACCACGGCGCCTTCGACGCCTGCGCCGACCCGACCAAGTTCCCCGCCGGCCTGTTCCACATCTGCAGCGGCAGCTACGACATCCCGGCCGCCCACGCCAGCGTCAAGGGCGTGTACACCAACAAGGCGCCGGGCGGCGTGGCCTACCGCTGCAGCTTCCGCGTGACCGAAGCGGTCTACCTGATCGAGCGCATGGTGGACGTGCTGGCGCAGAAGCTGGGCATGGACAAGGCCGAGATCCGCGCCAAGAACTTCATCCGCAAGGAGCAGTTCCCCTACACCAGCGCCTTCGGTTTCGAGTACGACAGCGGCGACTACCAGACCGCGCTGGACAAGGTGCTGACCGCGGTGGACTACAAGGCGCTGCGCGCCGAGCAGGCCGCCAAACGCGCCGACCCGAACTGCCCCACGCTGATGGGCATTGGTCTCGTCACCTTCACCGAGGTGGTGGGCGCCGGCCCCAGCAAGATGTGCGACATCCTGGGCGTGGGCATGTTCGACTCGTGCGAGATCCGCGTGCACCCCACCGGCAGCGCCATCGCCCGCATGGGCACCATCACGCAGGGCCAGGGCCACCAGACCACCTATGCGCAAATCATCGCCACCGAACTGGGCCTGCGCAGCGAGGTGATCCAGGTCGAAGAAGGCGACACCAGCACCGCGCCCTACGGCCTGGGCACCTACGGTTCACGTTCGACACCGGTGGCCGGCGCGGCCATCGCGCTGGCGGCGCGCAAGATCCACGCGAAGGCCAAGAAGATCGCGGCGCACCTGCTGGAAGTGGGCGAGAACGACCTCGATTGGGAGATCGACCGTTTCAACGTCAAGGGCGACCCGGCGCGCCACAAGACGATGAAGGACATCTGCTGGGCCGCCTACAACAACGTACCGCCCGGCCTGGAGATGGGCCTGGAAGCGGTGCACTACTACGACCCGCCCAACTTCACCTACCCCTTCGGCATCTACCTGGCCGTGGTGGACATCGACCGCGCCACCGGTGAAACCAAGGTGCGCCGCTTCTATGCGCTGGACGACTGCGGCACGCGCATCAACCCGATGATCATCGAGGGCCAGATCCACGGCGGCCTGACCGAAGGTTTCGCCGTCGCGATGGGCCAGCAGATGCCGTTCGACGCACAAGGCAACCTGCTGGGCAACACGCTGATGGACTACTTCCTGCCCACCTTCGTGGAAACGCCGCACTGGGAGACCGACCACACCGTCACGCCCAGCCCGCACCACCCGCTGGGCGCCAAGGGCGTGGCCGAGTCGCCGCACGTCGGCAGCATCCCCACCTTCACCAGCGCGGTGGTCGATGCCTTTGCGCACCTGGGCGTGACGAACATGACCATGCCGCACAGCGCCTACCGCGTTTGGCAGCAGTTGGTGAAGAGCGGAGTGGCCCTCTAAGTGGAAGTCAAACTCGACAAACGATATGAGTTGCCAGTAGGCGCCGAACAGGCCTGGGCCGTGCTGTGCGACATCCACGCGGTGGCGCGCTGCATGCCCGGTGCGCAGATCACCGAACAGCTCGACGCCACGCACTACAAGGGCACGGTGAAGAGCAAGGTCGGGCCGGCGGTGATGCAGTTCGGGGGCGACATCGAGGTGCTGGGCCTGGATACGGCGGCGAAGTCGATGCAGATGCTGGGCAAGGGCGCCGACAAGAGCGGCTCTTCGGCCTCGATGGAGCTGAAGGCGCATCTGGAGGCCGGGGCCACGGCCGGCACCTCGGTGCTGGTGGGCGTGGCCACCATCGTCGTCAGCGGCAAGCTGGCGCAGTTCGGCAGCCGGCTGCTGGTGCCGGTGTCCGACGCCATGCTGGCGCAGTTCGCCGACAACTTTCGCGCAGCCGCTGCGGCAGCGCCGGCGCCCGAACCTGTGGCTGCAGCCGCGGCGGCTGGCAGTGCGCCAGCGGCAGCGGCAGCGGCCGAGCCGCGTGCCGCGGTGGTGGTGACCCCAGCGCCGGTGAAGGAACTCAACGCACTCGCGCTGATGTGGACGGTCTTCAAGGGCTGGCTCGCCGGCTTGTTCGGCGGCAAGCGCGCATGAGCGGAGAAACCGGCCTGCGCGAGCGCCTGCACCAGGCCGGCTACATCGCCGACGAGGCGCTGGCCACCACGCTCTGGCTGGCCGATGAGCTGCAGCGCCCGCTGCTGATCGAAGGTGATGCCGGCGTCGGCAAGACGGCGCTGGCGCTGGCCCACGCACGCGCTTTGGGCCGGCGCCTGGTGCGTCTGCAGTGCCACGAAGGCCTGGACCTGGCGCAGGCGGCCTACGAATGGAACTACGGCCGGCAACTGCTGGCCATCAGGCTGCACGAAACCAGCGCGCAGGCCGTGCGCGAGGCCGACCTGTTCGCGCGTGATTACCTGCTTGAACGCCCACTGCTCACCGCCTTGAGCAGCGAGCAGCCCTGCGTGCTGCTGATCGACGAGATCGACCGCGCCGACGAGGCCTTCGAAGCCTTTCTGCTGGAGGTGCTGGCCGACTGGCAGATCACCGTGCCCGAACTCGGCACCCTCACCGCCCGCCACGTGCCGGCCGTGCTGCTGACGAGCAACGGCACCCGCGAACTCAGCGACGCGCTGCGTCGCCGCTGCCTCTACCACTGGCTGGACTACCCGACGCTGGCGCGCGAGATCGCCATCGTGCGCGCCACGCTGCCCGACGCCGAGAGCGCGCTGGTTGAACAGGCAGTGGCCTTCGTGCAGCGGCTGCGCAAGGAAGACCTGGGCAAGACACCCGGCGTGGCCGAGACGCTCGATTGGGTGCGCGCGCTGCACCGCCTGGGCCACGCGGCCGTGCCCGACGACCCGCATGCGCTGACCCACACGCTGGCCTGCCTGCTGAAGACGCGCGAAGACCGCTTCCAGTTCGGCCCCGATCGTGTGCGGCAGCTGCTGGAAGGCCGAAACCGGCAGGCCACCGAAGGCGTCGCCGTGAAGCCGGCACGTGCCGCCTGAAGCCATGCAGGCCGCGACCCACGCCGAACCACTGCAGGCCATCGCCGGCTTCGCCGCGCTGCTGCGTGAACACGGGCTGAAGGTGGGCGTGGCCGAGCAGCAGGCCTTCGTGCGCGCCGCGCTGGCGCTGCCGGCGCAGCGCAGCGCGCAGATCGATGCCGCCTGGCGCGCCATCGCCTGCCACGACGCACGTTCGTGGCGGCAATGGCCCGAACTCTTCGACCGCTACTGGCGGCCCCACCGCAGCACCGGGCGTGTGCGTGTCAGCGGCCAGACGCGGCCGGCGCGCGACCTCCGCCAGGTGGTGCAGCAGCTGCAGCAGTCGCTGGACGACGGCGGCAGCACGCCGCCGCAAGGGCGGCAGTCGCTGGACACGGCGCTGCAATCGGCGCCCGAGGTCGAAGGAGGCTGTGACAGCGATGCCGCGCCGCGCGCTCAAGGCGGCGCCAGCCGCACCGAAGCCCTGCACGACCGCAGCCTGTCGCAGTGGCTGCCGCAGGATCTGGCCTTGCTCGACCAACTCGCCGAGCGCATGGCCCGCCGCCTGCGGGTGCGCCTGACGCGCCGCTGGCAGGACGACCCGCGCGGCGCGCGGCTGGATGTGCGCCGCACCCTGCGCGCCAGCCTGAAGACCGGCGGCGTGCCCACCACGCCGGCCTGGCGCCGGCAGCGGCGCGAGAAGCCGCGCGTCTTCATCCTGGTGGATGTCAGCCGCTCGATGGAGACCCACGCACAGCTCTTCCTGCGCATCGCGCGCGCCTTCGTGCAGGCCATCGCCGCGCGTGTCTTCGTCTTCCACACGCGGCTGGCCGAGGTGACGCCGCTGCTGCTGCGCGACAGTGCCACGGTGCAGGAGAAGATCAACGCGGTGACGGCCGGCTTCGGCGGCGGCACACGCATCGCCACCAGCCTGGCCGACTTCCACGGCGTGCATGCACGCGCGCAGCTGAACCGCAGCGCCCAGCTGTGGGTGCTGTCCGATGGTTTCGATGCCGACGGGCCGCAGCAGCTGGCCGAAGAGCTGGCGGCGGTGCGCAGCCGCGGCGCGCGCATCACCTGGTTCCACCCGGCCGACCAGCGCCCGCAGTCTGAAGCCGTGCAGACCGCGCTGCCGCTGGTGCAGCGTTTTGTCCGCCTGAACAGCCTGCGCGATCTGGCGCTGGCTGCCGATGCCTTGAATTGAAGAAGAAAGGACGTTCACGATGAACAGCCTCGACATCCTGTCCGCCGCGCAGCGCCTGCAGCAGCAGGGCCAGCCTTATGCGCTGGTGAGTGTGCTGCGCGTGCTGGCCCCCGCATCGGCCAAGCCCGGCGACAAGGCCGTGGTCACCGCCGAAGGCATCCAGCAGGGCTGGATAGGCGGCGGCTGCGCGCAGCCCGCGGTGATGCGCACGGTGCGTCTGGCCTTGCAGGACGGGAAGGCGCGCGTGATCCGCATCGCTCCCGCCGAAGACGGCAGCGTGCGGGAACTGGAAGATGTGCTGGAGTTCGGCATGACCTGCCACTCCGGCGGCACGCTGGAGCTCTTCGTCGACCCGATGCTGCCGGCCGCACGCCTGACGGTGATCGGCGACACACCGCTGGCCGCCGCGCTGACGGCGCTGGCCCCGCGTGTCGGCCTGCCGGTGACGGTGCTGGCCCAGGGGGCCGATGCAGCGCGCTTCCCCGACGCCACGCGCGTCATCCCCAGCGACGAACCCGGCGCCGACATCGGCCCCGGCAGCTTCGTCGTCGTGGCCACGCAGGGCCGGCGCGATGTGCAAGGGCTGCGCGCCGCGCTGTCGCTGCACGCCCGCCAGGTCTTCTTCGTCGCCAGCGCGCGCAAGGCCGGTGTGCTGAAGGCGGCGCTGCTGGAATCGGGTGCCGACGCGGCGGCGGTGGACGCCATCGTCGCGCCGGCCGGCCAGGCCATCGGCGCGCAGACGCCGGAAGAGATCGCGCTGTCGGTGCTGGCCGCGGTGGTGGCGGCGCGGCGGGGTGCGCCGGTCGGGGCACCTGTCGAGGCGCCTGTCGCTGCACCGGCAGCGGCTGCGGCGCCTGTAGTCCGCCCCAAGCCCCTGCCCCTGCCCGAGCTGCCGGCGATCGGTGGCTCGTGCTGCGGCGGCGGCAAGTCCTGAGGGCCGCCTGATGGGTTGCATCCTCAAAGGCGGCGGCGGTCTCTACAGCCGCGTGGTGGTGGGCGCCGTGCTGCTGGCCGCGGGCAGCGGCTCGCGCATGGGCCACAAGCCCAAGAGCCTGCTCGAACTGGGCGGTGTGCCGCTGATCCGCAGGCAGCTGATCGCGCTGTCGGGCGCCGGCGTCGACGAAGTCGTCGTCGTGCTCGGCCACCACGCCGAGCTGATCGAGCCGGTGGTGCAGACCTTCCCGGTCACGCTGGTGCGCAACCCGAACCCGGACGACGGACAGGTCTCGTCGCAGCGCCTCGGGCTGGCCGCCCTGGGCGGCAAGCTCGACGCGGTGATCGTCGCGCTGGCCGACCAGCCGCTGATCAACGCGCAGGACATCACCGCGCTGATCGGCGCGTTCAAGAAGCGGCCCGAGGGCACATCGGTCGTCTTCCCGCAGTTCAACGGCGAACGCGGCAACCCGGTGATGTTCAGCAACGAGGTGCGTGAACAGATCCTGGCCGGAGCGGCGAACGTCGGCTGCCGGCAATGGCAGGCCGCGAACGCGCAGGCCGTGGCGCCCTTCGTCACCGACAACCGGCGCTACCGCGTCGATGTCGACACGCCCGAAGACCTGGAGGCCTTCACGCGCGACACCGGCCATGTGCTGCGCTGGCCGGCGACCCTGGCTGTGGCATGAATCCGGCATGAACGCCGGCATGAAAGCGCCATGAACCCCGGCCTGCAGCTGCTGTGGCCCACGCCGCTGGGCGTGCACCGCTACGCGCAGGCCGAGGCGCTGAACCCGCTGCTGGTGCGCATCTTCGGCGCGCTGCGCGCCACCCAGCTGCATGCCCGCGGCCAGGCCCCGGGTGCGGCCTTCTTCGCGAGTGACGACGACCTGCTCACGCGGGTGCAGCTGCCCGAGTGGCAGGCCTTCGTGCGCTTCATCCTCACCAGCCTGCGCGACACCGTCAGCGCGGCCAATGCGCAGGCCTGGCCGGCGGGCGGCATCGACCTGCAGGTGGCCCTCGAGGGCCTGTGGTTCCAGACCAGCCGTGGCGGTGCCTTCCACGACGTGCACACCCACGGCAACTGTTCGTGGTCGGGCGTCTACTGCGTGCAGGTGGACGACGAGGCGCAGCGCACGGCCCATCCCGTCTACGGCGCGACGAACGGCGTCACGCGCTTTTACGGCCCGCCCTTCGCCACACTGGGCGGCGCGCACGTCGACCTGGGCAATGCCTATCTGCAGCCGCCGCATGTGGACGTGGCCCCGGTGCCGGGGCAGCTGCTGATCTTTCCTTCGTGGCTGGCGCACCAGGCGCTGCCCTATGACGGCGAGCGTGAACGGGTGATCGTGTCCTTCAACGCCAGCGTGCACGCGGCGCGCGGCGGCGACAGGCTGCACGGCTACAGCGCCGCATGAGGGGCCCGGCAGCCGCTGCGCTGCGCCTGGCGCTGGCCCGCAGCATCGCCTGGGCCGTGCACACCAGCGGCTGGCTGGTGCTGGGGGCGCTGGGCGCGCAGCGGTGGCCGCTGCAGTTCGGTGGCTTGCTGCCGACGGCGCTGTGGCTGGGCCTGCTGGCCTTCGTGCTGCAGGCCCAGGCGGGCCGCACGCTGACGGCCGGCACGGTGCGGGGGGCCTGGCTGCTGGCCGCCGCGGCCTTGTTGCTGGCCACCGCGAGCGCGCAGCCGCTGTGGTTGATCCTCAGCTGGGCTGCCGCGTCGGCCGCGTCGAGCTGGACGGTGCGCCTGTCGCGCGGTGCCGCTCGCACGCCGTGGCGGCAGGCCTTGCTGCCGGCGGCGGCGGGTGTGGCGGCCGGGGGTGCCTGCGGCCTGCCTGCGCTGCTGACGGGCCTGCCGGCCTGGTGGCCGCTGCCTGCGCCGATGCTGGTACTGGTGCTGATGCTGATGGGGGCCGGCGCCGCGCTGACGCTGCACCGCGCACCCGCGCGCCAGGGCTGCCGCTGGGGCGCGCTGGACGAGTGGCGCGCGCTGCAGGGCCTGGACGCCGCCGCCTGGCGCGCCGCGTGGGCCCAGGTCGATCTGCCGCAGCGCCTGTCGGCCGCGGCCATGCTGCCGATGATGGCCGGGCTGCCGGCCATGCTGGCACTGTGCACGCCGGCCGGCACCAGCCCGCTGACGGTGGTGGTGCTGCACCTGTCGGCGATGGTGCTGCCCGCGTGCTGTGCGGGTGTGTGGCGTCGCATCGACCAGCCCTGGGACGCCGCGCCCGCCTGCGCCGCCCTGCTGATCGGCGGCGGCCTGGCACTGACCGTGCTGCCGCTGCTGCAGGGCCTGATGGCGGCCACGCTGCTGCACACCGCGGCCTGGAGCCTGGCCTGGTTGCGCGGCCTCCAGGGTGGTATTCACGGCGGCCTGCGCAGCACGGCGGCCGTGCGGACCGCCACACCCCGTGCCGCGGCCCTCACGGCCACCGCCGGGGTGTTGCTGCTGGGCCTGGCCCTCGCCGGGCTGGGCCCGCAGGCGCTGTGGCTGACCCATGCAGCGCTGGCCTTGCTGGCCCTGGGCTGGTTGTTGACCCGGCTGTGGCAGCGCAGAGAGATCGCCGCAGGCCCGTGACGGGTGGTGCACCGTTCCGGCCCATCAGCGTCGACAACGCCCCCGCCGGAAGGTCCCGAACGAACGCTGTCCGCTGCGACGAAGTGGTGTTCCCCACCCCGGACGCTCACCCCACCGTCAAGTGGGCGTGCCGCTGAGACATCCGCCAAGCCCTGCCGTTCGGTTTCTCAGAAGCCCGTCTTGCCGTCGACATACAGCACCAGCGCGCGCCAGGCGGTGCTGTGCGCCGGGGTCGGCACGCCCAGTTGCTGACCCAGCGCATGCACGCGGCCCGACAACCAGTTCAGTTCCAGCGGCTTGCCCCGTGCGAGGTCTTCGGACATCGACGAGCGGAAGTTGGCCGGCATGGCCGCCAGCTTCGTCATCACTTCCTCCACCAGGCCGGCGCGCTGGGGCACGCCGGCGGCCTCGGCCACGGCCACCGCTTCCTCGATGAGCTGGCGCTGCAGCGCGCGGGTCTCGGGGTGGGCGAGGATGGCGCCCATCGGTGCACGCAGCAGCGAGGTGGTGGCCGACAGCGCGCTCAGCGCGATGAACTTCTCCCACAACACCGAGCGGATGTCGTCCGTGGGCTTGGCCTGCAAAGCGGTCGCACGGCCGCAGGCTTCGAAGAAGGCAGCCATCACGGGGTCGCCGCGGCCGGCATCGGCGACGATGACATGCAGGCCACCCGGGCTGCGGATCACCCCGGGCCGGTCGATCACGGCAGAGACATAGATGACGCCACCGCGCACCATCGTGGCCCCGACCTGTGCCTGGATGAGATCGACACTGTCGATGCCGTTCTGCAGTGTGAGGATGCGCGTCTGCGGGCCGAGCAGCGGGCCCAGCGCGCGTGCTGCAGCCACGGTGTCGCCCAGCTTGACGGCGAAGACGACGAGATCGGCCGGGCCACTGCGGGCCAGGTCAGCGGCATCGGCGCTTGCCTGCACCTGGGGCAGGTGCAGCGGGTGCTGCGGGTGCAGAAGATGCAGGCCCTCGGTCTGCAGGGCCTGCAGGTGTGCGCCACGGGCGATGAAGGCCACGTCTTCGCCGGCCGCCTGCAGCCGCGCGCCCACGTAGGCCCCGACGCCGCCACTGCCCATGATCACGATACGCATGAGATGTCTCCGTAGTTCAGTGCGCCTGCTTCGGGCCGCACCGCTGGGCCGGTGGCGACCAGGACCGGGAATGATGCACTTGTCGGTGAGGCTGACGCGAGCCTCTGCAAGGCCGCCGGTGCAGGCCTGTGGCCTGCACCTGGGCGGTTCGCAGGTTGCTGCATTTCGAGAACTGCATGCTCAACCCATAGAGGCCCATAGAGGCGGCCAGCCGCAGAGCCGAGTGGCGGGCGGTTTCCGCTGACCCGCCAGCGGGGGGTGGCCGCGCGCCATCCCCCACTGCTCTTCTTGACCACCTGCGAGCAGTTGGCCAGCATCGGGCCCAACGCGCGACGAAACCAGGACGAAGAACGATGCCCAACCAAACGCCGAAGCAGAAGAACGCCCTGCCGAAGGCGACCACCGGACCGAAAGTCAGTGTCGGCAAGCCCAAGCACAAGAAGATCGCGAAGACCTCCATCGTGGTGCTGCGCGCTGGCGCCGTGCCCAAACGCGTGCGGCCACAGCGGCAGGTGCGCTCGCTCGTGACACCGCAGATGCTCGCGCAGCTCGAGGCCCTGGACAAGCAGATCGGAGTGATGGATCCCGGCCGCGACACCGCCGACGAAGACGACACCGACTACCGCCAGGCCATCGGCGGCCGGCCCGGCCAGTTCTCCAACACCTTCACGCAGACCTACGGTTCGGCGACTTTCCAGGGCGGGCAGTTCAGCATCGCCTGCGCCGAGCCCGGTTGCATCCGCGGAGGCACCATCCTGATGACCGCGAAATGGGTGGAAGTGCGCAACACCACCCCACCGGTGCCGCCACGCAAGCCCCCGGTGTGCCACGACGTGCCCTGGGCCGCGCTGGAGGTTGAACTGGCTGAACGCGAGCGCCTGGCCGGCAAACGCTTCACCGACTATTTCAACAAGAGCGTGTGCTGGTACCAGCCAAACCTGCGCGCCGGGCATGCCGAGTGCAACGGCATGGGTGTGAAGACCAATGCGCAGACCGCCCCGCAGTTCAAGAAGGCGGCCGGCGCCATCATCGACACCGTGATGGCCGACTTCTCAACGCAGAACCTGCCCATCTGGGCGTAGCGGCAAGCCCGCTCACGACCCGGAGCAGGGGCGCGGGTTGGTGACCCGCAGGCTGCGCCGGCCAGCCGCCCGATCACTGCAGCGGCGCGTCGTCCTGCCAAACGCCGTTCTCCTTTCTCAGGCTCCCGGACGCGGCGCCCGGCGCTCCGACAGTCCAGGCATCAGGGACGGTCTGCAAACACCTCGGCGGGTTGCTTGGCTGTCCAGACGTTTTCGGCGTTCATATCGCCCACCGTCCATGGTTCGCCGCCGAAGGTGTACCCCCATGGATTCAGCGCTGATCGGTTGGTCGAGGTCATCGAAGCGGAGATCGTGTGAAAGGCTATCGGGTGAGTCACGAGCGAAGAAGGAAGAGACATGGCGAGGAGGAAGACCAGTCCAGCTGAAGATGTGATGGACTTGGTGGCAATGCTGCCCTGGTGGGTTGGCGTGCTGCTGGCCGGGTTGGCGTATCTCGCGCTGCACCACGTCGCTAGCCAGCCGACCGCAGCCACGGTGCAGCCAGGGCAAGTTGGCGCAATAGTGACGCAGACGCTTTGGCGCACGCTGGCGTCGATTGGGCAGTACGTGCTGCCGATCCTCTGCCTTGCGGGCGCTGCCATGTCGGCATGGCGCCGCCGGGAGCGCAAGCAGTTGATTTGCAATGTGGCCCGAAGCGAAGCCGCTGATGCCCTCGACGGAATGAGCTGGCAGCAGTTCGAACGTCTCGTCGGCGAGGGTTTTCGTCTCCAGGGCTATCGCGTCGTGGAAACTGGCGGCGGCGGGGCAGACGGCGGCATCGATCTTGTGCTGATCAAGGACGGCGAAAAGTACCTCGTTCAATGCAAACAGTGGCGCGCGTTCCGAGTGGGCGTCGAAGTCGTACGCGAACTGTATGGCGTGATGGCAGCCAAAGGGGCAGCTGGTGGTTTCGTAGTGACGTCGGGACGCTTCACGGACGATGCCCGCAAGTTCGCCGAAGGCCGAAACGTCCAGCTGATCGATGGCACTCGGCTGCGCGCGCTGATCAAGCAGGCGGCAGGAACCACGCAGCAAGTCCCTGGCAGGCCCGCTGGTGTTGCTCCCAGTGCCACCGCGCCTGCGGCTGCAGCGCCCTCCTGCCCCATCTGTACGAAGGCCATGGTTCGGCGCACCGCGAAGCGCGGCGCGAATGCCGGTAGCGAGTTCTGGGGATGCTCGGGCTACCCGTCATGCAAAGGAACGCTGCCGATCAGCTGAGTCGAACGCACGGGGCTGGTGTCGCCCCGGTTGTTTTCGACTCTAGTAATCGGCTTTCGACTTTAATGGCCTGTTTACGACTATCTTTAGTCGGAACAAAAACAGCGGCGCGCCCGCCACCCTCACTCCACCGTCACGCTCTTCGCCAGATTCCGCGGCTTGTCCACGTCCGTCCCCCGCGCACAGGCCGTGTGATAGGCCAGCAGCTGCAGCGGTACCACGTGCAGCAGCGGGCTCAGCGCGCCGTAGTGCTCGGGCATGCGGATGACGTGCACGCCGGGTTCGCTGCCGATGTGGGTGTCGCTGTCGGCAAACACGTAAAGCTGGCCGCCGCGGGCGCGCACTTCCTGGAGGTTGCTCTTCAGCTTTTCCAGCAGCGCGTCGTTGGGCGCCACCGTCACCACCGGCATCTGGTCGGTGACGAGCGCCAGCGGGCCATGTTTCAACTCGCCCGCTGGGTAGGCCTCGGCGTGGATGTAGCTGATTTCCTTCAGCTTCAGCGCGCCTTCCAGCGCAATGGGGTAGTGCAGGCCACGGCCCAGGAAGAGCGCGTTTTCCTTGCGCGCGAAATCTTCGCTCCACGCGATGATCTGCGGCTCCAGCGCCAGCACGGCCTGCAGCGCCACGGGCAGGTGGCGCAGGGCCTTCAGCTCGGCCGCTTCCTGCGCGGCGTTCAGGCGCCCGCGCACCTGGGCCAGCGCCAGCGTCAGCAGGTACAGGCCAGCCAGCTGCGTGGTGAAGGCCTTGGTGCTGGCCACGCCGATTTCCACACCCGCGCGCGTGATGTAGGCCAGCTTGCACTCGCGCACCATGGCGCTGGTGCTCACGTTGCAGATGGTCAGCGTGTGCTCCATGCCCAGGCTGCGCGCATGTTTCAGCGCCGCCAGCGTGTCGGCGGTTTCGCCGCTTTGCGTGATGGTCACCACCAGCGTGCGCGGGTCGGGCACGCTGTCGCGGTAGCGGTACTCGCTGGCAATCTCCACGCTGGTGGGTATGGCGGCGATGCTCTCCAGCCAGTACTTGGCCGTCATGCCGGCGTAGCTGCTGGTGCCGCAGGCCAGTATCAGCACGCGGTCCACCTCCTTGAACACACGGTAGGCGCCATCGCCGAACAGTTCGGGGCTGATGCCTTCCACGCCTTCCAGCGTGTCGGCCAGCGCGCGCGGCTGCTCGAAGATTTCCTTCTGCATGTAGTGCCGGTAGGGGCCCAGTTCGGCCGCGCCGCTGTGGGCCGTGACGGTGCGCACCGGGCGCTGCACGTTCTTGTAGCGGCCACCGCCGCCGGCGGCGTCAGCGGCGCTGATCCACACCTTGCCCAGCTGCATGTCGACCACGTCGCCTTCTTCCAGGTAGACGATCTGGTCGGTCACGCCGGCCAGGGCCATGGCGTCGCTGGCCAGGAAGTGTTCGCCGAGGCCCACGCCCAGCACCAGCGGTGAACCCTGGCGCGCGCCCACCACGCGGTGCGGTTCGTCGCGGCTGAACACGGCGATGGCATAGGCACCGCGCAGGCGCGGCAGCGCGGCTTGCACGGCTTCCAGCAGGTCGCCGTCGTAGAAGCTGTGCACCAGGTGGGCGATGACCTCGGTGTCGGTCTGGCTGGTGAAGACGTAGCCGCGCTCGCGCAGTTCGGCGCGCAGCTCGTCGTGGTTCTCGATGATGCCGTTGTGCACCAGGCCTATGCGGGCCACAGGCGCCACGGGCTGGCCGGCCACTTCGTCTTCCAGCGCGCCGAAGCCGGTGGCCATGGCGTCGATGTGCGTGCCGGCGCTGAAATGCGGGTGGGCGTTGTGCACCGCCGGTGCGCCGTGCGTGGCCCAGCGCGTGTGGGCGATGCCGGTGCCGCTGGCCACGTGGTCGGCTTCCACGTTGGCCTGCAGTTCCGCCACGCGGCTGGTGCTGCGCGCCCGGCGCAGGGCGCCGCCCTGGTGCACCGCCACGCCGCAGCTGTCGTACCCGCGGTATTCCAGGCGCTTCAGGCCCTCCAGCAGGATGGGAACGATGTTGCGGTTGCTGACGGCGCCGACGATGCCACACATGGGGGAAAGCTCCTGAACGGGACGGGGTGGCGCATGCTAGGTCAGCTGCTGTGGCGTTTTGTTGCGTTCTTTCAGAGTTTTTGACGAAGATGTTCACGCCTTCAACAGCTTGGCGCTTTGTTTCCCATGCTGATATCAGTTGATCAATAATTTCTCCATGAATCTGGATGCCACCGATCTGCGCCTCTTGGCCCTGCTACAAGACGACGCCTCGCTGTCCAACCTGGCGCTGGCCGAACGCGCCGGCACCTCGCCCGCCACTGCGTTGCGCCGGGTGCGGCGGCTGCTGGAAGCCGGCGTCATCGAACGCCGCGTGGCCTTGCTGAACCCGCAGGCGCTGTGGCCGGGCGGCGGGGGGCTCACGGTGCTGGTGGAGATCACCCTCGACCGCCAGGGCGCCGAGCATCTCGATGCCTTCGAGACCCGCGCCGTGGCCGAAGCCGCCGTGCAGCAGTGCTGGCGCGTCAGCCCGGGGCCTGATTTCATGCTGGCGATCTTCGCGCCCGACATGCCCGCCTACCACGCGCTGGTGCAGCGCCTCTTCACGCAAGACGCCAACGTGCGCAACGTGAAGGCTTTCTTCAGCGTGAAGCGGGCGAAGTTCGAGCCGCGGCTGCCCTTGCCCCAGGCCGCGCGGCCGATAACGCCCGCCTAACGCAGCCGCCTTATGCTGGCTGGCGCCATGCCCATCGAAGCGCCCGCGCCCGCCCCCGCCCCCCGGCTGCTGCTGGCCGGTGCCCCCGCCCTGGAGCAGCCTGGCCAGCCGCCACAGCCGCTGGCGCCGCAAGACGCCCTGCTGCTGGCCTGGCTGGCCCTGGAAGGCCCCACCGCGCGGGCGCGGCTGGCGGCGCTGATGTGGCCTGATAGCGACGCCGAAGCCGCTCGCAATTCCCTGCGCCAGCGCCTGTTCAAGCTGCGGCGCCTGTGCGGCCTGGAACTGGTGTGCGGCAGCCAGACGCTGGCACTCGCCCCCGGCCTGCAGCACGACCTGGCCGAAAGCGATAGCCTGCTGGGCGCTGAGCCGCTGGCCGTCACCGGTGAACTCGCGGCCTGGCTCGAGGGCCAGCGCCGCCGGCGGCAAGACCGCCTGCTGCAGCAACTGCAAAACCGCGCCGAGGCTGCCGAAAGCGGCCACCGCTGGGCCGAGGCCCTGGCCCTGGCGGCCGAATTGCTGGCGCTGCAGCCCTACAGCGAAGCCGCGCACCGCCGCGTGATGCGCCTGCACTACCTGGCCGGTGACCGAACCGCCGCGCTGCTGGCCTTCGACCGTTGCGAAAGCGTGCTGAAGAACGAGGTGGGCACGCGCCCCGATGCCGAAACCCTGGCCCTGCTGCGCCTGGTGGAAGGCGGCAGCACGCCGCAGGCCGCGCGCGGCCCGGCCAGCCTACCCGCCTCGGTACTGCGCCCGCCGCGGTTGGTGGGGCGCGAAGCCGAGATCCACAGCGCCGACCACGCCTGGGCCCGCGGCCAGGTGGTGGCCCTGGTGGGCGAAGCCGGCATGGGCAAGAGCCGCCTGCTTCAGCACCTGCTGCCGCCGCAGGCGCTGGCCGTGGCCGCGCGGCCGGGTGATGCCGGGGTGCCGCTGTCCACACTGGCCCGCCTGCTGCGCGCGCTGGCCGAACGTTCGCCACTGTCCATCGCCCCGCCGGCAAGGCAAGAGCTGGCACGCGTGCTGCCTGAATGGCAGCCCGACACCGCGCCGGGTTGGGAAGGTGCCGGCGCGGCCGCCGGCGGGGGCCGGCGCCTGCAGCTGCAGCGTGCGGTGGCCTCGGTGCTGGCGGCCTGCGCCGACCTGCCCGCACTGGCACTGGACGACCTGCACTTTGCCGACACCGCCAGCCTGCAGTTGCTGCAGGCCCTGCTGGACGAAGCCCCCGGTCCGCAGCGCTGGGCGCTGGCCTACCGCCCGGCCGAAGCCGGCTCGGCCCTGCAGGCACTGAACGAAAGCCTCATCGACCAGGCCCGCCTGCAGGCCGTGGTGCTGCAGCCGCTGGGCGTGGCGGCGCTGGCCGCGCTGGTGGATTCACTGGCCCTGCCCGGCGTGCACGGCGCCACGCTGGCCCCGGGCCTGCTGGCCCGCACCGGCGGCAACCCGCTCTATGCGCTGGAAACGCTGAAGCAGGCCTGGGTCGACGAACAGCTGGCCGGCGGCGCCGGGCGCAGCCTGTCGGCGCTGGCCGACGCGCGCACGCTGCCGCGGCCGCTGTCGGTGCTGCGGCTGGTGGAAAAGCGTCTGGCGCAGCTCTCGCCCCCCGCACTGGCGCTGGCGCGCTGCCTGGCCGTGGCCGGGCAAGAGTTCTCGCCCGCGCTGGCCACGCAGGTGCTGGGCACACCCACCCTGGCGCTGGCCGATGCTTGGGCCGAGCTGGAACAGGCGCAGATCCTGCGTGACCAGGCTTTCGTGCACGACCTCTTCGAAGAAGCCGCGCTGAACTCGGTGCCGGCCGCGCTGGCGCGCCATCTGCACGGCGAGATTGCCGCCCACCTGGAAACCGCCGGCCGCGCCGCCCCCGCCCGGCTGGCCCGGCACTGGCTGCAGGCCGGCCAGCCCGCACGCGCCGCGCCCCACCTGGAGCGCGCCGCGCAGGTGGCCGCACGTGCGCTGGAGCCCGCCGAAGCCGCGCGCCTGTGGGGCCAGCTGGCCGAGCTGCGCGCCACCGCCGGCCAAGCCGAAGCCGCCTTCGATGCCGCCGAACAGGCCGTGCTGCTGCTGCGCTCAGCCACCGCCGGGCCCGAGCTGGAAAGCGCCATCCGCCGCATGCAGGGCCTGGCCCGCACCGCGCTGCAGCACGCCCGCGGCCACGACATGCAGGCCGTGATGCTGCACATGCGGGGCGACGCCGCCGGCGCGGCCGCCAGCGTCACCACCGCGCTGGCGGTGCTGGGCCCCGACGGCCCCTGGCAGGCGCGTGCCGACCTGCTGAACATGCGCGGCGTGGTGCTGCGCCGCAGCGGCGACATCGCCCAGGCGCGCGCTGCCTTCGAGCAGGCGCTGGCCCTCTTCCGACAGGCCGCCGCCGGCCAGCTGGGCGGCGAGCCTGCCGCCGCCGAAAACGAGATGGCCCCCACGCTCAACAACCTGGGCCTGCTGCTGCAGGACGAAGACGAGCACGACGGCGCCATCACGCTGCTGCAAGAGGCCGCCGAGCGCCAAACCGACCCCCTGGTGCGCGCCCGCGTCATCAACAACCTGGCCATCTCGCTGGAAGCGCGCGGCCAGGCCGCGCTGGCGCATGAACGCTGCCTGAGCGCCGCGCGCCTGGCCGGCGGCGCAGCGGGCGTGGTGGCCATCAACCTGCAGGTGCGCCTGGGCGTGGTGTCGCGCACGCTGGGCCGCTGGCGCGAAGCGCTGGCGCACCTGGCCGAGGCCGAGACGCTGATGCGCAGCAGCCCCAGCCAGCGCGAAGAAGACCTGCACCTGCAGCGCGCCCGGCTGTGGCTGGAACTGGGCCGCCCGGCGCTGGCGCAGGAAGCGCTGGAACGCGCCAGCGCGCTGTGCGCCAACCTGCCGGTAGTGGCGGCCGAGGTAGCCACCGTGCGCGGGCGCCTGGCCCTGCTGCAGGGGCGCGATGCCCGCGCCGAACTGCAGGCCGCTGCGGCCAAGCTGCAGGCCGCCGGCCAGCGCCGCGCGCTGCGCCGCCTGCAGCTGGTGCTGGCCCAGGCGCTGCCGCCGGCCGAAGCGCTGGCGCTGATGCAAGAGGTGGCCCAGCAGCCCACGGTGCGCAGCAACGCCTGCACCGCGCTGCCGGTGCAGGTGCGGCTGGCCCAGGCCCTGCTGGCGTTGCAGCGCCCGGCCGAGGCCTTGCGCCACGCCCAGCGCGCGGCCGACTGGCTGCAGGCCCTGCACCCGATGGACCTCACGCCCGCCGAGGTGTGGCTGACGCTGGCCCGCTGCGCCGAAGGCGCCGGTGATGCACCCCAGGCCGCCAGCGCTGCCGAGCAAGGCGCCGCCCTGGTGCAGCAGCAGGCGGCCGAACACCTGGACGCGCCTTACGTCGAGAGTTTTCTGCAGCGCAACCCGGTGCACCGCGAACTGCTGCTGCGCGCGGCGGGCGGCGCTGCTGTAGCGCCGCCCAGCCCTACGCCGCCTTCAGCAGCGCCAGGCCCTTGAGGTATTCACCCTCGGGGAACACCAGCGTGGTGGGGTGGTCGCAGGCACCTTCCAGGCGCTGCAGGATGGCGCCGTCCACGCCCGCGTCCATGGCCGCGCCGGCCACGATCTTGTGGAACAACTC
The DNA here is from genome assembly GCA_001295905.1 of beta proteobacterium AAP51. GTDB lineage: Bacteria > Pseudomonadota > Gammaproteobacteria > Burkholderiales > Burkholderiaceae_C > Rubrivivax. Next base: position 84,141 of record LJHT01000027.1, on the reverse strand, counting down.
GGCGCCAATGCCGCCGCTGCAGCTGAAGGTGAGCAGCAGGCCGCCGGGCTGCAGCAGCTTCAGCGCCAGGCGGTTGATGTCCTTGTAGGCGCGGCTGGCGCGCTCGGCGTGCGCCGCCGTGGGCGCGAACTTGGGCGGATCCAGCACGATGGCGTCGAAGCGCCGGCCTTCCTTCAGCGCATCACGCAGGTACTGGTTCACATCGGCGTCCAGCGCCGTGCTGCGTGCGGGGTCGAAGCCGTTCAGCGCCACGTGGGCGTTCACGCGCTCGATGGCCGGGGCCGATGAATCGATGCTGGTCACACGCGCCGCGCCGCCGGCCAGCGCGGCCACGCTGAAGCCGCCGGTGTAGCAGTAGCAGTTCAGCACGTCCTGCAGGCCGTAGTGCTGCACCCAGCGCTGCAGCAGCGCGCGGTTGTCGCGCTGGTCGAGGTAGAAGCCGGTCTTGTGGCCCTGGGCCACGTCCAGCGTGAGCTGCCAGCCGTGTTCCGCGATCGTCACTTCGGTGGCGCCTTCGCCGCGCAGCCAGCCGGTGGCCGGCTGCAGGCCTTCGAGGCCGCGGACGCCGGAATCGCTGCGTTCATAGAGGCGCGTGCAACCGGTGGCCTGCAGCAGCACGTCGGCCAGGGTCTGCTTCCAGCGCTCGGTGCCGGCGCTGAGGAACTGCACGCTCAAGGTATCGGCGTAGCGGTCGACGATCAGGCCCGGCAGGCCATCGGCTTCACCATGCACCAGGCGCACGCCGTCGCTGGCCACGGGCAGCCGCGCGCGCAGCGCCACGGCGCGCGCCACGCGGCGCTGGAAGAAGGCGGCATCGATGCGCTCGGCTTCGTCGAAGCTCCAGGCGCGCACGCGGATCATCGAAGTGGGGCTGTAGGCGCCCCAGGCCAGGAACTTGCCGGCGGCATCCTCGACGCGCACGGTTTCACCGGCATCGGCAGCACCCTTGGCGATGCTGCCCTGGAACACCCACGGGTGGCGGCGTTGCAGCGAGCGCTCTTTGCCCTCGCGAAGGCGGATGGATTTCATGGCGCGTGATTCTCTCAGCGGCGCGGCGCGCCACTGCCGCTTCAGCGCTTGCTCAGCTCTTGCGCCTGGCGCGCGGGTGCGCAGCGTCGTAGGCCTTGGCCAGGTGCTGGAAGTCGAGCTTGGTATAGACCTGCGTGGTGCTGATGCTGGCGTGGCCCAGCAGCTCTTGCACGGCGCGCAGGTCGCCGCTGCTTTGCAGCAGGTGGCTGGCGTAGCTGTGGCGTAGCATGTGCGGGTGCACGCGCGTGGGCACGCCGGCCTGCACGGCCTGGGCCTGCAGGCGGTTGCGCAGTTGGTTGGCCGTGAGCCGCGTGCCCAGGCGGCTGACGAAGAGCGCGGCTTCATCGGTCTTGGCCAGCGTGGGCCGCAGCTGCAGCCAGGCTTGCAAGGCTGCCACGGCCGGGCCGCCCACCGGCAGGCTGCGGCGCTTGCCGCCCTTGCCCAGCACGTGCACGGTGGCATCAGCCAGGTCCAGCCAGCCGCGGTCGGCGGCGCTGGTGCCCGGGCCGGCCTGCAGGTCCAACCCCGTCACTTCGGCCACGCGCAGGCCGCAGCCGTAGAGCAGCTCGGTGATGGCGTGGTCGCGCGCGGCCAGGGCCGGGGCGGTGTGTTCGGTGCGGTGCTCGGCCAGTGCCACGGCCTGTTCCACCGACAGGGCCTTGGGCAGCGGCCGCGCCGCCTTGGGCGGGCGCACGCCTTCCACCGGGTTCACCAGCACCACGCGCTGGCGGCCCCACCAGCGGTACAGGCCGCGCCAGGCCGCCAGGTGGATGGCGATGCTGCGCGCGGCCAGGCCGCGCAGGCGCAGCTGCCCCACCCAGCTGCGGATGTGGTGCACTTGGGCCTTTTCCAGGTCGACAGCGGCACCGGCCGCACTGGCCTGCAGGCGCAGCAGTGCCTCGCGGTACATGGCCAGCGTGCGCTCGGCCAGGCGGCGCTCCACGCGCAGGTGGGTGAGGAAGGCCTCGATGCGCGCATCGAGCAAGGCCGGGGCCAGGGCCGGCGCTGAGGCCGCTGCGTCTTGCCCGGCCGGCCGCACGTTCACGCCGGCACGCGCAAGCGGCTCAGCGCCGCGGAAGACACCTCGCCGATGCGCATCAGGAACTCGGTGCCCATCTCGGCGGCGTAGCGCGTGGGGTCGGGCGAGCCGAGCACCAGCAGGCCGAAGGCGCCATCCTTTTCGCTGCCGCCCGAGCGCAGCGGAATCATCGCCATGCTCATCACCGTGGCGGCATCGTCCAGCCATTCGCTGGCCTCGAAGCCGGCGTTCACGCCACAGTAGGGCAGCGTCAGGCTGGAGGCGAAGCTCTTCACGTCGTCGCTGGCGGGTTCGGTGTAGACGGCGCCGTTGTGCTCGGCATCCACGCCCCACAGGCGGATGGCGGCCTGGGGAATGAGGAACTCGTGCTTCAGCGAAGCCACCATGCGGCCGGGCAGCTCGGCTGGGTTGCCGGTGAGCAGGATGGTGCGCGTGTAGCGGTGCAGGCGGTCGGCAATGGCCACGTTTTCCTGGCTGTTGCGGATCATCTCCACGATCTTCAGCTCCAGGCCCTTGATGCGCTCGCGCAGCATTTCCATCTGCCGCTCTTGCAGCGACACCGCGCGCTGGCCGTGCGGGCTGGTGAGCTGCACGCTGCCCAGCAGCTCGGCATGGCGCTCGAAGAAGCCGGGCGTGTGCGCCAGGTAGTTGGCGATGTCGGCCTCGGTGATGCCCTGCACGCCATCGGCGCCCTTGCTCTGGTCACTGCTCACAGTTCGATCTCTCCTTGATAGACGGTTTGGGCGGGGCCGGTCATGAAGACCGGGCTGTCCATGCCTTGGGTGCCGCCGGCCCACTCGATGCGCAGGCGGCCGCCGCGGGTGTGCACTTCCACGGCTTCGTCCAGCCAGCCCAGGCGGATGCCGGCCACCACCGCCGCACAGGCGCCGGTGCCGCAGGCCAGCGTTTCGCCGGCATCGCGTTCATGCACGCGCAGGCGCACTTCAGCGTGCGACAGCAGCTGCATGAAACCCACGTTCACGCGGCGCGGAAAGCGGGCATGTGTCTCGATGCGCGGGCCCCAGTCGGCCACCGGCGCGGCGTCCACATCGGCCACGCGCAGCACGGCATGCGGGTTGCCCATCGACAGCACGGCCACCTCGCAACCCGGGGCCACATCGGCCAGGGGCCAGCACTCGAAGCTGCCTTCCGCACGCGGCTGCAGGCCCGTGGCGTCGAAAGGAATGCGCGCGTGATCGAACACCGGGCGGTTCATGTCCACGGTGACACGGCCGTCGTCGCGCAGCACCAGCGTAAGCTGGTTGTTGACGGTTTCCACGGTGATGCGGCGCTGCGGCGTGAGCCCGCGCTCGTGCACATAGCGCACGAAGCAGCGCGCGCCGTTGCCGCAGTGCTCGACCTCTTCGCCACTGGCGCCGTTGAAGATGCGGTAGCGGAAGTCGATGCCGGGGGTATGGCTGCGCTCCACCAGCAGGATCTGGTCGGCGCCCACGCCGAAGCGGCGGTCGCCCAGGTGCTGCAGCTGCTGGCGGCTCAAGACCAGGGGCGCGGCGGTACCGTCGAGCACGACGAAGTCGTTGCCCGCGCCTTGCATCTTGGTGAAGGGCAGCCGCATGGGGCGCATTGTCGCAGCGCCGGCCAGCCCCAGCGCTGCCCTCAGTACACCGCCGGGCTGCCCGGCGGCCGCGTCTTGAAGCGCTTGTGCACCCAGAAGTACTGCGCCGGCATCTCGGCGATCTGCGTCTCGATGTAGCGGTTCATCGCGGCGGCATCGGCCTGCGCATCTTCGCTGGGCCAGCCCTGCCAGGCCGGCATGAACTTCACGCGGTAGCCCTGGCCGCCCGGCAGCATCTGCACGATGAGCGGCTGCACCACCATGCCCAGAGCGCGCGCCATGCGCGAAGGCGCCAGCAGCGTGGCCGCCGGCTGGCCGAAGAAGGGCACGAAGGCGGCGTCGCGCAGGCCGAAGTCCATGTCGGAAGCGTTGAAGAAGGCCGCCCCCTGCTTGATGGCGCGCACCACCGGCAGCGCGCCTTGCTGGCGGCTGAACAGCAGCGCACGCCCGAAGCGCGCACGGCCCTGGTGGAAGGCGGCGTCCATCACCGGGTTGCTTTGCGGGGTGTAGATGTCGCAGCCCGTGCGCGTCTGGAACAGCTGGATGGCCGCACCGGCCACTTCCAGGCCCACGAAGTGCGGAACCAGCCACATCACGGGCTGGGTGCTGCGTTCGGCCAGTTGCACCTCGCCCTCGACATGAATCAGCCGCTTCAGACGCGCAGCGCTGGCGTGCCAGAGCAGGCCACGTTCGAGCAGGCTGCGGCCAGTCCACTGGAAGTGTTCGCGCACCAGGCGGTGGCGTTCGGCCTCGGTCTTGTCGGGGAAACACAGCGCCACGTTCTTGCGCGCCACCTCGCGCCGCGCACGGCCGAAGGTGTGCAGCAGCAGGCCCAGCCCCTGCCCCAGGCGCGCCAGCAGCGGCAGCGGCAGCCAGTGCAGCAGCCACACCAGGGCCAGCGCGGCGCGGGCCAGGCCGTTGGCCAGGGCCGCCTTCATGCCGCGGCCTCGACCCGGCGCGGCTGCTTGTAGCGGTGGTAGCCCCACAGGTACTGCGACGGCTTCTGCAGGATGACAAGCTCCATGCTGCGGTTGATGGCTGCCGCGGCGGCCGCTTCGTCGTGGCTGCCATCGGCCGCGCGCTCGGGCAGCGGCACGGGCAGCGGCTGCGCGCGCACCACGTAGCCGGCGCCCTGGGGCAGGCGCTCGGTCCACAGCACCGCCACGGCGGCACCCGTCTGCAGCACCAGGCGGGCGGCCAGCGTCATGGTGTAGGCGGGCTGGCCGAAAAACGGCGCCCACACGCCCATGCCCTCGGGCGGCACCTGGTCGGGCAGCAGGCCCAGGGTTTCGCCTTTCTTCAGGGCACGGAGCATCAGGCGCACGCCGGCCAGCGTGGCCGGGGCGGTGGCCAGTGCCGGGCGCGCGCGGGCGGTTTCTTCCAGCTCGCGCAGCCAGGCCTGGCGCGCCGGGCGGTACAGCACGGTGATGGGTTGCTGCGCGCCGAAACGTTCGGCATAGGCCTGCGCGCTGACCTCGAAGCTGCCCATGTGCGGCGTCAGCAGCACCAGGCCCTTGCCGCGCGCCAGCAGCTCCTCCAGCAGTTCGGCACCTTCCCAGCGCACGGGGTCGGTGATGGGCTGCTCGCGCGGGCGCAGCCACAGCCGCGGCAGCTCCATCACCAGGCGGCCGGCATCGGCCACGGCCGCGCGGCGCTCGGCCGGGCTCACGCCGGCCAGCGTGGCATTGGCTTTCAGGCGGCGGCGGTAGCTGGGCGACAGCGCATAGGCCAGCCAGCCCATCAGCCCGCCCAGGGCGTGCAAAAAGCGCAGAGAGCGGCGGGCCAGCCAGGGAAGCAGACGGGGCATCGTTCGTATAATGGCGCCATCGCCGAGTTAAAGGACAACTTGCGGGGCGATCGCGGGGCACAAGCATAGCCACAAGGCTTGCAGCGCCCCGCCGGGGCCGGGCTGGCAGCAGCCGGGGCTTCAACAAAACCGCTAAAGCGTTCGCCGCGGCTCCAGTGCATCTGACCAGCGACGACGCGAATCAGTGCAACCCTACGGAGCTTCTCAAGTGGCGAACGACTTCCTCTTCACGTCTGAATCGGTCTCTGAAGGTCACCCCGACAAGGTGGCCGACCAGATTTCTGACGCCATCCTCGACGCGATCTTCAAGCAGGACCCGCGCAGCCGAGTGGCCGCCGAGACGCTGTGCAACACCGGCCTGGTGGTGCTGGCCGGCGAGATCACGACCAACGCGCACGTCGACTACATCCAGGTCGCGCGCGACACCATCAAGCGCATCGGCTACGACAACACCGAATACGGCATCGACTACAAGGGCTGCGCAGTGATGGTCTGCTACGACAAGCAGAGCAACGACATCGCCCAGGGCGTGGACCACGCGAGCGACGACCACCTCAACACCGGCGCCGGCGACCAGGGCCTGATGTTCGGCTACGCCTGCGACGAAACGCCCGAGCTGATGCCCGCGCCGATCTACTACGCCCACCGTCTGGTGGAGCGCCAGGCGCAGCTGCGCAAGGACGGCCGCCTGCCCTTCCTGCGCCCCGACGCCAAGAGCCAGGTGACCATGCGCTACGTGGACGGCAAGCCGCACAGCATCGACACCGTGGTGCTGAGCAGCCAGCACGCGCCCGAGTACAGCCTGGGCCACAAGATGACCGACGCCTTCTACGAGGCGGTGCGCGAAGAGATCATCAAGCCGGTGCTGCCCAAGGAATGGCTCACGGCCGAGACCAAGTACCTCATCAACCCGACCGGCCGCTTCGTCGTCGGCGGCCCGCAGGGCGACTGCGGCCTCACGGGCCGCAAGATCATCGTCGACACCTACGGCGGCGCCTGCCCGCACGGTGGTGGCGCGTTCTCGGGCAAGGACCCCAGCAAGGTGGACCGCAGCGCCGCCTACGCCGCGCGCTACGTGGCCAAGAACGTGGTGGCCGCCGGCCTGGCGCGCCAGTGCCAGGTGCAGGTGGCCTACGCCATCGGCGTGGCGCGGCCGATGAACATCACCGTCTACACCGAAGGCACGGGCAAGATCAGCGACGACAAGCTCAGCGCCATCGTGGCCGAGGTCTTCGACCTGCGCCCGAAGGGCATCATCCAGATGCTGGACCTGCTGCGCCCCATCTACGAGAAGACTGCCGCCTACGGCCACTTCGGCCGCGAAGAGCCCGAGTTCAGCTGGGAGCGGACGGACAAGGTCGACGCGCTGCGCGCGGCGGCGGGGCTGTAAGGCCACGAGGACAGCCGCCGGCTCGTGAGCCGGCGGCGCCTTCGCCATCCGTCAAGGGGCCGAACCCGCCAGGGTCGGCCCCTTTTCCGTGCCCGCTGCGGCCGTTAAGCTGCAAGCATGCCAGCTGCGCCTGCCCTGTCGCCTTCGTCGTGCCCGCACTGCCAGCAGCCCTTGGGTGCGCTGGCGCAGCGGCTGAAGCAGACCCATTGCGGCAGCGCCACCTGCCGCCAGCGCGCCGACCAGGAGGTGCTGCAAGGCCGCTGGCAGCAGGTGGTGGCTCTGGCCACCGAGCACGCCGTCCAGCAGAGGCTGGGCCCCACCTCCACGCCGCCGGCCGTGGTGTGGCTGGACCCCGCGCCGCGCCAGCTGACGCCCGTGACCGATGCGCTGCGCGAGCAGCTCGCGCAGGCCTGGCGGCAGGCCTGGGCTGAAGACCGCCGGCGCGGCTACCGCGGCGCCGACACCGCGCAGGCCCTGCCCGCCGCTGCCACGGCGCTGTGCGCGCAGTGCGGCGGCACCTGCTGCGTGCAAGGCGCGCTGCACCACGCCTTCGTGGATGCCGAAACGCTGGAGCGCTGGCTGCTCGAACACCCGGGCCAGACCAGCGAAGACGCCATCGCCGCCTACTTGGCCGCGCTGCCAGAACAGCACCTGGACGGCGGCTGCGCCTTCCAGACCGCCACCGGCTGCCACCTGCCCCGCGAGCAGCGCGCCGACATCTGCAACCGCTATGTCTGCCCGGCGCTGGACGAACTGGGCGACACGCTGCGTGCAACCCCCGACCGCGCGGCGCTCGTCTTCACGCGCCAGCGGCGGCGCTTCGAGCGCGCCGCCGTGCTGCACCAGGGCCGCGCCACGCCCTTGAACCACCTGCCGCAACCCGACGAACTGCAGCCGCCCGGCCCACCGCCGCAGGCGCGCTGAAGCAGCGGCCCCGGCCCAGGCATTCCCGCCATCACCGCATCGCCCGTGCCCAGCCCGACCCTGGACGACCTGCGCCGCTACGCGGTGGTGCGCAGCCTCTTCAAGCCCACCACGCTGCCGCAGGCGCTGCGCCGGCTGGGCTTCGTGCAGGCCGACCCGATCCGCGCGCCCGCCCGGGCGCAAGACCTCACCCTGCGCCACCGCGTGCAGGGCTACCGCGCGGGCGACCTGGAACGCCGCTACACACGGCTGCCCATCGAGGAAGACTTCTTTGTCAACTACGGCTACCTGCCGCGCGAGACCCAGGCGCTGATGCACCCGCGCACCGCCAACACGCCGTGGCCGGCGGCGCGGTGGAAGCAGGCGCAGGCCGTGCTCGACTTCGTGCGCGAGCGCGGCGTGGTGCACCCGCGCGAGGTCGACGCGCACTTCCAGCACGGCAAGGCGCAAAACTGGTTCGGCGGCAGCAGCAACGCCAGCACGCAGCTGCTCGACGGCATGCACTACCGCGGCCTGCTGCGCACGGCGCGGCGCGAAGGCGGCATCCGCCTGTACAGCGTGCGTGAAGTGCACGCAGCCCCGGCGGACACCGCCGCGGCGATGGACGCGCTGGTCGACGTGGTGGTGCAGAAGTACGCGCCGCTGCCCGAGTTGACGCTGAACATGCTGGTCAGCCGCATCCGCTATGGCGCCCCGCACTGGACGGCCCTGTGCAAGCCCGCGCTGGCGCGGGCCAAGGCCAGGCTGCCGCACGCGTTGGTGGACGGCCTGCGCTGGTTCTGGCCCGCAGGCGAGAACCCGACCTCGCGCCGCCACGCCGTGCCCGAGGCGGTGCGCCTGCTGGCGCCTTTCGACCCCGTGGTCTGGGACCGCCGCCGCTTCGAGCTGCTGTGGGGCTGGGCCTACCGCTTCGAGGCCTACACCCCAGCGCCGAAGCGCGTGCGCGGCTACTACGCCCTGCCGCTGCTGTGGCGCGACCAGGTCATCGGCTGGGCCAACGCCAGGGTGCAAGACGAGCAGTTGCGCGTGCAGGCGGGCTACGTAAGCGGCCGCGCGCCGCGCGAAGCCGGTTTCGCCGCGGCCGTGCGCGACGAGCAGGCGCGGCTGGCCGAATGCCTGGGCGTGGCCCCGCCCTGACCGCAGGATTTCACGCCGCAGCGTTGCGCCTGAAGCCCGGGGCCCACGCGTTCAGGGGCTTGTGGCTAGAATTGGAAGCTGTTCCGAGGAGCGTTGCAACCTTCAGCCAGAAGGCCAGGCTCGGATCACTTCATTGCAACCGCGCTCACCTGCACGACAGTGTTCGTGGGTGAGCTGATTCTCCCCACCTCGTGCGTGCAGGTCCTCAACCGTTTGGAGCCTGACGATGAACGCCGTTCTGAAACCCCTGCACACCAGCGACTACGCCGTGGCCGATCTTTCCCTGGCCGAGTGGGGCCGCAAGGAAATCAAGATCGCCGAGACCGAGATGCCCGGCCTGATGGCCATCCGCGAAGAGTTCGCGGCCAAGCAGCCCCTGAAGGGCGCGCGCGTCACCGGTTCGCTGCACATGACCATCCAGACCGCCGTGCTGGTCGAGACCTTGCAAGCTCTTGGCGCCGAAGTGCGCTGGGCCAGCTGCAACATCTACAGCACGCAAGACCACGCCGCCGCCGCCCTGGTGGTGCAGGGCACGCCGGTCTTCGCCTACAAGGGCGAGACGCTGGTTGACTACTGGGACTACACCCACCGCATCTTCGAATTCGGCGCCAAAGGCACCGAAGGCGAAGGCCCGAACATGATCCTGGACGACGGCGGCGATGCCACGCTGCTGATGCACCTGGGCAAGAAGGCCGAGAAAGACCTGTCGGTGCTGGCCAACCCGGGCAGCGAGGAAGAGGAGATCCTCTTCGCCGCCATCAAGGCCAAGCTGAAGGAAGACGCCACCTGGTACAGCCGCAAGGGCGCGCAGATCATCGGCGTGACCGAAGAAACCACCACCGGCGTGCACCGCCTGAAGGAAATGAGCGCCAAGGGCCAGCTCATGTTCCGCGCCATCAACGTGAACGACAGCGTCACGAAGAGCAAGTTCGACAACCTCTACGGCTGCCGCGAGAGCCTGGTGGACGCCATCAAGCGCGCCACCGACGTGATGATCGCCGGCAAGGTGGCCGTGGTCGCTGGTTACGGCGACGTGGGCAAGGGCAGCGCCCAGGCCCTGCGCGCGCTGAGCGCCCAGGTGTGGGTGACCGAGATCGACCCCATCAACGCCCTGCAGGCCACGATGGAAGGCTACAAGGTCGTGACCATGGAGTACGCCGCCGACAAGTGCGACATCTTCGTCAGCGCCACCGGCAACAAGAGCGTCATCACGCGCAAGCACATGGAAGCGATGAAGGACGAGGCCATCGTCTGCAACATCGGCCACTTCGACAACGAGATCGACGTCGCTGCGCTGTCCGACTGCACCTGGGACGAGATCAAGCCCCAGGTCGACCACGTGGTCTTCCCTGACGGCAAGAAGATCATCATGCTGGCCAAGGGCCGCCTGGTGAACCTGGGCTGCGGCACGGGCCACCCGAGCTTCGTGATGAGCGCCAGCTTCGCGAACCAGACCATCGCGCAGATCGAGCTCTTCAGCCACCCCGACAGCTACGACATCGGCAAGGTCTACGTGCTGCCCAAGCACCTCGACGAGAAGGTGGCGCGCCTGCACCTGAAGAAGGTCGGCGCCATGATCACCGAGCTGAGCGACGAACAGGCCGCCTACATCGGCGTGCCGAAGCAGGGCCCGTACAAGCCCGACACCTACCGGTATTGAGCCCCCGGGCTCGCTGGCGCTCGCCACCCCCAGGCCCCGCAAAGGGCCTCTTCGCGGCCCTGGGGGCCGTTCGCCAGCGGCCCGGCGGAGCCGGTTCCGCGGCTTTTGCTTGATGTCGGCCCCGCGCTGCGCGCGTGGGCCGATTTTCCTTCCCTACCAAGGAGGCAGCCAATGAGCGGCAGCGTCCCGATTTCATTCGAGTTCTTCCCCCCCAACACCCCCGTCGGCAGCGACAAGCTGAAGACGGTGGTGGCGGAGCTGGCGGCCGTGCAGCCCGAGTTCTTCAGCGTCACCTACGGCGCTGGAGGCTCGACGCGCGAGAAGACGCTGGCCACGGTGAAGGACATCGCGGCGATGGGCCATGAAGCAGCCCCGCACCTCAGCTGCGTGGGCAGCACGCAAGCCAGCATCCGCGAGATTCTGGAGACCTACCGCGCCCAGGGCATACGCCGTCTGGTGGCGCTGCGCGGCGACCTGCCCAGCGGTACGGCGGTGGCGGGCGAGTTCCGTTATGCCGCCGACCTCATCGAGTTCATCCGCCAGGAACAGGGCGCCGACTGGCACATCGAGGCCGCGGCCTACCCCGAGTACCACCCGCAGCAGCGCTACGCCAAGAAGGACCTCGAGCATTTCGCCGCCAAGATGAAGGCCGGGGCCGACAGCGCCATCACGCAGTTCTTCTTCAACCCCGACGCCTACTTCCACTTCGTCGATGAAGTGCGCAAGCTGGGCGTCACGGCGCCCATCGTGCCGGGCATCATGCCCATCCACAACTACGCGAAGATCGCGCAGTTCGCGGCGCGCGACGGCATCGAGATCCCGCGCTGGGTGGCCTTGAAGATGGAAGGCTTCATGGACGACGCGGCCAGCGTGCGCGCCTTCGGCATCGAGGTGGTGGCGCGCCTGTGCCGCCGGCTCATCGAAGGCGGTGCGCCCGGCATCCACTTCTACACGCTGAACCAGAGCGCGCTCAGCCTGGAAGTGTGCAGGCAGCTGCGCTGAGGGTTGCCGCCAGGCCACACCTCACCGGGGTGGCTTGACCCAGGTCAAGCCACCCCCGTCACCTGACAAGCTTGTCAGCCTGCGGGTTCTTTCCAGCAGTTCAATGGCTTCAGGCCACCTGGCCCTGAAACCCCTGAACGATGGAGAACCCCATGAAGACGACGACCCGCACCACCCCAACGTTCACCGTGCCCGTGCTGGTGGCGCTGCTGGCGGCGGCTGGCGCGGCGCAGGCGCAAGACACCGGCAACTGGCTGGTGCGCGCCCGCGCACTGCACCTCGACTCCGCCAACAAGGACAGTACCGGCCTGAACCTGAGCGTGAACAACAAGACCTTCCCCGAGGTCGACATCACCTACTTCTTCAGCCCCAGCTTCGCTGCCGAACTGGTGCTCACCTACCCGCAGAAGCACGACCTGCGCAGCAACGGCGGCAAGATCGGCACGCTCAAGCACCTGCCGCCCACGCTGCTGGCGCAGTACCACTTCACGGGCCTCGGCGGCTTCCGCCCCTATGTGGGCGCGGGCCTGAACTACACGCGGTTCTCTGACGTGAAGTTCGACCCCGCCGTGGCGGCACTGCAGCCGAGCATCAAGAAGAGCAGCACCGGCCTGGCGCTGCAGCTGGGCGTGGACGTGCCCGTGGGCGGCTGGCTGTTCAACGTTGACGTGAAGAAGGTGAAGCTGGAGACCGACGTGTTCGCCGGCGCCACCAAGGCCGGCACCTTCAAGGTCGACCCGGTGCTGTTCAGCGTGGGGCTGGGCAAGCGGTTCTGACACCGCCAAAGGGTCGGCGCGCACCCCGAATGCGCGATGTGCGCGGCCTGCGAGGCGCGCGCAGCGTTCAACGCGCGATCCGGTCCAGTTGCACCGAAGCCTGCGCCAAGCGCTCTTGCAGTGCATGCAAGCAAGGCGCAAAGGCCGCAGACAGCTGCCCGGCGGCAGCCGCCTGCAGGCGGGCCCCCCAGTCTTGTGCCAGCGCCAATGCCGGGTGCCAGCGGGCCAGCGGCACGCAAGCGGGCAGCTGCAGCGGGCCCAGCGTGTCCCGCAAGGCGCCCGCAGCGCTGGGGGCAAAGGCCATGGGCAGCATGTCGTAGGCCGGCGCCAGGGCGCAGGCGCGGCCCGGTGCCGAGAAGAACGACAAGTTGCCCATGTGCATGTCGGTGTTGGCCGTCAGCACGCCGAAGGCGTAGAGCAGTTGCACCGCAGGCAGGGCCTGCGCCTCCACCAGGCCTTGCTGCACCAGGCGCTCGACGGCCAGCGGCCACGGGGCTGTGCGGTCGCCGACGAACTCATCGTCCAGGCTGCCCAGCGAGTGCAGCGCGCGCCGGCCCCACGCGCCCACGCGGTCGAAGCGCTCGATCTGCAAGAACCGCTGTGGGCCGTGGTCCAGCAGTTCGGAGCGCGCAGCGGCGACCCCACCACTGTGCAGGGCTTGCAGCGCCAGATGTTCGGCCAGCAGCAGGTCGCGCCAACGCTGCGTGAGCGGGTTGCGTTGGGGCAGGCTGAATTTGACGAGGACGTGCTTCGGGCCGGCGGCCGTGTCTGCATAGGCGGTGAACTTGGGCTGCTCGCCACCTGCCGATGAGCCCGGGACGTCGCCCGCCAGGGCCAGCGCCGCCTGCTGCGCGTAGACCGCTCCGCGCCCGGCCACAGGCTGGGCTTGCGGTGCCCGAGCTTGCAGAAAAAGTTGATGCGCGGCATCGCCCACCAGCAGGTTGCCCACGGCGTCGTGACCCTGCGCCGCCAGGGCGCGCAGCACGTGCCGGTCGTTCCAGGTGTTCACCGTGGCGGGCAGGCCCAGCGCTGCCGCGTGGCGCTGCGCAAAGGCGCGCCCCAGAAAGCCCTGGGGCCGCAGGTCGGCCAGCCACCAAGGCAAGCCCTCGCTGTAGCGAGCCACGCCGTCGGCGCCCTGCAGCACGAAGCCGCCAGGCTGCAACGGCACCAGCAGACCCAGCTCGTGCAAGCGGCCGTTTTCATCCACGCGGCGCAGTGGCAGCCGCGGCAGCTCGGGCCAGGAGGCCTGCAGTGAATAGATGGAAGTGCGGCCGCGGCCCAGGCGTACCAGGTCGCCGCCATCTGCGGCCAATGCCGCCAGTGCGCGCGAGACGGTGGGCTGGCTCAAGCCCAGCTGCTGCTGCAGCGCGCGGCTGTTGCGCGGGCCGCGAGCCAGCAGCTCGCGAACGGCGTGCACGTGCGGCGCGGCATGGGGCTCCATCGCCGAATTAAAACATGAATAGAAAACTGAATAGAAACCTGACAGCCGCCGAGAGCGGGCCCCGCTGGGCCACGGCGTGCAGGCTTGCCGCAGCCGGTTTCAGGCCCGATCAGGCCAGATCAGGCCTCTTCAGGCCGCTGCCACGCCACGCCGTCTTCGGTGAGCACGGCGTCCAGCGGCACGTCGTGCGGCTCGGCCTGCAGCCAGGGCAGGAAGCCGAAGCTGTAGGCCAGGCCCACGGTGTAGGGGCGCGGCTGCAGCGTGGCCAACGTGCGGTCGTAGAAGCCGCCGCCGTAGCCCAGGCGCACGCCCTGCGGGCCGTAGCCCACACAGGGCACCAGCAGCAGCGTGGGGTGGAAGACGGGCGTGTCCTTCGGCTTGGGAATGCCGTAGGCGTCTTCTTCCATCTCGCAGCCCGGGAACCACATCTGGAAGCGCAGCTGCTTGCTCGCCTTGTCGATGACGGGCAGGCCGATGCAGCGTTCCTCGTCGGCTTCGGTCCAGCGGAAGAGCGCCGGCAGCGCGTCGAACTCGCCCTTGATGGGCCAGTAGGCGCCGATGGCCATGTCGTCGCGCCCCATCAGCCACACGCGCAGCACCTCCTGCAGGTGCATGGCGCGCTGGTGGCGGTCGATCAGGCTCTGGCGCTCGGCCTGCAGCTGGCGCCGCAGCGTCTTCTTGTCGCGCGAGGGTTCCAGGGAAGGCATCGGCAGCGTCATGGCGCCTATTGTGGCGCCGCCGGCCGCACCTTCCCGAGCGCTTTCCCCAGCGCTTTCCCCATCCACTAACCCATCGCCGCCTGGCGCCGGCCTTGCGAAACGGGCAGCACCCAAGGCCAGAACCAGGACGACTGCCACCAGGCCCGCGCCGACGCCTGCGCTGAAGGCCGCGCTGCGGCCGCCGGAGCGGCCACCAGCGTGGGCGGGGCCAGCAGGCTCATGCGTGCCTGCGGCCAGGCCTGCAGCACCCAGGCGCTGCCGGCGGGCAGCTCCAGGCGCTCGCCGGCCTGCAGCCAGATGTCGGGGCTGTGGGCGTGCGCAAGCAAGGGGGTCAGCCACACACAACCTTCCTCCACCTGCAACCAGCGCGGCACGGGCTGCGGTGCCAGCGTGGCCGCCTCGCGCTCAGCCAGCTGCCAGGCCCAGGGCGCAGCGCTTTGATGCCGTTCATTCATGGCAGGGGTGTTCATGGTCTTCTCGCAGGCAGGTTTTCATTGCGGGGTAGATGTTCGGGTTTACCCGCCAAAGAGTCCAATCAGATCGCGACACCTGATTGATAATGGACGCGCATGAATAGCCCGCGCCAGCGCCCCTTGTCCATCGGCCCCCTGCGGGCCTTCGAGGCCGTGGCGCGGCGACTGAGCTTCCGCGCGGCGGCCGAAGAGCTGCACCTCACGCAGCCCGCCATCAGCCGGCAGATACGCAGCCTGGAAGACGAGCTCGGCGCCACGCTCTTCCTGCGCGGCACGCGGCATGTCGAGATCACCGGCGCCGGCGCGCTGCTGCTGCGCAGCGTGGCGCCGCAACTGGCGCAGCTGGACACCGCGGTGCGCCACATCCGCAGCACGCAGTTCCGCCAGCCGGTGGGCGTGACCACCTTCGCCAGCTTCGCCTCGCTGTGGCTGCTGCCGCGGCTGGCTGGTTTCCAGAACACGCACCCGGAATCGGACATCCGCATCTCGGCCAGCGACCACCTGGTCGATTTCGACGACCCCGAAATCGACCTCGCCCTGCGCTACTGCCGCCCCGAGCAGGCGCCGCCGGGCAGCACCCTGCTCTTCGGCGAAGTGCTCACCCCCGTGGCCAGCCCGGCTCTGCTGCAGCGCCAGCCGCTGAAGACCGCCGCTGACTTGGCGCGCCACACCCTGCTGGAAGAAGACGACCCCCGCCCCAGCGCCGAATTCCTGAGCTGGCGCCACTGGCTGCAGCAGCACGCCGCGCCCGGGCTGCAGCCGCGCGGCTGGGTGTACCTGAACTTCACCTACCAGCAGGTGCAGGCGGCCCTGGCCGGCCAGGGTGTGGCGCTGGCGCGCATGCCGCTGGTGCGCGAAGCGGTGGCGCGCGGCGAACTGCTGGAACCCTTCGGCCCGGGCGGCCGGGTGCAGTCGCCTTTCTCTTACTGGCTGGTGCGATGGCCGGCGCGGCGCGAAAGACCGGCACTGGCCGCCTTCGAAAGCTGGCTGCTGGAAGAAGCCGCGCTGACGCGTGCCGACACGCAGGAAGACACCCTCCAGCAAATGGCCCGCCCACCTCTGCCGCGGAAGGCACTGCGCTAAATTCAAACGATGTTCAAGACGGTGTACACCCTCAGCCCACGGCCTGGCCGCCCTGCCCTCTGCCTCTGGAAGGCCGGGGCCCTGCTGCTGGCCGCCTGCCTGTGGGCGCCGCCGCTGCAGGCCGCGCCGGGTGACGACACCCTGCTGCAGGCCCGCGAAGCCCTGCGCAAGAAAGACCGCAGCGCCCTCGTCAGCGCGCGCGATGCTCTCGCGCGGCAGCGTCACCCGCTGGCGATGTGGGCCGACTACTGGGAACTGACCAACCGCCTGGGCGAAGCACAGCAAGGCGAGCTGAACGCCTTCTACGCGCGCTGGCCCGCCAGCTACGTGGAAGACCGCCTGCGCAACGACTGGCTGCTGGAACTGGGCCAGCGCCGCGACTGGGAGAACCTGCGCGCCGAGTTCCCGCGCTTCCGCATGAACGACGACCGCGAGGTGCACTGCTACGCCTTGCTGGCCCAGCACGCGGCAGGCAGCGGCAGCGCCACGGAACCCGGCGCCCTCCGCCAGGCCGCGCGCAGCGCCTGGTTCGCGCAGCGCGACCTGGACGACGGCTGCACGCTGATGGCCACTCAGCTGCATGCCGCCGGCGTGCTGAACGACGAAGACGCCTGGCACGAGCTGCGCCTGTCGGTGGAGAACAACCGCCCGCGCGCGGCCCGGGGCGCGGCGGCCCTGCTGGGCCCGGCCGTCGACCAGGCCGTGGCGCAGCTGCTGGACAACGCGGCGCGTTTCCTCGTCAACCCCGGCCGCGGCACCGGCAACCCGGGCCACGACCAGGCGCTGCGCGTGCTGGCCCTCATGCGCATGGCCGCCAGCGACCCCGACGCCGCAGCCGCCGCCCTGCAGGCCGCCAACGCCCCGCGCCTGACCGCCGCCCTCGAAGCGACGGCCTGGGCCCACATCGCGCGCCAGGCGGGCCTGAAGCTGCAGCCCCAGGCCGCCGAACACGCCCGCCAGGCCTGGCGCGTGTGGGACCGCGCCCACCCCCCCGGCACGCAGCCGCCCTGGAGCGATGAAGTGCTGGCCTGGCACGTGCGCGCCGCCCTGCGCCAGCCCGCCAGCAACGCCCAACGCTGGCCGCTGGTGCAGCGCGCCATCAACGCCATGAGCGCGACCGAGCAGCGCCAAGACACCTGGGCCTACTGGCAGGCGCGCGCCACGCTGGCGCAGGCGCCCGAGGGGCCCGAGGGCGAAGCCGCGCGCAGCGCCGCACGCCGCCTGCTGGCGGGCGTGGCCACGCCACTCAGCTTCTATGGCCAGCTGGCGCTGGACGAACTGGGCGAAACCTGGCGCTTGCCACCGGCCGCCGCCGCGCTGAACGAAGCCGAACGCCAGGCTGCGCGCCAGCAGGCGGGCCTGGCGCGCGCGCTGCAGCTCATCGAACTGGGCCTGCGCAGCGAAGGCGTGCGCGAGTGGAACTTCACCCTGCGCGGCATGAGCGACCGCGAACTGCTGGCCGCTGCCGAGTGGGCCTGCCAACGCAGCGTGTGGGACCGCTGCATCAACACCAGCGAACGCACGCGCGCCGAAGTCGACCTGAACCAGCGCTACCCGCTCGTGCACCGCGAGCTCATCACCGAACGCGCGCGGGCCGCGGGGCTGCCGCCGGCGGTGGTGTTCGGCCTCATCCGCCAGGAATCGCGCTTCATCACCGACGCCCGTTCGGGTGTGGGCGCCAGCGGCCTGATGCAGCTGATGCCCGCCACCGCCAGCTGGACGGCGCGCAAGCTCGGCATGCCCTGGAGCGCCGGCCTCATCAACGACCATGCCATCAACCTGCAGCTGGGCACGGCCTACCTGAAGCGCGTGCTCGACGACTTCGGCGGCTCGCTGGCCATGGCAGCGGCCGCCTACAACGCCGGCCCGGGCCGGCCCCGGCGCTGGCGCGAAAGCGGCACCTTGCTGGAGCCGGCCGCCTGGGCCGAGAGCATTCCCTTCAACGAAACGCGCGACTACGTGAAGAAGGTGCTGTCCAACAGCGTCACCTACAGCGCCCTGCTGGGCGGCACGCCCACGCCGCTGCGCGCCAAGCTGGGCGCGCCCATCGGCCCGCGCGAGCCCAGCACCCCGGCCCCCGACCGCGACCTTCCCTGAACGTGAACCTCCCCATGCAAAGAATCCTGGTTTTGGGCGGCACCGGCTTCGTCGGCCGTGCCGTGTGTGAACGCCTGGCGGCTTCCAGCCCCAGCCTGCGCATCGTGGTGCCCACGCGCCATGCCGCGCGCGCCAAGGCGCTGACCGCCTTGCCCACCGTCGAGCTGGTGCAGGCCGACGTGCACGACGACACAGCCCTGGCCCGCCTGGTGGCCGGCTGCGACGCGGTGGTGAACCTGGTGGCCATCCTGCACGGCAGCGTGGCCGCCTTCGACCACGTGCACGTGCAGCTGCCGCGCCACCTGGCCCAGGCCTGTCGCGCGGCGGGCGTGCAGCGGCTGGTGCACGTCAGCGCCTTGGGCGTGGCCGCCGAGCCCAACGCCGCGCCTTCGAACTACCTGCGCAGCAAGACCGCCGGCGAGCACGTGCTCGAACAAAGCGGCCTGCAGCTCACGATGCTGCGGCCCTCGGTCATCTTCGGGGCCGAAGACCGCTTCCTGAACCTCTTCGCGCAACTGCAGGCCTTCGCGCCCTTCATGCCGCTGGCCGGCAGTACGGCGCGCTTCCAGCCGGTGTGGGTGGAAGACGTGGCCAGCGCCATCGTCGCGGCCCTGCAGCAGCCGGCCACCATCGGCAAGACCTTCGAGCTGGCGGGCCCGCAGGTCTACACGCTGGCTGAACTGGTGCAGCTGGCCGGCCGCTGGTCGGGGCACGAGCGGCGCGTGATTCCGCTGCCCGACGCCATCGGGCGCCTGCAGGCGCTGACGATGGAGCTGCTGCCGGGGCCGACGCTGATGTCGCGCGACAACATCGATTCGATGAAGCAGCCCAACGTCGCCAGCGGCCGCCTGCCGGGGCTGGCCGAGCTGGGCATCACGCCCGCCGCGCTGGAGGCCATCGGCCCCGGCTACCTGGGTTCGCGCCATGGGCGCGCACGGCTGGAGAAACTCCGCGCGGGCGCCCGGCGCGACTGATCGGGTCGCCGGGCTGCCGGACTGGCGGCGGCCGCTGCCACCGATGCAGGCCCTGCATCAGCCCCATGCAGGCTGATCAAACCAAGCGGGGCGCAACAGGCCTAGGATGCAGGCTCACTGCAAGAGGAGCACGTCATGCATCTGGTGATCGGCAACAAGAACTACTCGTCGTGGTCGATGCGGCCCTGGGTGCTGATGAAGCAGCTGGGCCTGCCCTTCGAAGAGCGCAAGCTGCGCTTCGATTTTTCGCCCGGCTCGCCCTTCCGGCGCGAGGTGGCCACCTTCTCGCCTTCTGGCAAGGTGCCGGTGCTGCTGGACGATGACTTCGCCGTCTGGGACAGCCTGGCCATCATCGAATACCTGCACGACAAGTTCCCCGGCGCCGGCGTGTGGCCCGACGACATGCGGGCCCGCGCGCGCGCGCGCTCGATCTGCGCCGAGATGCACAGCGGCTTCGGCGCACTGCGCAGCCATTGCCCGATGAACATCGAGGCGGCGCTGCCCGAAGTGGGCACCAAGGTCTGGGCCGAGCAGCCGGCGGTGCGTGCCGACGTGCTGCGCATCGAGCAGATGTGGGCCGAGGCGCTGAACGAGAGCGGCGGGCCCTTCCTTTTCGGCAGCTTCGGCGCGGCCGACGCGATGTTCGCCCCCGTGTGCATGCGCCTGCGCACCTACGCGCTGCCCATGCCGCACCGGCTGCACGACTACATCGGCCGCGTGGCCGCGGCGCCCGGCGTGCGCGCCTGGATCGTCGATGCGCTGGAAGAGTGCGACTTCATCGCCGAAGACGAGCCCTACCGCAGCCACCGCTGAACCCGCCACTCGCCTGAACCGAGCCCGGGGCGCCTGATGCCGATGCAGTTGTACGTGGTGGGTGGCGCCGTGCGCGACCGCCTGCTGGGCCTGCCCGAGAGCGACCGCGACTGGGTGGCCGTGGGCGCCACGCCGGAGGAGATGCTGGCCCTGGGCTACAAGGCCGTGGGCAAGGACTTCCCCGTCTTCATCCACCCGGAGACGGGCGAAGAAGTGGCGCTGGCGCGCACCGAGCGCAAGACCGGCCCCGGCTACCGCGGCTTTGCCGTGCACGCGGCGCCGGGCGTGACGCTGGAAGAAGACCTGCTGCGCCGCGACCTCACCCTCAACGCCATCGCCATGGCCGAAGACGGCACGCTGATCGACCCCCACGGCGGCCAGCGCGACGTCGAAGCGCGCGTGCTGCGGCATGTGTCGCCGGCCTTCGTGGAAGACCCGGTGCGCCTGCTGCGCCTGGCGCGGCTGGCAGCGCGTTTTCCTGATTTCACCGTGGCGCCCGAGACGATGGCGCTGCTCAAGCAGATGGTGCAGGACGGCGAGGTCGACCATCTGGTGCCCGAACGCGTGTGGCAGGAACTCTCGCGCGGGCTGATGACGGCGCAGCCCAGCCGCATGCTGGAACTGCTGCGCGAATGCGGGGCACTGGCCCGCCTGCTGCCCGAAGTGAACCGCCTGTGGGGCGTGCCGCAGCCCGTGGCCCACCACCCCGAGGTGGATACCGGCGTGCACCTGCTGCTGGTGCTGGACGAAGCCGCGCGCGTGAATGCGCCGCTGGCCGTGCGCTGGGCCTGCCTGTGCCACGACCTGGGCAAGGGCAACACCCACCCCGAGGCCTGGCCGCGCCACATCGGCCACGAAGGACGCAGCGCCAAGCTGGCGGCCGCCTTGGGCGAGCGCCTGCGTGTGCCCACCGAGTGCCGCGAACTGGCCGAGGTGGTGGCGCGCGAACATACCCACCTGCACGGCAGCGGCGCCCTGGGCGCGGCGGCGCTGGTGCGGCTGTTCGAGCGCTGCGACGCGCTGCGCCGGCCCGAGCGTTTTGAACTAGCCCTGCTGGCCTGCGCCTGCGACGCGCGCGGCCGCACCGGCCTGCAAGACCGCCCCTACGGCCCGGCCACGCGGCTGCCGCCGCTGCTGGCCGCCGCGCGCACGGTAGACACCGCCACCGCAGCCCAGGCCGCCATGGCCCGCGGCCGCAAGGGCCCGGACATCGGCGCTGAGGTGCACGCCGCGCGTGTGGCGGCCGTGCAGGCGGTGCTGCTTAGAACATCAGACCCAGCAGCATCGCCAGCACGCTGAGCACCACGCTGCTGGCGAGCGGCACGTGCCATTCACGTCCGCGCACCTTGAAGCTGAAGTCGCCGGGCAGCCGGCCGAGGCCGATCTTGCGCAGCCAGCCGTGCAGCACGTTGAAGAACAACGAAGCCAGCAGGAAGATGAGCAGCCAGCGCATGGTCTTCGGCCCGAGCTACAGCGTGTGCGAGCGGTCGCCCGCCGCAAAACCTATCGCACCAAAGTCAGCGCCGACATCGGGACCCTTCACGAAACCCAGCACCTTGAAGAGCTCGCCCATCTCGTGTTCGGTGATGAGCTTCTGCGCCATGGCCTTGGCGCGAATGTCAGCGCCCTGCAGCAGTTCGAGCAGGCCGCAATTCAGCAGGAAGCGCGCCTGGCTGGTGTAGCCCAGCACCTGCAGGCCGGCGTCTTGCCCGGCCAGTGCAATGGCGCTGAAGTTCACGTGCGCGGTGATGTCCTTGCTGCCCACGTCCAGCAGGGGCTCGGCGTCCGAGCGGTGGGCGCGGTGGCACATCAGCGTGCCGCCGGTGCGCTGCGGGTGGTAGTACTCGGCCTCGGGGAAACCGTAGTCGATGAAGAAGGCTGCGCCGCGCTGCAGCCGCTCGGCCAGGCTGCGGATGAAGGCTTCGGCTTGCGGGTGGATCTCGGTCACGGTGCCCGGCACGAAACCGTGCTCGCCGGGCGGTCGCAGCGCGGTCGGGCGGTCGGCCCAGGCCAGCGTGCCATCTTCCAGCGCCACGCCGCGTTCCTGCCATTGCCGGCCGTCGAAGTGCAGCAGTTGCACGGGCATGGCGTCCAGCACCTCGTTGCCCACCACCACGGCTTCGATGGTGTCTGGCCAGGCACTCAGCCATTGCACGCGCGGCGCAAAACGCGCCAGGCGCTCGGCCTGCCGCGCCTGCAGCGTGCCCGAGACATCCACGATGGTGTAGCGCTGCACGTGTGCGCCCAGGCTGTCCAGCAGCTGTTCGGCCAGCGCGCCCGAGCCGGCACCGAACTCCAGCACCTCGTGGGTGCCGGTGGCCTGCAGGGCCTGCCCCAGCTGGCGGGCCAGGGCGCGGCCGAAGTGCGGCGACAGCTCGGGCGCGGTGACGAAGTCGCTGCCGGCCTCGGCGCCACCCGCCCCCAGCGCCGGCATGGCGCCGAAAACCGGCGTGCCGCGGGTGTAGTAGCCCAGCCCCGGCGCGTACAGCGCCTCGGCCATGAAGCGGTCGAAGCCCAGCCAGCCGCCTTCGGCCGCGATGGCCGTGCGCAGGCGTTCGGTGAGGCACGCCGATAAACTCTCGGCCCCGGGTGCAGACATCCGCGGCATTGTAGAAACCCAGGCCGGCTTTCCCCGGCCCCACCTTTTTCCTTTCCTCCCCGTACATGGACACCCGCCCCGTCGTGCTGGTGACCGGCGCCGCCCAGCGCATCGGTCGCGAGATCAGCCTGCACCTGGCCGCCCAAGGCTGGCGCGTGGCCGTGCACTACCGCAGCTCGGCCAGCGCCGCCGCCGAAACCGTGGCCCTCATCGCTGCGGCCGGGGGCCAGGCGCAGGCCTTCGCCGCCGACCTGGCCGATGAAGCTGCGTGCGAGGCGCTGCTGCCTGCCGTGCAGGCCGCCTTCGGGCGCGTGGACGCCGTGGTGAACAACGCCTCGCTCTTCGAGTACGACGACGTGGCCAGCTTCAGCGCCGGGCGTATGGAAGCGCACTGGCGCGCCAACACCCTGCCGGCCATCGTGCTGGCGCGTGCGCTGCACCGCCTGCTGGCCGACGGCGATGCACAAGCCGAGGGCTGCGTGCTCAACATCCTCGACCAGAAACTCTGGAATCCCAACCCCGACTACCTCAGCTACACCCTGAGCAAGGCCGCGCTGGAAGCCGCCAACACGCTTCTGGCGCAGGCGCTGGCCCCGCGCGTGCGCGTGTGCGGCGTGGCGCCGGGCGTGACGCTGCTCTCGGGCGAGATGAGCGGCGATGAATTCAGCGCCTCGCACACCATGACGCCGCTGGGCCGCAGTTCCAGCCCGGCCGATGTGGCACGCGCGGTGCACTACCTGCTGGAGGCGCGCGCCGTCACCGGCACCACCTTGCTGGTCGATGGCGGCCAGCACCTGCAGGCCCAGGCGCGGGACGTGATGTTCCTGGCGCGAGAGAAGAAAGACACCTGATGCAAAGCCTGCTGAACCACCCCAGCCTGATGGACTGCCGCCGGCTGTTCCTGCGCGACTACGCCGTGTGGATCAACATCGGCGTGCACGACTTCGAGAAGAAGGGCGAGCAGCGCGTGCTGATCAACGTCGACCTCTACATCCCGCTGGAGCTCAGCACGCCCAAGGCCGACAAGCTGGACGAGGTGGTGGACTACGACTTCATCCGCCGCAGCGTGATGGAACGCGTTTCCAAGGGCCACATCCACCTGCAGGAAACGCTGGCCGACGACGTGCTGGCGCTGATGCTGGCCCACCCCCGCGTGCGGGCAGCCCGCGTTTCCACCGCCAAGCCCGATGTCTACCCCGACTGCGAGGCCGTGGGCGTGGAAGTTTTCGGCATGAAAGAAGCCTGACCCGATGAACGCCCCCGTCGAATTCCACCCCGCCAAGAAGCTGGCGGTGTCGATGCAGAAACTGAGCAAGCGCCTGCACCGCCAGGTGGGCCAGGCCATCGTCGACTTCAACATGATCGAAGCCGGCGACAAGGTCATGGTGTGCCTGAGCGGGGGCAAGGACAGCTACGCCATGCTCGACATCCTGCTGGGCCTGCGCGAACGCGCGCCCATCGACTTCGAGCTGATCGCCGTCAACCTCGACCAGAAGCAGCCCGGCTTTCCCGAACACGTGCTGCCCGAGTACCTCACGCAGCGCGGCGTGCCCTTCCACATCGAGAACCAGGACACCTACAGCATCGTCAAGAAGCTGGTGCCCGAGGGCCAGACGATGTGCAGCCTGTGCAGCCGGCTGCGACGCGGCATCCTCTACCGCGTGGCGGGCGAGTTGGGCGCCACCAAGATCGCCCTCGGCCACCACCGCGACGACATGGTGGTGACGATGCTGATGAACATGTTCTTCGGCGGCCGGCTGAAGGGCATGCCGGCCAAGCTTGTCAGCGACAACGGCCAGCACACCGTCATCCGCCCCCTGGCCTACGTGGCCGAGACCGACCTGGAGAAGTGGGCGGTGCACCGCCAGTTCCCCATCATCCCGTGCACGCTGTGCGGCAGCCAGAGCGACCTGCAGCGCGTGCAGGTGAAGAAGATGGTGCGCGAGTGGGAGCGCCAGTACCCCGGCCGCACCGACAACATGCTGCGCGCGATGGCCCACGTGGTGCCTTCGCACCTGATGGACCGGAACCTCTACCCCTTCACGACGATCACACCCACCGGCGTGGCCAGCGCCGAAGGCGATATCGCCTTCGACGAGGAGCCTTGCGCTCCAGCGCCCGCGCCGGGCCGGGTGCATCTGCACCTGGGCCGTGAAGACGAGCAGGAGGACTGACCCATGCATGCAAACACGAGTTCGCTGGCCCGCCGGTTGATGCTGGGCGGCCTGCTGGCCGGCGCTCTGGCGCTGAGCGGCTGCGCCGCCCTGCGCAGCCTGAGCACCGAGGTGTCCAGCTTCGGCGAGTGGCCGGCCGAGCGCCAGGCCGGCACCTACGCCTTCGAGCGCCTGCCCTCGCAGCAGGCGCAGGCGGCCGAGACCGAGTTGCTGGAGAACGCCGCCCGGCCGGCGCTGGAAAAGGCCGGTTTCAAACCCGCGGCCGAGGGCCAGGCACCGGACGTGCTGGTGCAGGTGGGCGCCCGCGACAGCCGCACCATCAGCAGCCCCTGGGACGACCCCATCTGGTGGCGCGGCGGCTTCGGCTACTGGCGCCACGGGCCCTGGCTGGCCCCGCGCTGGAACCTGAGCATGCGCTACGACTTCCCGCGCTACGAAAGCCAGGTGGCGCTGCTGCTGCGCGACCGCGCCAGCGGCAAGCCGCTCTACGAAACCCGGGCTTCGGCCGAAACCGGCAGCCGAGCGGGTGTGGAGCTGTACAGCGCGCTGTTCCAGGCTTCGCTGATGGACTTTCCGCGCCTGGGCATGAACCCCCGCCGCGTGGTGGTGGAAGTCGGCTCTGCGCCTTGAAGGCGCATTGAGGGCGCGCTGACGGCGCCCTGATGGCGTGTCGGACGCGCCGCACCGCAGGCCAGCTTGCGGTGCGGCGATTCAGCGCGCTCAGGCGCAGGCGAGGTGGCTGATGACTTCGCTGTCCAACACCGCCGCCACCCAGGCGGCGGCGGCGAAGAGCTCGGCATCACGCCCGGGCCGCGCCACCAGCTGCAGGCCCAGCGGCAGGCCGGCCTCGTCCAGACCGCCCGGCACCGTGATGCAAGGGCAGCCCAGCAACTGCCAGGGGCGGTTGAAGAGCGGGTCGCCGGTGTGTTTCAGCGTGCGCGGGGCAGCGCCGGGGGCGGCAGGCGTCAACAGCACCTCGGCCGGGCCGAACAGTTCGTCCAGGCGCTGTGAACAGGCTTGCGCCGTGTGCAAGGCTGCGGCGTAGTCGGCCGCTGGCAAGGCCCGCCCTTCATCCAGCAGCGCCAGCAGGGCGCGCGAGAGCCGCCGGCGGCGGTATTGCAGCTCGGGCGCCAATGCACGGGCGGTTTCGAAGGTCTGCACGCGGCGCTGCGCTTCGAAGAGCGCGTCGAAGCCAGCGGGCCAGGCCGCCAGTTGCACCTTGGCACCGGCGTTCGACAGACGTGCTGCGGCGGCTTCCACCATCGCCACCATGGCGGGTGACAGGGCGTCGGCCCGTGGGCTGAGGCTCACGGCCAGGCGGGGCGGGGCGTCGTGCGTGGGGACCTTGGCGCGATCAGCGCCATGAGCGCCACGAGCTCCAAACGCACCCAAAGCGCCGGCCAGCAGCGCCGCATCGGCCACGCTGCGGGCGAACACACCCACCTCGTCCAGCGTGTCGGAGTTCGGCTTGGCGCCCGCGCGGGGCAGGCGGCGCGGCGTGGGCTTATAGCCGACGATGCCGCAGAAGGCGGCCGGCCGTATCACCGAGCCCGCCGTCTGCGTGCCCAGCGCCAGCGGCACCGCGCCTGCCGCCACAGCCGCGCAGGAGCCGCTCGAAGAACCGCCCGGCGTGTGCGCCGCCGCGTGCGGGTTGCGCGTGGCGCAGGGGTGCATGTTGGCGAACTCGGTGCAGGCCGTCTTGCCCAGCACCCAGGCGCCGGCGGCGCGCGCCAGCGCGACCACGGCCGCATCGGCCTGGGGCACGTGGCCGGCATAGAGCGAAGAGCCGTAGGCGGTGGCCAGGCCGGCGGTGTCGATGTTGTCCTTCACGCCCAGCGGCAGGCCGTGCAGCAGGCCCGGTGCGGCACCGGCGGCCAGGGCCTGGTCGAGCGCGCGGGCCTGGCGGCGGGCGGCCGGCACATCCAGCGCGGCCCAGGCGTGCAGCCGGGGTTCCAGCGCCTGGGCGCGCTGAGCCAGGGCCGTGCACAGGGCCTCGGCCTGCAGTTCACCCCGGGCCAGGGCCTGCGCCAGCGTGGTGGCGCTCTGGCGGTACAGCGGTGGGGCCATGGCGCGGCTCAATCCTGCGCCGGGCCGGCGTCGTCGCCAGCCCCTTCGCCGCGCGGGCGGCTGCGCTGCCCGCCGTCCCAGCGCTTGACGGCCGGGCTGTCGATCTCGAACAGGTCGAGCGCACGGCCCACCGTCTGGTCGACGATGTCCTGCACCGTGGCCGGCCGCTGGTAGAAGGCCGGCACCGGCGGCATGATCACCGCGCCGTTGCGCGTGGCCTGGTCCATCAGCGCGATGTGGCCGGCGTGCAGCGGGGTTTCGCGCAGCAGCAGCACCACGCGGCGGCGTTCCTTCAGGCAGACATCGGCGGCACGCACCACCAGTTCGTCGTTGTAGCAGTGGGCGATGCCGCTCAGCGTCTTGATGGAGCAAGGCGCCACCAGCATGCCCAGCGTGCGGAAGGAGCCAGAAGACACGGTGGCGCCGATGTCGCGCGGGCTGTGCACCACGTCGGCCATGGCGCGCACATCGGCCACAGTGTGCTCGGTTTCCTCGACCAGCGTGCGTGCCCCCGAGGGCGTGAGGATGAGGTGGGTCTCGATGCCACCCAGCGCCCGCAGCATCTGCAGCGCGCGCACGCCGTAGATGGCGCCCGACGCGCCCGAGATGGCAATGATCAGGCGGCGGGGGGCGGCGGCAGCGGTGTCTGGGGCAGGCATGCGGGCATTGTCAGGCTTGCCGAATTCACCGTGGGCCGCCGCCCCATCGCTCAGCCGCCTGCCGTGGCGCCCATCCACCAGGGCAGCACGAAGGCGAAGGCCGCGCCCACGGCCAGCAGCAGCAACGACGCCAGGTAGACGCCGAGCGACCAGCGCCGGGTGCGCAGGCAGGCGGCGCGCAGCTGGGGGTCGAGCGGGCAAGGCGCCGTGCGGTTGCGCCACTGCAGCCAGCCGCCGGCCAGCATCAGCACGCTGGCGCTGCCGAAGACCCAGCCCTTGTGCTCGCTCAGCCAGACGATCTGCGGCACCGCCGACACCAGCCCCGACAGGGCGGCGCCCGCACCCAGCATCACCAGCAGGGCCGGCAAGGCGCAGCACACGAGGGTGCCCCCGCTGGCCAGCAGCGATAACCAGGCCGAGAAGGCCGACTGGCGCAGCTCGGCCTGGCCATCGCTGGCCAGCGAAGGCCCGGCCTGCGGCGGGCGTGACGATGGCGGCAAGGGCGGTGTCGTCCGTCCGGCACTCATTTCTTTTTCATCTCGGCGCGGATGGCTGCCACCGTCATGGGCACGGACTCCGTGGCGGTGACCTCGTAGCCCGCCTCCACGATCTCGGCCTTGACCTTGGCGATGTCGATGCGCTGGCCCGGCTTGGGTTGCACCGCGACGACCTTCTGCGCCAGGTTGATGTAGAGCGGCCCGGTCTCGCTCATCTTCGTGAGGCGTTTCTCGATGCCCTGCGCGCAGAACGCGCAGACCATGCCGTTGACCGAGAACTTGACGGTGCCGGCATCGGCCGCGGCCGTGGCGGCTGGTGCCGCGCTCTGGGCCTGGGCAGTGCCGAAGAAACCGAAGGGGACGGCCACCAGGGCCAGCAGGGCGAAGAACTTTTTCATGAGGAACTCCTGAAAGGGTTGAACGAGGGTCAGTGGTTGAACATCAGGTTGAACATGCCGCCTTCGCGGTTGACCCCGAGTTCGACAAACCAGCGGCGGTGGATGAACCGCAGCATGGGGGTGAACAAGGTGCCTTCACGCATCGAACCCGCGCTATAGCGCGTGCGTTCGGCTTCCACCAGCAGCCAGGGCTGGATGCCTTCGTATTCGGCCTCCCAGAACGAAAAGCCGGTACGCAGCCGGGCCACGTTGTGCCGCAGGCTGTCTTCGCCGCGCAGCGCCTTGATGCTGCCGCCGAAGTAGACCCGGGTGGTTTCGTAGTCGGCCATGAAGGCCAGCGAGCCGTAGCCCCCTTGGCCGCCAGTGCGGCCATGGCCTGCAGCGCGCCGCACCTGGCCGGCATCGCCCACCAGCCACAGGTTGGCCTGCGCATGCGGCAGATTCCAGCGGTGCAGCCGGTGCGTGAGGCTGAGGCCGGCGCTTTCACGCAGCAGGCTGGCGCCGTGGTCCACGGGCTCCTGCCAGCGGCGCAGCGTGCCGCCGGGGGCCCAGGTCTGGGCCACGGCGTAGTTGGCGGAGAAGCTGCGGCTGGCGGGCGTGCTGTCCAGCATCAGCATCCAGCTTTCGTAGTGGCCCATGGGCAGGGCCGAGGCGGTGCCATGCAGGCCCAGCGAGGCCAGGGCCAGGGCCCAGGCGGCAAGGCGGGGCGCACGCACCGGGTGGGGGAATGGATTCATACTTGTCCTGACGGAGGCTGCACGTGCGCGGCCGAAGGGCCGTGCACGGCTGGCGGAAGCCCGAACGCTAGTTCGGCGCGAGGGCTGGCGCCACCAGAGATATCGCCTGCAGCGGGCATCAACCCACCAGGCGGCCAAGAGGGCTGGTTCAGACCCGCGGCGGGCGCTCGGGCAGGGGCAGCGCCGGCGGGCCGTGGCCGGCAGGCGCAGACGAAGGCGCCGCCATCACTGTGGGGCTGGCTTCCACGGTGGCCTCATTCGCGCACAAGGCGGTGGCGTGGCACAAGGCGCAGAGTGAACAGGCCTGGCCAGATTCGGCCGCCGGGGGCGTTTCGCCAGATGCCCCGCCGCTGGCTTCGGCACCGGCTTCTTCGGCCATGGCGGCGTGGCAGGGTGGCATCCACGTTGCGGCTTCGGCCGCCTGGGCTGGCGCGTGCCCGCCGGTGTGCATCAGCACCTCGGCCCAGCCGCGCAGGGGCAGCAAGGCCAGCAGCACGCCAAGCAGCCACGCGCCGGTGAGGCGGCGGGTGTGGCGCAGGGTGGTGAAGATGGGCATGGGCGGCCTGTTGAGCCCTTAGTGTGCCTTGCCGCAGGCCGAGCTTGCAGCAGGAAGCTCGATGCCACCTCGGGCGCGACGTTTTTGACACGTTTTTCCGAAGCTTCGGCCCGCGCCGGACCCATGGGCCCGCAGCACGGGCACGGACAGGCCCGCCGTCATGACGACGCGGCCCGAACGATGTCGCCCACCTGGATGGCGCCCGATTCGATGACACGCGCGGTCATGCCGCCGTGGCCGCGCATCGCGGCGTAAGCACCCGGGCCCACGGCCTCCTCCATGCGAGAGCAGGGCTGGCAAGGGCCAACGATCTCCAGCAGCGCCCCACCCACGTGGATGCGGGCGTTCTTCAAGGCGATGAGGTTGATGCCCGACACCACCAGATTGCGCCGCAGCGCCACGACGTCCACCTCGGCGACGCCCGCCAAGACGGCGATCACCGCGAGGTGCTCGTGCTGGATCAGCGTGACCTGGCGCGTGGACAGTTCCGCCTCGCCGCGCTGGCCCAGCCGGTCGTCGGCCAGGCCGATGCCTGCCAGCGCCTGCGTGGCGACGATGCGGCGCGCCGGCTGGCGCGAGTGTCCCCGGACGACAAGGGCTTCGACACGGCCGGTGACGTGTGGGGGTTTGAGCAGATCGCGAATCGTTTTCATGCCCCAGTTTGACGGGCCCGGGCCATGGCTGCCAAGCGGCGGCGGCCTGGAAACCGACCCGCCTTGCGCCTGGCGGAACGGGCTCGCGACTGTCCTCCAACGCAGGCACTTGTGCGGCGAGCGGGTCCCGATACCCGGATGTTCGCCGAGTTGACTTCAGAATCAACGCAGCGCCATGCTTCCACCACCGCTCCTGACTTACCATCTTCAGCCGTTCCTGCTGCACGAGGACGCCGAAGCGCTCGTCCCCGCGAGCATCAAGCCCATCGGCAGCGCAGCGGACGGCGGCGTTCTCACACCGGGCTGGCGCTTTCCCAGGCCTGTGACTGGCAGGCAAGCGACCACTCCTTCGCGGCGCCCCGCCCTGCGCCCCGCCTTGCGCCAAGGGTCGGCCGCATGACCTCAGCCCGCCGCGCGCGAACGGCACTTCGCGATCCACTGCGCGAGGCGGGTTTCGTCATGGAAGGCCTGCAGTTCGTGCACCGCACGCCCGAGCTGGTGCACCGCATCGAGGTCACCGCCGTGCGGCGGCTGGCCGGCTTCGTGCAGGTCGACCACCATGTTTCGCTGGCCAACGAGCCGAAGGCCTGGCTGACCCAGGAACTGGCCAGCCACCACCTCGGTTCGCCCTTCCCCACCCTCTGGGCAGAGGCCGCGGTCGATGCGCGCCTCGTGCTCGATCAGGCTGCGGCCCTGTGCGCGGCGTTCCGCACAGTGGGCGACGTGGCGCACTTCTGTTCCGACCGGCCGCACCTCACGCCGCCGTGGGCCCAAGGCGTTGCTGCCAACAGCGCAACACCGGCCTGCCTGTCGGAGGCGGAAGCCTTGCAGGCACAAGCTCGGCTGGGACGCGACATCCTCGCTCCCTGCTTCGCGCTGGCACCTGCCACCGAAACCTTCGAGCTGTGGATCGGCCAGGCCGAGGTGGGTGGCTTTCGCCATGGCGCCTATGTGCAGCCCAACGTGAGCCGGACCTTGGCGGTGGTCACGATCTTTGCGCTGCCTTCGAAGGTGTTCTCGCGCGGCTTCCGGCACGATGATGCGCGGCGTGCGCTGTTGCGGGCGCCCAAGCAGGTGTTCTTCGACGGGGGCCGCCCGGTGCTGCTGCCGCTGAAACGCAGCGCGCTGATCGACACCGCCGCACACAGCGCCGCATACAGCCCTGCACTCAGCGCCGCCTTGGCCGCGCACCTGGCCAGCCACCCGCCCCATCGGGTGGATCATTCAGCCGATGAACGAGCCGGCTGACCACAAGGTGTTTCCCGCAGCGTTCCGTGCCCTCCTGGCGGCACCGAACCCCTCGTTCCTGTGCAAGATCGCCTCGGCTCGCACCAGCACCAAGCGACACCTCGCGCCCGTGCGCGTTCACCTTCACGCTGCGCCAGGGCCCGCGGCGGCGCCGCTGCTGGCAGCAGCCGGCCTGGCGGCACACGAGGAATGGCGCGCGTTCTACGGCGCCTGCAACGGGATGCGCCTCTTTGTCTGCAGCATCACGGGCCAGTGCCCGCTGGAGATCTACCGGCTGAAGTCGGTTCCGGCGAGAACGCGTGCCATGCGGAAGTGGTTCGAGATCAACGACCTGCCGCCGGAAATCGAGCCGGTTCAAGACCCCTTCGGCTTGCGCTCGGCCGTGGCCATCGGCGGCTCGCCGAATTCCAGCAGCTACCTGGCCTGCGTGCTTGAAGGCGCCTACGCCGGTGCGATCTTCAAGGTCGACCACGGCGGTATGCCCGACGGCCTCTTGGCCGACTCGCTGGCCGGGTTGCTTTCGCGCGCAGCGGCCGACCCTGTCGGTTTCCTCCAGGCCGCGGCGGCCTACCCCCTCTATGCCGACGGCGCGACGGCCATCCGCTGGCAGCCCATCGCGTTTTCATCCAGCGGGCAGTTTCCCGACGTGCCAGAGGCGCGGTGAGGGCTGACAACCCTGCCGTTCGGGAAAGCTTGTACGCCCAGGACCCCGAAGCCAAGGCTTTGTCAGCACTCTCAAGGTGAGAGTGCTAATATTTGTGGAACCGGCCGCCATCTGCGGCAGTCACAGGCCCTATGAACACCACCACCGCCACTGCACTCAGCCTACGCGACCCCTGGGCTCCGGTGCCATCCCTGGGCAACCTGGAAGCTTATGTGTCGGCCGTGAACCGGCTGCCCATGCTCACGCCCACGGAAGAAACCGAACTCGCCCGCGCCCTGCGCGACAAGGGCGACGTGCAGGCCGCCGGGCGCCTGGTGTTGAGCCACCTGCGCCTGGTGGTGAGCATCTCGCGCCAGTACCTGGGCTACGGGCTGCCCCAGGGCGACCTCATCCAGGAAGGCAACGTCGGCCTGATGAAGGCCGTCAAGCGCTTCGACCCCGAGCAGGGCGTGCGCCTGGTCAGCTATGCCATGCACTGGATCAAGGCCGAGATCCACGAATACATCCTGAAGAACTGGCGCATGGTGAAGGTGGCCACCACCAAGGCCCAGCGCAAGCTGTTCTTCAACCTGCGCTCGATGAAGCAGGGCATGAAAGGCGACGCCGCCCATGGCGACACCCACCGCAACACCCTCACGCCGGCCGAGGTGGCCAGCATGGCGCACGAACTCAACGTGAAGCCCGAAGAGGTGGTGGAGATGGAAATGCGCCTGTCGGGCGGCGACGTGGCGCTGGAGCCGCAAACCGACGACGGCGAGGAAAGCTACGCCCCTATCGCCTATCTGGCCGACGACAGCCAGGAACCCACGCGCGTGATGGAAGCGCGCAGCCGCGACTGGCTGGCCGGCGACGGCATCGCCCAGGCGCTGAATGCGCTGGACGAACGCAGCCGCCGCATCGTGGAAGAGCGCTGGCTCAAGGTGAACGACGACAGCTCGGGCGGCATGACGCTGCATGAACTGGCCGCCGAGTACGGCGTCAGCGCCGAGCGCATCCGGCAGATCGAAGTGGCCGCGATGAAGAAGATGCGCAAGGCGCTCGCAGCGGCCTGAACCCGGCAGCCGCGGCGGCGCTAGGCATGCTCACACCCGCGCTGGCGCAATCGCTGCTGGTGCTGGGCATCACGCCCGGCATGCTGCTGGGCCGGGGCCTGCAACCCCACCCCGAAGCCAGCACGCTGACGCTGGCCGAAACCGGTGCCGACGGGCGCGAGTACCTGCTGGAGCCGCAGGCCGCTGCGGCCTGGCAAGCCATGAAGGCGGCGGCCGCCAAAGACGGCGTGGCCCTGCACCTGGTCTCTGCCTTCCGCAGCGTGGGCCGGCAGACGGAAATTCTGCAAGGCAAGCTGGCCGCGGGCCAAGACATCGAGGCCGCGCTGCAGTGGGTGGCACCACCGGGCTTCAGCGAGCACCACACCGGCCGGGCCGTCGACATCGCCACGCCGGGGCAGCCGCCGCTGGAAGAAGCCTTCGAGACGACGCCGGCTTTTGCCTGGCTGCAACAGCATGCGGTGGCGCACGGGTTCCGGCTGTCCTACCCGCGCGGCAACGCGGCGGGTTATGGCTACGAGCCCTGGCACTGGTGTTTCCAGGGGCCGGCCAGCGCAGGCTGAATCCCGCCGCTGCCGAAGCGGCCTTCAGCCTTGCTTCAGCAGCAGTTGCAGGTCGTGCTTCAAAGCTTCGGCACCACCGCCGTAGCGCGTGAAGAGCCGGATCTTGCCTTGCGTGTCGAAGACGAAGCTGCCGGCCGTGTGGTCGAGCGAGTAGCTGCCTTCTGTCTTGCCGGGCACCTTGGCGTAGAACACCTTGAAGCGCTTGGCGATGGCCTGCGTTTCTTCGGGCGTGCCGCGCAGGGCGATGAAACTGGGGTTGAAGTTCTGCACGTAGGCACGCAACACCTCGGGGGTGTCGCGCTCGGGGTCGAGGCTCACGAAGATGCCCTGCACCTTCTCGCCATCAGCGCCCAGGGCCTGCTTCACCTGCGCCAGTTCCAGCATGGTGGTGGGGCAGACGTCGGGGCACTGGGTGAAGCCGAAGAAGACCACCGTCAGCTTGCCCTTGAATTCGGAGATCAGGCGGCGCTTGCCTTCGGTGTCGGGCAGGTCGAGTTCTTGCGCGTAGGTGGCGCCGGTGATGTCCACCGCCTTGAAGCCGGCGGGTACGGCAGCGCCGTCGCAGGCCTGCAGGCCCGAGAGCAACGGCAGCGACAAACCTGCTGCGACTAGGCGACGACGCGAGATAGCCATGGGCTGAGGTAGTGGTCGAGCAGCAGCGCCGCGAACAGCAGCGACAGGTGCCAGATGGAAAAACGGAAGGTCTTGCGCGCCAGCGCATCGCTGTAGTTGCGCCAGAGCTGCCAGGCGTAGCCGGTGAACATCGCGCCCAGCACCACCGCGGCTGCGAGGTAGATCCAGCTGCTCATGCCGTGGATGAAGGGCAGCAGCGTGGCCGCGAAGAGCACGAAGGTGTACAGCAGCACCTGCAGCCGCGTGAACTCGGGGCCGTGGGTGATGGGGAGCATGGGCAGGCCGGCCTTGCGGTAGTCCTCCACGCGGTACAGCGCCAGCGCCCAGAAGTGCGGCGGGGTCCAGAGGAAGATGATGAGGCACAGCATCAGCGCCTCGGGGCCCACTTCGCCGCGCATGGCCGCCCAGCCCAGCACCGGCGGCATGGCACCGCTGGCACCCCCGATGACGATGTTCTGCGGCGTCAGCGGCTTCAGAATGACGGTGTAGATGACGGCATAGCCCACGAAGGTGGCGAAGGTGAGCCACATCGTCAGCGGGTTCACCCAGAAGTAAAGCACCGCACTGCCGGCCGCACACAGCAGGGCCGAGAAGGCCAGCGTCACCGGGGTGGTGAGGTCGCCCTTGGCCGTGGGGCGCCAGGCGGTGCGCTGCATGCGGCGGTCGATCTGCTGCTCGACCAGGCAGTTGAAGGCGGCGGCCGCGCTGGCCACCAGCCAGATGCCCAGCACGGCGGCCCCAGCCAGGCGCCAGTCAGGCCAGCCCGGCTGTGCGAGCAGGACGCCGATCAGGGCGCAGAACACGATGAGCTGCACCACGCGCGGTTTGGTCAGCGCATAGAACTGGGCCCAGCGTGAAGCGGCGGGCCGGGGGGCAGCAAGGGCTTGGGTCATGGGCAACCGCGCATTTTAGGCGGCGGCTGCCGCCATGGCCCGGCTGGATGCCACGCGCGCAGGGCTGCTGCGCGCCAGCAGCAGCGAAAGCACGAGCACCAGGCCGGCCGCGCCCGCCGAATGCCCCAGCGCGGCCAGCAGCGGCCAGCCGAGCACCACGTTCGACAGGCCGCTGACGATCTGCGCCACCAGCAGCAGGGCCAGGCCCAGGCCGAAGCGCTGCTGCACCGGCGAGGGGTTGCGCCACAGGCGCCAGGCCAGCAAACCCAGCAGGAGCGTCACCACCACGGCGAACAGGCGGTGCGCCATGTGGATGGCCACCAGCGCGTCGAACGGCAGCACGCCGCCATCCCGGCCCTGCCCCAGCTCGCGCAGGATGGTGAAACCCTGGGCGGCGTCCATGGCCGGCCACCATTGGCCGTTGCACTGCGGAAAGCCGGTGCAGGCCAGCACGGCGTAGTTCGTGCTGACCCAGCCGCCCAGCGCAATCTGCACCACCAGCGCCACCCCGGCCACGAGGCCCAGCCCGCGCACCTGGCGTGCCAGCAGCAGCGGCCGGTTGCGGAAGGCTTCGTGCTGCACGGCCAGCAAGGCCAGCAGCGCCAGCCCGCCCAGCAGGTGCAGCGTGACGATGGCCGGGTAGAGCTTCAGCGTCACCGTGTACTTGCCGAACAGCCCCTGCACGATCACCCACACCAGCGTGAACGTGGGCCACCACGGCGAAAACGGCAGTTGCCGCCGATCGCGCCAGGCGGCGGCCGCCATCACGAGGATGAGCACGCCCACGGTCATGGCCAGGTAACGGTGGATCATCTCGATCCAGGCCTTGCTCCAGGTGACCGGGCCGCTGGGCAGCGCGGTCTGCGCCGCGACGATATCTTCGCGCGCCCCGAAAGGCGTGGCCTCGCCGTAGCAGCCGGGCCAGTCGGGGCAGCCCAGCCCCGAATCAGACAGCCGTGTGAAGGAGCCGAAGACGATGAGGTCGAAGGTGAGGAAGAGCGTCAGCGTCGTCAGCGTGGCCAGGCGGCGCGTGGTGCTGGCGCCGCGCCGGCGCAGCCACACCCACGACAGCGGCAGCAGCGCCACCACCAGCGCCAGCAGCATCAGGCGCAGCGTGGGGGCCAGGTCGACCAGGGCCTGCTCGGTTTCCATGGCGAGGGGCTCAGGAGCCGCGGCCGGGTTGGTCCCAGAACGACGAAGCGCGCAGCACGCGCGAGATGTCACGCATCACGCGCGAAGGCTCGGGTTTCGCCGGCACGCGCATCATCCATTCACCCATGGGGTCGACGATGTAGAGGTGCTCTTGCAGCTGGTGCCCCGACTCGGGCTGCAGCCAGCGCGCCACGGCGGCAGCATCGGCCCGCAACAGCGTGACCGGCGCCTTGCCACCCATCGCTTCCCGCAACGCCGGGGTGAGCGACGCTTCGTCGGTGATGAGCCACACCTTGTCGAGACGGTCGCGCTCGCGGCCCACCATCTCGCGCAGCTGGCGCTGCATGAAGAGGCGCTGCTCGCAATCGGTGTCGCAGGCCGCGGGGCCGACGTTCACCATCAGCCACTGGCCACGCAACTGCTGCGGCGTGACGGGCGTGCCCTCGAGGGTGCGCAGGTTCAGGTCGGCCGGCATGCTGCGCGTGGGCTGCATCAGCGTGCTGTAGTTCGTGCGGCCCTCGGGCCGGATGACGAAGTACGTCAGATAGGAGGCGATCACAGGCGAGGCGCACACCAGCAGCACGGCCAGCATCTTCAGGCGGCCCATGCGAACACTGGCCGGGCTGGTGGCGGCGGGGTCGTGCAGTTCGGGGCCGGGCATGCTGTGCACCGTCAGGGCCACGGCCTCAGGCGGCGGGCTCGCCCCGGGCAGGTCGGCGCGCGGGGCGGATGAGTTGGAACCAGACATAGAGGCCGATGATGAGAGCGCAGAGCGCGAACCACTGGAAGGCGTATCCGTGGTGCTTGTGCACGTCGACCGCAGGGGGCGGCCACTGTCGCAGCAGGCCGTCGGCCAGCGCCACAGGGCCTTCTTCCTGCACCACGGCCAAGGGGCGCAGCGGCAACCCGGTTTCCCGGGCGAACGCTGAAACCTCCAGATTTTGCCGGATGGCCCCGGAAGCGGCGCCTTCGAACTCGTACAACCGCGCCGGGCCGGGGGCGATGCGCCCCATCACTTCCACCGGCCCCGGTGGGGGCGGCGGCGCCACGACGCGCGTGCGGTCGAGCAGGTCGCGCGGCACCCAGCCGCGCTGCACCAGCACGGCGCTGCCGTCTTCGAGCTGCAGCGGCGTCAAGGCATAGAAGCCCGGGCGGGCGTTCATCTGGCGGTTCTCGAGGTACACCGTGTGCGCAGGCAGCCAGCGCCCTTGCAGCTTCACGCTGCGGTGCACCTGGGCGGCCACCTCGGCCGGCTCGCGGGCCAGTTCCGCCTGCGCCAGCGGCGGCAAGGTACGCTGGGCTTGCAGCGCCTGCTGCAGCGCGGTCTTCTGCGCCGCGCGGTCGAGCTGCCAGACGCCCAGGCGCGCCGTCAAGGCGGCCGCGGCCAAAGCCGCGACGAGCACGATGGCGCTGCGCCCCTTCAGCACGGCAGCGTGGCCCCACGCCGATAATCCCGGCGCATGAAGACATTGATGGTGGTGTTGCTGCTGGGCGTGCTGGCGGCGCTGGCGAGTGCCGGCGTGTTCATGATGCGCCGCGGCCGAGACGGCAACACGCCCGACACGGCAGAGGGGCGCAACAAGTACATGGCGCGGGCCTTGGCGGTGCGCGTCGGCTTGTCGGTACTGCTCTTCGTGCTGGTGCTGCTCAGCTGGGCGATGGGCTGGGTGCAGCCGACAGGGCTGCCCACGGGCCGCTGAGACCCGACACACCGCCTGGCGCAAGGCCCGGCCCGCCGTCTCGACGGCAGAAAGACAAACGCCGCTTCACGCGGCGTTTGTTGCTTGAACCGGAACCGGTTCAGAGCCAATAGACGACGATGTAGAGGCCCAGCCACACCACGTCCACGAAGTGCCAGTACCAGGCGGCGCCTTCGAAACCGAAATGGCGCTCGGGCGTGAAGTGGCCCTTCATCAGCCGCAGCGTGATGAACAAGAGCATCAGCATGCCCACCAGCACGTGGAAGCCGTGGAAGCCCGTCAGCATGAAAAAGGTGCTGCCGAAGATGCCGCTGCTGAGCTTGAGGTTCAGGTCGCGGTAGGCGTGCAGGTATTCGTAACCCTGCACCACCAGGAAGATGGCGCCCAGCGCCACGGTGGCCCACATCCACGCGATGGTCTTTGCGCGCTTGTTCGCCAGGAGTGCGTGGTGGGCGATCGTGAGCGTGATGCCCGACGCAAGCAGCAAGGCCGTGTTGATGGTGGGCAGCGGCCAGGGACCGATGGTGCTGAAGGGTTCCACGGTGCCGGCCGGCGAAGCCGTGGCGCCACCGCCGGCGCTGGGCCAGATGGCCTTGAAATCAGGCCAGAGCAACTGGTTCTCCAGGCTGCCCAGGCTGGGCACGGCGTGCACACGGGCCCAGTACAGCGCGCCGAAGAAGGCGGCGAAGAACATCACCTCACTGAAGATGAACCAGCTCATGCTCCAGCGGAAGCTGACATCGATGCGGTCGCTGTAGAGGCCGCTCTCGCTTTCGCGGATGGCTTCGCTGAACCACTGGAACATCACCGTCAGCCACACCGCCATGCCGGCCAGCAGCACCCAGGGGGCCCAGGTGCTGCCGTTGATCCACTGGCCGGCACCCAGGATGACGAGGAACAGCCCGCCCGCCATCAGCACCGGGTGGCGCGACGGCGCAGGGATGTAGTAATGCGGCGCGCTGCCTGCAGAGGTGGTGGCTGACATGTTGTGTGTTTCTCCTCGAACCGAAATATTCAATGGGGCCTCAGACCCCAGCCACGCCGCTGCCGACCACCCAGCGCACCAAAAGCACCAGGGCCACGACGAACAGCGCTGCGCCCACCAGACCGGCAATCACCACATGCACAGGGTTGAGCTTCTGCACATCCTGCGCGTGGTCGGCGGAACGCCGCACGCCGAAAAAAGACCAGGCCACCGCACCCGCCGTCTGCAGGAACGAGCCCCGGCGGGCCACGGCTTCTTTGAGGCCGTCGCTCACAGGCCCGGGCCCTTCAGCGACACGGCCTGCACGCCCACGCTGCCCGCAGGCGCGGCGGGCACCTTGCCGCCCACCTCGAAGAAGGTGTAGGACAGGGTGATCGTCGAGACGTCTTTCGGCAGCTTGGGGTTGATGACGAAGGTCACCGGCCACTGACGGCTTTCACCCGGTGCCAGCGTCCACTCGTTGAAACAGAAGCACTCCACCTTGCTGAAGTGCGCGCTGGCCTGCATGGGGGCGTAGCTGGGTATGGCCTGCGCGGCCATGGTGCGGTTCTGCTTGTTGCGGAACTCGTACATCACGGTGGTCATCTCGCCCGGGTGCACCTGCACCGAGCGCGCCGCGGGCTTGAAGTCCCAGGGCCCGCGCACGTTGGCGTCGAACTCCACGGTGACGGTGCGCGTGGTGTCCACCTGGGTGTTCACAGGCACTTCATGGCGGCCCCAGCTGCCGCTGGCCTTGCGCTGCTCGGAGAGCGTGAGCACGTTGATGCCCAGCGCCTCGCAGATGGCGCGGTACATCGGCACCAGCGAATAGCCGAAACCGAACATGAGGGCCACCACCACCAGCAGCTTGCCCAGCATGCGGCGGTTGTCGGCAAAGAGGCGGCTCACTGCAGGCATGGCGGGCCTTCAACCACCGAAGTAGGCGATCTTGGTCGCGAAACCCAGCGCGAACACCAGGGCCACCGAGGCCAGGATCAAACCCAGCCGGCGGTTGGCCTTGCGTTGCTGCTCACTCAGGGGCATGGCGTTGCTTCCTCAACCCACCACGCGCGTGGCGGTGGCGTCGAGCTTGGGCGGGGTCTCGAAGGTGTGCCAAGGCGCGGGCGAGGGCACTTCCCATTCCAGGCCCTCGGCGGCTTCCCAGGGCTTCTGCGGGGCCGGCTCTCCCTTGCCGCGCATCATGGGCAGCACGACGAAGACGAAGAAGTACACCTGCATGATGCCGAAGCCGAAGGCGCCGATCGACGCGATCATGTTGAAGTCGGCGAACTGCATGGGGTAGTCGGCGTAGCGACGGGGCATGCCGGCCAGACCCAGGAAGTGCATCGGGAAGAAGGTGATGTTGAAGAAGATCAACGAGCCCCAGAAGTGGATCTTGCCGCGCGTCTCGGAGTACATGACGCCGGTCCACTTCGGGCCCCAGTAGTACACGCCCGCGAACAGCGCGAACAACGAGCCGGCCACCAGCACATAGTGGAAGTGCGCCACCACGTAGTAGGTGTCGTGCAGCTGGATGTCGATGGGCGCCATGGCCAGGATCAGGCCTGTGAAGCCGCCCATCGTGAACACGAAGATGAAGCCCACGCTCCAGAGCATCGGCGTCTCGAAGGTCATCGAGCCCTTCCACATCGTGGCGATCCAGTTGAAGATCTTCACGCCCGTGGGCACGGCGATCAGCATGGTCGCGTACATGAAGAACAGCTGCCCCGTGACTGGCATGCCGGTGCTGTACATGTGGTGCGCCCACACGATGAAGGACAGGATGGCGATGGACGCCGTGGCGTACACCATGCTGGTGTAGCCGAACAGGCGCTTGCGCGCGAAGGCCGGGATGATGGCGCTGATGATGCCGAAGGCCGGCAGGATCATGATGTAGACCTCGGGGTGCCCGAAGAACCAGAAGATGTGCTGGTACATCACGGGGTCACCGCCGCCGGCGGGGTTGAAGAAGCTGGTGCCGAAGTGGCGGTCGGTCAGCGTCATCGTGATGGCACCGGCCAGCACCGGCATCACGGCGATCAGCAGGTAGGCGGTGATCAGCCAGGTCCAGCAGAACAGCGGCATCTTCATCAGCGTCATGCCCGGCGCGCGCATGTTCAGGATGGTGACGATGATGTTGATGCTGCCCATGATGGAGCTGGCGCCCATGATGTGCATCGCGAAGATGGCCGCGTCCATGCTCGGGCCCATCTGCAGCGTCAGCGGGGCGTAGAGCGTCCAGCCCGCAGCCGGTGCGCCGCCCGGCATGAAGAAGCTGCCGCCCAGAATGAGCGCCGCCGGCACCAGCAGCCAGAAGCTGAGGTTGTTCATGCGCGCGAAGGCCATGTCGGCCGCGCCGATCTGCAGCGGCAGCATCCAGTTCGCGAAGCCCACGAAGGCCGGCATGATGGCGCCGAACACCATGATCAGGCCGTGCATCGTGGTGAGCTGGTTGAAGAGCTCGGGGTTCACGTACTGCAGGCCGGGCTGGAACAGTTCGGCACGGATGCCCAGCGCCAGCACGCCGCCCAGCATCAGCATGGCGAAGCTGAACAGCAGGTACATCGTGCCGATGTCCTTGTGGTTCGTGGCGAACAGCCAGCGGCGCCAGCCATGCGGATGGCCGTGGTCGTGGTCGTCAGCGTGGCCGCCGGCGTGGCCGTGAGGGGGGAGAACTGCGCTCATGAAAGGTCCTTTTCAGCGACTGCGGGGCGGCTGATTACTTGCGGGCGGCAACAATCTCAGACGGCTGCACCAGCGTGCCCGTCTTGTTGCCCCAGGAGTTCTTGGTGTACGTGGCCACAGCGGCGATCTCGGTGTCCGACAGCGTGCGCCACGCGGGCATCGCACCGTTGGCCGCGCCGTTAAGCAGGATCTGGATCTGCTTGTTCTTGTCGGCATCGGTCACGAGCAGGCTGCCATCCAGCGCCTTGATGGGGCCGGCGCCCTTGCCGTCGGGCCGGTGGCAGGCGGAGCAGTTGGCGGCGTAGACCTTTTCGCCGCGCGCCACCAGTTCTTCCAGCGTCCAGACCTTGTTCGGGTCATCGGCCAGCGCGGCCATTTCCTTCTTCTTGCCTTCCACCCACTTGGCATAGTCCTCGGCGCTGACCACGCGCACGTGGATGGGCATGTAGGCGTGCTCCTTGCCGCAGAGCTCGGCGCACTGGCCGTAGAAGTCGCCCGTCTTCTCGGCGCGGAACCAGGTGTCGCGCACGAAGCCGGGAATGGCGTCCTGCTTCACGCCCAGGCTGGGCACCATCCAGGCGTGGATGACGTCGTTGGCGGTGGTGACGATGCGCACCTTCTTGTCGACCGGCACGACCAGCGGGTTGTCCACGGCCAGCAGGTAGTTGTCGCCCGCGGGTTTGCCGGCATCCGACATGACGCGGTGGCTCGCGTCCAGCGTGGACAGGAAGGCGATGCCTTCGCCCTCGCCCTTGAGGTAGTCGTAGCCCCACTTCCACTGGTAGCCGGTGGCCTTGATGGTGAGGTCGGCGTTGGTGGTGTCCTTCATGGCCACCACGGTGCGGGTGGCCATGGCACCCATCGCGATGACGATGATGAAGGGCACGACGGTCCAGGCGATTTCCACCGCCACGCTTTCGTGGAAGTTCGCCGGCTTGTGGCCCAGCGACTTGCGGTGCTTGAGGATGGAATAGAACATCACCGCGAAGACGGCGACGAAGATGGCCAGGCACACCACGAGCATGAAGTTGTGCAGGAAGTGCTGCTGCACGCCGATCTGCGTGACGGGCTCGTGAAGGTTGAGCTGGTTGACCTTGGGGCCGCCAGGCAGGTCGTTCACGGCCAGTGCCAGGCCGCTGCTCAGCAAGGCGCCCAGGCCCAGGCTCAGCTGGGCGCTGCGCCGGTACAGGCTGTGCCGGTGGGTGTGCATCGTCGTCATCATGGAGTGCTTCGGTTCAGATCGTTCTCGGGCCCTTCCTGCGGCGGCAGCCGACGCAGAGCCAGGCGAAGTTCACGCGCAAAGGCGCCGCGCAGTTCGGGGCGGAGAAAGCGCCCCACCCGCACCTGCTGCCCGCGGCCACTGAGCTGCACCAGGGAGCCCTGGCCGCCAGCGGGTTCGACATGCAGCCACTCGGCCGCAAACTCGGTGCGCTGCACACGCGGGCCCACGTGCTGCTCTA
Organism: beta proteobacterium AAP51; assembly: GCA_001295905.1. Taxonomy (GTDB): domain Bacteria; phylum Pseudomonadota; class Gammaproteobacteria; order Burkholderiales; family Burkholderiaceae_C; genus Rubrivivax. Next base: position 40,850 of record LJHT01000027.1, on the reverse strand, counting down.
CCTGCAGCTGCCGGCCCACCAGCGTGAGGGTTTCGCGGTCGCCGGCGTGGCGGGCGAACAGCAGCAGGGCCACGCCCACGGCGAGCAGTTCCAGGCCCGTGAACAGCAGCACCACCGGCGCGCCCTGCAGGAAGAAGAAGACGCCAATGAGCAAGGACACGGCGCAAAGAGAGAGGTAGAACAGACCCAGCTGACGCGGCGTGAGCGAGCAGTTGCGCTTCTGCAGCCACTGCAGGGCCTGCGGGGCGCCGGGCAAACCGCTCATCACCACCTCTCGCCCGAACACCCAGGGGCCACGCCGCAGCGCTGCTTCCGGCTCTGGCCAGGGGCCTGGGGCGTAGGTGACGGTCATGGGTGGGAAAGGTACTGCAGCTGGTGTCGGTGTTAACCCTGGTGCGACCACTGCGCTCAGCGAAGCGCTGCATCAGCAACCATGGAAACAGACCGGATTCTATCGCAGCGCAGCACCGCGACAGGCGGGTGGTCAAGGCTGCGGAGGCGACTTTCGACCGGCCCGCGCCATCGTTCGCAGGTCATCCAGCGCCAGCTCGGTGTGGGCTGCAACACGTGCCCGCGGTAGCGGGCGAAAGGCATGGCCATAGACCACCTCGAAGCCCAGCTGCAGCCTGCCATCGGCACCGGCGGCGGCGGCCAGCGCGGCTTCCAGCCGGGCCTGCCAACGCGGCGTGCGCAGGCCGGCGAAGCGCTGCAGGGCCACGTTGCCGCCCAGCGTGCGCAGTTCCGCCAGCAAGGCGGCCGGCGTGGCCCAGGTGAGCGTGATGGTCTCCTGGTCCATCACGGGGTCGGCGAAGCCGGCTTCGACCAGCATGTCGCCGAGGTCATGCATGTCGACGAAAGGCGCGAAGGGCGGCGGCCAGCCTTCATCACGGTACAGCGCCTGCAACGCCGTGAGCGTGCCCGGGCCCAGTGTCGAGAACATCAGGAAACCATCGACGGCCAGCGCGCGGTGCCACTGGCGCATCAGCGCCAAGGGGTCGGCCACGCCATGCAAGGCCATGTTGGCCCAGAGCAGCTGCGCCTGACCGGGCTGCAACTCGTCTGCGCACAGGGCCCGCACAGCGGCGCCCCGCCAGCGCTGCGGTGACCACCAAGGGTGCGCCACCATCGCCGCCGTGGCTGCGCGGCGCTGGGGATCGGCTTCCACGGCCAGCGTTTGCGCTTGCGGGTAGGCCTGGGTCAGCAGCGCCTGGCTGGCGCCGAGGAATGCACCCCAGTCGGCCACCACCGCCGGCTGCAGCTTGACGATGGGCAGGCGCTCGGCCATGCGGCGTGCCACCTCACCGTGCAGCCAGGGCGGTGTGTTGGCCGCCTGCAGCCGACGCTGCACACGGGCCAGGGCCCCGGGGTCGAGCGGGCGCTGCAGGTGACGCGTGGAAGGGGTAGCGCCCAGCGCCGATGCAGCCATGCGGGGCAGTATATTGAGCCGATGTTTCAGCGCCCCCAGCAGTGTGAAGTGTGTCGGTGCTGGGGCGAGGCTGCGATGTGCGCCGATTGCGTGGACCGCTACGCCGCTTTCTGCCCACGCTGCGCCACTTGCGGGCTGGGCCTGGGCCTGGCCACCCCGCGTTGTGGCGAGTGCCTGCGCGACCCGCCGCCCTTCACCCGCACGGTGTGCGTGGCCGACTATGGCTTTCCCTGGGACGGCCTCATTACTGCCTTCAAGTTCCAGGGCCGCGCCGAACTGGCCGGGCTGCTGGCCGAACGCCTCGGCGCCGCCATCGAGGCAGGCGCGGCCACGCCGGCGCCCGAACTGGTGCTGCCCGTGCCCCTGTCGCCACAACGCCTGGCCGAGCGCGGCTACGACCAGGCCTGGGAACTGGCGCGCCGCGTGGCCCGGCGGCTGCGCCTGCCGGCCCAGGCGCGGCTGCTGCAACGCCCGATCCACACGCTGCAGCAAAGCGGGCTGCACCGCAGCGAACGCCAGCGCAACCTGCGCACGGCCTTCATGGCCGACCCCCGCCAGCGCGCGCAGCTGCAGGGCCGTCGTGTGGCGCTGGTGGACGACGTGATGACCACGGGCGCCACGCTGCGCGAGGCCTCGGCCGTGCTGCTGCGCGCCGGCGCGGCCAGCGTCGACCTGTGGGTGCTGGCGCGCACGCCCGACAGCGCGCCAGCAGGCTGAACGCGATGTTCAATATCGTGCTGGTGGAACCCGAGATTCCGCCCAACACCGGCAACGTCATTCGCCTGGCGGCGAACACCGGCTGCACGCTGCACCTCGTGGAGCCCCTGGGCTTTTCGATGGACGACAAACTGCTGCGCCGCGCCGGGCTGGACTACCACGAGTACGCGGCGGTGAAGCGCCACGCCTCCTGGCAAGCCTTGCTGGAGGCCGAGACGCCTGCGCTGCCGCGCTGCTTCGCCTTCACCACCCGGGGCGCCAGCGGCCTGCAGGCCCAGGCTTGGCAACGGGGCGATTGGTTGGTCTTCGGCAGTGAAACCGCCGGCCTGCCAGCCTCGCTGCGCGACAGTTTTCCACCGGCGCAGCGCGTGCGCCTACCCATGCGGGCGGGCCAGCGCAGCCTGAACCTCAGCAATGCCGTGGCGGTGGCGGTGTTCGATGCCTGGCGGCAGTGCGGCTACGACGGAGCCGGCTGAGGGGGCTGACTGAAGACAGCCTGCAGAAGGAAACGCGCTGGGCCAGGGCGGTGGCAGCAGCTCCGCCGCTCAGCCTTCGGCCCGCGGGTCGCGCGCCATCAACTGCCGCAGCGCTTGTTCGGGGCTCAACCGGCCGGCCAGCACCTCGCACACGGCCACGGTGATGGGCATGTCCACGCCCACACTCAAGGCGCGCTGACGCACCGTGGCGGCGCTGTACACGCCTTCAGAGACATGGCCCAGTTCGCGCAGCGTGTCGGCCAGGCTGTGGCCGGCGGCCAGCATCAGGCCCACGCGCCGGTTGCGCGACAGGTCGCCGGTGGCGGTGAGCACCAGGTCGCCCAGGCCCGACAAGCCCATGAAGGTGTCCGGCCGCGCGCCGAGCGCGACACCCAGGCGGGTCATCTCGGCCAGCCCGCGCGTGATGAGCGCGGCTCGCGCGTTCAGCCCCGGCGCGCCGACGACCCCTGTCGGGCCAGCTGCACCACGCGCCTGGGCCCATCGGCCTGCTGCCGCCTCACCCTGGGCCGCCAGGCCATCGACGATGCCCGTGGCTATGGCCAGCACGTTTTTCACCGCGCCACCGACTTCCACGCCCACGACGTCGCTGCTGGTGTAGACGCGCAAGCTCTCCCCGTGGAAGGCGGCCACGGCCGCCTGCGTCAACGCAGGGTCGGTGCTGGCAGCCACCAAGGCCGTGGGTTGGCCGCGCGCCACTTCCAGCGCAAAGCTGGGCCCGGAAAGCACGCCAGCGGCAGCCTTGGGGCGCACGTCGCGCGCCACCTCGTGGCCCAGCGCGCCCGTGCCCGCTTCGAAGCCCTTGCACAGCCACAAGGCCGGCCGACCGTCGTCCAGGGCTGCCAGCTGTTCACGCAGGCCGGCCATGGGCGTGGCCAGCACCGTGAGGCCCGCGCGGGCGTGCGCCAGGGCGCTGCCGTGGTCGGCCGTCACACGCAGGGTGGGGGGCAAGGACACCTCGCCCAGGTAGCGCCGGTTGCGGCGTTCGCTGGCGAGAGCCTGCGCCTGCGCGCCATCGCGCGCCCACAGCAGCGTGTCGTGCCGCTGCGCCGCGGCCATCGCCAGCGCCGTGCCCCAGGCGCCAGCGCCCAGCACGGTGATCTTCATCGCGCCCCAGGGGCAGCGAAAGCGCGCAGCGGCAAGCCTGGGGCCTGCCCTTCCCGGATCCGGGTCTCCCGGTCCGGGAAGAGCCCCTCGGGGGTGGCGAAGGCGCGCAGCGACAAGCCTGGGGCCTGCCCTTCCCGGATCCGGGTCCCCCGGTCCGGGAAGAGCCCCTCGGGGGTGGCGAAGGCGCGCAGCGACAAGCCTGGGGCCTTCAGTTCGCGCTGGTGATGATGCGCGAGCCGCCGTTGCCCTGGGCGGCGGCCTGCGCCTGCTGGGCTTCGAACATGGCCTGGAAGTTCACTTCCGTCAGCAGGATGGGCGGGAAGCCGGCGCGCGTGCACACGTCGCTGACGATGGCGCGCAGGTAGGGGTAGATCATCTGCGGGCAGACGATGCTGATGATGCCCTGCAGCTGGTCTTCGGGCACGTTGCGAATCTCGAAGATGCCGGCCTGCTTGGCTTCCACCAGGAACAGCACCTTGTCCTTCACCTTGGTGGTGACGGTGGCGGTGACGGTCACCTCGTAGATGCCGTCCTGCACCGGCTGCGCGGCCATGCCCAGGTTGATGTCGACCTGCGGCTGCGTCTGCTCGAGCAGGATCTCCGGCGAATTGGGCTGCTCCAGCGACAGGTCCTTCAGGTACATGCGCTGGATCTGGAAAACGGGGGTCTCGTCGGCCATTTTTGGTTGTTCCAAGAGTGACAAAGCCCGGCGCCCGATGGCACCGAGCCGCAGCTGCGGATTATGTGCGAGCGGCCGGCGCCTCAGCCGGTCTCGCCCGCCAGCAGGGGCAGCAGGCCGCCGCGCTGGTCCAGCGCGATGAGATCGTCGCAACCGCCCACGTGCGTCTGGCCAATGAAGATCTGCGGCACGGTGCGGCGGCCTGTGATGTCCATCATCTGCTGACGCTGGGCCGCGTCGAGGTCGATGCGGATCTCGTTGATCTGCTCCACGCCCCGCTGCTTGAGCAAGGCCTTGGCGCGAACGCAGAAAGGGCACACCTGCGTGGTGTACATCGTGACGGGGTTCATGGGGCGGGGCCCTCCGGGCAAGACCAAAACCAGGATTGTCCCGCGCCTGCCAGGGCCTTGCAGCCCGCCGCTCAGGCGGCCTTGCCGTCGGCGGGCTTGGGCGCCACCTTTTCCACGGGCAGGCTGGCTTCACGCCAGGCGGCGGTGCCGCCGGTCACGGCCACGGCCTTCTCGTAGCCGGCCTTGCGCAGCTGCGCCGCCGCGCGGCCCGCGCGGGCGCCGGTGGGGCACATCAGCAGCAGCGGCAAGGCCTTGTTGCTGGGCAGCTGCTTGTGGCCTTCCAGCTGACCGAGCGGGATGTTGCGGGCACCGGCCGCGTGGCCGGCTTCGTACTCGGCGGGCTCGGCCACGTCGATGAGCACGCCCTTTTCGCGGTTGATCAGGCGCACGGCCTCGGTCGTGCCCACGCTGCCGGCGGCGCTGCCGCCCTTGATCAGCGGCCACATCAGCAGGCCGCCCGAGGTGGCCGCCAGGGCGAAGAGGGGCCAGTTTTCGACGAAGAAGTTCACCAGGGGCCTTGATCGGTCTAGGGCGTTGAAGGGGGTGGAAGGGGCGCGTGCAAGGCACCGCGCACGCGTTCCAGTGCACGAACGCAAAACCCTGAATTATAGAATCCGCAGCATGCACAAGCTTGTTCTCATCCGCCACGGCGAATCGACCTGGAACCTGGAAAACCGCTTCACCGGCTGGACCGATGTGCCGCTCACGGCCACCGGCGTGCAGCAGGCCCAGGAGGCCGGCCGCCTGCTGAAGGAGGCGGGCTTCGATTTCGACGTGGCCTACACCTCGGTGCTGAAGCGCGCGGTGTGGACGCTGTGGCATGCGCTGGATGCGCTGGACCGCACCTGGCTGCCCGTGCAGCACGACTGGCGCCTGAACGAGCGCCACTACGGCGCGCTGCAGGGCCTGAACAAGGCCGACATGGCCCGGCAGTATGGCGACGAGCAGGTGCTGGTCTGGCGCCGCAGCTACGACACGCCGCCGCCCGCGCTGCAGGCCGACGACCCGCGCAGCGAGCGCGGCGATGTGCGCTACGCCGGCCTGCAGCCGGCCCAGATACCGCTCACCGAATGCCTGAAGGACACCGTGGCCCGCGTGCTGCCGTTCTGGAACGAACGCATCGCGCCGGCGGTGCAGTCGGGCCAGCGCGTCGTCATCGCCGCCCACGGCAACAGCATCCGCGCGCTGGTGAAGTACCTCGACGGCATTGCCGACGACGCCATCGTCGGTGTGAACATCCCCAACGGCATTCCGCTGGTGTACGAGCTCGACGCGCAGCTCAAGCCGCTGAAAAGCTACTACCTGGGCGATGCCGAAGCCGCCATCCGCGCGGCGGCCGCGGTGGCGGCTCAGGCGGCCGGCAAGTCGGCGTCGAGCAAGCCGTAAACCTGCTCGGGCAGCACGCGCGGCAGCGCGCTGCGCTCCTGGAAGGCCGAAGTGATGGCGAATTCAGGCAGCGCCGTGTCGCGCCGCGGTGAACCGGGCACCGGCTTGCCGTTGCTGCCGAAGAGCGACACCACCTGGGCCGCCCGGCCCGCCTGGGCGCGGTGCACCACGATGCCGACGTCGCCGTTCTTCAGGCACACGAAATCACCGGGCGGGTAGACGCCCACCGCACGGATCAGCCCCGCCGCGATGGGGCCGCCCTGCTCTTCCTGGAACAACTGCCGCGCCGCCACCTGCGGCGACAACGCCGAGCGCAAGGCGCGCGGGCTGATCTTTGCCGTGAAGACATCGGCCGCGCGCAACAGGTGGGCCAGCGCGCCCACCTCCTTCACGCCTTGCGGGTAGCCGCTGCCGCCGGCGCGCTCATGGTGCTGCTCCACCGCGGCCAGCCATTCGACGTCTTGCACGCCGGCGCTGCGCAGCATCTCGGCCGACTGCGTGGGGTGGGCGCGTATCAGGGCCATCTGGCGCTGGCTGGGCGGCTCGTTCTGCTCGGCCATGCGGGCCTGCAGTTCGACGATGGACAGGTTCATCGTCAGCGCCGCCAGCACGGCCCGACGCTGCACGTCGGGCGCCCAGCCCAGCTGCCGCGCGGTGAGCAGCGCCACCGTGGCGGTGTGCATGGCGTGGGTCAGCGCATACAGCGCAAAACGGCGGTCGCCCTGGCGCAGGCACAGGTACAGCGCGGGGTCGGGGTGGCGTTCGACCAGCGCGATGTAGGCATCGGCATGGGCTTCGATCTGGGGCGCCTGCACGCTGCCGCGCTGCACCCCACGCAGCAGTTCGTCCAGCGCCCAGACCTGCTTTTCCATGCGGTCGAACCAGGTGCGCTGGCGCACGACGGGCGACACGCCGGCGGCCGCCCCTTGCGCACCCGAGGCACCCGCCGCCAGCCCGCGGGCCGCACGCGCGGCCTCGGCTTCGGCGGGGTCCACACAGCCACCGCGCTCCATCAACGCCTGCAACTGCCCTTCGTCCACCAGCCGCTTGCCGGCGGCCAGGAGCAGACGGCCTTGCGCGTCCATCACGGCAAAGGGCAAGGGCGTGCCGGGCTCGGCGAGGTCGAGCAGTTCGCCCAGCGGCACGTTGTCGGGTTTGGCCTCGTTGCCCATGCTCAGACCCGTTCAGCGTTGGCCTGCAGCGTGCCCAGGGCCTGGGCCAGCAGGGGCACCACGCTCACGACATTGCTGGCATGGGGCACACAGTCGCTGCTCCAGACGTGGCGCACGCCGGCGCCGTGCACCTGGGCCAGGGCATCGCCGATGAACAGTGCGTGGGTCACGGCCACGTCGACACTGGCCGCACCCTGGGCCAGCACGCCGCGCGCGGCCTCGGCCAGCGTGCGGCCGGTGCTGGCCACGTCGTCCAGCAGCACCACGGCGCGGCCGCGCACGTCCATGTCGGGCAGGGCCACGGCCACCTCGCGGTCGCCATGGCGCTGCTTGCGGCACACGGCGTGCTGCAGGCCCTGGGCCTGCGCCGCGGCACGCACCCAGGGTGCGGCTTCTTCGTCGGGCGCCAGCAGCAGCGCACCGGGTACGGCCCGCGCCACGTGGGCGCCGAGCAGCGGCGCGGCGCTGAGCGCCAGGCCGCGGCGGCCCGGCAGCACTTCGTCCAGGCTGGAGATGCGGTGCAGGTGGGGGTCGACGGTGACGACGGCGTCGAAGGCCGCTGCGAGCAGCGCCCCCAGGTGACGCTGGCTGACCACCTCACCGGGCGCGAAGGCCATGTCCTGCCGCATGTAGGCGAGGTAGGGGCTGACGAGCGTGAGCCGGCGCGCCCCCAGCTCGCGCGCGCCCGCTGCCGCCAGCAGCAGTTCGGTGAGCTTGGCATTGGGGTCTTGCAGGCCGCGCAGCAGCACCACCTGGGCCGGCAGCGCCGGGGGCAGGCGCAGGCGCGTCTCGCCATCGGGGAAACGGTGGCGCTGCACCGGTGCCAGCGGGCATTGCAAGGCCTCGGCCAGGGGCCGGGCCAGCGCCATCTCGTCGTCGAAAGCCAGAAGCTGCATGCGTTGACGCTAAGCCCTGGCGCGCTTCGCGCCAAGGGGGAGAAGTCGCAAGCGCACCACGGCACCGGGCCGGGCTTCAGCCTTGCAGATGAGCCTGGATGGTCTGCCGCAGGTGTTCGGCCAGGGCGCGCCGGTCGGCGTTCTCGGTGCCCATGGGCGGCAGCACGTGCACATGCACGGTGAGCCCGCGCGCCGCGACCACGCGCCACACGCTTTGCAGCAGCGTGGTGCCGCCCAGAAACTCCACCGCCCGGCTGTGACGGCCATGGGCATCGGAAAACCGCAGCACCACGGCCTGCACCGGGGTGCCAGTGGCGATGGCGGCCTGCAGCAGGTTGGCATGGAAGGGCAAGGGCTCGGGGCCGGGGCCGGTGGTGCCTTCGGGGAACACCGCCACGCAGTCGCCGGCCTTCAGCGCCTCGGCCATGGCGTGCACCACGCGCACGGCGTCGCGCTTGCGCTCACGCTCGATGAACAGCGTGCCGGCGCCACGGATCAGCCAGCCCAGCAGCGGCCACTGCAGCACGTCGGCCTTGCTGACGAAGCGTGCCTGGGGCGCGGCGGCGTGGATGGCGGCGATGTCCAGCCAGGAGACATGGTTGGCCACGATGAGCGTGGCCCCTGGCCGCGGCGCCACGCCCGTCACCTGCAGCTTCAGCCCGGCGGCACGCAACAGGCCCGCCGACCACCAGCCGATGCGCTGGTGGCGGCCGGCGGCATCCAGCCGCGGAAAACGCGTCATCACCGCCATGCCGTGCAGCACGTGCAGCACGGCGCGCAGCAGGCGCCACAGGCCCAGCAGTGGCCGCATCAGGCAGGGCGGGTCTCAGCGGCGCGCTCGTAGGCCAACGTGCCGGCCACCAGCGTGGCGCGCACGCGGCCCGGCAGCGCCATGCCGGTGGAGGCAAACGAAAACGGCGTGTGCTTGCCCTGGCTGGCCAGCACGCCAGGGCTGACGGTCCATTCATCGGCCGGGTCGAACAGACAGACATCGGCCACGCCGCCTTCCACAAGCCGGCCGGCGCTGCTGGCCAGCGAGCCCAGTGCATCGCCCAGCACCGCCACCGGGCCGTGGGTGACGCGGGCCAGGCTCCGGGCCAGCGGCAGGCCGTTGTCCTGCCCCCAGCGCAAGGCCAGGCTGAGCAGCAGTTCCAGGCCCGTGGCGCCGGGCTCGGCTTCGCCGAAGGGCAGGTTCTTCATGTCGTCGGCCACGGGGTTGTGGTCGGAGACCAGCGCGTCCAGCGTGCCATCGGCCAGCGCGGCGCGCAGCGCGTCGCGGTCGGCGCCCTGGCGCAGCGGCGGCACCAGGCGCATGTCGGGGTTGAAGTAGCCGATGTCGACATCCGTCAGGTGCAGGCTGTTGATGCTGACATCGCCCGTCACCGGCAGCCCCTCGGCCTTGGCCGCGCGCAGCAGCGCCACGCCGGCGGCACTGCTCAGGCGGCACAGGTGCACACGCGCCTTCGTGGCGCGCACCAGCTCGAAGAGGGTGTGCAGCGCCACCGTCTCGGCCACCACCGGCACGCCGCTCAGGCCCAGGCGCGTGGCCATGGCGCCGCTGGCGGCCACGCCCTTGCCCAGCCAGGCGTCCAGCGGGCGCAGCCACACCGTATAGCCGAAGGTGGCGGCGTACTGCAGCGCGCGCAGCAACACCTGCTGGTCGGTGATGCAGACATCGGCCTGCGAAAAACCCACGCAGCCGGCTTCGGTGAGCTCGGCCATCTCGGTGAGCGCCTGGCCTTCGAGCCCGCGTGTGAGCGCGCCCAGCGGGAAGAGGCGGCAGCGGCTGAGCTTGCGCGCGCGGAACTTCAGCATCTCCACGAGGCCGGGCTCGTCGAGCACGGGGTCGGTGTCGGGCGGGCACACGAGGCTGGTCACGCCACCTGCGGCGGCGGCGGCCAGCTCGCTTTCCAGCATGCCTTCGTGTTCCTGCCCCGGCTCGCGCAGGCGCGCGGCAAGGTCCACGAGGCCCGGGGCCACCACCAGGCCGGTGGCGTCGATCGTGCGGTCGGCACTGAACTCGGTGGCCGCGCCGATGCTCACGATGCGGCCGCTGGCGATGGCCACGTCGGCCACTTCATCACGCCCCGAGGCGGGGTCGACCACGCGGCCGTGCTTGATGAGGATCTTCATGCGGCGTTCCCGGCGATGGTGCTCATCACCGCCATGCGCACGGCGATGCCGAAGGTCACCTGCGGCAGGATGACGCTGTGCGTGCCGTCGGCCACTTCCGAGGCGATTTCCACGCCACGGTTGATGGGCCCGGGGTGCATCACGATGCAATCGGGCTTGGCCAGCGCCAGCTTCTCGGGGGTGAGGCCGTAGCTCTTGAAGAACTCGCCGGCGCTGGGCAGCATCGCGCCGCTCATGCGCTCGTTCTGCAAGCGCAGCATGATGATGACGTCGGCGTCCTTGATGCCTTCTTCCATGCGGTGGCACACGCGCACGCCCATCGAGGCCAGGTCGCCCGGCACCAGGGTCTTCGGGCCCACGGCGCGGATCTCGGGCACACCCAGGGTGGTGAGCGCATGGATGTCAGAGCGCGCCACGCGGCTGTGCACGATGTCGCCGACGATGGCCACCGTGAGCTGGGTGAAGTCTTTCTTGAAGTGCCGGATGGTGTACATGTCCAGCAGCCCCTGCGTGGGGTGGGCGTGGCGCCCGTCGCCGGCGTTCACCACGTGCACGTGCGGGGCCACATGCTGGGCGATGAGATAAGGCGCGCCGCTTTCGGCATGGCGCACGATGAACATGTCGGCATGCATCGCGCTGAGGTTCGCGATGGTGTCGAGCAGGCTCTCGCCCTTGGCCGTGCTGCTGCGCGCGATGTCGAGGTTGATGACATCGGCACTCAGGCGCTTGGCCGCGATCTCGAAGGTGGTGCGCGTGCGCGTGCTGTTCTCGAAGAAGAGGTTGAACACGCTCTTGCCGCGCAGCAGCGGCACCTTCTTCACGTCGCGGTCGTTGACGCTGAGAAAGGTGCCGGCGGTGTCGAGGATCTGCGTCAGCACGGCCTTGGGCAGGCCTTCGATGCTGAGCAGGTGGATCAGCTCGCCGTTCTTGTTGAGCTGCGGGTTGCGGCGGGACAGCATCAGGCCGGCTCGGTGTGGGGGGTGAGGCTGAACTGGAAGCGGCCGTCGTCGGCACGCGCCAGCGAGAGGCGCTGCGTGGCCGGCAGCACGATGCGCGCGGCCGCGAAGGCCGCGGCCACGGGCAGTTCGCGGCCGCCGCGGTCCACCAGCACCGCGAGCGTCACGCTCGCCGGACGGCCGAAGTCGAAGAGCTCGTTGATCACCGCACGCAGCGTGCGGCCGGTGTAGAGCACGTCGTCGATCAGCAGGATGTGGCGGCCTTCGATCTCGAAAGGCAGCCGCGTGGGGTCGGTGCCGGAAGAAAGGCCGCGCGAGCCGAAGTCGTCGCGGTGCAGCGTGCTGCTGATGACGCCGTGGCCTTGCGCGCCGCCGGGCAGCGCCAGGTCTTGCTGCAGGCGTTCAGCGAGCCAGGCACCGCCGCTCCACACGCCCACCAGCGCGGCGTTGTCGCGCCACAGGTTCTTCACGCCCTGGCGCAGCTCGGCATACAGGGCTTCGGCGTCAAGTTCCAGCATGGGGGGCGGCGGCAGAAGTGGACAGCTGGCGCAGGTGCTGCTCCAGGATGATGGCGGCGGCGGCCGCATCGGCATCACCCGCGCCCTGGGCCAGCGCTTCGGTGGTGGTGTAGCGCTCGTCGACCTCGTGCACCGGCAGCCGGAAGCGCCCGTGCAGCTGCCGCGCAAAGCGCCGCGCCTTCAGCGTGTTTTCGTGTTCGGCGCCATCGGGATGGAAAGGCACGCCCACCACCAGCGCGTCAGGCTGCCATTCAGCCAGCAGCTTGGCGATGGCCGCAAAACGCGCGTCGCCGTCCACGCTGATCGTCTTCAGCGGCGTGGCCTGCCCCAACAGCGTATTGCCCGACGCCACGCCCACCCGCCGCGTGCCGTAATCGAAAGCCAAAAAACTAACGAGAGCCACGGTATCCAAGACCAAGCTTCCCGCCGCGGAACCGGCTCCGCCGGGCCGCTGGCGGACGGCCCCCTCGGGGGGTAGCGAGCGCCAGCGAGCTTGGGGGCCAACAGTCACGCATGCCCGGCCTCCTGCGACAGCATGCGCGGGTCTATGCCCAGCAGCGCCAGCGCCGTCTCGTAGCGCTGCTCCACCGGCGTGTCGAAGATCACCTTCGGGTCGGCATCCACGTTGAGCCAGCCGTTGCGGCCGATCTCGTCTTCCAGTTGCCCGGCCTGCCAGCCGCTGTAGCCCAGCGTCACCAGCACCTTGGCCGGGCCCGAGCCTTCAGACAACGCTTCCAGCACGTCCTTGCTGGTGGTCATTTCCAGGCCGCCGGGCACCGACAGCGTGCTGTTGAAGGGGCTGGCGCCTTCCATCAGCTTCTCGTGCAGTACAAAACCGCGCTCGGTTTGCACCGGGCCGCCGAAGAACACCGGCTGTTCGGCCAGCTCGTGCCGGTCCAGCGTGAGCTCGACCTTCTCGAACAGGTTCTTCAGCTTGATGTCGATGGGCTTGTTGATGACCAGGCCCAAAGCACCCTTTTCGTTGTGCTCGCACAGGTAGACCACCGTGCGCGCGAAGGTCTCGTCGGCCATGCCAGGCATGGCGATCAGGAACTGGTTCGTCAGGTCGATGCGCGGGCCACGGGGCATGCCGGGATTCTATTCCCGGGCCACACTCCGGGCCGTGAAGAAAACCCAGCACCCCCACCCTGCCCCGAAGATCGACCGCGCCCTCGTCTGGCTGCGCCGCGACCTGCGCGTGGACGACCATGCCGCCCTGCACCACGCGCTGAAGGCCGCACGCCAGGTGTGGTGCGTGTTCGTTTTCGACCGCGACATCCTCGACCCCCTGCCCCGGCAGGACCGCCGCGTCGAATTCATCCGCGACAGCCTGGTGGGCGTGGACGCCGAGCTGCGCGCGCTGGCCGCCTCGCACGGGGTGGAAGGCGCCGGGCTGATCGTGATGCACGGCTGGCCGGTGCAGGCCATCCCGGCGCTGGCGGCGCGGCTGCAGGTGCAGGCCGTCTACGCCAGCCATGACGACGAACCGGCTGCCGAAACCCGCGACGCCCAGGTGCGTGGCCGTCTGGCCGATGCCGGCGTGATGCTCCACACGATGAAGGACCACGTGGTCTTCGAACGCAGCGAAGTGCTCACGCTCAGCGGCGGCGCGTTTTCGGTGTTCACGCCCTACAAGAACGCCTGGCTGAAGAAGTGCGAGCCCTACTTCCTCAGCGCCTGGCCGGTGGCGAAGCACGCTGGCGCGCTGGCGCCGCGGCCGGCTGGCGAGCCCGGCGTGCCGGCGCTGGAAGACATCGGCTTTGCACGCACCAACCTGCACCAGCTGCGCCTGCCCAGCGGGCCGGCCGGGGCGCAGGAGCTGCTGGCCGACTTCCTGGAGCGCATGGACCGCTACGGCGAAACGCGCGACTTCCCCGCCATCAAGGGCCCCAGCTACCTCAGCACGCACCTGCGCTTCGGCACCGTCAGCGTGCGACAGCTGGCGCGGCTGGCGATGGAACGCCGCAACGCCAGCCCGCCGGCACCACCCGACGGCCCGCGCTCGGGGGCCGAGGTGTGGCTGTCCGAACTGATCTGGCGCGATTTCTACCACCAGGTGCTGCACCACCACCCGCGCGTGGTCACGGGCGCCTTCAAGCCCGAGTACGACCGCATCCGCTGGGAGCACGGCAAACACGCCGACGAACTCTTTGCCGCCTGGTGCGAAGGCCGCACCGGCTACCCGCTGGTGGATGCCGCCATGCACCAGCTGGCCCAGACCGGCTACATGCACAACCGCCTGCGCATGGTGGTGGCCAGTTTCCTGGCGAAGGACCTCGGGCTGGACTGGCGCCGCGGCGAAGCCTGGTTCGCGCTGCACCTGAACGATTTCGACCTCGCGGCCAACAACGGCGGCTGGCAGTGGGCGGCCAGTTCGGGCTGTGACGCGCAGCCCTACTTCCGCATCTTCAACCCCGTGAGCCAGAGCGAGAAGTTCGACCCGCAAGGACGCTTCATCCGCCGCTACCTGCCGCAGCTGGCCGCCCTGCCCGACAAGCTAATCCACGCCCCCTGGCAAGCGCGCCCGGTGGACCTGCTGGCGGCCAACATCGAGCTGGGCAAGCACTACCCCCGCCCGGTGGTCGACCACGCCGAGGCGCGCGAGAAGACGCTGGCGCGTTATGCGGTGGTGAAGGCCGGCGCGGCCGGCTGAGCGGGCAGCACCGCGGGCCGCCGGCCCCCTAGAAAACCGGCGCCATCTCCAACCTGCGAGGGGTGGGCAGGGCCCTGTCGTCGCCGTGCAATGCAGGCCTGCGTGCCACCGGCCGCACCTGCCTGCTGGAGATGCCCATGAACACCCCTTCCGCCCCTCACCACCGCCAGGGCCGCCGCTTGCGCGCCTGGCGTGAACTCATCAGCCCCGCCACCTTCGCCCTGGCCGTGCTGGCCTTCACGCTGCTGGCCAGCAGCGGCGTGCGCGCCAGCACCCTGCTGGTGGATGGCTTCGAGGCCCCCTCCACGCCCGTGAGCAACGTGTTCACCAGCGTGAACGAGACGACGCTGAACCAGTTCTCGCCCAGCGTGCTGGGCGGTGTGCGCGGCCTCTACCACCACACCTACACCAACCCGCTGGGCAGCGTGGCCGCGCTGGCGGCAGGCAACGGCGTGCTCAGCACCAGCAACGGCGTGGGCGTGCAGACCGAGGTGCTCGCGATGTACGGCGCCTTCACGCGGCCCACGCTCGACCCGCAGGTCGGCGGGCCGCTGCTGCGCCTGAACGCCACGCCCTACAACGCCTTCCAGCTCGATTTCACCGGCATGTCGAGCGCGATGAACATCAACATCGTGCTCTACACCTCGGCGCCGGTGGACCCGGCGGCGCCGCTCTACTACAGCAGCGTGGGCGTGAACGTGGCGCCACCGGCCAGCGGCGCGCCGCTGCAGGTGGTGATGCCCTTCCGCAACGACCCCAACTTCAACTTCGGCCAGGTGGACGGCATCGCGCTGGTGATCGACCGCGCCAACGGCGCCACCGGCGTGGCCTGGACGCTGGACAGCTTCAGCCTCGTGAGCGCCGTGCCCGAGCCCAGCCCCGCCGCGCTGTGGCTGGCTGGTGGTGCCGTGCTGGCTTGGATGGGGCGCCGCCAGCGTGCCCGGCCCGGCCCGGGCACCGCAGTTCAGCCTTGAGGGTCTTCGAACAGCGGCACCGGCACGGGCACGAAACCCAGGCTGGCATACAGCGCCTCGGCGCGCGTGTTGCCCTCGGTCACCACCAGGCGCAGCCAGGGCTCGTCGCCATCGGCCAGGCGGTTCAGGGCGCGGGTGAGCCCGGCGCGGGCCAGGCCCTGGCGCTGGGCATGCGGTGCGGTGATCATGAAAGCCACGAAAGGCCCGCGCCACCACTGCGTGAGCAGGGTGGCCGCCACCAGCTCGCCATCGCGCTGCACCACCTCTGAAACCGCCGGCATCGGCGGCCCGAACTCACCGGCGAAGTACTGCGCCACCACCGCGCGCGTGTCTTCCAGCGTTTCGCCCTCGTCGTCGATGGTGCCGGCATAGGCCGCGTGCATCAGCAAGGCCAACCCTTCGGCGTCGGCGGGTGTGGGCGGCCGCGCGTTGGCGTCAGGCGCCACGGGCCGGCGGCGCACCGGCGCGGCCAGCACGAAGCGGCGGGGCTGGCCGGCCATGGCTTCAGCCCTGGGGCGCGGTGAAGCGTGCCAGCAGTTCGGCGTGCTGCTGCGGCCATGCGGCCAGCGCGCTGCGGTCGCCTTCGAACACCTCGCGCAGGAAGGCCAGCACGAGGCCCTGCGTGGCCACCTTCACGCGCGGGTTCAGCGTCGCGCCGCCGGTGCCGCGGCGGTCGGTGAACATGCTGTGCGAGCCGCCTTCGTACACCGCCAGCCACTTGCGGTTGCCGCCAGTGGCCTCAAACACCTTCACGCGGTCTTCGGCACCACTGAAGTAGCCGGGGATGCGGATCACGTCTTCGGTGGCCGTGACGTGCAGGCTGGGCACGGCCACGCTGGCCAGGATGCGGCGCGGGTCGTCTTCGCCGTAGAACGGCGGGGCCGAGATGACGATGGCGGCGCTGATGCGCGCATCGGCCAGATCGACCACCCCGCCCTCGCGCGGCACGCGCGCACCGGCTGCCAGCAAGGTGGTGTTGGCACCATAGCTGTGGCCGCCGGCCACGATGCGCCGGGCATCGATGCGCGCGCCCAGCTCGCCAGCCAGCAGCGTGTCCAGCGCAAAGCGCAGGTCTTGCACACGGGCCACGGCTTCTTCGTCCTGCGCGGCGTCTTGCAAGCGGCCCACCAGGCCGAAGATGCTGCCGCCCCAGAGCGTGCGGTCGCTGCCCACGTGCTGCAGGTGCAGGCTGGCGATGCCGTGCCGTGCGATGTGCTGGCCCAGCCAGGTGTAGCCACGGCGTGAACCGCCGATGCCGTGCGAAAACACCACCAGCGGCACGCGCCCGGCGCAGGCCACCTCGGGCAAGTACAGGCGCACGGGCACGGGGCGCTGGCGGCGCGTGTCGGTCCAGTCCAGGTCGAGCGCCTCGAAACCCGGGCTGCCGCTCACGGGGGCGCTGGCCGCGGCCCAGACGCTGCGGGTGGTGGCCAACGCTGCCAAGCTTGCGGCTGCGCCCAGGCGAAGGCATGCACGGCGGCTCAAGGCGCCGCGGAGAGGCAGGCGGTGTGTCATGCAAGGTTCTCCGGCTTCAAGGGGGCGAGCTCCAGGGCTGCAGGCGCGGGCGGCCGCCCCCGCCGCAGCACACGCTGCAAGCCCTTGATGGCGTCATCCACATAGGTGTAGAGCACCGGGATCACCAGCAGGCTGAGGAAGGTGCTGGTGATCAGCCCGCCGATCACGACGATGGCCATCGGCGCGCGGAAGCTCGGGTCGGTGCCGATGCCCAGGGCAATCGGCAGCATGCCCGCACCCATGGCAATGGTGGTCATGACGATGGGCTGCGCACGCTTGTGGCAGGCGTCGATGATGGCCTCGAAGCGCTGCATGCCTTCGCGCCGCGCCAGGATGACGTAGTCCACCAGCAGGATGCTGTTCTTCGTGGCGATGCCCATCAGCATGATCAGGCCGATCATGCTGGGCATGCTCAGCGCCGTCTGCGTGATGAAGAGGGCCAGGAAGGCACCGGGTATCGACAGCACCAGCGCACCCAGGATGGTGACGGGCTGCACGAAGTCCTTGAACAGCAGCACCAGCACGATGTAGATGCAGAGCACGCCGGTGAGCATGGCCAGGCCGAAGCTGGCGAAGAGCTCGCCCATGGCCTCGGCGTCGCCGATCTCCGTCTGGCTGATGCCCGGCGGCAGGTTCTGCACGCTGGGCAGCGCCAGCACCGCGCTCTTCACCTCGCCCAGCGGCTGCTGGTTGAGCTCGATCTCGAAGTTCACGTTGCGCTGGCGGTTGTAGCGGTCGATGCTGGCCGGCCCGCTGTCGATGGACAGCGTGGCCACGTTGCCCAGCATCACCGGCCCGTGTTTGCCGGGTACGGGCAGGCGCGCCAGCAGGGCCAGGTCGGTGCGGGCTTCGGCCGGCAGGCGCACGACGATGGGAATCTGGCGCTGCGTGAGGTTCAGCTTGGCCAGGCTCTGGTCGTAGTCACCCGCGGTGGCGATGCGCAGCGTGTCGGCGATGGCCGCCGCGCTCACGCCCAGGTCGGCGGCCTTCGCAAAGTCGGGCCGCACGATGAGCTCGGGCCGCACCAGGCTGCTGCTGCTGGTGACGGCGCCGATGCCGGGGATGGTGCGCAGTTCCTTTTCCACCACCGCGGCGTGCGCACTCAGCGCCGCGCCGTCTTCACCGGCCAGCACCAGCACGTACTTCTCGGCACTGGCCCCGAAGCCCACCTTCACGCGCGCACCGGGCAGCACGGCCAGGGCCTCGCGCAGCTGGGCTTCGATGTCCTGCTTGGACAGGCCCCCACCGAACAGGCTGCTGCGCTCGCCGCGCGGCGTCATGTTGATGGTGAGCGTGGCCTTGGTGACATCGGGCACGCCACCGCCGGGCGTGAAGGTGTCGGCGCCGGTGCTGCCCGCGCCGATGGCGGTGTAGACCAGCTTCACGTGTTCGTTCTGCTGCACCACGCTGCGCGCCTGTTCGGCGGCGGCAAAGGTCTGCTGGTAGGTGCTGCCGGGCGGCAGCGTCACCGTCACCTGGGTCTGGCTCAGGTCGTCGGGCGGCAGGAAGCCGGTGGGCAGCAAGGGCACCAGCATGAAGCTGCCGACGAAGAACACGGCGGTCGCCAGCAGCGTGAGGATGCGGTGCTTCAGGCACCAGGCCGCCCAGCGCAGGTAGCGGCCCATCCAGAAAGGCTCGCGGTGTTCACCCTTGGGCGGCTTCAGGATGTAGGCCGCCATCATCGGCGTGAGCATGCGTGCCACCACCAGGCTGAAGAACACGGCAATGGCCGCCGTCCAGCCGAACTGCACGAAGAACTTGCCCGGCACACCGGCCATGAAGGCCGTGGGCAGGAACACCGCCACCAGCGTGAAGGTGGTGGCAATCACCGCCAGGCCGATTTCATCGGCCGCTTCCATCGCCGCCTGGTAGGGCGTCTTGCCCATGCGCAGGTGGCGCATGATGTTCTCGATCTCGACGATGGCGTCGTCCACCAGGATGCCCACCACCAGGCTCATGCTCAGCAGCGTGACCGTGTTCAACGTGAAGTCGAACAGGTAGTGCATGGCCGCGAAGGTGGGGATGATGGACAGCGGCAGCGCCGTGGCCGCCACCAGCGTGGCGCGCCAGTCGCGCAGGAAGAGCCACACCACCAGCACCGCGAGGATGGCGCCTTCCATCAGCAACCACATGCTGCCGTGGTAGTTCTCGACCACGGGGTCGACGAAGTTGAAGGCTTCGGTGACGGTCACGTCGGGGTGCTCGGCGCGCAGCTTTTCCAGCGCCGCACGCACGCCGTCGGCCACGTCGGTTTCACCGGCGCCGCGGCTGCGCACGATCTCGAAGCCCACCACCGGCTGGCCGTTGAGCAGCGCGCCGCTGCGCTGTTCGGCCACGGTGTCGGTGACGGTGGCCACCTGGTCCAGGCGGATGCGGCGGCCGTCGGCGAGGTTGATCTCCAGCCGGCCCAGCTCGGCCGCGCTCTGCACCGTGGCGATGGTGCGCACGCTTTGTTCGATGCCGCCCACATCGGCACGGCCGCCCGAGGCGTCTTGCTGCACGTTGCGCAGCTGGCGCGAGATGTCGGCCGCGCTGGCGTTCAGCGCCAGCAGGCGTGCGGGGTCGAGCTCCACGCGCACCTCGCGCGTGACGCCGCCCACGCGCGCCACGCTGCCCACGCCGCGCACCGCGAGCATGGCCTTGGTGACTTCGTTGTCGACGAACCAGCTCAGCGCCACGTCGTCCATGCGCGTGCTGGCCACCGTGTAGGTGAGGATGGGCGCGCCGGCCAGTTCCAGCTTGCTGATGACGGGGTCGCGCAGTTCGCCGGGCAGGTCGGAGCGCACGCGCGAGACGGCCGAACGCACGTCGTCCAGCGCTTCCTGCGTGGGCTTTTCCAGGCGGAATTCCACCGTCACGATGGCCACGCCGTCCTGCACCTTGGTGTAGATGTTCTTCACGCCCTGCAGCGAGGCCACGGCGTTCTCGATTTTGCGCGCCACCTCGGTTTCCATCTGCGCCGGCGCCGTGCCGGGCAGGCTGGCCGTGACATTGATGGTGGGCAGGTCGATGTCGGGGAACTGCTGGATCTTCATCTGCTGGAAGCCCAGCAGGCCGGCCAGCGTCAGCATCACGAAGAACATCACCGCCGGAATGGGGTTGCGTATGCACCAGGCCGATACGTTCATGCTTGTGCTCTCAAAACTTGGGGTTCGCAGCGCTTGCTGGGGGGCCGGGCTACTTCGCTGCCGCGGCGGCGGCCTTCACGGCGGGCGGCGCTTCCACCACGCGCACGGTGTCGCCATCGGCCAGAAAGCCGCCGCCGCTGGCCACCACGCGGGCGCCGGCCTGCAGGCCGCTCTTGAGTTCGATGCGATCGCCCACGCGCTGGCCCACTTCCACCTTGGTCTGCGTGACCTTGTTGTCGGCGCCCAGCGTGAAGACGTAGCTGAAGCCGTCGCGCAGCAGCACGGCGCTCTGCGGCAGCGTCAGCGCGCTGCGGCGGCCGGTGTCGAATTCACCGCGCGCGAACATGCCTGCCCTCAGGCTGCCGGGCTGCGGCAGGTCGACATACACCAGCCCGTTGCGCGTGGCGGCGTCCACCGTGGGTGCCACCATGCGCAGCTTGCCGGCCACGCTGCTGCCATCGGCCGTCTGCACGCGCACGGCCTGGCCGGGCTTCAGCAGCGCCAGCTCGTTGGCGGCCACCTCGGCACGCCACTCCAGCCGGCCCTGGCGGATGAGGCGGAAGAGCTCGGTGCCCGGCGACACCACCGCGCCCACGGTGGCGCTGCGGGCGCTGATGACGCCGTGGTCGGGCGCCAGCACCTGGGTCTGCGCCAGGCGCAGCTGCTGCGTCTGCGCCAGCGCCTTCACCGATTCCAGCCGCGCCTGCGCGGTGCGCTCGGCTGTGAGCAATTGGTTGATCTGCTGTGCGCTCAAGGCGCCGCTGGCCTGGAGCTCACGGGCGCGCTGGGCATTGGCCGCGGCTTCGGCGAGCGTGGCTTCGGCTTCTGCCACGGCAGCGCGGCTTTGTGCAAGGTCGGCACGCACGAGCTCGGGCGCGAAAGTGGCCAGCACCTGGCCGCGCCACACCACGTCGCCCACGTTCACGCGCACCTCGGCCAGGCGCAGGCCGTTGGCCTCGGCACCCACCACGGCTTCTTGCCAGGGGGCGACGTTGCCGTTGGCGGCCAAGGTGCTGCCCACCTCGCTGCGCTGCGCCTGCGTGGCGGTGACGGTGAGCGCCGCCTTGGCGGTGCGGGCCGGTGCGGCCTGGTCGTCGGCGGCCTGGGCGTTCAAACCCCAGGCCAGCAGGGCCAGGACGCTGCACAGGGCCAGGGCGGCAGCGCCGAAGGTGGCAGGGCGGCCTGCCGGCAGGGAAGTGAGGAGAAGCAGCTTCATGGTGCGGAAGGCTTGGAAGTGAAGGCTGAAAAGGAGACGGCGCTTTGCGCAGCTGGCGTGGCCGTGGCGGGCTGGCCGGTTGGGGCCGCGGGTGCAGCGGCTGCGGGTGTGCCGGCGGACCAGCTGCCGCCCAGGGCGCGGTAGAGCGAGATCCAGGCGCTGGCGCGTTCGGCCTGCAGTTCCAGCAGGGCGCTTTGCGCCTGCACGGCACTCAGGCGCGCGGCTTCCAGGTCGAAGAGGCTGGCCAGGCCGCTGCGCTGGCGCGCCTGCGTGGCCACCAGCGAGGCTTCGAAGTCGCGCGCGGCGGCCTCGGCGTCCAGCTGGCGGCTGGCGGTGCTGTCCAGCGCCACCAGGGCGGCCTCCACCTCGCGCAGCGCGCGCCGCACCTGGGCCTGGTATTCGGCCACGGCGGCCTCGTACTCGGCCTTCGCGGCGGCGCTGTTGGCCGCGCTGCTGCCGCCATCGAACACCGGCAGGCTGATGAGCAAGGGCCCCAGCGCCCAGGTGCTGCCGCTGGTGCTGACGCCGCCACTGCGCAGGCTGGCCGCGGCCAGGTTGCCTGACAGACGCACCTGCGGCTTCTCGCGCGCCTGGGCCACGCGCTGGTCGCTGGCAGCCGCCTCTACGGCGCGCGCGGCCTCGGCCAGATCGGGGCGCTGGGCCAGCAGTTCGGCCGGCAGACCCTGCACGGCGATGGGCGCCGGCCGCGGCAGCACGGCGGTGCCGGCGGCCAGCTGGGCGCGCAGCGCGGGCTCGGCCAGGGCCGTGGCTTCCACCAGGCTCTTCAGCAGGGTTTCGCATTGCGCCTGGCGCGCCAGCACGAGGCTGCGCGACTGCGCGGCGCCGGCCCGGGCCAGCGCGGCATCGGCCGGCGCCGTGAAGCCGGCGCGGGCGCTGAGTTCGGTGAGGCGCGAGGTCTCTTCCCGCGAAGCGGCGTCCAGCCGCGCCTGCACCAGCTGCGCTTCGCAGGCGCGCAGCTGCACGTAACTGCTGGCGGTTTCGGCGGCCAGCGACACACGCGCCGCCTGCAGGCCGGCCTGTGCCGCTTCCAGCCGCGATTGCGCCGCGCTGCGGCCGGCGCCCACGCCGCCGAAGAGGTCGATCTCCCAGGCCGCCTGCAGCCCCAGGCTGGCCGTGGCCGCCGTGGGCTGGCGCGGCAGGCTGCGCCCGCTTTGGGCACTGCCGATGGCGTCCAGCTGCGGCAGCGCGGCGGCGCCGGCGGCCACGCGGCTGGCGCGGGCCCGTTCGATGCGCGCCTGGGCCGCGGCGAGGTTGGGGCTGGCGGCCAGTGCGCTGTCGATCAGCGCCGGCAGCACGGGGTCGGCAAAACCGGCCCACCAGCCGGCCAGGGCGGCGCTGCTGGTGGCAGCGCCGCTGCTGGGCGTGGCGGCGCTGGCGTTGGCAGCGGAAACGTGGGCGGCGGGCACGGGCAAGGGCGCCTGCCAGGCGGCTGGCAGCGCGGCGGCCGGCAGGCTGCTCGCACCCGGGGTGCTGGCGCAGCCCGCCAGGGCCAGCGCCAGCACCAAAGCCGGTGCGGTTGCAAAGGGGCGGTTCATCGTGAGGGCTCCGAACGGGCGGGTGGGGCCGAGGTGGCCGCAGCCAGCTGGGCGCGGCGCTCGCTTTCGCTGCGCACCAGCGCCAGCGCGAATTCGACGAGACGGTCGGACCACAGGTCGAGCTGGCCGTCGCCGTCGTTGATGCCAGGGGCGAGCTGCTGGTTGATGTCGTGGCCCACGTGCAGGTGCACGCCGAGGCCGGCGATGCAGATGGCCAGGCGTTGCAGGTCGAGGTCGGCCGCGGCTCCGGCGGGGTCCAGGCCCAGGTGGCGGCACAGCACGCGCAGCAGGGCCTCGTGCATCTCGCGGATGCCAAAGGTGGGGTCGGCGTCCCACAGGCCGGTGGGTTCCAGCATCTCGCGGAAGTGCAGCTTCATGCACAGCCGCGACACATCGCCCTGCTTCAGCGGCTCCAGAAAGCCGGCGTAGAAACCGCGCAAGGCCTCGGGCAGCGAGAGGTGGTCGCCGTTGTAGCGGGCGAGGTCTTCCTCGGGCGCGCCCATCGGTTCGCAGAAGGCCGCGCGGTAGAGGCCGGCCTTGTCGCCGAAGTAGTAGCTGATGGCCGCGACGTTGACGCCGGCGGCTTCGGCCAGCTCACGCGTGGAGGTCTTGCTGTAGCCCTGGGCCGCGAAACACCGCAGCCCGCTCAGCAGCAGGCGGCGGCGCGGGTCTTCGGCCAGCGGGGTGGCGGCGGCGCCGGCTTCAGCCGGGCGCGGGTCGGGGGTGGGCTGGGTGCGTCGTGCATTCACGGCGCGCACTGTAGCCCACTAAATCAAACGTTTGTTTAACCGACTTGTCTCTAGGGTTAACCTGGGGGTCTGGGGCTGCCCTGGCCCGCTCAGGCCGGCACCCTGGCGCCCACACCGGCGTAGCGCGCCACCAGGCCCAGCAGTTCGTCTTCCGAATACGGCTTGCCGAGGTAATGGTCCACGCCCAGCTGTTCGGCGTAGTCGCGGTGCTTCTGCGCGGTGCGCGAGGTGATCATCACCACCGGCAGCCCGGCCAGGCGGGCGTCGGCACGCACATTGCGCAGCAGGTCGAAGCCGTCCATGCGCGGCATCTCGATGTCGGACAGCAGCACGACCGGCTTCTCTTCGGCCAGGCGCTCCAGCGCATCCAGCCCGTCCTTGGCCAGCACGACACGGTAGCCCTCGCGCACCAGCAGGCGCTGGGTGACGCGGCGCACCGTCAGCGAGTCGTCCACCACCATCACCAGCGGGGTGCGCGGGGCCGCGGCGGCGGCCTCGGTCAGCTCATCGCTGCCCGGGGCGGGCTCGGTGCCCAGCCGGGCCTGTTGCATGGCCGCGCGCGCTTCTTCGCCGTACAGCGCGGCCAGGGCCACCGGGTTGTAGATGAGCGAGACCGCGCCGGAGGGCAGCAATGTCACGCCCGCCAGGCCGGGCAGGCGTGCCAGCTGTGGGCCGACGTTCTTCACCACCACTTCCTGGTTGCCCAGCACTTCGTCCACGTGCACGGCCACACGCTGCGCCGCACTGCGGATGACCACCACCGTCTGCGAGCGGCCCACCAGGTCACCCCGCGCGCTGCTGCGCAGCAGCGCGCCCAGCCAGAAGAAGGGCACCTGCTCGTCGGCATAGCCGAGGTGGAAATCGCGGTAGGCGGCTTCCATCTCGGCCATCGGCACGCGGCGCACGGTTTCGATGAGCGGGGACGGCACGGCCACCTGCTGCTCGCCGCAGCGCAGCATCACCACCTGCGTGACGGCAGTGGTCAGCGGCAGCAGCAGCTTGAAGCGCGTGCCGGCACCGGGTTCGCTGTGGGTCTCGATGCGGCCGCCCATGGCGTTCACTTCCGCGCGCACCACGTCCAGGCCGACGCCGCGGCCGGCGATCTCGGTCACGGTCTCGGCGGTGCTGAAACCGGGCTTGAAGATCATCTGCGACAGCTCGGCGTCGCTGGGGTTTTCATCGGCGCGCAGCAGGCCGCGCTCCAGCGCGCGCTGGCGGATGCGGGGCAGGTCGAAGCCGCCGCCGTCGTCGGCGAACTCCACGGCCACTTCGTTGCCCGCCTGGGCCACGGTGACGGTGATCTGGCCCGTGGCGTCCTTGCCCGCAGCCAGGCGCGCCGCAGGCGCTTCGACGCCGTGGGCCACGCTGTTGCGCAGCAGGTGCTCGAAAGAGCCGGCCATGCGCTCGAGCACGCCACGGTCGATTTCGATGGAGCCGCCGAAGATCTCCAGCCGCGCCTGCTTGGCCGTTTCACGCGCCGCCTGGCGCGCCGTGCGCTGCAGGCGTTCGGCCATGCTCTCGAATTCGACCATGCGCGTGCGCAGCAGGTCGTCCTGCAGCTCGCGCGTCAAGCGCGCCTGCATCGCGAGCTCGTCTTCGCTGCTCTGCAAGGTGCGCTGCAGGCTGCGCTGCAGCGTGGCCACGTCGTTGACCGATTCGGCCATGAAGCGCGTGAGCTCCTGGAAGCGCGTGAAGCGGTCCATCTCCAGCGGGTCGAAGCTCTGCGCAGCGGCCTTGGCCGCCTCGATGCGCGTGGCGATCTGCGTTTCGGCCTGCAGCTCGATGTCGCGCAGCTGCTTGCGCATGCGCTCCAGGCTGTCGGTGAGGTCGCCGAGCGAAGCCTGCAGCTGCTTCACGTCGGCGTCGATGCGCGCCCGCGTGATGCTCACCTCGCCGGCCTGGTTCACCAGACGGTCGAGCAGGCCGGCGCGCACGCGCACCACGGCGTTGCTGGCGGCCGCGCGCTCGGGGCTGGTGGCGTCGGCCTCTTCGCCGCGCGCGAAGCGGGCCCAGTCGACTTCAGGCGGCGGCGCCGGCGGCTCGGCAGGGGCCACGGCAGGCCTGCCGGGTGCAGGGGTCTCGACGGCATCTTCTGCAACCAGGTTTGCAGCAACTTCCGCATCAGCATCGACCGTGGCGGCCTGCTCTTCCAGCTCGGCCAACTCGGCCGGGGCGGGCAGTTCGGGCTGCAGTGCGGCGGCCGGGTCGGCCAGCAGCCCAGCAACAGGTTCGGGTTCTGCTTGGGCGCCAGTTCCTGCCTCCACCGGCAGCAAGCCGGCCGGCGCACTGGCCTCGGCCATGGCAGCAGCCAGGTCGCTGGCCGCGTCGGCCTCGACTGCGGCCGCCGGCGTGTCACCGAGCAGCGGCAGCACCGGCAACGCGCCACGCGGCGCCGCATAGGGCGCGGGGGCTGAGGCACCACGCTCGCGCAGGCGCTCGAACAGCCCGCTCATCGCATCGGCGCGGGCCATCAGCGGGTCGATGTCATCGGCACCGAGATCGCCGCGGGCCACCAGCGCTTCGATGTCGGTTTCCAGGCGGTGCGCCACCTCGCCCAGGCGCATGGCCCCCGCGAGGCGGGCGCCGCCCTTCAGCGTGTGCAGGGTGCGCATGCACGCCATGGGCGCGTCGGGGTCGGCAGGGCGGTCGAGCCAGTCGCGCAGGCGCGACTGCAGCTGCGGCAGCAGTTCCTCGGCTTCTTCCTCGAAGATGGGCAGCAGCTCTTCGTCGATGGCGTCCACCGGCTCGTCGTTGGCGGCAGCGGTGCCGACATCGATCGCCGGGGCTTCGGCTTCTGCAACTGCTTCGGCGGATTCGGCCATCTCGACCGTCTCGACCGAACCCGCTTCTTCGTCGGCCCGCTGCATGGGCACGGGCGCCTCGGTGGCCTGAACGTCCTCAGCCGCTTCAGCCGCGAGCTCTTCGTACGCGTCTTCGGCCAGTTCCTCGGCCGAAGGCTCGGCGGGCAGCGGCAGCCGCTCGTGCGCGGCCAGGCGCTCCATCAAGCTGGGCTCCACCGGGCGCAGGAAACCTGCCGCGAACTGGTGCAGCAGGCGGCGTATCTCTTCAGCAGCGTCGCTGAAGAGGGCCGGCTCGCCTTCACGGCCGCGGCCCACGTCGTGCGAACGCATCAGCGCATGTTCGAGCGCGCGCGCCAGGGCCGAGAGCTCGGCATAGCCCACGGTGGCCGAACTGCCCGCCAGCGAGTGCGCCAGCGCCACGCTGCTTTCCGGCACGGCATGGCGTTCGCTTTCCAGCGCCCACTCGGCCAGTTCGGTGACGAGGCGGCGCGAGAGTTCGTCGGCCTCGTTGAGGTAGATGTTGAACAGCGGGATGCTGATGCGCAGCGGGCCGATGACCTTGACCTGCTCGTCTTCTTCCTCGTCGCGCAGCGCTGGCGCGGCCGCTTCGGCCGGCGCCACCGCAGCAGGCTCGAGCCCAGGCTCGGGTGCCGACCCGGAAGCCGGCGCAGGCTCGCCCAGGTCGATGTCGAAGCTGAGCGGCACATCGCCCGTCAGGGTCTCGGTGGTTTCCGTGGGCGACAGCTCGCCGCTCGGCGCGGGCGGCATCGGCACGGTGTCCAGCACCGGATCGGGGCTGAAAGCCGGCAGTTCGAGCGTGGCGTCGTCAGCGTTCGGCGCGGGCGTAACCGGCGGTGCAGCCTCGGGCGCAGCGAACAGGGCGTTCATGTCCTCGAGGTCGAGTTCCACGGCCTCGGGTTCGGGCATGCCTTCGGGCGCAGCACCCTGCATGGCTTCGTCCAGCACCAGCGGCGGCAGTTCGGGCAGCGGTTCGGGGGCTGGCGCATCCAGCGGCAGTTCCAGCGACGGCAGCTCCAGCGCCGGCGGCGTGGGGGTACCTGCCGATGCCGGTGGGGCCTCGTCGAAGGCGGCGAGATCGAATTCGAAGGAGGGCTCGGGCGCTGGTTCCTGCGCTGCGGGCGCGGCAGGCTGCGCAGGCGCCGCGGCCGCGAGATCGAGATCGGCCGCGCTGGGAAGTTCGGGCACGAAGGCCGACAGCGGCGGCAGGGCCGGCAGCTCGACGCCAGCGGCCGCCGAGGTGGCCGCGTCAGCGGGCACATCACCGGGCACCTGGGCCGCTGCATCAGCAGCTGCAGCAGCCGCCAGCTCTTCTTCCGGCGGGTCGAAGCTGAGCTCGATGAGCTCGCCCACCGAAGGCGGCGGTGCAGGGACGGCCGGTGCGTCGCCCGGCAGATGCAGCCCGGTGTCGAGCACACCTTCGGCGGCTGCGGGCAGGGGCGAGGGTATCGGCAGCGCCGCCGGTGCCGCCGCCAGGCCTTCCAGCCCGGCCGGCAGCGTGATGGGCAGGCGCTCGCCGTTCAGGCGCAGCGCATCAGCGGCCCGCGCCACCTCGGAAGACTGGTGGCCGCGGTGCTGGCCCTCGGCGATGGCATCGGTCCAGCTGGACAGGTAGCCCAGCGCCTCGGTGGTGAACTGGCGCAGCACGCTGTCCATGCGCGGGGCATGGGCCAGGCGGTCGTTGAAGAGCTGTTCGCAGGCCCAGCCGGCTTCGCCAAAGTCTTTCAGCCCCACCATGCGGGCACTGCCCTTCAGGGTGTGGAAAGCGCGGCGCACGGCGGTGAGGTCGTTGCCACTTTCCGGGGCCTCGCCCAGGCGCTCCACGGCGGCATGGGCATCGGCAATGACTTCGCGCGCCTCTTCGATGAAGATCTCGCGCATCTCGGCGTCGTCTTCGAGGCCGGTGCCGCCCTCAGGCGCTTGCGTGGGCGGCGGCACGGGCGCGGAAGCCGGTATCGGCGGCGGCGCCGGTGGCGACAAGGCGGCCACGGCTTCGGCCAGCTCGCGGCGCACGCCCTGGCTGGTGGCGGGGTCGCTGGCGGTGCGCAGCGTGCGCTGGGCACCGGCCAGCAGGCGCGCCAGCTCGGGCTGCTCGGCGGCATAGGCCAGCTGTGCCAGGGGCTCCAGGCGGTGCGCGATGTCTTCGTCGGACACGCTGGGCAGCGCGGCCAGGCTGGCCAGTTCACGCAGCTGTTCGAGCAGCGGCACCGAGCTCGAAGCGGGTGCGGGCGCGGGCGCATCCAGCGCGGCGCCCGAGCGGCTGTCGTCGAAGGCGGCGAAGGCGGAGACGCGCTCGCTCTGGCCCATCACGGCACTGAGGCTGCCGGTTTCGGGGTCGAAGCGGAACAGGCTCTTCGCCAGGGCCGGCTGCACCGCCAGCATGTCGATGAGGAAGCTTAAAGCGCCCAGGTTGTCGGCCAGGCGGTCGAAGGTGCCGGCCTGCACCGCGCGGGCGGGGTCGACCTCGGTCTGCGCCAGCGCGTCGACATCGTCGCGCATGTGCAGTGCCGCGGCCGAGGCCTGCGACAAGCCCAGCACCGAGAGCACGCCGCGCATCGAAGACAGCTGCGCCGGCACCGGGATGAGCAACTGCCGCTGCGAGGGGTCGCGGAAATACTGGTCGATCTGCTTTTCGATTTCCGACAGCGAGGTGCGCAGTTCCTGCACCACGCTGCCCATGGTCTGACGGTCGCTGACGCGGCGGTACAGCTCTTCCATCCACTGTTCCAGCGGCTGCGGCTCGGCGCCCTGGCGCACGGCCTCCACGCGCGCGGCCAGGTGCAGCACACGCGGCGCGAGCGCGGGCTCGTCGAACTCGCCGTCTTCCAGCGTGGCGTCGAGGTAGAGGATGGCGGTGGCCACTTCCATCGCCAGCGCGGCGGGGGGCGCCTCTTCCGAATTCACCGTGGTGGCCACGGCCGTCTGCAGCGCGGTGGCGAGCTGTTCGCCATGCGGCAGCAGGCGCTGCAGCGACTCACCCACCAGCGCGAACTGCTCGGGCAGGGCCGCCATGCGGTGCAGTTCGTCACCCGCCACGGCGGACCAGGAGTCCTTGGCCGCCGCCACGCGCTTGCGCGCCAGCGCCAGCATGGCGGGGTCGAAACGCCCCAGCCGGGGGGTTTCGTAATCGGCCTCGGGCTGGCTGCCCAGGTTCCACACCTTGCGCACCGCACTCAGGCGCGGCGCCTCGTGCCCGGGCATGGGTGCCTTGGCATGGCTGCAGAAGAACAGCAGGTCTTGCGCCAGGCGGTCGGACAGCTCCACCTGCCCGCGCACCGAAGCGCGCAGCTGCGACAGCAGGCGCGAGGCCAGGCGCTTGACGTAGACATCCCCCACCAGCAAACCTGCGGCCTGCGCCTGGAACACCGCTGCGGCCAGCTGCCAGAAGGTGGCCAGCTGTGCGCCGCCTTCGCGCGCCATGCGGGCACCGGCGGCCAGGTCAGCGCAGAGGTCGCTCATGCGGTCGAGGGCGCCGCGCTGCTGGTCGCCCGGGGCCAGGCGCATCAGCGCCAGGGCCAGGGTCTCCATCTCGCCGCGCGCCTCGTCGTCCGCATTGCGGGGCGTGGCCATCGCGTCGTGCGGCAGCTCGCGCCATTGCCATTCAGACTTCCACAGGTCGGCCGGATGCACGCGGTCGGCACCGGCCAGCTGCAGCACAGCGCGGTACTGCGGGAACAGCATCACTGGCGAAACCGCCTTGCCGGCCAGTTGCCGGGCCAGGAAATCGAGCACGGCAAAGGACACCTTCTCCACGGTGTCCACCGCGGCGGCCGTCACCAGCGCCGGCTTGGCGGCCATGCGCTGCACCGCCGCCTCGCTGGCGCGCAGCACGTCGGCCACGGCCGTCTGGCCCACGAGTTCGAGCGCGCCCACGCCCTGGTGCAGCTGTGCCCGGGCGCTGCGCAGCACCGCGGGGTCGACGGCATCGAGGTCGCCGCCGCGCGCGGCTTCGGCTTCCTTCAGGTAACGCCGCAGCGACTTGTTGGCCGTTTCCAGCGAACGGCGCAGTTCACCATTCACCCAGGCCAGGGCGCTGAGGTCGTCTTGGACGGGCAGATCGCTCACTCAAATCCTCTCGCGGCAGATCGACCAAGGGCTTGCGCGGGACCGGCTTTGCCGGACTGCGGCAAGAGCCCCCGGGGCACCGAAGGCGCCCCTGCGTGGCGCATGGGGCAGCGACCGAAGGGAGCGTGGGGGCTTCATGAAATCTTGAATCGAGCGACCGAGGCCTTCAGTTCCTCGGCGGTGCGCGACAGCTCACGCACCATCTGCGCCGTGGAACGCGTGCCTTCCGAGGTCTGCTCGGTCACCGCGAAGATGTGCTGGATGTTGGCCGCCACCACGTTGGCCGATTCGGCTTCGCGGGAGGCTTCGGCCGAAATGCGCTGAATCAGGTCAGACAGCTCGCGCGTGACGCGGTCGATGTCGCCCAGCGCGGCGCCGGCGGCGTCGGACAGCCGCGCCCCTTCCACCACGCCCTGCGTGCTGCGTTCCATGGCGCCCACGGCATCCTGCGTGTCGGTCTGAATGGTGCGCACGATGGCGGCAATCTGCCGCGTGGCATCGCCCGAGCGTTCGGCCAGCCGCTGCACTTCTTCAGCCACCACCGAGAAGCCGCGGCCCGCATCGCCCGCGCTGGCCGCCTGGATGGCGGCGTTCAGGGCCAGCACGTTGGTCTGCTCGGTAATGTCGGAAATCAGCTCGGTGATTTCGCCGATCTCCTGCGAGCTTTCGCCCAGCCGCTTGATGCGCTTGGAGGTTTCCTGGATCTGGTCGCGGATGGCGTTCATGCCGCCGATGGCGTTCTGCACCGCACCCAGGCCGGTTTCAGCGGCGCGCAGCGACTGGCGCGCCACCTGGGCCGTTTCCTGGGCCTGCGCCGACACGTCGTTGATGCGGCCGGCCATCTGCAGCACCGAGTCGCCCGTGTTGCGGATTTCGCGAAGCTGCTCGGTGGAAGCCGCCAGCAGCTCGGTGGAGGTCTGCTCGACCTGCTGCGTGGTTTCGGTCACGCGGCCTACCGTGTCCTGCACCTGGGCCACCAGACTGCGCAGTTCCTCCACGGTGTAGTTCACCGAGTCGGCGATGGCGCCCGTGATGTCTTCCGTCACCGTGGCCTGCTGCGTGAGGTCGCCTTCGGCCACCGTCTGCAGTTCGTTCATCAGCCGAAGAATGGCGGCCTGGTTCGCGTCGTTCACGCGCTTGGCTTCCTGCTCCTGGCGTTCGGCTTCCTGGCGCTGGCTGTCGGCCTGGCGCGAGCGGCTGGTCTGGTCGATGACGAACAGCCGCAGCAGCCCGAAGCCACCCGCGCCCATGAGCGCCAGGGCCAGCAGCAAGCCGACGAAACGCCAGCCGCCGATGACGTTGGTATCCGCCAGGCCTTTCTGCAGGTCGTCCAGACCCAGGCGCAGCGGCTCGGAATCGGCCACGATGGCGGTCTGCGCTTCACGCGCGGCCACCAGGCCCTGCAGGTTGCCCAGGATGGCGCTGGCCTCGGTGCGCGTCTGTTCGTACTGCGCAAGCAGCTGCGTCAGCTTCTCCTTCACCTCGGGGTCGCGGGTGCCGGGCAGGCGCAACTCGGGGTTGCCGTTGACGACGCCCTGGGCGATCTCGCGGAAGGAGTTCAGGTCCTTGCCGAGCAGGAACACGGCCTCGGCACTGACGCCCTCGGTGGTGAGGAACTCGTTGGCGCTCTTGCCGATGCGCTGCGTCAGCATCACCAGCTGGCCCACCGCCGACAGTTCGGCCGCCGAAGCGCCGCCCTGCAGCTTCAGTGCAGACACGGTCTCGGCCGTTTCCAGCAGGTCGGCACTCTGGCGGTTGATGGCGCGCAGCGCCAGGCCTACCTGCGTCAGCGTCTTCTGCTGGCCCACCACGATGGCGGCGTTCTTTTCGGCGCGGTCGACCAGCGGCAGCAGGGGGTCGAGCGACTCCTGCAGGTTGGCCGGCGCGGCCGCCACATCGCCTTCGCCCGTCTTCAGGCTGCGCACGTTGCGCGCGAGGATGCTGACGCTGTCCTGCACTTCAGGGAAGGCGGCGGCGCTGCCCACCAGCGCCTGCGACACCGACTTGGCCAGCCGCTGCGATTGCGTGGTGGCCTGGCCGGCCGCACCCACCTGGTCGGCGCTGCGGTTGCTGGCCACCAGGGCCAGGATGGCCACCAGCAGCAGCAGGAGGAAGCCGCCGACGAACAGGCCCAGCATGGCCCGCTGCTGGCGCGCGATGGGCCAGGTGCCCACCACGGGCAGGCCCGAGGTGAAACCGTCGGCGTCGGCCCCGGGGTGGCGGCTTTCCGGGAAGTCGGCCGCCATTTCCGAGGGCGCAGCCTCGCTGATGATGGAGGAGTCTTCCTGGTCCAGCCGGCTGGGCGCCACGCCCAGTGTGCTGCCACCCAGGCGCATGGTGGCTTCCATCGGGTTGTCGGGCTGGCCGAGCTCGTCGTAAGGCGCCGTGCCAGGGCCGGCGGTGCTTTCGGCGTCGGTCTTGCGGCTGTTGCCTTTGATCCTGTCAAGGAAGCTCATCTCGTCCTCGTCTTTGCTGCTGGGCGCGAGGGCCGCGAAGGCGGCCATGGCGCTGGAAAACCTGAAACTGGCCCGGAAAACGGGCGGGGTGCGATGCGGCTGGTGTCAGGCCCGGCGGGCTTGGTCATGCCGAGATCGCCAGGAACTGGTCGTGGCGCGCCAGGGCGGCCAGGTCGATTTCCTGCCACACGCGCCCGGCGGGGTCGCGCCAGCGCGTGGCGGCGAAGTTGGGGCGCGCGGCGGTGGCGTCATCGGGCTCGGGCTGCATCTGCTCGGCACTGCGCAGGCCAGCCAGGCGGTCCACGAGCACCGCACAGCTGGCACCCGTGCGCGCGTTCAGCGCCAGCAGACGGGCCTGTTCACGCACCGCGTCGCGGGCGATGGGCGGGCGCAGGCCCAGGAAGGCGGCCAGGTCCACCACACCGTGCAGCCCACCGCGCAGGTTGGCCACGCCCATGAACCAGCGCTGCGTGTGCGGCACCGGCAGCAGCGTGCCCACGGGAAAGATTTCGCCCGCGGTGGGCAGCGGGAACAGCAGACCCAGGCCGTGGACCTCGACGGCCAGCCAGGACACCGCGCGCACCTCGGTGCGCGCCTGCTGCAGCCGCTCGGCCAGCCGGCTTTGCAGTTCGCGGAGAGCTTCGCGCTTGGCCATTCAGTGCTGTGGGATGAAGCGGCGCATTCAGTCGAAGGCCTTGATCTTGGCGAACAGCTCGTCGCCGTTCACGGGCTTGACGATGTAGTCGCGCGCACCCTGGCGCATGCCCCAGACCTTGTCGGTTTCCTGGTTCTTGCTGGTGCACATGATCACCGGCACGTCGGAAAAGCGCGGGTCGCGCGTGATGGCGCGGGTGAGCTGGAAGCCGTTCTGGCCGGGCATCACCACGTCCATCAGGATGAGGTCGGGCTTTTCTTCGTCCAGGCGGCGCAGGGCTTCCTCGCCATTTTCGGCGGTGCGCACGGCATAACCGCGCTTGCCCAGCAGTTCGGACAGGTGGTGCAGTTCGGTCTTCGAGTCGTCGACGACGAGGATCTTCTGGATCGGCATCGGGGGCTTCCTTGGCTTGCGGGCGTAGCGCCGGGCTTCAGGCCGGCGCGCGCCGGTGTTCGTCGACAGCGCGCAGCAGTTGTTCCTTGGTGAAAGGCTTGGTGAGGTAGTCCTCCGAGCCCACCATGCGGCCGCGCGCCTTGTCGAAGAGGCCATCCTTGCTGGACAGCATGATGACCGGCACGTGCGTGAACTTGGGGTTGCGCTTGATGATGGCGCAGGTTTGATAGCCGTCCAGCCGCGGCATCAGGATGTCGCAGAAGATGAGTTCCGGCAGGTGGTCGTTGACCTTGGCCAGGGCATCGAAGCCGTCTTCGGCCAGCACGACCTCGTGGCCACCCTGGCGCAGAAAGATCTCTGCGCTGCGACGGATGGTGTTGCTGTCGTCGATGACCAGCACCTTGGCACCGCCGCCTGCGCCCGTTTCAGGACCCTGAATTTCCAAGCGCTTTTCTCCCGTTCGGCTGCCCGCTGCACGAGCCCGGCTCGTGCGGTCCGGTCAGATCTGGACCATCTCGAAATCTTCCTTGCGCGCGCCGCACTCGGGGCAGGTCCAATTCATGGAAACATCGGCCCACGCGGTGCCGGGTGCAATGCCATGCTCCGGATCGCCATCGGCCTCACTGTAGATCCAGCCGCAGATCAGGCACATCCAGGTACGGGGTTCGCTCACGGTCAGACTGTCACCTCACTACAATGGACCGGGATTGTAGCCACGCATTTCTCGTGTTTTTCGAGGAATTGTGAGGGTCTACAACGCCTTCTTCAGACATTGCTGGAGGTGTGGCCCGTGCAGCCCCACCCCACCCCAACCGCGACGTGTTCGCGTTCAGGCCGACCCGCCCATGACCCCCGACACCACCACGGCCCCGGCCCTCGAAGACCCCCACACCGAACCGCCGCCACCCGCCTGCGTGATGTGCTTCAACGCCAGCGACCCCAGCGGCGCCGGCGGCATGGCCGGCGACGTGGCCACCATCGCGGCCATGGGCGCGCATGCCTTGCCCGTGGTGACCAGCATCGTGATGCGCGACACCGCCGATACCTTCGACCAGCACGAGATCGACGCCGATGCCGTGGCCGAGCAGGCGCGCACCATCCTTGAAGACGTGACGCTGGCCGGCTGGAAGGTGGGCTTCCTGGGCAATGCCGACAACGTCAGCGCCGTGGCCGAGGTGCTGAGCGACTACACCGAGATTCCGCTGGTGAGCTACCTGCCCAACCTCAGCTGGATGGAAGAAGACGCGCTGCAGCCCTACCTCGACGCCTTCCGCGAATTGATATTGCCGGCCACCGAGGTGCTGGTGGGCAGCCACAAGACGCTGCAAGACTTCCTGCTGCCCGAGTGGGACAGCGAGCGCCCGCCCTCGGCGCGCGAACTGGCCGTGGCCGCGGGCGAACATGGCACGCGTTATGTGCTGGTCACCGGCATCATGCTGGCGCCCAAGGCGGGCAAGAGCAGCCTGCGCGCCGACAAGGGCGAACGCGGCAGCGCCGCCCCCCCGCCCGAGCAGTACATCGACAACGTGCTCGCCAGCCCGCAGGGCGCCATCACGGGCGAGAAGTTCGAGCGCTTCGACACCAGCTTCATGGGTGCCGGCGACACGCTGGCCGCCGCGCTGGCCGCGCTGCTGGCCGCCGGCAGCGAACTGCAGCCGGCCGTGGGTGAAGCGCTGAGCTTCCTCGACCAGAGCCTGGACGCCGGTTTCCGCCCCGGCATGGGCCATGTGGTGCCCGACCGCTTCTTCTGGGCACTGCCGCCGCCGGAAGAAGGCGAAGGCCCTGAAGGCGACATGCCCGAGACCGAACCCGAAGATCCCCAAAGCAAAAACTCTCCCCGGCGAGTTCACTGAAGCAGTCCCCCATGGCCACGAACGAAGAACTCTTTGCCCGCGCGCAGCGCGTCATTCCTGGTGGCGTGAACTCGCCGGTGCGCGCCTTCCGCGCGGTGGGCGGCACGCCGCGTTTCATCCAGCGTGGCCAGGGCGCCTACATCTTCGATGCCGAAGGCCAGAAGTACGTCGACTACATCGGCAGCTGGGGCCCCATGATCCTGGGCCACGGCCACCCGGCGGTGGTAGACGCGGTGCAGAAGGCGCTGCTCGATGGCTTCAGCTTCGGCGCGCCCACCGAACGCGAGATCGAACTGGCCGAAGCCATCATCGCGCTGGTGCCCGGCTGCGAGATGGTGCGCCTGGTCAGCAGCGGCACCGAAGCCGGCATGAGTGCGCTGCGTCTGGCGCGCGGCGCCACGGGCCGCGCCAAGTTCATCAAGTTTGAGGGCTGCTACCACGGCCATGCCGACCCGCTGCTGGTGAAGGCCGGCTCGGGTCTGGCGACCTTCGGCTTCCCCACCAGCGCGGGCGTGCCCGACGACGTGGTCAAGCACACGCTGGTGCTGCCCTACAACGACATCCCGGCGCTGGAAGCTGCCTTCGCCGAGCACGGCCGCGAACTGGCCTGCGTGATGATCGAACCCATCGCCGGCAACATGAACTTCGTTCGCGCCAGCATCCCCTTCATGACGCGGCTGCGCCAGCTGTGTACGCAGCACGGCGCGATGCTGGTGTTCGACGAGGTGATGTCGGGCTTCCGCGTGGCCCTGGGCGGCGCGCACAGCCTTTTCCAGCAATGGATTCCAGGCTTCAAGGCCGACGTCTTCGTGTTCGGCAAGGTCATCGGCGGTGGCATGCCGCTGGCGGCTTTCGGCGCCAGCAAAGACGTGATGAGCCAGCTGGCGCCCCTGGGCCCGGTCTACCAGGCCGGCACGCTGAGCGGCAACCCGGTGGCCACGGCCTGCGGCCTTGCGACGCTGAAAGAGATCACCAAGCCCGGCTTCTACGAGGCCCTGGGCGCCCGCACCACCGCGCTGGTGCGCGGGCTTGAGGCAGTGGCGAAAGACGTGGGCGTGCCGATGGTGGGCGACAGCCTGGGCGGCATGTTCGGCTTCTTCTTCGAGCAGGAACTGCCGCAGAACTACGCCACCGTGATGGCCACCGACAAGGAGCGCTTCAACCGCTTCTTCCACGGCATGCTGCAGCGTGGCGTGTACCTGGCGCCGGCGCTGTACGAAGCCGGTTTCGTGAGCGCGGCCCACACCCAGGCCGACATCGACCACACCCTGCAGGCGGCGCGCGAGGCGCTGACTGCCCTGAAAGGCTGAACACGGCCGCCGGTCTGGCCCCGGCCTGCCGCAACTGCGGCCAGCCCGTGAAGGTGCTGGCGATGCAGGGGCACTACGGGCGCGCGCTGGAGCTGGACCTGTGCGCTCCCTGCCACCTGGTGTGGTTCGACAGCATCGAGGGCGCCCACCTCGCCGGGCCCTCGCTGCTGGCCCTGGTGGGCGAGATGGCCGAAGCCCAGGCCCTGCCCCACACCGCACTGAAGCCCACGCTAGGCTGCATGCGTTGCGGCGGCGCGCTGCGCACGGTGCACAACCCCTCGCGCTTCGGCAGTTCCCTGCAGCTGGAATGTGCGCAGCGCCACGGCGCCTGGCAGAGCTTCGGCCAGTTCCTGCAGCAGAAGGGCCTGGTGCGGCCGATGAGTTCCGCCGACCGCCACCGCGCGCTGCAGCGCGACGGTGCCCTGCATTGCGTGAACTGCGGCGGCGGCATCCATCAGAACGACACCGTGTGTTCATGGTGCGGCTCGGTGCCCGCGGTGGTGGACGTGGCGCTCCTGGCGCTGGCGCTCGACCCCGAAGGCGCCACGCGGCAGCACGCGGTGCACCGGAAGCGCGGCGAGGCCGGCTCCTTGTCTTGCGCGGCCTGCGGCGCGGCGCAGCCGGCCGACGGCGGCTGGGCCTGCACCAGCTGTGGCGCCACGCTCACCGCGCCCGGGCTCGCCGAGGCGCACCGGCAGGTCAGCGCCCTCGGCCCGGCCCTGGCCGCGCATGCGCAGCGCCCGGCGGCACACGTGGTGCAGGAACGCCTGGCGCGTCAGCAACCTGCACTGGACCGGCAACGCAGCCGGGCCCGCGAGATGCAGGCCGAGGCCGATGCGCGCCGCCACGGCGGCCCCCTGCCCTCTCAGGAACGCCAAGACCCGTTGGCCGACTGGCTGCAAGGCGCAGCCGGTGAGCTGCTGTCAGCCCTGGCCCGTGCGCTGCGCCGCTGGTGGCAGCGTTGAGCGGTCGTTCAGGCGGACAAATCAGGCAGGTGAGGAACGCAACCCGTAGGCCTTGCCGCCGACGAACACGAACTCGGCACGCAGGATGGGTTCGCCCTTCTCTTCGGCGAAGGTGAAACCCAGCAGCGCCACCCGGTCGCCGTTCTTGATCTCGGGCACGGCCCAGGCGTTCATGCGTGTCAGCGGGGCCAGTTCGATCTGCCAGCGCGGGTCTTTGCGCGTGGGCAGCTGCGCGGCTTTCAGCAGCGCGGGGCCGTCGACACGCGCGCTCTGGGCTGGCAGGCTGCGCGTGGCCAGGTCGGCGGGCAGCTTCAGGTCGGCCGGCAGTTCAAGTTCCAGCTCGGCGTGCGGGTTGGCCCAGCGCACCTTGCTGGCCGTGCCTTCCAGGTAGATGGGGCGGTTCTGGTCGAAGCTGCTCCAGCCATGGTGGGCCCAGGCGGGCAGGGCCAGGGCGGCGGTGCCGGCGCTGGCGGCGGCTATGAAGTGGCGGCGTTGCATGCGGTGTGCTCCTCGGGTTCAGGTGTAGGCGATGAACCGGCCGCAGATGATGGCGGCCAGCCACAACCCCAGCGACAACACGGTCTGCGCCCGTGCCAGGCCGTCGTTCAGCGCCAGGCTGCCGCGCGCATGGAAAAACGCGGCATTCAGCCCCGCCAGCGACACCAGGCCCAGCTTCAGCAGGAAGGTGCGGTTGGCCAGCATCTCGTTGGGCTGGGCCGCGAAGAGCAGCAGGCCGCTCAGCACCACCAGCGCGAAGCCGGCCACCGTCACGGGCAGCGCCAGGCGCGCCAACGCCTGCAGCGACAGCTCGGCCCCGGCGCCCCACACGCGCAGTTCCACCAGCACCAGACTGCCCAGCAGCAGCGCAATGCCCACGGTGTGCACCACCTCCAGCGCCGGGTAGGCCCAGGGGTGGCTGGCCAGGGCCGGCAGGCCATCGAAAGGGGGGAAGTTCATCAGTGGTGGGGCGTGGGGCGAAACCTAGAATGACCGGCATGCATCTTCACATCCTAGGCATCTGCGGCACCTTCATGGGGGGACTGGCAGCGCTGGCCCGCGAAGCCGGCCACCGCGTGACCGGCTGCGACGCCGGCGTCTACCCGCCCATGAGCGACCAGCTGCGGGCCCTGGGCATCGATCTCATCGAAGGCTTCGGCGCTGAGCAACTCGCGCTGAAACCCGACGTCTTCGTCATCGGCAACGTGGTCTCGCGCGGCAACCCGCTGATGGAAGCCATCCTGGATGCCGGCGCTCGCTACACCAGCGGGCCGCAATGGCTGGCGGAAAACGTGCTGCAAGGCCGGCATGTGCTGGCGGTGGCCGGCACGCACGGCAAGACCACCACCACCTCGATGCTGGCGTGGATCCTCGAGCACGCCGGGCTGCAGCCGGGTTTCCTGGTGGGCGGGGTGCCGCTGAATTTCGGGGTCTCGGCGCGTTTGGGTCGTGTCGAGGCGACCCCTGCGGGCCGCGTGGGCCACACCTTCGTCATCGAAGCCGACGAGTACGACACCGCGCTCTTCGACAAACGCAGCAAGTTCGTGCACTACCGGCCGCGCACCGCCATCCTGAACAACCTGGAACACGACCACGCCGACATCTTCCCCGACCTGGCGGCCATCGAGACGCAGTTCCACCACCTCGTGCGCACGGTGCCGGCCAGCGGGCGGCTGGTGGTGAACGCGCGCGAAGAATCGCTGCAGCGCGTGCTGGCGCGCGGCTGCTGGAGCGAAGTGCAGCGTTTCGGCACCAAGCGCGAAGAGCCGGGCGGCCTGTGCGCGCGTGGCGAGCCGCAGAGCTTCGACGTGCTCCGCGGCAGCCTGAAGCTGGGCCGCGTGGAATGGGCCCTGCTGGGCGAGCACAACCAGATGAACGCGCTGGCCGCCGTCGGCGCGGCCGAGCACGTGGGCGTGGCGCCGGAGGTCGCCTGCGCGGCGCTGGCCAGCTTCCAGAACGTGCGCCGCCGGCTGGAATTGCGCGGTGAAGCATCAGGCGTGAAGGTCTACGACGACTTCGCCCACCACCCCACCGCCATGCGCACCACCGTGGACGGCCTTCGCCGCAAGGTGGGCCACGGCGCGCGCATCCTGGCGGTCTTCGAGCCACGCTCCAACACGATGAAGCTGGGCGCGATGAAGGCGCAACTGCCCTGGGCGCTGGAAGAAGCCGACCTCAGCTTCTGCCTGCAAGGCGCCTACGGCTGGAGCGCGGCCGAGGCCTTGGCGCCGCTGGGCACCAACGCGGTGGTGAAGGACAGCATCGACGCCCTGGTGGCCGCCATCGTGAAGGCCGCCGCCCCTGGCGACCACGTGCTGTGCATGAGCAACGGCGGCTTCGGCAGCATCCACGACAAGTTGCTGGCGGCGCTGGCCGCCAGGTAGCTAGGGTGAACCCTAGGCTGCGGGGCTCTTTCGGGCCACTGTGGCGGCAATCCGTCGCACAGAACCCAGCATCGGTCCGGTTTGCGCTAGGGTGCGGGGCTTCACCACCGCTGTGCCGATCGCCGTGCCGATTGCCGCCCCACGAGCCGCCTCCATGAGCCAACCCACCCAGCCCCTGTTCCGCCGTTTCTCAGCGCCTGCAGCTGCCGCCGCGCCGTCACGCCACCTGACCAAGCCCGTCGCGCTGGCCGCGGTGGCCGCCCTGCTGGCCGGTTGTGCCACCACCGGAACGCCGCCCGCCGGAACGCCCGCCGCCCCTGCCAAGCCT
>LJHT01000026.1 GCA_001295905.1 beta proteobacterium AAP51 | reverse complement strand
CAGCCGCCGGGCGGGCCCGGGGCGCCGGCCAGCGGGCCCGCCGTGGCACCCGCCGCGCAGGCCGTGGCACCGGCGGCCCCAGCCACCCTGCCAGAGGCGCCCTTGCCGCAGGTGGTTTCGGCCCCGCCCGCGCCGGTGGTGGCACCCGCCCTTGTACCTGCACCCACACCAGCGCCCGCGCCGGTGCAGGCGGTACCGCCCGACCCGGCCAGGACCGGCGTGCCGCCTGCGGCCATGGCCCCGCCGAGCCCGGCGCCCGCACCGCCGGCACCGGCCACGCCGCGTACGCTGCGCCTGGCCGAGCTCAGCGCGGAGCAGCGCCGCGAGCTGCCGCCCTTGAACCTGGGTGGCGCGGTGTGGTCCGAGAGCGCGCTGAGCCGCTTCGTCATCGTCAACGGCCAAGTCGTCCGCGAGGGCGATGCGGCAGCACCCGGCGTGGTGGTCGAGCGCATCGCCCCCAAGGCCGTGCTGCTGCGTTGGCGCGAGCTGCTGCTCGAAGTGCCGCTCTGAACGCCCGGCCCCCGTGGGGGTTCAAGGTGCCCGGCAAAGCCGGTTCACCTCGAGAGCCACGCCGCCCCCGGTTCAGGTGGGCGTCATGGCACGGCCCGGGGCCCGGGCTAGGGGCCATACTCGCGCGCATCCAACAAATTGATACCGATGATGGCGGGGCAGTGGGGCGGTGGGGCATGAACAGGCGGCGTTTCGCCGGCTGGGTGGTGGGGCTGGCAGGGTTGGCCGCGGGGCTGCTGGCGCCAGCGGCGCAGGCGGCCAACGCCTGGATGGTGGGGCCGGAAGGCACGCCCATGGCTTTGGCCGCCGCCGTGGCGCAGGCGGCCGATGGCGACACCATCGAACTCACCCCCGGTGAATACCGCGGCACCCTGGTGCTGGCACAGCGCCGCCTCACCTTGCGCGGCAAAGGCAAGGTGGTGGTCAACGGCGGCAGCAAGGCCGGCGAGGCGCGGGCGCTGTGGACGGTGCGCGGTGGCGAGGTGCTCATCGAAGGCATTGAGTTCCGAGGCGCCCGTTCCACCGACGGCAGTGGCGCCGGCGTGCGCCACGAAGGCGGCAAGCTCACGCTGCGCCAGACGCAGTTCTTCGACAACGAACACGGCCTGCTGGCCACCAACGACATGCAGGCCGAACTGCGCATCGAGAACAGCGTCTTCGGCCAGGCGCCCAAGGTGGAAGGCGGCCTGCATCACCTGCTGAACATCGGGCGCATCGGCAAGCTCAGCATCACCGGCAGCCGCTTCCAGCAGGGCTTCGAAGGCCACCTCATCCGCAGCCGTGCGCGCGAGACGGTGCTGGCCTACAACTTCATCAACGACGGCGTGCGCGGCGGCGCTTCGTACGAGATCGAGATCGCGGCGGGTGGGCTGGCCACCGTCATCGGCAACATCATCGGCCAGGGCGTGAACGGGCAGAACCCGGTGCTGCTGGCCTACGGTACCGAGGGCAGGGCCTGGGAGCGCAACGAGCTTTACGTGGCCCACAACACCTTCGTGCACTACGGCTGGCTGCCCGCGTGGTTCATGCGTGTGTTCGACGACCGCATCGGGCCCGACACGAAGGTCTTCGCCGTCAACAACCTGCTCGTCGGCCCTGGCGTGTTCTGGCTGGCGGCGCCGGGTGAATTCAGCGGCAACCGGCCGGTCTCGCGCGGCATGCTGCAAGACATCTGGACCAACGGCTTCGAGCTGCCGCCGGGTTCGATGTGGCGCGGCAGCGGCATCGACCCCAGCCGGGTGAACGGGCAAGACCTGCGCCCCCAGGCCGAATTCGAATGGCCGGTGGGCACACGCGCCATCACGCCGCCTTCCACCTGGACCCCGGGCGCCTTCCAGCGCTGAAGACGGCCGTGAAACCGGCCGGCCGCCCTGGGCGGCTACGATGCCGCCCATGAACAACTGGTCTCCCGACAGCATCGCCGCCCAGGCCCTGGGCTGGGTGGATGAGCAGACGCGTGCCATCACGCCGCCCATCCACGTCAGCAGCACCTACCTGCGCGACCCCGACAACCAATACCGCAGCGGCCGCGTCTACGCGCGCGCCGACAACCCGGCCTTCGACCAGGCCGAGGCCGTCATCACTGCCCTGGAAGGCGCGCAGGAAACGCTGCTCTTCGCCAGCGGCATGGCGGCGGCCACGGCCGTGTTCCAGGCGCTGCAGCCTGGCGACCATGTGCTGGCGCCTCAGGTGATGTACTGGAGCCTGCGCAACTGGCTGATGAGCCATGCCACGCGCTGGGGCCTGGACGTGCAGCTCATCGACATGGCCAGCCCGGCGGCCGTGCAGGCCGCGCTGCGCCCCGGCAAGACCAGGCTGGTGTGGATAGAAACCCCCGCCAACCCGCTGTGGACGGTGACCGACATCGCCGCCACGGCCGAGCTGGCGCATGCCGCCGGCGCGCTGCTGGCGGTGGATTCGACCGTGGCCACGCCCCTGCTCACGCAGCCGCTGGCGCTGGGGGCTGACTTGGTGATGCACGCCGCCACCAAGTACTTGAACGGCCACAGCGACCTGATCGCCGGCAGCCTGAGCACCGGCGCGCCCCGCAGCGAAGCCGCCAGCGCGCACTGGCAGCAGGTGCGCAAGGTGCGCGCGCAGATCGGCGGCACGCTGGGCAGCTTCGAGGCCTGGCTGCTGCTGCGCGGCCTGCGAACGCTGCACCTGCGCGTGCGCGCGGCCTGCGCCTCGGCGCAGCGCGTGGCCGAACACTTCGACGGCCACCCGCTGGTGGCCGAGGTGCTGTACCCGGGCCTGCCGCGCTTCCCCGGCCACGCCATCGCGCAGCGGCAGATGAAGGGCGGCTTCGGCGGCATGCT
This sequence comes from beta proteobacterium AAP51, assembly GCA_001295905.1. Lineage (GTDB taxonomy): Bacteria > Pseudomonadota > Gammaproteobacteria > Burkholderiales > Burkholderiaceae_C > Rubrivivax. Next base: position 99,207 of record LJHT01000026.1, on the reverse strand, counting down.
GTCGCTGCGCGTGAAAGGTGGCGTGAACGGGGGCGTGAATGGTGGCGAGGCAGCAGCCATCGCCGTGGCCGCGCACACGCAGCTCTGGAAGCGCGCCACCTCGCTGGGCGGCACCGAGAGCCTGATCGAACACCGCGCCAGCGTGGAAGGCGCCGGCACCCCGGCGCCGCCCGACCTGCTGCGCCTGTCGGTGGGCATCGAGCATGTCGACGACCTCATCGCCGACCTGGAAGCCGCGCTGCAGCGGGCGCACGCCTGAGGTTTGACCGCCCCCTGAAACTTCGGCATCATCCCCGCTGTAACTAAATTACAGCGCCGGTGAGTCGGCGCCTGCGCCATGTCCTTCGACCTCGTGCTCTTCGGCGGTACCGGCGACCTCACCTGGCGCAAGCTGATGCCTGCGCTTTTCCAGGCCTGGCGGCATGGCAAGTTGCCGGAAGGGGGCCGCATCCTGGCCGTGGCGCGCGACGAGCGCAGCGACGCCGAGTACCGGCACTACATCCGCGAGAAGTTCGCCGGTGTCGACGAAGCCAAGCAGCCCAGCGAGGAAGAGTTCGCGCGCTTCGCCGAGCTCTTGCACTACCGCCGCATGGACCTGGCGCAGCCGCAGCACTACGCCGGCCTGAAGCAGTGGCTGGACGATCGTGGTGCCGATACCGTGGTGGTGTTCCTGGCCACCAGCCCGCACCTCTTCGTGCCCGTGTGCCAGCAGCTGGGCGCGGCCGGCATCAACGGCGACAACGTGCGCCTGGTGCTGGAAAAGCCGCTGGGCCACGACCTGAAGAGCGCGCAGGCCATCAACCGCGCCGTGCGCGCCAGCTTCAGCGAGCAGCAGGCGCTGCGCATCGACCACTACCTGGGCAAGCCCGCGGTGCAGAACCTGATGGCGCTGCGCTTCGGCAACGCGCTGTTCGAGCCGCTGTGGCGGCGCGAGAGCATCGCCAACATCCAGATCACCATGGCCGAGAGCATCGGCGTGGGCACGCGCGGCGACTTCTACGACACCACCGGCGCCCTGCGCGACATGGTGCAGAACCACGCGCTGCAGCTGCTGACGATGATCGCGATGGAGCCACCCTCCACCAGCGATGCCGACGCCATCCGCGACGAGAAGCTGAAGGTGCTGCGCTCGTTGCGCCCCTTCACGCCCGAGATGGTGGCGCGCGACGTGGTGCGCGGCCAGTACAAGGCCGGCACCGTGGACGGCAAGGCCGTGCCGGGTTACCTGGAAGAGCAGAAGGTGCCTGCGGGCAGCGCCTGCGAAACCTTCGTGGCCCTGCGCACCGAGGTGCAGAACTGGCGCTGGGCCGGCGTGCCCTTTTACCTGCGCACCGGCAAGCGCCTGGCCGCGCGTGATGCGCACATCGTCGTGAACTTCCGCGAGGTGCCGCACCCCATCTTCCCCGGCACGCGGCAGGCCAACAAGCTGGTCATCAAGCTGCAGCCCGAAGACGGGCTCGAACTGCACCTGCTGGCGGCCAAGGGCGGCGGCGCTTCGCTCAACGGGCAGGAGATTCTTTCGCCGGTGTCGCTGGACCTCGACTTCGACAAGGCCTTCCTCAGCGAACGCGTGGGCGGCTACGAGCGCCTGCTGCTGGACGCCATCGCCGGCCGCCTGAACCTCTTCGTGCGCAGCGACGAGCAAGAGCAGGCTTGGCGCTGGGTGGAACCGGTGCTGCACGCCTGGGCCGCCGACCCCACCGGGCCGCGCCCCTACAGCGCCGGCAGCTGGGGCCCGGCCGCAGCCAGTGCGCTGGTGGCGCGCGACGGCTGCGCCTGGGCCGAAGAGCAATGAGCATCGCCATGCTCGACCGCATACGCGCCAGCCTGCCGGCGCTGCCGCCGGCCGAGCAACGCGTGGCCAAGCTGCTGATGAGCGACCCGCGCAGCTTCGCCACGCTGCCCGTGGCGGAACTGGCCGAACGCGCGCACGTGAGCAAGCCGACGGTGGTGCGCTTCTGCCGCAGCATCGGCTACGACGGCCTGGCCGATTTCAAGCTGAAGCTGGCCGGCAGCGTGAACGAAGGCGTGCCCTTCGTGCACCGCGCCGTGGACGATGACGACAAGGCCGGCGACCTGGTGGTGAAGGTCATCGACAACGCCGTGGCGGCGATGCTGCGCTACCGCAACGCCGCCGCCAGCCAGAGCGTGGAGCGCGCCATCGAGGCCCTGGCCGAGGCCTGCCGCCAGGGCCGCCGCATCGAGTTCTACGGCGTGGGCAACAGCGGCATCGTGGCGCAGGACGCGCAGCACAAGTTCTTCCGCCTGGGCGTGACGGCCGCCGCCGTGAGCGACGGCCACATGCAGGTGATGAGCGTGACGATGCTGAGGCCCGGCGATTGCGCGGTGATCATCAGCAACTCGGGCCGCAGCCGCGACCTGCTGGACGTGGCCGAGATCGCGCGGCGCAAGGGCGCCAGCGTCATCGCCATCACGGCCAGCGGCTCACCGCTGGCGATGGAGTGCCGTGTCGGCGCCAACCACATCCTGCTGGCGGCCGACCACCCTGAAGACGCCGACCGCTACAGCCCCATGGTCTCGCGGCTGCTGCACCTGCTGATCATCGACATCCTCACCACCGGCGTGGCGCTGCGCCTGGGCTCGGCGGGGCTGCGGCCGATGCTGCAGGAGATCAAGAAGAATCTGCGCCTGAAGCGCTATGCCGGCGCTGAACGTTCGGGAGCCGAACCCTCCGGCACCGGCGATGACGACCCGGGCCCGGGCCCTCAGGCCGGCTTCAGGGCCAGCAGCTCTTCCACGCCGTAGAGCGCGGCCAGCTGCTGCAGCTGGGCCGGCGCACCCGTCACGCTGAAGCCGCGGCCGGCCGTCTGCGCGGCGCGGCGCGCCTGCATCAGCAGCGCGATGGTGGCGGTGTCGTAGTCGGTCAGGCCCGAGGCGTCGACCGTGAACTCGCCGCTGCCGCCCTGCAGGGCGGCCGGCAGCGCGGCGGCGAGTTCGGCCACCTTCTGCAGCGTGGCGTCGGCGGGCAGCTGCATGGCGCTTACTTCGCGCCCGACTTGTTGCGCTCGGCCAGGGCCTTGATGAGGCCGTCGACGCCGCCCTTGCTCAGTTCGGTGGCGAACTGCGAACGGTAGTTCTGCACCAGCCAGATGCCGCCGACGTTCACGTCGATGATCTTCCAGGGCGCATTGGCATCGTTGGCCGGCCGGTCGAGGCGGTAGTCCAGCTTGATGGGCTCGCCGGAACCGCGCACCTCGGTCTGCACCACCACCTGGGTGCTGCCGGCGGTGGGCAGGGTCTTCAGCACTTCGACGTTCTGGTCCTTCACCTGTGTCAGCGCGCCGGCGTACAGGCGCAGCAGCAGGGTCTTGAACTCGGTCTGCAGCTGCGTGCGCTGCTCGGCGCTGGCGTTGCGCCATTGCGGGCCCACGGCCGAGCGCGTGGCCACCTCGAAGTTCACGCTGGGCATGACCTTGGTGTCGACCAGGGCCGAGATGCGGGTCATGTCGCCGGCCTGGATGGCCTTGTCGGCCTTCACGGCGTTGATGACATCCACCGAGATCTGGCGCACCAGCGCATCGGGTGCGGTGGCCTGGGCCCAGGCGGGCGCGCTCAGAACGGCCACCGCCAGGGCGGCGCCACGGATGAAGGGCAGGTTCTGGATCATGTGCATGCTTTCTGTCGTGCCGGGGTTGAACACCCCGGTCTCTTGGACGGGCCGGCGGCCCTTTGGTTCACTTCGCTGCCGAAGCCGCGGGGGCAGCCGCTGGCGGCGTGTCTTCGAAATCGTCGAAGGTCTCCATCGGCGGGGCGCCGTCGTACAGCGCATCGCGCCGGCGCGAGAGGTAGGCGTCGCGGATGAAGCTGTAGCGGTCGAGCGCTACGCGGTCGACCAGGCTGCCGGCCTGCAGCAGGTTGGTGCGCGTGTTCACGAGTTCCAGCGCGGTGACGGCGTAGCGGTCGGCGCTTTGCGAGGGCAGCACGGAAGGGCCGGCGCGGCGGTCGACCAGCAGCCCGGCGCCATCGCGCACGGTGGAAGGCCCGAGGAAGGGCAGCACCAGGAAAGGCCCGCTCGGCAGGCCCCACATGCCCAGCGTCTGGCCGAAGTCTTCGCTGCGGCGCTGCATGCCGGCTTCGGTGGCCACATCGAAGATGCCGGCGGCGCCCAACACGGTGTTGGTGAGCACGCGCATGCCCATTTCCAGGCCGCTGCCGAACTTGCCCTGCAGGAAGTGGTTGGCGGTGGACCACACGTCGTACACGTTGCCCAGCACGTTGTTGACGCTGGTGCGCACGAAGGCGGGAACCACGTCGCGGTAGGTCTCGGCCACGGGCTTGAGCACCGCGGTGTCGACCTTGTCGTTGAAGGTGAAGACGCTGCGGTTCCAGCGTTCGAAGGGGTCGGCCACGGGGCCGGCGGCGCTGGGCGGCACGGTGGCGCAGCCGCTCAGCAGCAAGGCGGCCAGCGCGGCGGCGGCCAGCGGGCGTGCGGCGCGCAGCCCTTTCACTTCGGCGCCTCAGGGGTGGCGGCCGGCGCGGCAGGCGTGCTTTCGGCGCGGCCGCTGATGAACTGGCCGATCAGGTTTTCCAGCACCACGGCCGACTGCGTCTGCGCCACCAGTTCACCCGGGCCGAGGTTGGCATCGTCACCGCCGGGTTCCAGGCCGACGTACTGGTCGCCCAGCAGGCCCGAGGTCAGGATCTTGGCTGACGAGTCTTTCGGGAACTGGTAGCCACGTTCGATTTCCATGCGCACCACGCCCTGGAAGGTCTTGCCGTCCAGTTCGATGCTGGTGACACGGCCCACCGTCACGCCCGCAGTGCGCACCGGCGCGCGTACCTTCAGGCCGCCGATGTTGTCGAAGTTGGCCTTCAGCGTGTAGGTGTCGCCACCGCCCACGCTGCCCAGGTTGGCCGCCTTCATCGCCAGGAATACCAGCCCGGCCATGCCCAGCAGCACGAAAAACCCGACCAGGGTCTCGATGCTTCGTTTGCCCATTGTTTGACTCCTGTGGCCCTGGCCTGCGCTCAGGGCGTGGAAAACATCAGTGCCGTGAGGATGAAGTCCATGCCCAGCACCCACAGCGAAGAGATCACCACCGTGCGGGTGGTGGCGTAGGCCACGCCCTCGGGCGTGGCTTCGGTTTCGAAGCCCTGGTACAGGGCCACCACGGTGCAGATCACGCCGAACACGGCGGCCTTCACCAAGCCGTTACCGACATCGCGGAAGACATCCACGCGCGTCTGCATGATCGACCAGAAGTTGCCGGCGTCCACGCCTATCAGCAGCACGGCCACCACGTAGGCACCCAGGATGCCGACCGCCGAGAACAGCACCGCCAGGATGGGCATGCTGATGATGCCGCCGATGAAGCGCGGCGCCAGCACGCGCGCCTTGGGGTCGATGGCCATCAGCTCCATGGCCGAGATCTGCTCGCCCGCCTTCATCAGCCCGATCTCGGCCGTGAGCGAGGTGCCGGCGCGCCCGGCAAACAGCAGCCCCGTGACCACGGGGCCCAGTTCGCGCACCAGCGCGAGGTTGACGATGAGGCCCAGGCTTTCGGCGGCGCCGTAGGCCACCAGCGCGTAGTACATCTGCAGGGCCAGCACGAAGCCTACCGCCAGGCCCGAGGCCAGGATGATGATGAGGCTGCGGTTGCCGATGGCGTAGATCTGCGCCACCACGAGGTCGAAGCGCCGCAGCGCAGCCGGCACCGCGCGCAGCACGTCGATGAAGAAGAAGAAGGCGTGGCCCCAGCCACGGAACTGGTCCAGCGCCTGCGCGCCCAGCCTTTGCAGGAAGGCCGTCATGGCGCCACCCCGAAGTCGGCCGCGATCTCGGGCGCGGGGTAGTGGAACTTCACCGGGCCGTCGGGTTCACCGCGCACGAACTGGCGGGTTTCGGGGTCCATGCTGTCCATCAGGTCTTTCGGCGTGCCCTGGGCCACCACGCGGCCGCCAGCGGCCATCAGCACCACGAAATCGGCAATGGCCATGCACTCGGGCACGTCGTGGCTGATGACGAGGCTGGTGGCCCCCGTCACGTCGTTCAGCGTGCGGATGAGCTTGGCCGCCACGCCCATGCTGATGAGGTCCAGCCCCGCGAAGGGCTCGTCGTACATGATGAGTTCGGGGTCCAGCGCGATGGCGCGGGCCAGCGCGATGCGGCGCGCCATGCCGCCCGAGACCTCGCTGATGCGCAGGCCCGCCGCGCCGCGCAGGCCCACGGCGTTGAGCTTCATCAGCACGATGTCGCGGATCATGGCTTCGGGCAGCTGCGTGTGCTCGCGCAGCGGGAAGGCCACGTTGTCGAAGACGCTGAGATCGGTGAACAGCGCACCGAACTGGAACAGCATGCCCAGCCTGCGGCGCAGGCGATAGAGCTGCGCGCGGTCGCGCGTGTCGACCACCTCGCCGTCGAAGACGACACGGCCGCTGTTGGGGCGGTGCACGCCGCCGATCAGCCGCAGCAAGGTGGTCTTGCCGCAGCCCGAGCCGCCGAGGATGGCGCTGACCTTGCCGCGCGGGAACTTCAAGGACAGGTCCTTGAGGATCGTGCGGCTGCTGTCGTAGCCGAACGTGACGCGGTCGATCTCGATGAAGGGGGTGGTATCCAAAGCGGGCCGGATTCTCGCATGCACCCGGCGGTTGCACAGGGTTACCCCGTAGAAGGGGCCTGCGGCGCTGCAGGCCCCGGGGCATCCACGCTGGCGAGAGCCTTACTTCACCGGCCTGAAGTAGATGCGGCGCCACTGGGCCGCCGCCGTGGCCGACTCCGGCACATCGGGGTTCTTCACGTCCTTGTCCGACATGCGGATCAGCGCCCGCTTGCCGTCGGCCGTGAGCACGATGACCGGCCGGCTGCCCAGCGCGTAGCCGAGGAAAAAGCCGGATTCGAAGTAGGTGTTGCCGCCGATGTCACGCGGCACCGCGCCGCCCGTGACGCTGTTGAGCGCCAGGAACCACGAACGGCCGCCAGGGTCGCACTGCACGTTGGTGGGGATGTTCACGGTCAGGGTCAGCGTGCCGCCCGTGGTGAGCGCCGGTTTGCTGACGATGCGCCCGTTGATCATGTTGTTGGCCGTGGGCGTGGTGTCCGTGGGCAGGTCGAGGTACCAGCCGCGCTTCGTGCTCAGGTCCACCGCGTTCGTGCTGGCCTGATAGCGGCCGCTGGCTGCCACGTAGGTGAGCGTCTGGCACACCAGGTCACCGTTGCCGCCGTTGACGCAGGTGTTGCCGTTCGTCCCGCGCAGGTTCGGCAGCGCGGGGCTGGCGACGCTGGTGTCATCGAGCAGGCCGTAGATGGTCTGGCGTTGCACGGCCTCGGGGTTCTGGCCCGGGCCCGGCACGTCGGCGTCGGCCAGGTAGCGGCCGGTGCCGATGTGAACCAGGAACTTCGTGGTGCTGCCGGGCACCGGGCCCACCTCGGGGGGCGAGGTGACGGGCTGGGCGAGGGTGCCGCCTGCATCCGTCAGCACCGCGATGCGCACGGCCGTCTGCGCGACGAGGTCGAAGCGGAACACGTTGCCCACGTTGTCGCCGCCCCAGACGTAGCGGGTGTTGGCATCGGCGGCGGTGTTGGCCAGCTTGCCCAGGTGGGCCAGGCCCGAGGCCGAGGGTGCGCTGATGAAGGGCCCGGTGCCCGTGGCGGGGTCGAGCACCCAGATGCCGTGGACCGTGGCGTCGTAGCCCGAGGCGACGATGACGCGCCAGTCGCTGCCCACCTTCACGATCAAAGGCGTGCCGAACGAATAGCCCATGCCGGTGGGGCTGAACTCCCACAGCACCTTGCTGGCCGCGTCGGCCTGGGTGGCGGCGTTGTAGTCCGAAATGTCGAGCGCGAAGTAGCCCCGGCCGCCCTTGCCCAGCCCGCCGACCAGGATCTTCGAGGTGGTCGACAGTTCGGCCACGGCCGGCGTGCCGTCGATGTAGTACTTGTGCAGGTAGTCGGGCTTGGTCAGCTCGGCCAGGTTGTCGTGCACCAGCTTCGGCACATAGGCCCAGAGTTCCTGCCCGCGGGTCGGAACCGAGGCTTCGACGCGCCCGTCGACCACGTGCAGCATGCCGCCGTTGCCTCCCTGGAAGATGATGGGCACGTTGCCCGGGTAGGTCACCACCACCGGCTCGGCGTTGATGATGTCGCCCAGCACATGCTGGCGTGCCCGGAAGGTGCGGGCAGGGTCGGTGATGGCGGCGTCGATCTCCTTGCTGCGGTCGCCGCGCAGGTAGTTGATGACTTCGTTGGTCAGCGAGGCAGGTTTGCCGGCATAGCTCAGGCCCGAAGCGAACTCGACGCCACTGCTGCCGTTGAAGGTGGCGATCTTGCGGCTGGCCGGTGTCTGGCTGTCCAGGTTCACACGCAGAGACCAGAGATCACCGCCGGTCTGCAGGGCGGTGCTGGTGTTCAAGGAATAGGCCACCAGGTCGCCGTACCAACTGCCCGACCTGTAACTCGAGGCATAGCCGGTGTTGCCCAGCGTGATCTGCGCGTTGGCCACGGCCACGGCTGCAGCGGCCGCGTCTTTGGCGAAGGCGTCGGTGATGACCGAGGTGAAGGCCGAGGTCAGCTCCGCAGCGTCGGCCGGAAACAGCGCCTTGCCGCCGGCCTGCCGGGCCGTGTTGACCAGCAGCGGGTCGTTCACGAGGCCCCGGTCGGCAAAGCCGATGGTGTAGGTGGACAGGTTGTTCTTCTTCGGGCGCAGCACCGGGTCGGGCGAGGGCAGGTTGGGCCGCAGATCCATGTCGAACAGGGCCTTGGCCACATCGTCGAGGTAGTCGGAGCCTTCGGCCTCGTAGAAGCGGCCGGCCTTGCGGTCCCAGGCGGTCGAGGCGCCGCCGCTCACGCAGTTGGCTGCCAGCGCGCCCTGGCAGTCGCGGTCGTAGTCGCGCAGGCGGGTGTTGTTGGAGAAGGCCTGGTCGCCGTTGGACAGGCCGTCCGTCATGACGAAGGCGTAGGAGCGCTGGCACCAGTACTGAATGGGCCGAGTGGGGGTGCCTGTCGTCGGCGCGGCGTCGGCGTCGGTGGTGGTGGTCAGGCAGTTGGCTCCGTTGAGGCAGGAACCCCGGCCGTTCTGGGCAAGAAAGTCGTTGATCGACACACCCGTGACCCCGTCGGCCGTGATGTTCCCGCTGTAGCCGGTGGCCATGTAACGGCCGATGTCGGCCAGGGTTTCCGCCAGCGGCGTCGTGCCACCGGCGTTCAGGCCGCTGATGCTGGTGTTCAGCGTGGCTCTGTTCGCGGCGGTGAGATCGCTCATCCCCATGCGCAAGGTGCCGCCGTTGCCGCTGTTGAAGGTGCTCAGGCCCAGGCGAACGCTGGCGGGCGTGGTGATGGGCAAGGCCCCGATCACGGTGGTGGCGGAGTTCTTGGCCACGTCCATGCGCGTGGTGACGCTGCCGGTGTTCACGGGCTTGCGGGTGGTCCAGCCGGTCATCGGGTGGCCGTCGTAATTGCCGAAGTACCAGTTCAGGTAGTGGCCGGTGTAGCTGCTTTGCCCATAGCCGCCCACGGGGTTGTACAGGCGAGCGATGTAGTTGTCGGTGTTGGTGAAGCAAATGCGGTTGCCCGTGTTGGTCACCGACACATGCCGCCGGTTGGTGCCCGCCAGACGCGCAAAGGGCTCGCCGCCGACGACCCGGATCTCGATAGTGCTGTTGGCCGCCGGTATCACGATGCCGCCGCCGGCTGCCGGGCAGGCGCCCATGTAGGTGGCTGCCGGGTCGTAGGGAGGCCCCGGCACGATGTTCAGCATCGATCCCGAGTTGTCGATCATGAACATGAAGTTCGGTGGCGTGTTGTTCTTCACCGCCATCGGGATGTCGTTCAGGGCCTGCGCCAGTCCGGCGCCGCTGCCCAGGGCCAGCCCCGCCAGCACCAGTGCACGCAAGAGCATGGCCACGCGGCGGGCCGGCTTGGTTTGCATGTCGTTCATCGGGATACTCCTCAAGGGCAGGGCAAGGCCGTCCATCAGCTCGAGGCGGGGCCTGAGACCATCGCCTCGAACCACTGTTCGGTGCCACGCGGGCCGCGCACGCGCATCATCACGCGGTAGCGCAGCGGGATGCTGAAGGCGGAGACGCCGCCGACGCTGGCTTCGTACTCGCACTTGGCGCGGATGTCGCCGATGTCGGTCAGCGTGGGGTTGCTGTTGCACATGCGCTCGATCACGTACTGGATGCGGTACTCGCCCGTGTCGACGGTGCAGTCGGCGATGGCTGCGCCCTGGGGGTCGAAGCAGGCCACGGTGTCCCAGTTGATGGCGGTCGGAAAGCCGCGGGCATCCACGGCCGTCTGGCGCGTGCTGTAGTAGCGGTTGGCCAGCGACGTATTGCCACCGCCCGCAGCCACGGCGTTGGTGGCGGTGTTCAGCGCGTCGGTCAGCGCCCGGTCGGCCGACTGCTGTGCAGCCTGCTGGAAAGAGAAGTTGCCCGCGATGACGTTGCCGGAATCCACAGCGCGCATGGCGCCGGCACCGGCCAGCAGCAGCAAGGCCAGCACCACCAGCACGATGAGCAGCACCAGGCCGCGCTGCCCGCCGCGGCGGGCCCCTGGGGCATGGGCAGGTGTGCGCAGGCGCATCAGTTGCTCCAGATCACGTTGCGCAGGGGTATCACCGCCTGCTGCACGCGGTAGCGGTAGTTGCGCCAGCTTCGGCCGGCCGGCACCGAGGTGCTGCTGAGGTCGATGACCGGTGCTTGCGCATCACGGAACGAGCAGGGGCCCACGTTCACCACGCCGGCGCCGTTGTCGCAGGTGGCAGGGGTGACCAGTTCCGGCGCGGGCTCCTTCGAGCGAGAGACGATGACCACGCGCACGGCCTTGATGCGGCCCACGTTGGCCGCCGTGGGGTTGTTCCAGCCCGAGGCCGCCGTGGCGTCGACCCAGTCGGTGACGACATCGCTGTTGGCCGCGTTGCTGATGCCGTACTGCGCCTGCATCATCACCACGTCGGTCACCAGTGCATTGGCCCCGCCGGTGAAGCTCAGGGGCCCGGTGCTGCAGGCGGGTGTGTCGGTGAAGGCGTTGTACTGCACCAGCGTCTCGCAGATCACGGCAAAGGCCTCCTGCCTGAAGCCGGTGCCCAGCCCCATCACGGCAGCAGGCCCGACCACCAGGCCGGCGTTCGAGAACCCGTAGCGGGGCTCGTTGGTGAAGGTGCCGGCCGGAGGGTTGTAGTCGCCGCTGGCCTGGTGGCTGAGCGCCTTGCAGCTGTTGGCATTGCCGCCGCAGGTCAGGCCGGTGGTGTCGATGTTGACGGCGGTCACCTGGAACAGGGTGCAGGGCACGCCCACCGACCCGGGCACCCCGACGATGGCCAGGTCGTTGACGGCGATGCTGCCGCTTTCGCTGACGGTGATGGGGTCGTCGCTGGCACCCATAGGCGCCAGCACGGGCATGGCCGACAGCGGGCCGATGGCGTTGGAGGCCGAGAACACCAGGGTGTCGGGCGCGGTGTCGGTGCCGCCGTCCGTGATGCGCGCCGGCAGCAGCGGCACGCCGTTCGCAACCACCGTGCCGCTGTACCAGGCGTTGAAGGCCGGGCAGACCGGCTGGCCGTTGTTGAAGAGCCCGGCACCGGCGGTGCGGCCGGCACTGTCGATGAGCGACAGCGCCAGCTGGGCATTCACCTGCGCCGCCGATGTGCCGCCGACCACCCGGAACTGGCGCCCCATCGACAGCATCGACAGGCTGATGGCCAGGGCCAGCACGAGACCGATGGTCAGCGCGACCATCAGTTCCACCAGCGTGAAGCCAGCGGACTGACGAAGAGATTTGCTGCGCATCATGGCTGCCACTGCACCTGGTTGCTCACCGTCAGGCTGCGCGGCGGGTCGTTGCCGTTCTGCCAGCACAGGCGCACCGTCACCTCGCTGGAGCCCGCGTTGACGACGATCTGCTGCAGTGCCGAACCGGCGTTCGGCAGTTGGTCGGCCACTTCCGCCAGCCAGCCCAGCACGGTGGCGTTGGTCGAGGCGGCGCCCGAAGGGTTGCAGGGTGTCGTGCCGGTGGCCTGGTGCGCAAAGCTGGCGGCGGTGGCGCTGTCGGAGATCAGCATGCGGGCGAGGATCTGGTCGGCCAGAAACGTGGCCACGGCGCGGTCTCTCGCATCGCTGGCCATGCGGGCCGCGGTGGCCTGGATGGCCACCAGCGCCAGCACGCCGAGAGAGAACACCAGCAAGGCCACGAGCACCTCGATCATGGTGAAGCCGGCCGTCCGCCGGCGCAGGGCTGATTGGCGGGCCATCAGCATCTCCGCGGGTCGGTGGCTTCGGTGACGGTCGGGTCGCACACCCGGATGAGGCCGCCGCCAAAGATGTCGATGCGGCGCGTGTCGGTGTTGGCCACGGCCGAGGACAGGTTGATCTGACTCAGGCGCACGACACTGTTGTCCACGAAGCCCGTGGGCGTGAAGGTGACGGTGCGGCTGGTCGTGGTGGAGGTGGCCGTCACGCCCGGCGATTCACCATCTGCACGGCTTTGCAGCGTGCTGGCCGGGCTGACCTGCGCCACGGTCCAGCCCGAACCGGTGTTGCCCAGCGAAAAACTCACCGCCGAATTGCGGCGCACTGCCTCGGCCCGGGCGTAGTTCAGGCCGTTGATGATGCTTTCCGAGGCCGCGCGCAGGCGGTAGTTGGCGATCTGCTGCGTGAAGGCCGGCGCCGCCAGCGACAGACCGATGGCGAGCACCGCCACCGTGATCATCAGTTCGATCAGCGTCACGCCGCGCGCCGCCCCGGGCCGCGCGCCGCGTGCGCGCGTGCCCTGCCAGGCAGGCAGGCAAGGGCTGCTCAGCATGTGTCGCCCTGGCGGCGCAGCCAGCAGCTTGCCGGCAGGCCCGAGGCCCCCGTGAAGGCGGTGGTCTGCTGCGTGTTGTTGTTGTCCACCGTGAACGTGAAGCCGTTCATGGCGGTGCCGCTCTTGCCAACGGCCGAGAGCACGAAAGACTGGCTGGTGCTGCTGGCGCCCCAGGTGCAGGTGAAATCGAAGAAATCGCCCGTCGGCATGGTGATGCCGCAGGTGGTGGCGGTCGAGCCGTAGTTGCGGTTGTCCTGGTAAAACTGTTCCAGGCGCACGCGTGTGGTGCTCAGCGTGCCGGTGGCTTCAGCGATGCGGCTGCGCTGCACATAGCTGGTGTACTGCGGGTAGCCGATGGCCGCGATGATGGCGATGATCGCCACCGTGATCATCAGTTCGATCAGCGTGAAACCGGCGAACCGGGCACGCGCAGGTGCCGCGGGGGCGCCACGCGGCGGGGACGACGGAAAGGGGAAACGCACGACAGCTCCTGGGCACTCGGTTCCACCCGAGTCTGCCCTCGTTTATCGGCCCGGATGTGCCGAAGATGTAGAGCTTGTGTGCGTCAATTACGCGGCGGTGCAACAAAGCGTGACTTGCTTTGCCGCCCGCCGTCGGTTCAGCGGGGCAGTTCGCTGCGGCCCATGAGGTAGGCGTCCACCTCGCGGGCGGCCTGGCGGCCTTCGCGGATGGCCCAGACCACCAGGCTCTGGCCGCGGCGCATGTCGCCGGCCGCAAAGACCTTGTCGACGTTGGTGCGGTAGCCGGTGCCGTCTTCCGTGCCCGCGCGCGCGTTGCCGCGCGTGTCTTTTTCCACACCGAAGGCTTCCAGCACGCTGCCCACGGGGGCGGTGAAGCCCATCGCCAGCAGCACGAGGTCGGCCTTGTACTCCTGCTCGGTCCCGGGCACCTCGACGAAACGGCCGCCCTCGGGCTTCACGCGCACGGTCTTCACCGCCGTGACCTTGCCCTTGCTGCCCACGATCTCCTTGGTGGCGATGGCGAATTCGCGCTCGCAGCCTTCTTCGTGGCTGGAACTGGTGCGCAGCTTGGTGGGCCAGTAGGGCCAGGTGAGCGGCTTGTACTCTTCTTCGGGCGGCTGCGGCATCAGCTCGAACTGCGTGACGCTGGCAGCGCCATGGCGGTTGCTGGTGCCCACGCAGTCGCTGCCGGTATCGCCACCGCCGATGACGATGACGTGCTTGCCATCGGCTCGCAGTTGCTTCTTCAGCTTGTCACCGGCCACCACCTTGTTCTGCTGCGGCAGGAACTCCATCGCGAAGTGCACGCCGTCGAGCTCTCGGCCGGGCACGGGCAGGTCGCGACTGGTCTCGCTGCCGCCGGTCAGCAACACGGCGTCGAACTCGGCCTTCAATTGCTCGGCGCTGATGGTTTCCTTCGCGTCGTTGGTCACCTTGCTGTCGGCGGGGAAGGCGCCCACCAGCACGCCGGTGCGGAAGACCACGCCTTCGGCCTGCATCTGTTCGATGCGGCGGTCGATGTGCGTCTTCTCCATCTTGAAATCGGGAATGCCGTAGCGCAGCAGGCCGCCGATGCGGCTGTTCTTCTCGAACACCGTCACGTCATGGCCGGCGCGTGCCAGCTGCTGCGCAGCCGCCAGGCCCGCGGGGCCGCTGCCCACCACGGCCACCCGCTTGCCGGTCTTGAAGGCCGGCGGCTGCGGCAGCACCCAGCCTTCGGCCCAGGCGCGGTCGATGATGGCGTGTTCGATGCTCTTGATGCCCACGGCATCGTCGTTCACGTTCAGCGTGCAGGCGGCTTCACAGGGCGCGGGGCAGATGCGGCCCGTGAATTCGGGGAAGTTGTTGGTGCTGTGCAGCACCGTGATGGCGTTCTTCCAGTCGCCCTGGTAGACGAGGTCGTTGAAGTCGGGGATGACGTTGTTGACCGGGCAGCCGCTGTTGCAGAAGGGCGTGCCGCAGTCCATGCAGCGCGCGCCCTGCACCTTGGCCTGCTCGGCGTTCAGCGTGATGACGAACTCTTTCCACGTCTTCAGCCGTGCCGGTGGCGGCTCGTAGCCTTCTTCGAGGCGTTCGTATTCGAGGAATCCGGTGACCTTGCCCATGGGCTAACTCCGCGCGGGTGATTGGGGGGAATGGGTGGGTAGGGGTGCAGGCTGCAGCGCTTACTTCGCGGCCACGGTGCCGGCCGGGGCCAGAGCGGCCGCGGCGCGGCTGGCCAGCACGCGCTTGTATTCGTGCGGGAAGACCTTCACGAACTTCGCGCGCGAGGCGGCCCAGTGGTCCAGCAATTCGCGGGCGCGCAGGCTGCCCGTCCAGCGGTGGTGGTCTTCGATCAGCTTCTTCAGCAGCGCCTCGTCGGCCTGGCCTGCGTGCAGGCCCTGGGCCGGCGCGTTCTGCTCTTCACGCGGCAGCACCTTGTCCAGCGCCACCATGCTGGTGTTGCAGCGGCGCGCGAACTGGCCGTCTTCGTCATAGACATAGGCCACGCCACCGCTCATGCCGGCGGCGAAGTTGCGGCCGGTCTTGCCCAGCACCACCACGGTGCCGCCGGTCATGTACTCGCAGCCATGGTCGCCCGTGCCTTCCACCACGGCGGTGGCCCCACTCAGGCGCACCGCGAAACGTTCGCCGGCCACGCCGCGGAAGAAGGCCTCGCCGCTGGTGGCGCCATACAGCGCCGTGTTGCCGACGATGATGTTGGCCGACGCGTCGCCGCGGAACTCGATGCTCGGCCGCACCACCACGCGGCCGCCGCTCAGGCCCTTGCCGGTGTAGTCGTTGGCATCGCCGATCAGGTAGAGCGTGATGCCGCTGGCCAGAAACGCGCCGAAGCTCTGGCCGCCCACACCTTCCATCTGCATGAAGATGGTGTGGTCGGGCAGGCCCTCGGGCCGGTGCTTGATGAGCTCGCCCGAGAGCATGGCGCCGACGCTGCGGTTGAGGTTGCGCGCGTCTTCCATGAAGTGCACCTTCTCGCCCTTCTGGATGGCAGGCTGGCAGCGCTCGATCAGCTTCATGTCGAGAGCCTTGGCCAGGCCGTGGTCTTGCTCCTCGGTGTGGTGGCGCGCCACGCTGGCCGGCACCGCCGGCTGGTGGAAGACACGGCCGAAATCGAGGCCGCGCGCCTTCCAGTGTTCGATGCCCTTCTTGGTGTCCAGCAGGTCGGCGCGACCGATGAGTTCGTCGAACTTGCGGATGCCCAGCTGCGCCATGATCTGGCGCGCTTCTTCGGCCACGAAGAAGAAGTAGTTCACCACGTGCTCGGGCTTGCCCGCGAACTTGGCGCGCAGCACCGGGTCTTGTGTGGCCACGCCCACCGGGCAGGTGTTGAGGTGGCACTTGCGCATCATGATGCAGCCCTCCACCACCAGCGGCGCGGTCGCGAAGCCGAACTCGTCGGCGCCCAGCAGCGCGCCAATGACGACATCGCGGCCGGTCTTCATCTGGCCGTCGGCCTGCACGCGGATGCGGCTGCGAAGGCGGTTCAGCACCAGGGTCTGCTGCGTCTCGGCCAGGCCCAGTTCCCAGGGCGTGCCGCAGTGCTTGATCGACGACCACGGCGAGGCGCCCGTGCCGCCGTCGTGACCCGCGATGACCACATGGTCGGCCTTGCACTTGGCCACGCCGGCGGCGATGGTGCCCACGCCCACTTCAGACACCAGCTTCACGCTGATGCTCGCGCGCGGGTTGGCGTTCTTCAGGTCGTGGATCAGCTGCGCCAGGTCTTCGATGGAATAGATGTCGTGGTGCGGCGGCGGGCTGATGAGACCCACGCCGGGCACGCTGTAGCGCAGGAAACCGATGTACTCACTCACCTTGCCGCCGGGCAGCTGGCCACCTTCA
Organism: beta proteobacterium AAP51; assembly: GCA_001295905.1. Taxonomy (GTDB): domain Bacteria; phylum Pseudomonadota; class Gammaproteobacteria; order Burkholderiales; family Burkholderiaceae_C; genus Rubrivivax. Next base: position 82,623 of record LJHT01000026.1, on the reverse strand, counting down.
CCGGGCTTGGCGCCCTGGGCCATCTTGATCTGGATCTGGTCGGCGCTCACCAGGTATTCGGTGGTCACACCGAAGCGGCCCGAGGCCACCTGCTTGATCTTGCTGCGCAGGCTGTCGCCTTCGCGCATCTCGTAGTCGGCCTCGATGACCTTCTTGCCGATGACGTCACTCACCTTGGTGCCGGCCGTGACCTTGATGCCCTTCAACTCGCTGCGGTAGCGCGCCGGGTCTTCACCGCCTTCGCCGGTGTTGCTCTTGCCGCCGATGCGGTTCATCGCGATGGCCAGCGTGCTGTGGGCTTCGGTGGAGATGCTGCCCAGCGACATGGCGCCGGTGGCGAAACGCTTGACGATGTCAGCGGCCGATTCCACCTCGTCGACAGAGATGGCCTTGCTCGGATCGACCTTGAACTCGAACAGGCCGCGCAGCGTCATGTGGCGCTTGCTCTGGTCGTTGACGATCTGCGCGTACTCCTTGTAGGTGTCCCACTTGTTGGCGCGTGTGCTGTGCTGCAGCTTGGCGATGGCGTCGGGCGTCCACATGTGCTCTTCGCCACGGGCGCGCCAGGCGTACTCTCCGCCGGTTTCCAGCATGTTCGCCAGCAGCGGGTCGTTGCCGAAGGCCGCGTGGTGCATGCGCAGCGCTTCTTCGGCCACCTCGAACACACCGATGCCGCCCACCTGCGTGGCCGTGCCGCGGAAGTACTTCTCGACGAAGCTCTTCTCCAGGCCGATGGCCTCGAAGAGCTGCGCGCCGCAGTACGACATGTAGGTCGACACGCCCATCTTGGACATGATCTTCGACAGACCCTTGCCTATGGCCTTGACGTAGTTGTAGATGGCCTTGTCGGCATCGATCTCGCCGGGCAAGGAGCCTTGCAGCTCCACCAGCGTTTCCATCGCCAGGTAGGGGTGCACGGCCTCGGCGCCGTAGCCCGCCAGCACCGCGAAGTGGTGCACCTCGCGCGCGCTGCCGGTTTCCACCACCAGGCCGGCGGTGGTGCGGCGGCCTTCGCGCACCAGGTGGTGGTGCACGGCGGAAAGTGCCAACAGCGCCGGAATCGCGATCTGCGTGCGGCTCATGCGCCGGTCGGTGATGACGAGGATGTTGTGGCCGCCCTTGAGCGCGTCCACCGCCTCGGCGCACAGGCTGGCCAGCTTGGCTTCCACACCTTCGCGGCCCCAGGCCAGCGGGTAGGTGATGTCGAGCTCGTAGCTCTTGAACTTGCCGCCCGTGTGCTGGGCGATGCTGCGCAGCCGCGCCATGTCGGCGAAGTTCAGGATGGGCTGCGTCACCTCCAGGCGCATCGGCGGGTTCACCGCGTTGATGTCCAGCAGGTTGGGCTTCGGCCCGATGAAGCTGTTCAGGCTCATCACGATCGCTTCCCGGATGGGGTCGATCGGCGGGTTGGTCACCTGCGCGAAGAGCTGCTTGAAGTAGTTGAAGAGCGGCTTGTTCTTGTCGCTCAGCACCGCCAGTGGGCTGTCGTTGCCCATGCTGCCGATGGCCTCTTCGCCATTGGCGGCCATGGGCGCCATCAGGAACTTCAGGTCTTCCTGCGTGTAGCCGAAGGCCTGCTGGCGGTCGAGCAGCGTTTCGGTAGCCGCTGCGGGCTCCGCGCCGCCGGCCACTTCATCGAGGCGCACGCGCACGTTGTCGATCCACTGCCGGTAGGGGCGGGCGTTGGCGAACTGGTTCTTCAGCTCTTCGTCGTCAACGATGCGGCCTTGTTCCAGGTCGATGAGGAACATCTTGCCCGGCTGCAGGCGCCACTTCTTGATGATCTTGCTCTGCGGCACCGGCAGCACGCCGCTTTCGGAAGCCATCACCACCAGGTCGTCGTCGGTGACGATGTAGCGCGCGGGGCGCAGGCCATTCCGGTCGAGTGTGGCCCCGATCTGCTTGCCGTCGGTGAACACCATCGCCGCGGGGCCGTCCCAGGGCTCGAGCATGGCCGCGTGGTACTCGTAGAAGGCGCGGCGGCGCTCGTCCATCAGCTCGTGGTTCTCCCAGGCTTCCGGGATCATCATCATCGCCGCGTGGGCCAGCGGGTAGCCGCTCATCGTGAGCAGTTCCAGCGCGTTGTCGAAGGTGGCGGTGTCGCTCTGGCCTTCGAAGCTGATGGGGTAGAGCTTGTTCAGGTCGTCGCCCAGCACCGGGCTCTTCATCACGCCTTCGCGGGCGCGCATCCAGTTGAAGTTGCCCTTGACGGTGTTGATCTCGCCGTTGTGCGCCACCATGCGGTAGGGGTGGGCCAGCGGCCATTCGGGGAAGGTGTTGGTGCTGAAACGCTGGTGCACCAGGGCCAGGGCGCTGACGGCACGCGGGTCGGCCAGGTCCTTGAAGTACACGCCCACCTGGTTGGCCAGCAGCAGGCCTTTGTAGATGACGGTGCGGCAGCTCATGCTGGGCACGTAGTACTCGCGGCTGTGCGTGAGCTTCAGCGCCTGGATGGCGGCGCTGGCCGTCTTGCGGATGACGTAGAGCTTGCGCTCCAGCGCGTCGGGCACGATGACATCGGTGCCGCGGCCGATGAAGATCTGGCGGATGACGGGCTCCTTGGCGCGCACGGCCGGGCTCATCGGCATCTCCAGGTCGACCGGCACGTCGCGCCAGCCCAGCAGCACCTGGCCTTCGGCCTTCACGGCGCGTTCCAGTTCCTGCTCGCAGGCCAGGCGGGAGGCGTGTTCCTTGGGCAGGAAGATCATGCCGACGCCGTACTCGCCCGGGGGCGGCAGCGTCACGCCCACGCGACCATCGGGAGCCACGCCGTTCACGGCCATTTCCGCGCGGTAGAAGTCGTCGGGGATCTGGATCAGGATGCCCGCGCCGTCGCCCATCAGCTCGTCGGCGCCCACGGCGCCGCGGTGGTCGAGGTTCTCCAGGATCTTCAGGCCCTGCTCGATGATGGAGTGAGCCCGCGCACCCTTGATGTGCGCGACGAAGCCCACGCCACAGGCGTCGTGCTCGCCCGCCGGGTTGTAGAGGCCGTTCTCGGCCAGGGAAGCGATTTCCTGGGCCGTGGCGCTGGCAGCGGCGCCAGAGCTGGCGGGGAAGGGGGCGGGCGTCGTCATGGCGCTTCCTCGAAGGGCGTGGGGGATGGAGGCCTCACCGCGTGGTGTCGGTGGGGAGGCGCAGATTACTGCACTGCAGCACGGGACTCAACGTCTTTAAAACGGGGTCAGACCCTTTATGAACTGCTGGTTTGACCGCGATGGTCTTTAATGGGGACATAACAATGGCAGTGCCAGAAGCTTCAGCTCCCTGGCGCATGCAGGCGCCATGCCACGGGAGGGCTGGCCTGCGGCGTGGCTGCCTGTTGCGGGCTGCTGGCCAATGGCCATCGGCCCAACGTCATGGGCCGATGTTCAGCCGGCGTTGCGCGGCCGCCCCCGCGCCCGGGGGCGTGCGGGCCGCGCGGTCGCTTCGGCCACCTCGGCGGTGAAGGCTGGCGAGCCCGCGGCCCATCCGCCCAGGGCCGCTTGGCGCAGGCCCTGGGCTTGCCCGGCAGGCAGGCCCAGGGTCAGGCGCTGGCGGTAGGCTGCTTCGCGTTCGAAGGGCGTGTTGCCCAGGGTCCACCACTCCGGCGGGTCGGTCAGCAAGGGCGGCCGGGTGCCGCCGAGGCGTGCGCTGGCGCTGGTGTGGTCGGGTTCGTTGCTCTGTCCGTCGACCAACTGCAGCAGGGCCAGCCGGGTGGCGCCGGGTTCCACCACCGCGCAGCGGAAACGTCCGTCCCACAAGCTGCCGCGGTGGCCATGACGGCGGTTGTAGGCGCTCACATAGCGTCGGCCCAGGGCCTGCATCAGTCGGCCCAAGGCACCCGCTTCACTGGGGGTGGCCAGCAGTTGCAGTTCGAGGTGGAGCAAGGCGTAGGCATGCACCTGAACGGCCTCGGCGCGCGCAGCTTCATTCAGCACGGCCAGGAAGCTGGCGCGGTCGCTGGCGTCGGCGAACACGCCCCGCTCCTGCAAGGCGCCATGGCCGCGTTGGATCAGGTAGTGCGTGTGGCCCGGCCACTCCAGCCGGCGGAGCCGAGCCATGGTGTCAAGGCGCGTCGGCGAACAGCCGCTGCCCGGTGAGGCGGTGGTGTTCGCGCAGCGCAAAGCGGTCGGTCATGCCGGCGATGTAGTCGGCCACGGCGCGGTGCGTGTCTTCGGTAGCGGCATAGTCTTCCGGCATCTCGCGGGGCCGTGCGGTGTAGGCGGCGAAGAGCTCGCTCACCACCTGGCGCGCTGCCGTGGTGGACTGCACCACCTGCGGGTGGCGGTACAGCCGGGTGAACAGAAACTGCTTCAACTCGGCGTTCTGCGCCTTCAGGGCGGGGCTCAGGCCCACGATCGGCGGCAACTGGCGCGCCGCATCGGCGTCTGCCGGGGCCGCCTCGGCCAGGTTCTGCGCGGTGTGGGCGACCAGGTCGCCGATCTGCGCGGACAACAGCCGCCTCAGGGTTTCGAACAGCAGCCGCCGGCCGGGTTGTTCGGCCAGGTGGGGGTGGTCGGCGAGCACGGCATCGCGCCAACGGGCGAAAAGAGGCACCTCCTCCAGCTGCGTCATCGTCAGCAGCCCGGAACGCACCCCGTCGTCGATGTCGTGGGCGTTGTAGGCCATCTCATCGGCCAGGTTCACGAGCTGGGCTTCCACGCTGGGCTGGGTGCCGCTCAGGAAACGCTGCGCCGGGCCTGCCGGTTCCAGGGCCACCATGCGCTGTGCATTGCGCGGCGAGCAGTGCTTCAGGATGCCTTCACGCGTTTCGAAGCACAGGTTCAGCCCGTCGAAGGCGGGGTAGCGGGCCTCCAGCTTGTCCACCACGCGCAGGCTCTGCAGGTTGTGCTCGAAGCCGCCATGGGCCTGCATGCAGGCGTGCAGCGCGTCCTGCCCGGCGTGGCCGAAAGGCGTGTGGCCGAGGTCGTGCGCCAGCGCGATGGCCTCCACCAGGTCTTCGTTCAGGCGCAGGGCCCGCGCCGCGGAGCGGCCCAGCTGCGCCACTTCCAGCGAGTGCGTCAGGCGCGTGCGAAAGAGGTCGCCCTCGTGGTTGAGGAAAACCTGTGTCTTGTAGACCAGCCTGCGGAAGGCGGTACTGTGCACGATGCGGTCGCGGTCGCGCTGGTGTTCGGTGCGCGGCGGCGATAGCGCTTCTGCAATGCGCCGCCCGCGTGTGTGCTGGGGGTGGCTGGCCCAGGGTGCCAGGCCGGCGGTGTTCACGCGGCCAGGCCCGCAGGCGCGCTGTGGCGGCGGATGGCGCGCAGCACTGCGGCATCGGGCGCACTGCGCAGCACGGCGCGGCCGGGGGTGTCGATGAGCACGAAGCGGATGGCGCCGGCCTCGGCCTTCTTGTCCACGCGCATCAGCTCGAGCCACTGTGCATCGGGCATGTAGGGCGCCTGCACGGGCAGTCCGGCCCGGGTCACCAGCCTGGCCAGGCGCTGCACGAAGGCCGGCGGCACGAGGCCCAGTTCCGCCGACAGCTCGGCGGCCAGCACCATGCCGCAGCCCACGGCTTCACCGTGCAGCCAGGCGCCGTAGCCCATGCCGGCTTCGATGGCGTGGCCGAAGGTGTGACCGAAGTTCAGGATGGCCCGCAGGCCGCTTTCGCGTTCGTCCTGGCCCACCACCTCGGCCTTGATCTCGCAAGAGCGCTGTACCGCATGGGCCAGGGCCTCGGCGTCGTGCGCGCGCAAGGCTTCGATGTGGCCCTCGATCCAATCGAAGAAGCCCATGTCGAAGATGGGTCCGTACTTGATGACTTCAGCCAGGCCCGCCGACAGCTCGCGGGCAGGCAGGCTGGCCAGCGTGCGCAGGTCGCACAGCACGCGGGCGGGTTGGTAGAACGCGCCGATCATGTTCTTGCCGCGCGGGTGGTTGATGGCAGTCTTGCCGCCCACCGAAGAATCCACCTGCGCCAGCAACGTGGTGGGCACCTGCACGAAGGGCACGCCGCGCATGTAGGTGGCGGCGGCGAAGCCGGTCATGTCGCCCACCACGCCGCCGCCCAGCGCGTAGAGGACGGTCTTGCGGTCGCAGGCGTGGGCCAGCAGGTGCTCGAAGACGAGGTTCAGCGTTTCCCAGGTCTTGTGCGCTTCGCCATCGGGCAGCAGCACGCGGCTGACGTGGGCATGGTGTGGTGCCAGCGCTTGTGCCAGCGCCGCGCCATACAGCGCATCGACGCTCGGGTTGCTGACGATCACGGCCTGCGATGCGGCCGGCAGGCCCGACCATGCTGCAGGCTCTTGCAGCAGGCCGCCGGCAATCAGGATGTCGTAGCGGCTGTCGGGGGTGGCCACCCGCACCGTGCGCGCGTTCAGGGGGTTCATGCGCGGCAGTTTAAGCGTGGCCTTGCAGCACGCTGGCTGCGAGTCTGGGCCAGGGGTCAGGCCGGGCCTTGGTCGATGCTGGAAGGCACGTGGCCGGGGTCGACCAGGCCGGCCAGCTCCAGCTGCATCAGCACCATGCCGGTGAGCGAATGCACCGAGGGGCGGGCCGCTTCCACCACGAAGTGCGCGGTGCGGCGGTAGAGCGGGTCACGTTCGCGGTACAGCTCGCGCAGCCGGGCCAGAGGGTCGGCCACCTGCAGCAGCGGACGTTGGGTGTCATGGCGCAGGCGGCGGAACAGGTCTTCGGCGGTGCTGCGCAAGTAAACCACATGGGTGCGCGAGTGCAATGCATCGCGGTTCGAGGGCCGCAGTACCGCGCCGCCGCCGGTGGCCAGCACGCAGCCCTGGCGCTGCGTGAGGACCTCGATCACCTCTTGTTCGATGTCCCGGAACGGGGCTTCGCCGTGCGCTTCGAAGAAGGCGCGTATCGGCATGCCGATGTGGCGCTCGATCTCGGTGTCGCTGTCGACAAAGTCCAGGCCCAGTTGGCGGGCCAGGTGACGCGCCACGGTCGACTTGCCGCTGCCGGGCATGCCGACGAGGGAAACGCTCAGCGGCGTCACGCTGTCAAGGCTGTCGCCCTGGGCCGGCGGCTTCAGTTCGCGTGTCTGGCGGCGTGCCAGTTCATCACTCGCCTTTGACGGAGCTCACCGACAAGGTGGATTGCCGTCCAAGCTGGTCAACCACGATGACCTGGATGTTGGTCATGCAGCCGCCGTTGAGCGTGACCTCGAAGAACTCGCCCGGCCGGTCGACCAAGGTCTTGTTCACGGTGATGAAGCCAGAGCCCGGCACGCCCACCGCGTTGCCGCCCGAGTTGTTGACCCGGTAAGGACCGGCGCCACCGTAGACATACACGCGGCCGCCATAGCCGGCACCGCAGGTGTTGGCATCAGGCCCAGTGAGCGTGATGGAAGTGGGCACGATGTTGAAGGGTTGCAAAGACCCCGCATCGGCATTGCTGCCACCGCCGCAGCTGGCGAGCATCAAGCCCACCGGCAGAAGCACGGCCGCGCGAATGAAAAGGTGCTTGAGCATCATGGGGCTACCTGAAATCCGTGGGTCGGTCATCGTGGAGGTGGGTCAGCGCGCGGCCGACCGGTCGGTCACGATCTTGGGCGTGATGAAGATCAACAGTTCGGTCTTGCGCGTGCTGCGCACCCGGTTCTGGAAGAGGTAGCCGAGGTAGGGGATGTCGCCCAGCAGCGGCACCTTGTTCACCTCGGTCTGTTCGTCCTGCGTGAAGATGCCGCCGATGACCACGGTACCGCCGTTTTCCACCAGCACCTGGGTCTTCACCTGCTTGGTGTTGATGGCGGGGCCGGCCGCCGTGAGGGCACCGCGGCTGTCCTTGTTCACTTCCAGGTCGAGGATGACGTTGCCCTCGGGAGTGATCTGCGGTGTCACTTCCAGGCTCAGGCTGGCCTTCTTGAACTGCACCGAGGTGGCACCGCTGGAAGTGGCCTGCTGGTAGGGAATCTCTTCACCCTGCTCGATGCGTGCCTTGGTCTGGTCGGCGGTGATGACCCGTGGGCTCGAGACGATGTTGCCTCGTCCTTCGGATTCGAGTGCCGACAGTTCCAGGTTCAGGAAGCGGTTCGCGGTGGCGCCAAAGAGCGAGAGCGCGAACGAGGCTGCCGACGAACCCCCGAAGGCCGTGGTGTTGGCGGGCAGGTTGATGAAGGCGGTGTCGTTGAAGGCCGGAGCGACTGCACTCTGGCTCGTCTGGAAACCGATAGCCGCATAGTTATTGCCCACCGTGATGCGGTTGTCGCCGCCCACGCTGTAACCGGGAATGCCGCCGCGTTGCCCACGCAGGTCGTTGCCGCCGAGCTTCACGCCCAGGGCGCGGCCGAAGCTGTCGTCGGCCTCGACGATGCGGGCTTCGATCAGCACCTGGCGCACCGGGATGTCGATCTTCGCGATCAGCGCCTGCACTTCTTCGAGCTTGGAGGGGATGTCGTTGACGAAGAGCTGGTTGGTGCGGGTTTCGAAGATCACGCTGCCCCGCGGCGACAGGATGCGCGTGGCCTGGTTACCGCCGCCGCCGGAGGAACTCTGCCCCGACAAGCCCTTGGCCACGTCTTCGGCCTTGGTGTAGTTCAGCTGGAACGACTGGGTGCGCAGCGGCTCCAGTTCAGCCACCTTCTTCTTGGCTTCGAGGTCGACCTGCTCCTTTGCGGCCAATTCGTCCTTCGGCGCGATCCACAGCACGTTGCCGTTCTTGCGCACGCCCAAGCCCTTGCTCTGGAGGATGATGTCCAGCGCCTGGTCCCAGGGAACGTCCTTCAGCCGAAGCGTCACGGTGCCGGTGACGGTGTCGCTGGTGACGACGTTGAAGTTCGTGAAGTCGGCGATCACCTGCAGCAGCGCACGCACTTCGATGTTCTGGAAGTTCAGGCTCAGCTTCTCACCCTGGAAGCCCGGGCCTTGCGTCAGCTTGTTGGGGTCGACCTTCACCGGCCGCACTTCCAGCACGAACTGGTTGTCGCTCTGGTAGGCACTGTGCTCCCACGAACCCGTGGGCTCGACCACCATGCGCACGCGGTCGCCCGACTGGAAGGTGGACACCGTGCGCACTGGCGTGCCGAAGTCGGTGACGTCCAGCCGGCGACGCAGTGTGTCGGGCAGGCTGGAGCGCAGGAACTCGACCACGAGGGTCTGGCCTTGCTGGCGGATGTCCACACCCACCTGCGTGCTGGGCAGGTTGACGATGACGCGTCCGGCGCCGTCTTGCCCACGGCGGAAGTCGATGTCGCGCAGCGGCAGCGATGCGGAGTTCTGCGGTGCCGCGAACGTCACGGCCTGGGCAGCCGCGTTGCCGGCGGCTGGGGCCGCTGCCGTTTCGACGGCGGGGCCGGCCGTGTCCAGGATGAGCAGCAGCACCTTGCCCTGCACCTGGGCCCGGTAACCCGAAGCCTGTTTCAGGTTCAGCACGAGACGCGTGCGGTCGCCGGCCTGCGCCACGTTGGCCGAGCGCAGGTTGCCCTGGTTGATCTCGACGTTGCTGCGGCCCATGCCGTTGGTCACGCCCGGCAGGTCGATGGCGATGCGCGGCGGCGCCTGCACCGAGAAGCCGTTGGGCACCGCGGTGAGTGCCTCGCTCAACTCGACGCGCACCACCTCGGTACCGGCCTGCTGGCTGCTCGTGATCGACTGGATGGTGTTCTGCGCCCAGGAAGACAGCGGCACAAACAAGGCGCTGGCGGCGGACAAAGCAGCAAGGGCGGCTCGCCAATGCGACATGGTGCATCTCTCCTGAAGGGTCTTCATCGCGTCCGCTCCTGCAGTTGCAGCGTGGCGGGGCGTTCGATCATTTCGCCGGCGGCATCCATGACCAGTTCACGCAGCACGATCTCGGTTTCGGCAATCTTGGTGATGAGCCCGTAGTTCTGGCCCAGGTGGTCGCCCACCTTCACCTGGTAGAGCAGGTTGTCCACGCGAAGCAGCGCGAAGGGCTTGCCCTCCTTGTTCACGCTGCCCACCATCGACATGCTGTCGAGCGGGTAGGACTCCAGCGGCTCCTTGCGCCGGTTCAGCTCGGCGGCCATGAGCGAATTGACCTGCCGGGATTCCTGCTTCAGCGCCACCGACAGCTTCTGGGTGCTGAAGGGCTCCACCGCCTGGGCCATGCCATAGGGCTCGGGGTCGAACTTCTTCGGGGGCTGCAGCGGCGCCACGTTGGGCTTGGCTTCGCGGCGTTGCTGTTCCATCCAGGCCCGCAGTTCGTCGTGGTCGGCGCTGCAACCGGCCAGTGTGCCCAGCGCCAGCAAGCCTGCGGCTAGAGATGTGGCTCTCATCGCGGCGCCCCCGGGCGCGGCGCGGGGCGTCGCTGCTGGGCGATCTCGGCCGCGTCGAGGTAGCGGTAGGTGAAGGCCGTGGCTTCCATCGACAGGTTCCCGGTGGTGTCACGGGCGCCCACGGGCGCAAGGCTGATGTTCTGCAAGGTGACGATGCGCGAGAGGTTGGCGACGTCGGCAGCGAAGGAGCCGACATCGTGATATCGGCCTGTCACGCGGATGGCAATCGGCAGTTCGGCGTAATAGTCCTTGATCTGCACCTGGCCGGGACGGAACAGCTCGAACTGCAGGCCGCGGCCCAGGCCGGCCTGGTTGATGTCGGACAGCAGCGCGTCCATTTCGGCCTTGCCCGGCAACTGCTTCTCGAGCTGCGTCACGTACTCCTGAACCTGCAGCTTCTGCTTGCGGTACTCGTTCAGGTTCACGGCCTGGCCCAGCCGGTCCTTGTAGGTGGCTTGCAGCTGCGGTTCCTTGGCGCGCAGGGCTTCCAGCGCTTGGGTGGCGTCCGAGAGCAGCAGGAACCAGCCCAGGCCCACCACGAAGGCGCAGGCCGCCAGCCAGGTGGCGATCTTGGGCAGGGGTGGCCACTGGCCGGGCTCGTTGGGGTTGAGGTTGCGGAACTGGGACGCCGCCTGGTCGACGAACCCAGTGACATCAAAACTCGTGGAAGGTCTGGCCATGCTGACCTCAACTCGCTTTGGCTGCTGCAGGCGCAGCGCCGGGGGCTGCCGCAGGGGCGGCTGCAGCCGCAGGCGTCACTGCCTGCTGGCGCTTGATGGTGACGCGCATCGAGAAGTCGAAAAGCCTGCGCTGGTCGCGTGCGGCGGCCGACGAGGCGCGGATCTCGACCAGATCAGGCTTTTCCAGCCAGGTCGAGTTGTAGAGCGTGTTGCGAAGGAACTCGGAGACCCGCTCGTTCGTCTGCGCCACGCCGGTGATGGAGATCACCTGGCCCGCCTGGCGCACGCTGGTCAGGAACACGCCTTCCGGCGTCTGCCGCACCAGTTCGTTGAGCAGGTGCACGGGCACGTTGCGGTCGTTCTGCAGGTCTTCGACGGCCTTTTTGCGCGCATTGAGGGCGTTGATCTCGGCGCGCAGCGTGGCGATGTCCTTGATCTGCGCGTCGAGTCGGCTGATCTCGGCCTGCAGGAAGGCGTTGCGCGATTCCTGGTCGGCCGTCATCTGCCCAAGCACCGTGTACCAGATGCCGACAATGGCCACGCCGGCCACGGCGCAAGCCGCCAGGCTGGCGAAATAGGCCCGCTTGCGCTGACGCCGCTTTTCCTCGCGGTGCGGCAGCAGGTTGATCAGGATCACTGGAGGAACCTCCGCATCGCCAAACCACAGGCGGTCAGGTAGGAAGGTGCCTCGCGGCGCACGCGGCTTTCGCGCACGCTGGAGCCCAGCTGCATCTGGTCGAAGGGGTTCACCACGCTCGAGGCAAAGCCCGTGAGGTCGGTGACACGGTCTTTCAGGCCCGGCAGCGTGGCGGTACCGCCGGCCAGCATCACGTAATGCACCTTGTGGTGCGGCGTGCTCGTGAAGAAGTACTGCAGCGCACGGCCGATTTCCTGCGAGAGGCTGTCGACGAAGGGCGAAAGAATGGCGCTTTCGTAGTCCTCAGGCAGATCGCCGCTGAGCTTCTTGGCCTCGGCCTCTTCGAAGCTGAAGCCATACTGGCGGCTGATCAGCTGCGTGAGCTGGCTGCCCCCGAAGGCCTGGTCGCGGTCGTAGAGCATCTCGTCGTCGCGCAGCACCTTCAGGCTGGTGGTGTCGGCGCCGATCTCGAACAAGGCCACCAGGGCGTCGCGGCCTTCGTTGGGCAGTGCCGATACCACGCGCCCCATCGCCATGCGCGAGGCGTGCGATTCGATGTCCAGCACCACAGGCTTCAGGCCGGCGGCTTCGGCCAGGCCCTGGCGGTCTTGCACGCGGTCGCGGCGCGAAGCCGCGATGAGCACTTCCACGTCGCCGGCCGAGGTGGGGCTGGGGCCGACGACACAGAAGTCGAGGCTCACTTCGTCCAGCGAGAACGGGATGTACTGGTTGGCCTCGCTCTCGACCTGGATCTCCATCTCTTCTTCGCGCAGGCCGGCCGGGAGCATGATCTTCTTGGTGATGACCGCCGATTGAGGCATTGCCATCACCACCTGCTTGGTCTTGGTGCCGCTTTTCTGCACCACGCGTTTCACGGCCGCGGCGACCTCGTCGAACTTCTCGATCTGGCCGTCGGTGATCCAGCCCTTTTCGAAGGGCTCGGAGGCAAAACGCTCAAGCACGTATTCGCCGCTGGCGGTCTGGTCCAGTTCAACCAGCTTCACGCTGGACGAACTGATGTCCAGCCCGATCATGGGCGGGAATTTGCGGCCCAGCAATGTGTCCAGAAAACCCAAGTCTCACACTCCCCCAGCCACTCAGGGCTACCTGACGAGAACCCGCCACGCCGACGACCCACACCAACGACCGAGCTTGTTAAGAAGTTACTTCAATGCTAGCAGTAAAGCCCTTGTGCAACAAAGAAAAAGCCGCCGCCTGCCGGCTGCGCTCGTTGCCATTCCAAGACGATGCTGCCGCAGTTGAAACAACCCGCAAACCCGCTCCCGGGAACATTTCCACCACCCGACACGCCCTTGTGGACAATGTCACGGAGGCTGATCCATCTGCCAAACGGGGGGCCTGTGCATCCCCCTCCCTATAATTTTTCGGCCTGAACCCCTGGTTCTTTATGACCTCGTCTGACGCTGCCCGCAATCCTGCAACACCTTCAGCCGGCAGCGGTATCCAAGCGCTTTGGCTTCGGCGCGCAGGAAAGGCCGCAGCCTGGCTGCTCGGCGGGCTCTTCGCCGGGCTGCTGGGCCTGCTGCTGCTGGTGGGCGTGGCGCTGGCGGTGGCCTACCCGAACCTGCCCCAGATCAGCAGCCTGGCCGACTACCGGCCGAAGCTGCCGCTGCGAGTTTTTTCTTCCGACCAGGTGCTTTTGGCAGAGTTTGGCGAAGAAAGACGCAACTTCGTGCCCATCGCGCAGATTCCGCAGGTGATGAAGGACGCGGTGCTGGCAGCCGAAGACGCGCGCTTCTATCAGCACGGTGGCGTCGACTACAAGGGCATTGCGCGCGCTGCACTCGAGAACCTGCGCGACGCCCGCAGCCAGGGCGCCAGCACCATCACCATGCAAGTGGCGCGCAACTTTTACCTTTCCACCGAAAAGACATTCACACGCAAGATTTACGAAATTCTCTTGGCGCTGAAGATCGAGAGTCTGCTCACCAAGGACCAGATCCTCGAGCTGTACATGAACCAGATCTTCCTGGGCCAGCGCTCCAACGGGTTTGCCGCGGCGGCAGAGATTTACTTTGGCAAGAAGCTGAAGGACGTCACCGTGGCCGAGGCCGCCATGCTGGCCGGCCTGCCCAAGGCCCCCTCGGCCTACAACCCGGTGTCCAACCCTCGCCGAGCCACGCTGCGCCAGCGCTACATCATCAACCGCATGTTCGAGACCGGCTTCATCACCGAAGCCCAGCATGAGGAAGCCCTGGCCGAGCAGCTGCGCTATCGCACGCAGCGCGAGAGCGCGCCGCACGCCGATTTCCTGACCGAAACCGCTCGCCAGCTGGTCTTCGCGCAGTACGGGGAAGACAGCTACTCGCGCGGCCTGAACGTCTACCTCACCGTGAAGGCGGCCGACCAGCTGGTGGCCTACCGCGCGCTGCGCCGTGGCCTGATGGACTTCGAGCTGCGCCAGGTCTACCGCGGCCCCGAGGCCTATGTCACGCTGCCGGCAGACGACGCGCTGATCGACGCGCGGGTGGCCGAAGCCTTGTCGGATCACCCTGACAACGACGACCTGCTCTCGGCGGTGGTGCTGGAGGCCAGTCCGCGCAAGGTGGTGGCCATGCTGCAGTCGGGCGACACGGTCACCGTCACTGGCGACGGCTTGCGCCCGGTGACCTCCGGCCTCTCACCCAAGGCCGGGCCGCAGAAGCAGATACGGCGTGGCGCCGTGGTCCGCGTCTACAAGCACGCCGGCTACAACAAGGGCGACTGGACCCTGACGCAGGTGCCCGAGGTGCAGGGCGCCTTCGTCGCCCTCGACCCGCGCACCGGCGCGCTGCGTGCGATGGTGGGTGGCTTCGATTTCCTGGGCAACAAGTTCAACCGCGTCACGCAGGCATGGCGTCAGCCGGGTTCGAGCTTCAAGCCCTTCATCTACTCGGCGGCCCTGGAAAAGGGCTTCACCCCGGCCACAGTGGTGAACGACGCACCGCTGTTCTTCGACGCCGCCACCACCGGCAGCCAGCCCTGGGAGCCCAAGAACTACGACGGCAAGTTCGACGGCCCCATGCCGCTGCAGACGGCGCTGGCGAAGTCGAAGAACATGGTCTCCATCCGCGTGCTGCAGGGCACGGGCACCGACTTCGCCCAGCAGTGGATCGAGCACTTCGGCTTCACGGCCGAGCGGCACCCGGCCTACCTCACCATGGCCCTGGGCGCCGGTACCGTCACGCCGCTGCAGATGGCCACGGCCTACAGCGTGTTCGCCAACGGCGGGTTCGCGCCGCAGCCGCAGCTCATCGAGAAGATCACCGACCAGAAAGGCAAGCCGCTGCTGGAAACTCGCCCGCCGGTGCTGGACGAGAGCCAGCGCACGCTGCCCGCCCGCAACGCCTTCGTGATGAACACGCTGCTGCAGGAGATCACGCGCTCGGGCACGGCGGCCCGCGCCCAGGCGACGCTGAAGCGGCCTGATCTTTACGGCAAGACCGGCACCACCAACGATTCGATGGACGCCTGGTTCGCCGGCTTCCACCCCACGGTGACCGCGGTGGTGTGGATAGGCTACGACAACCCCCGCAAGCTGGGCGACCGCGAAACCGGCGGGGGCCTGTCCTTGCCGGTGTGGATCGACTTCATGCAGCACGCGCTGCGCAACGTGCCGGTGGAAGAACTGGTGCCGCCGGAAGGCGTGCTGAAGAGTGGCCCTTACTGGGTCTTCGACGAGTTTGCTGGTGATGCCGGCATTACCAGCGTCGGCCTGGACGACAAGATTCCGCAGCCCCCCAGCAGCGAAGAGCGCAGCGGCATCCTCGATCTCTTCAAGCGCTAGCGACCGGGCCCTGCAGGTTCAGAACTGCAGCGGCTTGCCGGCCTGCAGGCCGGCGTGGTGCGACAGTGCGGCGATGAATTCGCTGCCGTCGCGGGTGTCGCGCCAGCGGCCGGCCACCCAGCGGTAGTGAAAGCCGCCACCGCGGGCTGCCATCCACACCTCCTGCAGGGGCGGCTGGGTGTTGATGATGATCTTGCTGCCGTTGGGAAACGAAAGCTCCAGCAGGCCCCCGCTGCGGTGGGTGTCGATGTCGATCACATCATCTTGCAACCAGGCGTCGGCGGCCGCTTCCACGCGGGCCAGCAGCGCGCTGGTTTCGGTCCGGTATTCGGCGTCCGACAAGGGCGTGGCGGGCAGGGCAGCGGCTGCAGGTCGGGCCGAGCCCCCAGGGTTCGAACTCATAGAATCGTTTTCATGAACAGAACGTCAAGGGGCAGTCTAGCGGCCCGTGGTGCTGCCACTTCGCTGAAGGGGCTGGGGCTGGGCCTGGTCTTGCTGGCTTTGGGGGCCTGCGGCCAGAAGGGCCCGTTGTACCTGCAGCCCGCCCAGGCCGCTGCGCCTGCGCCCGCAGCACCTGCCTCGGTGCCGGCGCGATGAAGCTGCCGGGCGCTCCTTTCCTGGCACGCGAGGCTGGCGAACTTCGGCTCGAAGGCCATGCCCTGGCTGAACTGGCCGCGCGTTTCGGCACGCCGCTGTTCGTGTATTCGCGCCAGGCCATGCTCAGCGCCTTGCGGGCCTACCAGCGGGCACTGCATGGCCGGCGCCACCTGGTCTGCTACGCGATGAAGGCCAATTCCAGCCTGGCGGTGCTGCAGACCTTTGCGCAGGCCGGCGCCGGTTTCGACATCGTCTCGGGCGGCGAACTGGCCCGCGTGCTGGCGGCCGGCGGCGAAGCCAGCCGGGTGGTGTTCTCGGGCGTCGGCAAGACCCGCGCCGAAATGCGCCAGGCGCTGCAGGCCGGTGTGCGCTGTTTCAACGCGGAAAGCGTGCCGGAACTGGACACGCTGAACGAAGAAGCGCTGGCCCTGGGCTGCCGAGCCCCCGTGAGCCTGCGCGTGAACCCCGACGTCGACGCCGGCACGCACCCCTACATCAGCACCGGGCTGAAGGGCAACAAGTTCGGCATCGCCCACGCCCAGGCGCTGGGCGCCTACCGGCATGCGGCGGCCTTGCCGGGGCTGCACGTGGTGGGCATCGATTGCCACATCGGCTCTCAGATCACCCAGCTCTCGCCCTATCTCGACGCGCTGGACCGCCTGCTCGACTTGGTGGAAGCGGTGGAAGCGGCCGGCATTCCCATCCACCACGTCGACGTCGGCGGCGGTCTGGGCATCACCTATACGGACGAAACGCCGCCCGATGCCGGCACGCTGGTGCGCGCCCTGCTGCAGCGCCTGGACGAGCGCGGCCACGGCCAGCGCGAGGTGCTGTTCGAACCTGGCCGCTCGCTGGTGGGCAATGCCGGCGTGCTGCTGACCGAGGTGCTGGTGCTGAAACCCGGCTTCACCGAAGACGGCGGCAAGAATTTCTGCATCGTCGACGCCGCGATGAACGACCTCGTGCGCCCGGCCATGTACGAGGCCTACATGGCCATCGAGCCGTGCTCGCAGCGCAGCGGCCCTGCCGAAAGCTGGGACGTGGTGGGCCCGGTGTGTGAATCGGGCGACTGGCTGGGCCGCGACCGCCGCCTCGCGGTGGCCCCGGGCGACAAGCTGGCGGTGCTGTCGGCCGGTGCCTACGGCATGGCCATGGCCAGCAACTACAACACGCGGCCGCGCGCTGCCGAAGTGATGGTGGACGGCCCGCGCGTGCACCTCATCCGTGAACGCGAGGAAGCGCGGGCGCTGTTCGCGGGCGAACGCCTGCTGTAGGCGCCTGCCGGGGCTGCCTGGGGCGCCTCACCCCGAGTGGCCGTTTCAGGCCGCAGCCGGGATGCGGCCTTCGTGCACCGCGTGGCAGGCCACTTCCACGCCCTGGAAGAGCGTGAGTGCCGGGCGCTCGCTGCTGCACCGCGCGTTGGCATGCGGGCAGCGCGGATGGAAGGCGCAGCCACTGGGCGGGTTCAGCGGGTTGGGCACTTCACCCTGCACCGGCGTGCGGGCGCGGCCGGTCATGTGGATGTCGGGTATGGCATCCAGCAGCATGCGCGTGTAGGGGTGGCGCGGGCGGCTGAACAACTCGGCCTTGGGCGCCACTTCCACCAGGCGGCCCAGGTACATCACGCCCACGCGGTCGGCCACGTGGCGCACCACGGCCAGGTTGTGGCTGATGAACAGGTAGGTCAGACCCTGCGTCTTCTGCAGGTCCTTCATGATGTTCAGCACCTGGGCCTGCACGCTGACGTCCAGCGCCGAGGTGGGCTCGTCGCACACCAGGAACTCGGGCTGCGTGGCCAGAGCGCGGGCGATGGAAATGCGCTGGCGCTGGCCGCCACTGAACTGGTGGGGGAACTTGTCGCAATCGGCCGCGGCCAGGCCCACCTGCAGCAGCAGTTCGCTGACGCGGGCACGCAAGGCTTCCTTCCCTGGCACGAGGCCGTGCTCGCGCAGCGGTTCGCCGATGATGTCCAGCACCTTCCAGCGCGGGTTCAGGCTGGCATAGGGGTCCTGGAAGATCATCTGCATGCGCCGCCGCAGCGCGCGCAGCTCGGCAGCGTCGCGGCCGGCATGGGTGGGCTGGCCGTCGAACTGGACGGTGCCGCGCGTGGGGCTGTACAGGCCCACCAGCAGCCGCGCCACCGTGCTCTTGCCGCAGCCCGACTCCCCCACCAGGGCCAGCGTGGTGCCCTTCTCGATGCTGAAGCTGACGCCGTCCACGGCATGCACGAACAGCTTGGGCTGGCGTTCGATGACGCGGTTCAACCAGGGCGCCGAGACGTCGAAGGTCTTGGCGAGGTCGCGCACTTCCACCAGGGCGCTCATTGGACAACCCTCCGCACTGCGTGCTGCGGGATGAGCGCTTGGGGGCGGCCCAGCGCGCTCATGCCGCAGCTCCCTTGTTCACCAGCCAGCACGCGGCACGCGTGGCGCCGGCGTCTTGCAGTTCGGGGCGTTCCTGGCGGCAGCGTTCCATCACCTGTGGGCAGCGCGGGTTGAAGGCGCAGCCGCGCGGAATGGCGTTCAGGCGTGGCATGGCACCGTCGATCTGCAGCAGGCGTTCTCGGTCTTCGTCCATCGCCGGGATGGAGCCCATCAGACCGCGGGTGTACGGATGGCTCGGGCGGTGGATGACCTCGCCCACGGGCCCGATCTCGGCCACGCGGCCGGCATAGAGCACGGCGACGCGGTCGCAGGTTTCGGCGATGACGCCCATGTCGTGCGTGACCAGCATCACCGCGGCGCCATGGTCTTTGCACAGGCGCTTGAGCAGCGAAATGATCTGCGCCTGGATGGAGACGTCCAGCGCCGTGGTGGGTTCGTCCGCGACGATGAGCTTGGGCTCGGCCGCCAGGGCGAGCGCGATCACCACGCGCTGGCGCATGCCGCCGCTGAACTGGTGCGGGTACTGGTCGATGCGCTGCTCGGCCGCCGGGATGCCGGTTTCCTGCAGCAGGCGGATGGCGCGCTGGCGGGCTTCTTCAGCACCCACGGGCAGGTGGGTCTGGATGGTCTCCACCAGCTGCCGGCCGATGGTGTACAGCGGGTTCAGCGAGGTCAGCGGGTCCTGAAAGATCGCGCCGATCTGCCGGCCGCGGATCTTGCGCATCTCCTCATAAGGCAGGTTGTCGATGCGACGGCCGCCGAGCAGGATCTCGCCGCCGGCGATGCGGCCAGGGGGCTCCAGCAGGCCGATGATGGCCGCGCCGGTGAGGCTCTTGCCGGCGCCGGATTCGCCCACCACGCCCAGGATCTCACCGGGGGCGATGTCGAAGTTGATGTCGTCCAGCGCCAGCAGCGTGCCGCGGCGGGTGGGGAATTCGACGCGGAGGTGCTTCACCTCCAACAGCGGCGCAACCATCAACGGAGTCTCGGGTTCAAGGCGTCACGCAGCCAGTCGCCCAGCAGGTTCACGCTCAGGGCGATCAGCACCAGCATCACGCCCGGGAAGATGGTGATCCACCACTCACCGGAAAACAGGAAGTCGTTGCCGATGCGGATCAGCGTGCCCAGCGAAGGGCTGGTGGGCGGCACGCCCACGCCCAGAAAGGACAGCGTGGCTTCGGTGAGGATGGCCGCGGCCACCTGGATGGTGGCCAGCACCAGCACCGGCCCCAGCACGTTGGGCAGCACGTGCTTGAACATGATGCGCAGCGGTGCCACGCCGATGACGCGCGCGGCCTGCACATATTCCTTGTTGCGCTCGACCAGCGTGCTGCCGCGCACCGTGCGCGCGTACTGCACCCAGCCCGTGAGCGCAATGGCCAGCACCAGCACGCCCAGGGCCAGCGTGTCCTGCGCATCGGGGAAGAGGGCGCGGCCCACGCCGTTGATGAGCAATGCCACCAGGATGGACGGGAAGCTCAGCATCACGTCGCACACGCGCATGATGAAGGCGTCGACCTTGCCGCCCACGAAGCCCGACAGCAGCCCCAGCCCCACGCCCACCAGCACCGACAGCAGCACCGAAGCCAGGCCCACGGCCAGCGACAGGCGCGCGCCGTAGAACAGCGCCGAGAGCAGGTCGCGGCCCTGGTCGTCGGTGCCCAGCAGGAAGCGTCGGTCGCCGCCTTCCATCCACACCGGCGGCAGGCGCGCATCCGACAGGTTCAGCGTGGCCAGGTCGAAGGGGTTGTGGGGCGCCACCCAGGGTGCGAAGACCGAACAGAAGACGCACAGCAGCGCGATCACCGCGGCCAGCATGGCCATGGGCGAGGTGGTGAAGCTGTACCAGATGTCGCTGTCGCGCCAGCGGGCCAGGCGGCCGGGGGCGGCAGAGGGGGTGGGTGTGCTCATGCGGTGCGGGGCCTGGGGCTCAATGACCGGCGGCCGATTTTTCGATGCGCAGGCGCGGATCGACGGCGAAATACAGCAGGTCGACGACGAGGTTGACCACGACGAAGATCAGCGCAATCAGGCACAGGTAGGCGGCCATCACGGGGATGTCGGCGAACTGCACGGCCTGGATGAAGAGGAAGCCCATGCCGGGCCACTGGAAGACGGTCTCGGTGATGATGGCAAAGGCGATCAGGCTGCCGAGTTGCAGGCCGGTGATGGTGATCACCGGCACCAGGGTGTTCTTCAGCGCATGCCCGAAGTACACCGTGCGGTTGCTCAGGCCCCGCGCGCGTGCGAACTTCACGTAGTCGGTGCGCAGCACTTCCAGCATCTCGGCGCGCACCAGCCGCATGATGAGCGCCAGCTGGAAGACGCTGAGCGTGATGGCAGGCAGGATGATGTGCGTCCAGCCGTCCCAGGTGAGCAGACCGGTGCTCCAGCCGCCGATCTGCACCGTGTCGCCACGGCCGAAGCTGGGCAGCCAGCCCAAGGTGACCGAGAACGCCAGGATGAGCAGGATGCCGATGAGGAAGGTGGGCAGCGACACGCCCAGCAGCGACAGCGTCATCACCAGCTGCGAGCCGAAGCGGCCGCGGCGCAGCGCGGCATAGACGCCCAGCGGGATGCCCACCACCAGCGCGAACACCGCCGCGCCCAGGGCCAGTTCCAAGGTGGCCGGGAAACGTTCGGCAATCAGCGCCGACACCTCGCGGCCCTGGCGCAGGCTGAGGCCGAACTCGCCTTGCACCGCATTGCCCACGAAGCGCGCGAACTGCACGGCAAAGGACTGGTCGAGGCCGAGGTCGCGGCGCAGGTCGTCACGCTGCTCTTGCGTGGCATCTTGGCCCAGGATGCTGGTGACGGGGTCGCCCACGTACTGGAACAGCATGAAGGCGATGAAGGCCACCGTCAGCATCACGACGACGGCTTGCAGAAGGCGGCGGAGTATGAAAACCAGCATGGCTGAATGAGAAGGTCGGCCAGGGCCGCGTCAGAGCAGGAGGCCGAGACCGTAACACGAGCGCCCGGGTTGGCGCCTGTCGCTGCGCCCACCGCCCGCGCTGGCCGGGCGCTTGTGGCCGTAGGGCATCCACAAAAAATTGGCCGCCCGAAGGCGGCCAATCAGACCGGGTGGCGGGGCCTGTTGCCAGGCCTTGGTCCGTCAGAAGTCGTGGCGGATGCCCACGTCGTAGCCGGTCGAAGTCTGACCGGGGCGCATGCCGGCGGGGCCGCTGCCCGAAGCCGTGTAAACGTTCGCGCCCTTGTTGGCGACACGACCGAAGTTCGTGTAGATCGAGGTGCGCTTCGACAGGCCCTGCACGTAGCCCAGGCCGATGAGCGTGGCGCCCGAGGCCTTGGCGTATTGGGCCTTGAACGCGCCCGTGCCGGTGGGCACCACGGCGGCAATGGTGGCCAGCTTGCGCTTCGTGGTGGAGTACTCGGCGTTCTCGTACGAAGCGTGGAAAGTGGCGAAACCGGCGTTGAACGAACCACCGAAGATGAAGGTGGTGGCGTCGTCGACCATGCCGCCGGTCTTGTCGGCCTTGCCGAAGGCGCCCGAGAAGTTGATCGGGCCAGCGGCGTAACCCAGGCGGAAGCCGGTGTACTTGTTCCCGCGTGCACCTTCGCCAGCTGCGATCATCACCTGACCGTACAGGCCGCCCATGGTGGGCAGGAAGTAGCCGATGGAGTTGTCGTTGCGCGCGGCCAGACCGGCGTTGCCCACGGGCGTGGCGTAGAAGCGGCTGCGCAGGTTGCCCGAGGAGGCGACACCGACGTAGGCGAACGGGTCGTGCGACACGGCCACGTTGAACACCGGGTTGTAGTCACGGCCGAGGCGAATCTCACCGAAGCTGCCGATCAGGCTGAGGGTGGAACGGCGCTGCCAGGTCTGGCCGGCGGGGTTGCCGGTGTCACCCACCAAGTCGCCCTCGATCCAGAAGCCGGCGCGCATGCCGCCGCCGAGGTCTTCAACGCCGCGCACGCCCAGACGGCTGGACACCTGGCCGTTGGTGCTGAGCGACTTGATGGAGCCAGCGTTGCCGTTCTTCACGCTACGGGCAGCCAGGTCAACGATACCGAACAGGGTGACCGACGACTGAGCCGAAGCCACGCCCGCAAACGCAGTCAGCGCTGCCAGGGCGAGCAGGGATTTTTTCATTGCAGCTATCTCCTTGGTTGAACATGAGGTCCCGATCGGGGTGGTCACCCTGCGAGGGGCGGATCAGGCCAACCTCCTTATCGGAAGTTGCATCTATTGCACCAGACGCCTCCGAGCCTTGCCAAGGATTGCCCGGGCACCCTCGCGTATTCCCCGAGGGCGCTTGTTGCCTGCCAACAACGAAGCGCCAGGCGGCGGGAAGCGGACGCTTCGACTATCCTGAAACCTCATGGAAACCACCGATCGCCTTCTGGCCAGCCTTGATAACGCCTTGCGCACGCTCAGCGGCGCGGTGCACGCCGCCCGGCCGATGCCGGCCACCAGCCCGCCCGAAGGCCCTGAAACGGCCATGGACGATGCGTCGCGGCGGCTCTCAGGCGCGCTGATGCGCGTGAACCACGTCGGCGAGGTCTGCGCGCAGGCGCTCTACCAGGCACAGGCGCTGACCGCCCGCACGCCGCAGTTGCGCCAGCAGATGGAGCAGGCCGCTCGCGAAGAAACCGACCACCTCGCCTGGACGCAGCAGCGCCTGAAGGAACTGGGCAGTCGCCCCAGCCTGCTGAACCCGCTCTGGTACGCCGGTGCCTTCGGCATCGGGGTGCTGGCCGGGCGGCTGGGTGACGCCACGAGTCTGGGCTTCGTCGTCGAAACCGAAAGGCAGGTCGAGCAGCACCTGGCCAGCCATCTCGACCGCCTGCCCGTGGCAGACGAGCGTTCGCGTGCCGTGGTGGCCGCGATGAAGGACGACGAAGCGCGCCACGCCGAGCACGCCGAGGCTGCCGGCGCCGCCCGTCTGCCACCCCCCGTGCGCTGGCTGATGCGCGGCGCCGCGCGCGTGATGACGGGCACCGCCCATCACGTCTGAGGGCGGCTCCCGGCAGCTCAGGCTTCGACCAGCTCGAAGCTCGTGGTGATGCTGGCCGTCTTGCCCAGCATGATGCTGGCCGAGCAGTAACGCTCGTGCGACAGCGCGATGGCGCGCTCCACCGCCGAGGCCGGCACGCCCCGCCCGCTGACGACGAAATGCATGTGGATGCGCGTGAACACCTTCGGGTCTTCGCTGGCGCGCTCGGAACTCAGCTTCACCTGGCAGCCGCGCACGTCGTGGCGCCCGCGCTTGAGGATCAGCACCACGTCGTAGGCCGTGCAGCCGCCCGTGCCGGCCAGCACCACTTCCATGGGCCGCGGGGCCAGGTTGCGGCCGCCGCCGTCGGGCGCGCCGTCCATGTTCAGCACGTGGCCGCTGCCGGTCTCGGCCACGAAGCCCATCCCGGTGCCGGGAGTCCAGTGAATGGTGCATTCCATGTGAAATCCGCCCCTTTCAGGCGCGCCGCGATCCGCAGCTGTCAGAGAGTAGAGAGGGCTCACCAGCCAGCACCCCTCGTTTCATATTGCACCGCAGCAACGCGGTGCTATATTGGCCCCATGGGTGCTGTGCCTGAGCAGTGCCCGCCGATTGTCTCCTCCACCTCCAACCGGTGGATTCGGCCCGGGGCCCCAAGCCCCGGGCCTTTTTTCTGGGCCGGCCACCTCGGGCCCCTACGGGGGTGGCTTCGGGGCCGCTTCGGGGCGGCCTTTATGATCCGCGGCCCTGACCCTGCACAAGCCCCCCAAGATGCCTGCTGGCCCTGGCCGCACCAGCCCCCCACCGGCGCCCGGTGCGCGCACCCTTTCTCCCAAGGGCCAGCGCATTGCGGCGCACTACCTGAAGCAGGTGCTCACCGCCCGCGTCTACGACGTGGCGCGCGAAACGCCGCTGGAGCCCGCGCGCAACCTGTCGCGCCGGCTCGCCAACCAGGTGCTGCTGAAGCGGGAAGACCAGCAGCCGGTGTTCAGCTTCAAGCTGCGGGGTGCCTACAACAAGATGGTGCATCTGGCGCCCGAGGCGCGCGACCGCGGCGTCATCTGCGCCAGCGCCGGCAACCACGCGCAGGGCGTGGCGCTGGCCGCCAAGCGCCTGGGCTGCCGCGCGGTCATCGTGATGCCGGTGACGACGCCGCGCCTGAAGATCGATGCCGTGCAGGCCCTCGGCGGCGAGGTCGTGCTGCAGGGCGACAGCTATTCCGACGCCTACGCGCACGCCCTGCAGCTGCAGGCCGACGCCGGCCTGACCTTCGTGCACCCCTTCGACGACCCGCAGGTGATTGCGGGGCAGGGCACCGTGGCGATGGAAATCCTGCGCCAGCACCAGGGGCCGCTGGACGCCGTGTTCGTGGCCATCGGCGGCGGCGGGCTGATCGCTGGCGTGGCCGCCTACATCAAGGCCGTGCGGCCCGAGGTGAAGGTCATCGGCGTGCAAACGGTCGATTCCGACGCCATGCTGCAGTCGGTGCGCAAGGGCCGGCGCGTCACGCTGCCCGATGTGGGCCTGTTCTCCGACGGCACGGCCGTGAAGCTGGTGGGCGAAGAAACCTTCCGCGTGGCCCGCGAACTGGTGGACGACTACGTGCTCGTGGACACCGATGCCGTCTGCGCCGCCATCAAGGACGTGTTCCAGGACACGCGCAGCGTGCTCGAGCCCGCCGGTGCCCTTGGCGTGGCCGCCATCAAGCAGTATGTGGCGCAGCACAAGCTCAAGGGCCAGACGCTGGTGGCCATCACCTGCGGGGCGAACATGAACTTCGACCGCCTGCGCTTCGTGGCCGAACGCGCCGAGTTCGGTGAACAGCGCGAGGCCTTGTTCGCCGTCACCATTCCCGAAGAGCGGGGTTCCTTCAAGCGCTTCTGCGAACTGCTGGGCCCGCGTTCGGTGACCGAGTTCAACTACCGCATCAGTGACGCGAAGCTCGCGCACGTATTCGTCGGCCTGAGCATCCAGCGCCGCGACGAGGCCGACCGCATCGAGCGCCAGTTCATCAAGCAGGGTTTCCCGACGGTGAACCTCACCGACGACGAACTGGCCAAGGAGCACGTGCGCCACATGGTGGGCGGGCGCAGCGAGCTGGCGCGCCAGGAGCGCCTGTTCCGCTTCCAGTTCCCGGAGAAGCCGGGCGCGCTGATGCGCTTCCTGGCGGCCATGCACCCGGGCTGGAACATCAGCCTCTTCCACTACCGCAACCAGGGCGCCGACTACGGCCGCATCCTGGTGGGCATCCAGGTGCCTGCGGGCGACGAGAAGGCTTTCGACGACTTCCTGCGCTCGCTGGCCTACCCGTGCAGCGAGGAGACCCTCAATCCGGTTGTCGGCCTGTTCCTGAAGTAGGCCCCTGGCTACACTGCCCGCATGGCCGCCAACCGCTCGCTCGTCACCCCCACCAGCAACCCGGCGCTCGAGAAAGCGCTGCGCGAGAAGCTGCACCGCCGCAACGAAGTGGGCGGCAGCCTGGGTGAACTGGAGCCGCTGGCCATACGCCTGGGCCTGATGCAGAACACGCTGAAGCCGCGCTTCCAGCACCCGCAGCTGCTGGTGTTCGCGGCCGACCATGGCATTGCCGTCGACGGCATCCGCGATGTGCACGGCCGCGACACCCACCAGACCGTGCGCATGCTGCTGAACAACCAGCTGCCTTTGACGGTGTTTGCCCGCGCCCAGCAGCTCGAGGTGACGGTGGTCGATTGCGGCATGGCCGAGAAGCTGCCGCCGCACGACCGCCTGCTGATGCGCAAGATCGCCCACGCCACGCGCAACGCGCGCGTGACCGGCGCCATGAGCCTGGAGCAGGCCCACGCGGGCATGCGCGCGGGCATGGAAATCGGCGACAAGCTGCGCGGCAACGCCACCGTGATGGCCGGCGTGGGGGTGGGCGCGCACGAAAGCGCGGCCATGGTGCTGGCGCGCCTGTCCGACACCCCGGTGCGCGACCTCGTGGTCAGTGGCCCGGACATGAACAAGGACGAGCTGCAGCACCTGCTCACGGTGCTGCAGGGCGCGATGGCGCGCCACCGCGATGTCACCGAGCCCATCGAGGTGCTGGCGGCCTTCGGCGGCTACGAGGTGGCGGTGATGGTGGGCGTGATGCTGATGGCCGCCAGCAAACGCCACCTGCTGATGGTGGATGGCATGCCGGCCTGTGCCGCGCTGATGCTGGCCGCGCGCATCGCCCAGCCCGTCACCGATTACTGCATGTTCTGCCGCAGCCACAGCCACCTGGGGCTGGACCAAGCGCTGAACCTCTTCCGCGCCTCGGCCCTGCTGGAGCTGGGCATGGAAAGCACCGACGGCACCGGTGCCACGCTGGCCTGGCCCATGGTGAAGAGTGCGGCCGCGCTGCTGACCGAGGTGGCGGATGGCGAGGACCCGGGGCCTTCGCACCCTGGTGAGCTGAGCGAGCCCTTCACGCTGCCCGAGCGCGACCCGGTGCCTTCACCGTTCGGCGACGCGCTGTACTGAGGGCAGGCCCCTCGCGACCAGGGGCGCCTTGCGCCGTCAACCTCCAGCGCTTGCATCCGCCGCGCGCTCTGAGCGCTTCCACCCGCTTCAGCGCACCGGCTGGTTGTCGGCCTGGTTGACGACCTCGTTGTTGTCCTGGGCTTCCGGGTTGGGCATCACCGGGGGCAGCGACATCGGCGCGCCCGGCGTGCGGTAACCAGCGCCCGGGCCGGTGCGCAGCGCGCCCGGGTTGCCGTCCAGCCCCGGCAGCGTGCCCGTGGCGGGCGGTGCCGGCGGAGGCAGGTTCAGCGCCACGAGCGCGGGGCCGTTGCGCGGGCCCAGGGTCACGCCGCGGGCGGCCACGGTCTGCAGCACGGTGTCGCCTTCCAGCACCGCGCCCACCTTGTAGGCCTTGGGTGCCTGGCCGTCGATGGCGATCAGCGCCACGCCTTCGCGCGCGGCAGCGCGTGCGGGCGGGCTCACCACGCCGATCAACTGGAAGCGTGCGTCGGCCGGCACCGCGGCTTCGGCCTCGGCGGCCGCGGGCGGCGGCGGGTCATTGCCGAGCAGGCGCGTCAGGTCGCCGGCCAGGGCTGGCGTGGCCGCGGCGGTCTGCGTGTGCGGCGGCGCCGCCGGCGGCTTCACAAACACTTGCAAGCCCCAATAGAGGCCGCTGGCTGCAGCCAAGGCCCAAACCGCAAGCGTCCACCATCGTGCTGACATAGCTGCGGATTATCATGCAAGCATGCTGCTTTCCCACCACCGCGCCCCTGTCGCCGCCCGCCGCCCGCGCGGCTTCACCCTCATCGAACTGCTCGTGGTGCTGGTCATCATCGGCGTGCTGGGCGCACTGATCGTGCCCAACCTCTTCAGCAGCCTCGACGACGCCCGGGTCACCGCCGCGCGCACCGACATCAAGCAGCTGAGCGAATCGCTCAAGCGCTACAAGATCGACAACCAGCGCTACCCGAGCGCCGAGCAAGGCCTGGACGCGCTGGTGCGCAAGCCCACCGTCAGCCCCGTGCCGCCCAACTGGAAGCCCTACATCGAGAAGCTGCCCGCCGACCCCTGGAGCCGCCCCTACCAGTACCTGAACCCCGGCGTGAACGGCGAGATCGACATCTTCAGCTTCGGCGCTGACGGCCAGCCGGGTGGTGAAGGCGCCAATGCCGATATCGGCTCCTGGCAGTAGCGGCGCTGCGGCTGCCGCGGCGGCTGCAGGCGCTGTGCACCGGGGCCGAAGCGGGGCACGCCCCGGCGGTTTCACGCTCATCGAACTGCTGGTCGTCATCGCCATCGTCGCCATCTCGGCCGGGCTCATCACGCTGAGCCTGCGCGACGGTCATGCCGCCAAGCTGGAAGAAGAAGGCGCCCGTCTGGCGGCGCTGCTGGAGATGGCGCGCGCCGAGGCCCGCGTGGCGGGCACCACGGTGCGCTGGGTGCCCAAGCGCGAAGGCAGCAGCGACCCCGACCCCGATGTGCAGTTCCGCTTCGTCGGCCTGTCGGAACTGCAGGCCCTGCCCACACGCTGGCTCGACCCCGCCACGCAGGCCCAGGTGGTGGGCGCGGCCACGGTGGTGCTGGGGCCCGAGGCCATCCTGCCGCCGCAGCGCATCGTGCTGCGACTCGAGAACCAGCGGCTCGAACTCGCCAGCGACGGCCTCGGTCCCTTCGCCGTGGCCGGCAGCGGGGCCGCACCGTGAAGACCCTTCGCCACCACCGCGGCTTCACGCTCATCGAGGTGATGGTGGCGCTGACCATCGTGGCCATCGCGCTGGGCGCCGGGCTGCGTGCGGCCGGGGTGCTCAGCGACAACGCGCAGCGCCTGTCCGATGTGGTGGCGGCGCAGTGGTGCGCCGAGAACGCGCTCACGGGGCTGCGCATCAGCCGCACCTTCCCGGGCGTGGGCGATGCCGACATCAGCTGCGAGCAGCTCGGCCGCAGCTACCCGGGCCAGCTGCAGACCCGGCCCACGCCCAACCCCAATTTCAGGCGCGTGGATGCCGTCATCTTCGACGCTGAAGGCCGGCAGCTGCTGACGCTGTCCACTGTGCTGCCGCGGCCATGAAGGCAGGCGCGCAGCGCGGCAGCGGGCCCGGCGGCACAGCCCTGGGCCGTCGCAGCGCCGGCTTCACGCTGGTGGAAGTGCTGGTGGCGCTGCTGGTGATGGCCCTGCTGGCCGGCTTGGCCTGGCAGGCGCTGGACACCGTGCTGCGCTCGCGCGACGACAGCCAGCAGCGCCTGGACCGCACCGTGCGCCTGGCCACGGTGCTGACGCAGTGGGAACAAGACCTGCTGGCCCTCTACGACACCGAAGCCGTGCCGCCGCTGGCCTTCGACGGCCAGACCCTGCGCCTGACGCGGCGCAGCGAAGGCGGCGTGCAGCTGGTGGCCTGGGCCGTGCGCAACAATGAGTGGCAGCGCTGGGCCGGCCCGACGCTGGTGCGCGTGGCGGAACTGCAAGAGGCCTGGCTGCGCAGCCAGCAGCTGCTGGGCACCGAGCCCGGCACCGTGAAGCTGGCGCAGGACGCGGCGCAGTGGCAGATCTACTACGCGCGCGGCGGACAATGGAGCAATGCGCAGTCCACCGGCGACCTGGTGGCGCCACAGCCGGCCGTGAACCCGCCGCCGCAGGCACCACCGCAGACGCCGCCGGCGAATCCCAACTCCAACCCTAACTCCGGCCCCGGCCCCGGCCCGGGCAATCCCCCGCCCCCGCCCCCGCCCCCCGTGCCCGTGCAGCTGCGCGAAGCCCTGCCCGAAGCCGTGCGGCTGCAGATCACGCTGGGCGGCCAGGTGCTCACGCGCGACATCGCCCTCGGGCCTTCGGCGTCATGAAGGCCGCACCAGCCCTGCGCCAGCGCGGCGCGGCGCTCTTGCTGGCGATGGTCATCGTCGCGCTCATCACCACCGTGGCCAGCGGCATGGTGTGGCTGCAGACCCGCGCGGTGCAGGTGGAAGCCGCCGAGCGTGCGCGGGCGCAAGCGGCGTGGATCCTCAGCGGCGCGCTCGACTGGGCGCGCCTCATCCTGAGGGAAGACGGCCGCGATGCGCGCCAGCGCGGCCAGGCGCGCGATTCGCTCGACGAGCCCTGGGCCACACCGCTGGCCGAAGCGCGCTTGTCCACCTTCCTGGCGGCCGACAAGGACAACAACACCGACGGCGGGCCCGAAGCCTTCATCAGCGGCAGCATCGTCGACGCGCAGGCACGCTTCAACCTGCGCGGCCTGGTGGATGGCGCGGGCAAGCCGCAAGACGTGCAGTTGGCCGCCCTGCAGCGTCTGGCCGACCTGGCCGGTGCCCCGGGCGACACCGCCACGCGCATCGCCGAAGGCCTGGTGCTGGCCACGGGCGTGGTCACCGCAGAAACCCCGGCCAACGCCGAGAGGCCACTGCGCCCGGCCCAGCTGGCCGACCTGGTGTGGCTGGGCATCGACACCGCCACGCTGGCGCGCCTGGCGCCCTGGGTCGACCTGCTGCCGCTGCCCACGCCCGTCAATGCCAACACCGCCCCGCGCGAGGTGCTGATGGCCGCCATCGACGGCATCGACCTGGGCACCGCCGAACGCCTGGTGCAGGCGCGCCAGCGCAAGCCCTTCGAGAGCATCACCGACATCCAGACGCTGCTGGCCAACGACAGCATCAAGCTCGACCCCAACCGCGTGGGCGTGGGCTCGTCATGGTTTTTCGTCTCGGGCCGGCTGCGGCTGGAAGAGCGGGTGCTCGAAGAGCGCTCGCTGGTGCAGCGCGACGGCGACCGCATCACGGTGCGCCGCCGAGAACGCCAAAGCTTCACGGCGGCCGGCTTGTGAAGGCCCTCATTCGCGCCGGTGCTGCCGCCGGCCGCCAAGGCCACAATACGCGCCGCCTGCCCCCTGGGGGCCGGCTTGCCCCGCACCTGCCGAGCGCCTGACCCTGCCCCCGCCCCAGCGATGTCCCTGCTTGCCCTGTTGCTTCCCCCCCGTGAACGCCTGGCCGCCCGCGCCGCTGGGGGCAATGACGCCGTCGCGGCCCAGGCCCGTTCGGGCGCGGCCCTGAAGCTGCCCTCGGCCTGGAGCTTCGTCTTCAGCACCGACGGCAGCAGCGTGGCGCAGCAAGGCAGTGCCGCCCCCGCCCTGCTGCCGCGCGCCGACCAGGTGGTGCTGGTGCTCGCCGAAGGCGACGTGAGCTGGCACCGCGTGGACATTCCCCGGGCCCCGCCCGCCCGCTTGCGCTCGGCCCTGCTGGGCGTGATGGAAGAAGCCCTGCTCGAGGAAGACGACAGCCTGCACTTCGCCCTGGCCGCAGGCAGCACCGCGGGCCAGCCGGGCTGGGTGGCGGTGACGCACCGCCCACGCCTGGCGGCCGCCCTGACTGCGCTGGAAGGCGCTGGCCTCGTGGTGGAACGTGTGGTGGCCGCCACCGCGCCGCCGGCCACTGGCGAGCCCGCGCGCGGGCACTTCCACGCCCAAGGCGACAGCGAAAGCGCGGGTGAAGGCGCCGAGGCCCAGCCCTGGTTGAGCCTGGCCCGCCCCGACGGCGTGGCCTGTGTGCGCCTGGGCGGTGCCCTGGCGCGTGCGCTGCAGCCCGAGGCACAGGCCGCCCGCTGGACCGCCACGCCCGCTGCGGCTGCAGCAGCCGAGCAGTGGCTGGGCGCGCCCGTCGCGCTGATGACCGAAGCCGAGCGCGCGTTGGAGGCTGCCCAGGCCAGCCACAACCTGCGTCAGTTCGACCTGGCCGTGCGCATGCGCGGCACGCGTGCGCTGCGCGGTGCCGGGCAGCGCTTCTTCAGCCGCGAATGGCGCCCGGTGCGCCTGGGCCTGGTGGCGCTGGTCGGCCTGCAGTTGCTGGGCCTCAATGTCTACGCCTGGCAGCAGCGCCAGGCGCTGGAAGACCAGCGCAGCGCGATGAAGACCCTGCTCACCACCACCCACCCCGGGGTGCGCGTGGTGCTCGACGCGCCCTTGCAGATGCAGCGCGAAACCGAGCGCCTGCGTGCCGCGGCCGGCCGCCCGGGTGACGGCGACCTGGAAGCGTTGATGGGGGCCGCTGCCGCCGCCTGGCCCGACGGCCAGGGCCCGGTGCAGACGCTCAGTTTCGATGGCAGCCGGCTCACGCTGGCCGCCCCCGGCTTCGGTGCACCGCAGCTGGCGCAGATGCAGGAACGCCTGCGCGGCAGCACGGTGACGGCCGAATTGAGCGAGGGCCGGCTGGTGCTGGCCCGCCAGGCGCCCGCGGCAGGGAGGCGGCCATGAACACCTCCAGCACCGGTACGGCGGCCGTGGGCGGCAGCCCGGCCGGCGCCCTGGCGCCGCTGCGCCAGTGGTGGCGCACGCTGCCCGCGCGTGAACGCCGCCTGGTGGCGCTGGCGGCGGGCGTGGTGCTGCTGGCCCTGCTGTGGTGGCTGGCGCTGCAGCCGGCGCTGCAGACGCTGCGCACGGCCCCGGCCGCGATCGAGGCCGCCGAGGCCCAGCTGCGCACCATGCAGCGCCTGGCCGCCGAAGCGGCCGAGCTGCGGAGCACTCCGCCCGTCAATGGCGAGCAGGCCGCCGCCGCCCTGCGCGCGGCCACCGAGCGGCTGGGTGAACAGGCCAAGCTCTCGCTGCAGGGCGACCGCGCCGTGCTCACGCTCAACGGCATCAGCACCAGCCAGCTGCGCGACTGGCTGGCCGAAGCCCGTTCCGGTGCCCGCGCACGGCCGGTGGAAGCCAGCCTGCTGCGCAGCGGCCCCGGGTACAGCGGCACCCTGGTGGTGGCCATCGGGGGCGCGCCTTGAACAAACGCGGCACCAAGGCCTGGGTGCTGGCCGGCGTGGCCGCTGGCGCACTGTGCACGCTGGTGCTGCAGGCCCCGGCGGCCTGGCTGGCGGGGGCGCTGGCCAGCGCCACGGGCCAGCGCCTGCTGCTGGCCGATGCGCGCGGCACGGTCTGGAATGGCAATGCCGTGCTCGTGCTGACCGGGGGCGAAGGCAGCCGCGACGCCAGCGCGCTGCCCGACCGCCTGCACTGGCGGCTGCGCCCCGAACCGCTGAGCCTGTCCCTGGCCCTGCGTGCCACCCAGGCCTGCTGCCTGAACGGTGAGCTGCAACTGCGCCTGGTGGCGGGCCTGGGCCGCCTGCGCGTGGAACTGCCGGGTGCCGGGATGCAGGCTGCGCCCGGTGCCGTCCCGCAGGCCGTACCCGTGGCCGGGTCTGGCCCGGCGCTGGGCCAATGGCCGGCCTCGTGGCTGGTGGGCCTGGGCACGCCGTGGAACACACTTCGGCCTACCGGCACGCTGCAGCTGCACAGCCCGGGCCTGGTGCTGGAACAGGTGCAAGGCCGATGGCGCTTCACCGGCCAGCTCGAGCTGACGCTGGCCACGCTGGCTTCGCGCCTGTCGACACTGGAAAGCCTGGGCAGCTACCGCCTCACGGTGGGTGGCGACGCCGCCGCCGGCCCGGCACAGCTGCAGCTGTCCACCACCGAGGGCGCACTGCAGCTCTCCGGCAGCGGCCAGTGGCTGGGTGCCGGCGCCTCTTCGCGCCTGCGCTTCACCGGGCAGGCCAGCGCGGCCGCCGGCTTCGAAGCGGCACTGGGCAACTTGCTGAACATCATCGGGCGGCGCCAAGGTGCCTTCTCGGTCATTTCCATAGGATGAGCATGAACTTTCGGCAACTCGGCCGCGGTACGCCGGCCCTGGCCCTGGCCCTGCTTCTGGGGGCTCCGCTGCCCGCCAGCCAGGCGCAAGACCTCCCCACGCGTTCGCGCGCCCCGGTGACGGTGAACTTCGTCAACGCCGACATCGACGGCGTGACGCGCGCCTTCGCCGCGATGATCGGCCGGCCCATCGTCGTCGACCCGCGCGTGAAGGGCAGCATCACCGTCTACAGCGAGCAGCCGCAAAGCATCCGCCAGGCCTGGCAGAGCTACCAGAGCGCGCTGCGCGGCCTGGGCTTTGCGGTGGTGGAAAGCGGCGGCCTTCTGAAGGTGGTGCCCGAGGCCGATGCCAAGCTGCAGACCGGCACCGTCTCGGTGGGCGAGGCCACGGCCGTGGGCGCCAAGGGCGACCAGGTCATCACGCAGATCTTCACGCTGCGCCACGAGAACCCGAACAACCTCGTGCCCATCCTGCGGCCGCTGATCAGCGCCAACAACACCATCAACGCCAACCCCGCCAGCAATGCGCTGGTGATCACCGACTACGCGGGCAACCTCGAGCGCATCGGCCGCATCATCGCTGCGCTGGACCTGCCTTCGAACACCGGCGTCGAGGTCGTGCCGCTGCAGCACGCCGTGGCCGCCGACCTGGCGCCGCTGGTGCAGCGCCTGAGCGACAGCGGCGGCGGTGCCCAGGTGCCGGGCGTGCCCAGCGCGGGCGGCGGCACCACGGTGCTGGCCGATTCACGCGCTAACGCGCTGCTCATCAAGGCCGCCAACCCGGCGCGCCTGGCGCAGGTGCGCGCCACCATCGCCCAGCTCGACCGCCCCAGCACGCTGCTGGGCCCGGGCGGCGGCATGTGGGTGGTGCACCTGAAGAACGCCGAGGCCACGCGCCTGGCCACCGTGGTGCGCGCTGCCTTCGGCGCCATCGGCGGGGGCTCGGGCGCCAGCACGGGCGGGGGCGGAGCGCCGTCACCGGTGCAGCAGCCGCAGGCCAATGCCGGCGCCCAGGGCGGGCAGGGCGGCGCCAGCCCGCAGGCCACGGCGGCGGTGACGGGCGCTGCCGCGCCCAGCACGGGCGGCTTCATCCAGGCCGACCCGGCCACCAACTCGCTCATCATCACCGCGCCAGAACCGCTGTACAAACAGGTGCGCGCACTGATCGACCAGCTCGATTCACGCCGCGCCCAGGTCTACATCGAAAGCATGATCGTCGAGGTCTCGGGTGGCGACGCCGCCGACTTCGGCTTCCAGTGGCAGGGCCTGCTGGGCCAGAGCGGCGACCGCACCGGCCTGGCCGGCGGCACCAACTTCACGCCGGCTGGCGGCGTGGGCAACATCATCAGCGTGAACACTGGTGCGGTGCAGGGGCAGATCAACCTCGGCCAGGGCCTGAACCTGGGCCTGCTGCGGGCCTACAACGGCGTCACCTCCCTGGCCGCCATCGCGCGTGTGCTGCAGAGCCAGGCCGAGACCAACATCGTCAGCACCCCCAACCTCATCACGCTGGACAACGAAGAAGCCAAGATCGTGGTGGGCGAGAACGTGCCCTTCATCACCGGCCAGTTCACCGGCGCGGGCGGCACGGGCGGCAACGCCAACCCCTTTCAGACCATCGAGCGGAAAGACGTGGGCATCACGCTGCGCATACGCCCGCAGATCGGTGAAGGAGGCGCGGTGCGCATGACCATCTTCCAGGAACAGAGCAGCGTCAAGACCGACACCGCCGCCGGCACCACCAACGCCGGCCCCAGCACCACCAAGCGCAGCATCGAGAACACCGTGGTGGTGGACGACGGCGCCATCCTGGTGCTGGGCGGGCTGATCGAAGACCGTTTCGTCACGAACAAGAGCAAGGTGCCGCTGCTGGGCGACATTCCCTGGCTGGGCGCGCTGTTCCGCAGCGAAAGCCGCGAGCGGCGCCGCACCAACCTGATGGTCTTCCTGCGGCCGATCGTGATGCGCGATGCCGAATCGGCCAACCGTTTCTCGGCCGACCGCTACGACCAGATTCGCGGCCAGCAGCAGACCACGCAGCCGCAGCCCAGCATCGTGATGCCCATCAACGAATCGCCCGTGCTGCCGCCGCGGCCCGGGGCCACCGAACCGCTGGCGCCGCCACCGCCCGGCGCGGCCGTGCCTGCCGTGCCGGCCCCGGCCGAGCCGCGCAACTGAAGGCCACGCTCCCATGGCCGTGAGACACCCGCTGCCCTACGCCTTTGCCAAGGCCCACACGCTGCTGCTGGAAGACGACGGCGAGCAACTGGCACTGTGGGCCGCCGAGACCACCTCGCCTTCGGCCCTGGCCGAGGTGACGCGCCTGTTCGACGTGGCCAGCTTCGAGCGTGAAGGCAGCAGCACGCTGGTGCAGCGCATCGCCGCGGCCTATGCCGGTGGCGAAAGCAGCGCCGCGGCCGTCATCGGCGAAGTGGAAAGCGGCGTCGACCTCAGCCGCATGATGCAAGAGCTGCCGGCGGTGGAAGACCTGCTGGAAGCCGCGGATGACGCGCCCATCATCCGCATGCTGAACGCGCTGCTGACGCAGGCCGCCAAAGACGGCGCATCGGACATCCACATCGAACCCTATGAACGCAGCAGCAGCGTGCGCTTCCGCGTGGACGGCACGCTGCGCGAGGTGGTGCAGCCCAACAAGGCGCTGCATGCGGCGATGATCAGCCGGCTGAAGATCATGGCCGAGCTCGACATCGCCGAGAAGCGCCTGCCGCAGGACGGCCGCATCTCGCTGCGCATCGGCGGCCGCGCCATCGACGTGCGCGTGAGCACGCTGCCCTCGTCGCACGGCGAACGCGCCGTGCTGCGCCTGCTGGACAAGACCGAGAGCCGCTTCACGCTGGAAGGCCTGGGCATGGACGGCGAGGTGCTGAAGAGCTTCGACCGCCTGGTGCAGCAGCCGCATGGCATCGTGCTCGTCACCGGCCCCACGGGCAGCGGCAAGACCACCACGCTCTACGCCAGCCTGGGCCGCGTGGACACCGCCACCACCAACGTGCTGACAGTGGAAGACCCAGTGGAGTACGAGCTGGCGGGCATCGGCCAGACGCAGGTGAACCCGAAGATCGACCTCACGTTTGCCAAGGCGCTGCGTGCCATCCTGCGGCAAGACCCCGACGTCATCATGATCGGCGAGATCCGCGACTACGAAACCGCCAGCATCGCCATCCAGGCCAGCCTGACCGGTCACCTGGTGCTGGCCACGGTGCACACGAACGACGCGCCCAGCAGCGTGACGCGGCTCATCGACATGGGTGTCGAGCCTTTCCTGCTTTCCAGCAGCCTGCTGGGCGTGCTGGCCCAGCGCCTGGTGCGCAAGCTGTGCCCGCATTGCAAGAAGCGCGGCGACGACGCGAATTTGGAGGGTGAGGGCCAGCCGCGCTGGCACCCGGTGGGTTGCGAGAAGTGCAGCATGACGGGCTACAAGGGCCGCACCGGCGTCTACGAACTCATGCGCGTGGACGAGCACGTGCAGGCCCTGGTGCACAACCGCGCGCCCGAGCAGGAACTGGTGGCCGCCGCGCGCGCGGCGGGCCTGAAGAGCATGCGTGAAGATGGCGAGCGGCTGGTGCGTGAAGGCATCACCTCCCTCGAAGAAGTCATCCGCGTCACCCGCGACTAGCCATGCCTGCCTACCGCTTCGAAGCCCTGGATGTCGCCGGCAAGGCCCAGAGCGGCCTGCTGGAAGCCGACAACGCCAAGGCCGCGCGTCAGCAGCTGCGAGGGCGCGATCTGGTGCCGCTGGCGGTGACGCCCGTCACCATGACGGCCAGCGACGGCAACCCGTCGGCACGTTTCACTCGGCGCGTCTTTTCAGCCACCACGCTGGCGGTGTGGACACGCCAGCTCGCCGGGCTGGTGGGCTCGGGCCTGCCGCTGGAGCGCGCGCTCACGGCGCTGGCCGACGAGGCCGAGCACCCGCGCCAGCGCGAGCTGGTGGCGCACCTGAAGAGCGAGGTCAACGCGGGCAGCTCCTTCGCGCGCGCGCTGGCCACCGCGCCGCGGGAGTTCGACGACATCTACCGCGCGGTGGTGGCCGCAGGCGAACAAAGCGGGGCCTTGGGCGGCGTGCTGGAACGCCTGGCCGACGACCTGGAAGAGCGCCAGGCGCTGCGCGCCAAGGTGCTGGGCGCGATGCTCTACCCGGCCATCGTGTCCTTCGTGGCGCTGATCATCGTCATCGTGCTCGTCACCTTCGTGGTGCCTCAGATTGCCAACGTGTTCTCCACCGGCAAGCGCGCGCTGCCTTTCCTGACGGTGGCCATGCTGGCGCTGAGCAGCTTCGTGCGCAGCTGGGGCTGGGCGGTGGCGCTGCTGGTGGGCGGTGGTGTCGCGGCCTGGCTGCTGGCGCGGCGCAACGAGGCCTTCCGCGAACGCAGCGATGCCGCGCTGCTGAACCTGCCGCTCTTCGGCCGTCTGGCACGCGGCTACAACGCGGCGCGCTTCGGCGGCACGCTGGCCATGCTGGCCGGTGCGGGCGTGCCCATCCTCAAGGCGCTGCAGGCCGCGGCCGAGACCCTGGGCAACCGCGCCATGCGCGCCGACGCGATGGACGCGCTGGTGCAGGTGCGCGAAGGCGCGCCGCTGGCCAGTGCGCTGGCGGGCAAGAAGCGCTTTCCGGGCCTGCTGGCGATGTTCGCGCGCCTGGGTGAGCAGACCGGCCAGCTGCCGCAGATGCTGCAGCGCGCTTCCACGCAGATGTCGGCCGAGGTTCAGCGCCGGGCGCTGGCGGCGGCCACCATCCTGGAACCCTTGCTCATCGTGGGCATGGGCGGCGTGGTCATCGTCATCATGCTGGCGGTGTTGATGCCGATCATTCAGCTCAACACCTGGGTACGGTAGGCCCCCCAGCTCGCTGCGCTCGCCACCCCCCGAGGGGGAGGCCTTTCGAACGGCCGGCGGAGCCGGACCATCGAAAGTGGCTTGATGGGGGCCGGCGCTGCGCGCGGCCGCTCAAGGCATCTTTTTCTGGTTCAGGGCGACGGCTTGGCGTCGCTGCTGTCGGCTTCGGCGTCGGGCGCTTTGGTGTTCTTGATCAGGAACTGCGCCGCCAGGATGCCTATCTCGTACAGGATGCACATCGGGATGGCCAGGGCCAGCTGGCTGATGACGTCAGGTGGCGTCACGATGGCGGCGATGATGAAGCTGCCGACGATGAAGTAGCCGCGCCAGTCGCGCAGCTGCTGGATGGTGACCACGCCCATGCGCGCCAGCACCACCACGGCGATGGGCACCTCGAAGGCGATGCCGAAGACGAGGAAGAGGGTCAGCACGAAGCCGAAGTACTGCTCGATGTCAGGCGCGGCGGTGATGGTGGCCGGGGCGAAGGCCTGGATGAACTTGCTCATGCCCGGAATCACCAGGAAGTAGCAGAAGGCCACGCCGGCAATGAACAGGATGGTGCTGCTCACCACCAGCGGCAGCACCAGCTTCTTCTCATGCGAATACAGGCCCGGGGCGACGAAGGCCCACAGCTGGTACAGCACCACCGGCAGCGCCACCATGAAGGCGGCCATCAGCGTGATCTTCAGCGGCACCAGGATGGGCGAGATCACGTTGGTGGCGATCAGCGTCGCGCCCTTGGGCAGGTGGGCCACCATGGGCGCGGCGAGCAGGTCGTACAGGCCCGCCGGGCCCGGCCAGAAGCACAGCGCGCCGAAGACCACACCCACGGCAATGACGGCCTTGATGAGGCGGTCACGCAGCTCGACCAGGTGCGAAACGAAAGGGGCTTCGGAACCTGCGAGTTCGTCGGGCTTGTTGTCGGCGCTCATCGTCCTGCGGGCTGCATGTTCAGCCCCTCAGGCCCTGGGGCCGGAAACGCGCCACGCGCGCGGCGCCCGACAGTGCCTTGGTGCGCACGCCGTTGCGCTGCTTGTACCACTGCGGGGTGGCACCGCGCTTCAGGCGCCAGTTCTTCTTCGGGTGCTGGTAAGCCGGGGGCGGCGAGGGCAGGGCTTCGTAGCTGCTGCCACTGCCGTCGGTGCTGCTGCTGTTGAGGCCGGACGTCACCGAAGACCATTCGTTGTCGAAGGCGGCGGTGGCGGAGTTGACCTCGCTGCGCACCGTCTCTTCCACGTTGCGCGCGGCGTCCTGGAACTGCGTCTTCATCTTCTTG
This sequence comes from beta proteobacterium AAP51, assembly GCA_001295905.1. Classification (GTDB taxonomy): domain Bacteria; phylum Pseudomonadota; class Gammaproteobacteria; order Burkholderiales; family Burkholderiaceae_C; genus Rubrivivax. The sequence continues at coordinate 43,197 of LJHT01000026.1, read as the reverse complement.
AGCTCTTCGAGCTCGATGCTGCGGTTCACCTCGGCCTTCACGTCGGCCACGTAGCGCTGCGCCTTGCCAAAGAGGGCGCCGACCGTGCGCGCCACGCGCGGAAGTTTCTCGGGGCCGATGACCACCAGGGCCACGGCACCGATGAGCGCGATCTTGTCGAGCCCGAAGTCCATCATGGTCTCAGCGCACCCCGGCAGGCAGCATCAGCGCGGGCTTCAGCTCTTCGTCTTCGCGTCCACGTCCACCGTGTGGGCGTCGGCGCGCTTGGCGGTCGTCACCTGCTGCGGCGGAGCGTCGGCGGCGGGGGTGTCTTCACCACCCGTCTTCATGCCTTCCTTGAAGCCCTTGACGGCGCCCCCGAGGTCGCTGCCGATGTTGCGAAGTTTCTTGGTGCCGAAGATGACCACGACGACCAGCAAAACGATCAGCCAATGCCAGATGCTGAACGAACCCATGATCTATTCTCCTTACGAGGCGAAGCCCGCGATTCTACGGTTGATGCGTGAAGGGACTGTGGCTCAGCCCTTGGCCTTCACCCTTTTGCCCAGGGCCGCGGCCCGCCCATCACGTGCATGTGCAGGTGGTAGACCTCCTGCCCGCCGTCGGGCCCGGTGTTCACCACGGTGCGAAAACCTCCTGTGACGCCCAGTTGCTTCATCAGCCTTGGCGCCAGCCCCAGCATGCGGCCCAGCAGCGCATCGTGCTCAGGCCCCACATCCGACAGGGTTGCGATGTGCTGCTTCGGGATGATCAGCACATGCACCGGCGCCCAGGGGTGGATGTCGTGGAAGGCCAGCAGTTCCTCGTCTTCGTGGACTTTTTTCGATGGAATCTGGCCGGCGACGATCTTGCAGAAGATGCAGTTCGGGTCGGTGCTGCTCATGCGCTGCTGATGTTCAAGGGTTGATCGGGCGGTTGCTGTTCAGGTTCAGCCAGCCGCGAACCACGCGGTACAGGAACCAGATGGAAATGCAGGTCCAGGCGATCCAGCCCGGCACCAGGAACAGCAGCCACAGCGGCGCCGTCACGAGGTAGAGGATGGCCGCGATGACCACGCTGCGGATGCGCCAGCCGAAGTGCGATTCCTGCCAGGTGCCCGCCGCATCGCCGCGCTTGACGAGGTCGATGATGAAAGCCACCACCAGCAGCAGCACGCTGGCCTGCAGCGAAGGGATGACCGCGCTCACGGCCACGATGGCATGCAGCAGGTAGCTGATGTGGCCCACCGTCTTCAGGCTGTTGTCGCGTTCTGCTGTGTCGATGATTTCACTCATGTGCCTTCTCCCCGTGTTTCGGCTTCACGCTCGCGCACCTTGCGCAGCGCAAATTCTTCCAGGCCCGACAAACCCTCGCGCCGTTCCAGTTCCGCCAGCACGTCGGCCGGCCTCAGGTTGAACTGCGCCAGCGTCACGAGCGTGTGGAACCAGAGGTCGGCCACCTCACCCACCAGTTTCGGGCCGCCGCCGTCCTTGGCGGCCATCACCACCTCGGTGGCCTCTTCGCCCACCTTCTTCAAGATGGCGTCGGTGCCCTTGGAAAACAAGCGGGCGACGTAGCTCTTGTCGGGGTCTTGCCCGCGGCGGCTTTCGATGACGGCGGCCAGCCGCGCCAGCGTGTCGTTGCCTGTCGGCATGGGGCTGTTCATCGGTAGATGCTTTCGGGGTCTTTCAGCACCGGTTCCACCGTGTGCCACTGCCCGGCTTCCAGGCGCTGGAAGAAGCAGCTGTGGCGGCCGGTGTGGCAGGCGATGGCGGGGTCGTGGTCGTGCTGGGTGACGGTGAGCAGCACCACATCGGCGTCGCAATCGAGGCGGATGTCGTGCACCTGCTGGAAGTGCCCCGACTCTTCGCCCTTGTGCCACAGGCGCTGGCGCGAGCGGCTGAAGTACACCGCCTGGCCGCGCTCGGCCGTGGCGGCCAGCGCCTCGCGGTTCATCCACGCGAACATCAGCACGTCTTTCGTGCCTTGTTCCTGGGCGATGACGGGCACCAGGCCGTCGTCGTTCCATTTCACTTGAGCTAGCCAGTCCATGCCGCGCAGTCTAGTGGGTGGCCCCGACAAAACCCTGCTCGGCGGCGAACCAGGCCAGCACGGGCACCGTGCCGGGCAGCACTGGGCCCACCTGCACGGGCAGGCTTTGCCAGGCCATGGCCTGGCCCTCGCGCATCTCGAACTCGCCGGCCCACTGCCACACCTTGCAGAAGTGCAGGCGCACGCGGGCATGCGGGTAGTCCATCATTTCCGTCTTCCAGGGCTGGGCCGCGGCGATGGTGATGCCCAGTTCTTCCTGCAGTTCACGGCGCAAGGCCTCTTCCACTGTTTCGCCGGCCTCGAGTTTGCCGCCGGGGAATTCCCAGTAGCCCGCGTACACCTTGCCGGCCGGGCGGCTGGTGAGCAGGAAGCGGCCCTGGGCGTCGATGAGCACGCCCACGGCCACATCCACTGCAGTGCGTTCTGTTCCCTCAGCCACCGTGCTGCCCCGCATAGTCACGCGCGAACTGCTGCGCCACGCGGCCGCTGCGGCTGCCCCGCTCCAGCGCCCACACCAGGCTGTCTTGCCGCGCGGCGGCGATGGCCGCTTCGCCCACCCCGAAGTGGCGCAGCCACTGCGCCACGATGGCCAGGTACTCGGCCTGGGTGAAGGGGTAGAAGCTGATCCACAGCCCGAAACGTTCGCTGAGCGAAATCTTCTCTTCCACGCCTTCGCCCGGGTGCACCTCGCCGTCTTCGGTGTGCTGGTAGCTGAGGTTCTCTTTCATGTACTCGGGCAGCAGGTGGCGGCGGTTGCTGGTGGCGTAGATCAGCAGGTTGTCGCTGGCCGCGGCCACGCTGCCGTCCAGCACGCTTTTCAGCGCCTTGTAGCCGGGCTCGCCTTCGTCGAAGCTGAGGTCGTCGCAGAAGACGATGAACTTCTCGGGGCGCCCGGCGACCAGGTCGATGAGGTCGGGCAGGTCGATGAGGTCGGTCTTGTCCACCTCGATCAGACGCAGACCTTCGGCTGCATATTCGTTCAGCACCGCCTTCACCAGGCTGCTCTTGCCGGTGCCGCGCGCGCCCGTCAGCAGCACGTTGTTGGCGCCGCGGCCGGCCACGAACTGCTGCGTGTTGCGCTGCAGGCGTTCCTTCTGCGCGTCGATTTCCTTCAGCTCGGCCAGCCGGATGGCGGCCACGTGTTTGACCGGCTCCAGCACGCCCGCGCTGAAGGCGCCGCCCCGGCGGCGGTAGCGGAAGGCCACGGAGGCCTGCCAGTCAGGCGCGGTGGCGGCCTGGGGCAGGATGAGTTCCAGCCGTGCCAGCAGCATTTCGGCGCGCAGCAGCAGGTGTTCGAAGGCAGCGTTCATGGCCGGCAGTTTAGGCGCCGGCCAGGGCCCGCACCTCGTCGCCGGCCACGACGAACACGCGTTCGCCAGGGCCGTGCGTCATCACATGCATGCCCGTGAAGGCGCCGAAGGCCGGCAGCACGCCCACCTGGGTGCCGAGGTGGAAGCAGGGGAGGCGCAGCCGCTCGTGCGCGCGGCCGCCCAGCACCACCGCCGGGTGCAGGTGGCCTGCCAGCACATAGGCGCCTTCCACCGGCTGCGGGTGGTGGCACAGGGCCAGGCCGCCCAGGCGGTAGGGCTCGTCCACGCAATGCACGCCCCAGGCGGGCGGGGGGTCGCCGGCGTGGCCGTCGTGGTTGCCGCGCACGAGCGTCAGCTGCACATCGGCATGCGCAGCACGCCACGAGGCCACGGTCTCCAACGTGGCGGCGGCGCGGCCGCGTGCCGAATGCAGCAGGTCGCCGAGAAACACCACCTGCTGCGCACCGGTGGCGGCCACGGCATCGCTCAGGCGCTGCAGGGTTTCGGTGGTGGTGCCGCCGGGCACAGGCACGCCCAGTCGGCGAAAGCTCACCGCCTTGCCGATGTGGGCGTCGGCCACCAGCAGCGCGCGGTGCTCGGGCAGGTAGGCCGCGCGCTGGGGCAGCAGGCGCAGCAGCGTGCCGCCGGCTTGCACGTCCATCACCCCGGCCTCAGGTCGTCAGGCGGCGCAGCGCGGGTTCCAGGTGCTCGGTGGGCAGGCGCTTGAAGCCCGAGCGCGCATAGCGCTGCAGCCGGCCGATGGCCAGCGCCGTCAAGGCCGAGGCCAGCGCCTGTGCGTCCACCGTGGGCGTGGGCGAGCCCGCCGCCTCGGCCGCGGTGCGCAGGCTCTGGCGCAGCTGCGATTCCACGCGCTCGAAGAACTGGTTCATGCGCAGCGTCAGGCGTTCATGCTCGAAGACGAGGGCGTCGCCCACCATCACACGGGTCATCCCCGGGTTCTTCTCGCCGAACTGCAGCAGCACCGCCACCATCTTCTGCGCCTGCACCGCGCCCGAGCTTTCGCGCTCGGTGATCTGGTTGACGAGCGTGAAGACGCTGCTCTCGATGAACTCGATCAGGCCCTCGAACATCTGCGCCTTGCTGGCGAAGTGGCGGTAGAGCGCGGCTTCGCTCACGGCCAGCCTGGCCGCCAGGGCGGCGGTGGTGATGCGCTCGGCGCCAGGTTGCTCGAGCATGCCGGCCAGCGTCTGCAGGATCTGCACGCGGCGTTCGCCGGGCTTCGGGCGCTTGCGGGCGGGTGACCCCGACGTCGCGGCTTCAGCACTGTCGTCACCTGCGGCGTCGGCGTTGTCGTCCGCACGGTCTTCGACCGCGTGATGGGCAACCGTTGCCGGCGCCGGGGTGCCGGTGTCGTCCGTGCCGGGAGGTGTTTGTTCTTCGGGCACGTCGAGCACGTCGGGCATGGGGGGCAGCGGAAAGCAGGGCAGGCGGGCCAGATGGCAAAAAGATTCTGGCACACGCCCTGCGCGCACCCGCTTGCAGGTAAACACTGACATACCTGCCTGGCGCGGCACATCAGCGCGGCGGGTTCCAGCCGGCGCTGGCCGTGGCGGGCCGGGCCGCCGACAATGCCGCGCCATGCTGCCGGCCGCCGCCCACCCCCCGCCCGCCTGGCTGGCCTGGGCCGCTGCCGTGGCGCTGGGCCTGCTGGCGCTGGCCTGGCTGTCCTGGGCCTTGCAGCGGCAGCGCGCGGCGCCAGCTGCCGGGGCCCTGGCCCTGGGGGCTGCTGCCGCCGGGCTGATGGCCTGGCCGGTGCCTGCCGCAGCGGCCGGGGCCGTGCTGGCGGTTGTGCTGGCCGCGGTGTGGGTGCTGGCGGGCCGCCACGCGCGCCTGCGCGCCGCCGCCGAGGCCTGGCGTGCGGCCTTGCAGGCCGAGCAGGCCGCCGCCAGCAAGGCCGCCGCGGCCTGGCAGGCCCAGCAGCAGCAGGCCGAGGAAGCGGCGCTTGCCAAGACCCGCTTCCTGGCGGCGGCCAGCCATGAACTGCGCAGCCCGGTGCAGGCCCTCGCGCTGCAACTGCAGGCACTGCGCGCCGCGCCCTTGCCCGAAGAGCCCCAGGCGACGGTGCAGCGCATGGTGCAGACGGTGGCCTCTCTGCAGGCCATGGCGGGCACGTTGCTGGATGTCTCGCGCATCGACGCGGGCGCCGTGCTGCCCCGCTGGGACGTGCTGCCGCTGGCGCCCTTGCTGCGGCGCCTGGCCGACGACACTGCGCGCCAGGCCGAGGCCCGCGGCCTGCGGCTGGCACTGCGCCTGCAGGACGAACACGCCGCCACGGTGACCGACGCCCTGCTGCTCGAACGCGTGCTGCGCAACCTGCTGGACAACGCCGTGAAGTACACCCCGCAAGGCGGCGTGCTGCTGGCCCTGCGCCGGCGTACGCGGCCCGAGGGCGCCACGCTGCGCCTGGAAGTGTGGGACACCGGCCCGGGCGTGGCCCGCGCCGACCAGGAACGCATCTTTCAAGATTTCCAGCAACTGCCGGCCCACCGCGGCAGTGCCAGCGCGCCGGGCGCGCCATCTGCACCGGGCGGCCCTTCTGGAACCATCATCGAAGGTTTGCCTGGAACGACCGCCGGGGCGGCGGCCAGCGCCGGTCATGGCCTCGGCCTGGGCCTGGCGCTCGTGCGCAGCCTCGTGCAGCAGTTGCAACTGCAGCTGGTGCTGCACTCACGGCCCGGGCGGGGCACGGTGTTCTTCGTTGAAGGCCTGCCGCTGGCCGGTGCGGCACCGCAGCGCGTGGCTGCGGCGCGCCGGGCCTTGCCGGCGGTGGCAGCGCGAAGCGAAGCGCCTACGGGGCCGCAGCGATGAAGCTGCTGGTGGCCGACGACCACCCGCTGGTGCGCGACGCCCTGGCGCGCACGCTGCAGGCGGTGCTGCCGCAGGCGCAGGTGTTCCAGGCGCCCGACCGTGCCGGCGCTGAAGCCCTGCTGCAGGCCGAGGCGCCTGCGCTGGCCCTGCTGGACCTGCACATGCCCGGCATGCAGGGCGCGGTCGGCGTGGCGGCGCTGCACCGGCGTTTTCCGGCGGTGCGGCTGCTGGTGGTCTCGGGCGATGACGACCCCGCCACGGTGCGCGCCGTGCTGGCCGCCGGTGCCGTGGGTTTCCTGCCCAAGGCCGAAAGCGGCGAGGTGATGCAGCAGGCCTTGCGCCTGGTGCTGCAGGGCGGCAGCTACCTGCCGGCGCAGGCCCTGGCGGGGCTGGACACCGCGGCGGCCTCGCCGCGCGTTTCGGCCGGCAGCCTCACGCCCCGGCAGCACGAGGTGCTGCGCTGCCTGATGCAGGGCCAGCCCAACAAGCAGATTGCGCGAGAACTGGGCATCGGCGAGGGCACCGTGAAGCTGCACCTGGCGGCCGTGCTGCGCGCCCTGCATGCGCGCAACCGCACCGAGGCCGTGGTGCGCGCGCGTGAACTGGGCCTGGGGCCCTGAACGCGTGCAGGCGTGAAGGCCTGAGAGCGCCTCAGCCGCGGCGCAACAGCGCTTGCAGATGCCGCACCCGTTGCCCCACGTAGGCGGGCTTGCGGTGGCGCCGCAGCCCGGGTCGACCGCCCGGCCGGTGCAGCCAGCGCTGCATCCACACCGTGGCCATGCCCACGCGGTGCGCGGCTTTCTGGTTGGCCAGCGCGTCTTCCACCAGCGTGCAGTGTTCGGGCGCCACGCGCAAGCGTGCCGCGAGTGTGCGGAACAGCCGCGCATCGGGCTTGGGCCGCAGGTGGCCGAAGAGCTGCATCTGCTCGATGGCGATGACCCCGTCGAACAGGTGCGCAATGCCCAGGCTGCCCAGCACGCGTGCCGCGTAGGCCGCGGGCGCGTTGGTCAGCAGGTAGCGCCGGCCGCGCAGTCGCGCCAGCGCGGCCAGGTCGGGGCGGTGGCCGCGCACCCGCGCTTCCAGCCCCGGCAGCACGTGCGTGTGGTGCAGGAAGTGCGCTGCATCCACGCCCTGGTGCTTCACCAGCCCCAGCAAGGTGGCGCCGTAGCGGTGCCAGTGCTGGTTGCGCAAGGCCTCGGCCTCGGCGCGCGGCAGGCCCAGCTGCTGCTGGATGTAGTCGCCCATGGCGTCGCGTATCTGCGCCATCGAGGCGCCGTCGGCGTCGTGCAGCGTGTCGTCCAGGTCGAACAGCCAGACCCGGCGCGCGGCGTTCAGAACAGCCAAAGCCGCTTCTTGCGCAGCGCACGCACGCTGAGCTTGCGGCCCAGCACCAGCTGCTTGACGATGAGCTCGGTGCGGCGCTCGTCGAAGCGATGGTGCGCGATCACGGGCGAAGGCAGCGGCGTGATGCGCTGGCGCAGTTCCAGGTGGCCGGCAGCGGCGTCCCAGCCTATCCAGAAGTTGCTGCTGCGGCGCCGGCTGGGCCCAGGCCACAGGTAGCGCAGCGCGTCGCCGGCATGGCCGATGGCCGCGCCGTTGGGCGCGCGCAGCCAGACTTCGAACTTCGGGCCCTGGCGCGGTACGGTGGTGACGGGTTCACGCCGCAGCTTCAGCTCGGGCGGCAGCGCTTCATTGGCGCTTTCCAGCTGCTGCCACAAGGCCTGCACGGCCTGGCGGCCGGCTTCACCCGCTGCGGCGAGATCACCTTCGGCCACGGCCTGGGTCACCGGCACCGGCGCCGGTGCGCGCAGGCGGCGCTTCAGTTCCTTCTGTATCCACGACATCGTGCCAACACCCGTGCTGAGGCTGTCAATGGGAACGGATCATCGTGCCGTAGGCCTGGTCGGTCAGGATCTCCAGCAGCATGGCGTGCGGCACGCGCCCGTCGACGATGTGCACGGCATTCACGCCGCTCTTGGCCGCGTCGATGGCGCCGGCAATCTTCGGCAGCATGCCGCCGCTGATGGTGCCGTCGGCCACCAGTTCGTCGATCTGCCGCGCCGTCAGGTCCGTGATCAGCTCGCCAGCCTTGTTCAGCACGCCCTTGATGTTGGTCAGCATCACCAGCTTCTCGGCGTTCAGCACCGTGGCCAGCTTGGCGGCCACGAGGTCGGCATTGATGTTGAAGCTTTCGTTGCCTTCGCCGAAACCGATGGGGCTGATGACGGGGATGAACTGGTCGTCCTGCAGCGCCTTCACCACGCTGGGGTCGATGGCGGTGATCTCGCCCACCTGGCCGATGTCGTGCTGCACGCTGGGGTCGTCCTTGTCGGCCATGGTCATCTTGCGGGCACGGATGAGGCCGCCGTCCCAGCCCGTCAGGCCCACGGCCTTGCCGCCGGCGCTGTTGATCAGGCCCACGATGTCCTGCTGCACCTGGCCGCCCAGCACCCATTCCACCACTTCCATGGTCTCGGCATCGGTGACGCGCATGCCCTGGATGAAGGTGCCCTTCTTGCCCACCTTGGCCAGGGCTTCGTCGATCTGCGGCCCGCCACCGTGCACGACGATGGGGTTCATGCCCACCAGCTTCAGCAGCACCACGTCTTCGGCGAAGTCTTGCTGCAGCGCGGGGTCGGTCATGGCGTTGCCGCCGTACTTGATGACCAGCGTCTTGCCGTGGAACCTGCGGATGTAGGGCAGGGCCTGGGCGAGGATCTCAGCCTGGTCGCGCGGGGTGATGTGGGACAGGTCGGGGTCGTTGCTGCTCATCGCGGGGCTTTCGCGCCGGCGCGTGCGGGCCGGCTTCGCGCCATTGTAGGAAGCCGCGCCGGGAACCTTGCGCCTGCGGCACACTCCAAGATCAGGCCGCCGTCTGGGTGGCCGCCCCCGAGGAGACCGCATGAAACGCCTGCTTGCAGGTTTGGCCGCCACGGTGCTGAGCGTGGCAGCCTGGGCCCAGGCCGCCACCGCCGTGGGTGAAGTGACCAAGCTCGACAAGGCCAACGGCCGTGTCACGCTCAAGCACGGCGAGCTCAAGGAACTGGACATGCCGCCCATGACCATGAGCTTTCGCGTGCGCGAGCCGCGTCTGCTGGAAACCGTGGCCGTGGGCGACCGCGTGCGCTTCACCGCCGAGAAGCTGAACGGCCAGTACACCGTGACGGCGCTGAACAAGGCGCCGTGAGCGCGTCCCTGCGCGTCACCCCCGTGACGCGGGGCTGCAGGGCGCAGGGCTAGCATCCCTGGCTTTCAGGCCTTTGAAAGACCGCCATGAGCGCACCCTCCCTTGCCACCCTCGTCAACCACCAGGTGCGCCTGGCCGCACGGCCTGTAGGCCTGCCCGGGCCCGAATGCTGGCAGTTCACCGAAGAAGCGGTGCCCGAAGTCGGTGAAGGCGGCGTGGTGGTGAAGGTGCTGGCCTTGAGCCTCGACCCCGCCATGCGCGGCTGGATGAACGAAGGCAAGAGCTACATCCCGCCCGTGGGCCTGGGCGAGGTCATGCGCGCGGGCGGCGTGGGCGTGGTGGTGGCTTCCAGGAACGAGGCCTTCCCCGTCGGCGCCCATGTCACCGGCGGCCCCGGCGTGCAGGAGTACTGGGCCGTGGCGGCCGACCAGATCAAGCGCAGCGGCCTGGCGAAGATCGACCTGCGCGCAGGCACGCTGACGCAGTGGCTCAACGTGCTGGGCATGCCCGGCATGACCGGCTACTTCGGCCTGATGGACGTGGGCCAGCCCCAGGCCGGCGAAACGGTGGTGGTGTCAGGCGCCGCGGGCGCGGTGGGCCAGACCGTGGGCCAGCTGGCCAAGATCAAGGGCTGCCGCGTGGTGGGCATCGCCGGCGGCCCCGAGAAGTGCGAGTGGGTGGTGAAGGAACTGGGCTTCGACGCCTGCATCGACTACAAGGCCCCCGCCCCCGCCGGTGCGGCCAAGTGGGACGCCGTGCGTGAAGGCCTGAAGCAGCACTGCCCGGCCGGGGTGGATGTCTACTTCGACAACGTCGGCGGCGAGATCCTCGACACCGTGCTCACGCGCATCAACCGCAAGGCCCGCATCATCATCTGCGGCGCCATCAGCCAGTACAACAACACCACGGCTGTGCAGGGCCCGAAGAACTACCTCAGCCTGCTGGTGAACCGTGCGCGCATGGAAGGCATCGTCGTCTTCGACTATGCCGAGCGCTACCACCTGGCCGTGGCCGAGATGGCCGGGCATCTGAAGGCCGGCCGCATGAAGAGCAAGGAAGACGTGGTGGAAGGCGGCGTGGCCGCCTTCCCGGGCGCGCTGCCCAAGCTGTTCACGGGGGCGAACCTCGGCAAGCTGGTGTTGCAGGTGGCGGCGGGCTGAGCCGCCGCCCCTCGCCCCGCCCCGTTCAGCTGCCCAGCACGCCGGGCAGCACGCGCTCGACGTTGCTTTCCACCATCTGGCGCAGCACGTCCACCTTTTCCTGGGGGTCGAGCGCGTTCCAGATGTTGGCGGCTTCGGTGTCCTTGCGGCCGGCGAACATCTGGCCCACGCGGATGGTTTCGCTGCCCACCAGGTCGCCGCTGCTCACGTCCATCAGCTGCACGCGCACCATCATGTAGGCGCCCAGGAAGCCGGTGGACGTCATGCCGGTCGCGGCATTCCTGACGTCGGTGGTGTTGTCGAGGTAATAGCCGATGCCTTCCACCGTGCCGCGGCCCACGCTGAAACCTTCGTCCACCGGGAAGCGCGCGTCGCCGCGGTTGCGCGTGAGCAGGAGGATGTGGGTGAGGTTGTTGCGGTTGATGGCCTCGATCACCCAGGCCGGCAGTTCGGCGCGGGCGGCGCCATCGGCCACGGCGCGCTGGTCGGCCAGCGGTATGGGCGTGGTGGCGCGGAACATCTGCAGCTGGGCCTGGGGCTGCCGCGCATTCATCACCCGGGTGATGGCACGCAGGGCCGCCTGGTCGAAGCCGATTTCCTTCGTGGGCAGCGACTCGCGCATATTGCGGTCGAGCCGGGTGTCGGTGACGGGTGCGGCAAACACGAGCTGCAGGCCGTCGCCCAGCAGCGAGAACACGCCCAGCTTGCGGATGTTCTTCGCGCTGGCGGCCAGCGGCAGGCCGGCCAGGGCCAGCAGCGGCAGGGTGATGAGGGCGCGCCGGTTGACGCCGGCCTGGGGGGTGCGGGTAGCCATGGTTATGCCTCCTTGAACAGCAGGAGCATTCTGCACGGCCGCCCGCCAGCCGCACAGGCGGTGCGACGAATGGCCGCCTGGCGCGACCGGCTGGCCGTTTTAGAAGTGGATGCCCCGCATCAGTGCCTGCACCGCCACTGCTTCGGCGCTGAGCTGGGGCTTGGCGCTCTTGTCACCCTTGGCGGCCGAGGAGTCCGGGAACATGCGGAAGGTGGTGTTCATGGTGATCTGCGCCACGCGCGGCACCAGCGCGTGCAGCACCTCGCCGAAGATGCCCAGGCGCGTGGCAATGCGCACCGGCTTGGCGATGCAGGCCTGCGCGATCATGTCGGCCGCCTCTTCGGGGCTGAGCGTGGGCACGTTCTTGTAGATCTGCGTCGGCGCGATCATCGGTGTGCGCACCAGCGGCATGTTGATGGTGGTGAAGGTCACGCCCTGGTCGGCGAACTCGCTGCTGGCGCAGCGGGTCCAGGCATCCAGCGCCGCCTTGCTGGCCACGTAGGCCGAGAAGCGCGGCGCGTTGGTCAGCACGCCAATGCTGCTGATGTTGACGACGTGGCCCTTCTTCTTGGCCACCATGCCCGGCAGCAGGCCCATGGTCACGCGCAGGCAGCCGAAGTAGTTCAGCTGCATCGTGCGTTCGAAGTCGTGGAAGCGGTCGTAGCTGCTCTCGATGGCGCGGCGGATGCTGCGGCCGGCGTTGTTGATGAGGAAGTCCACCCCGCCGTGGTCGGCGATCAGCTGCTGCACGAAGCGGTCGCAGTCGGCCATGTCTGCGATGTCGGCCGAATAGGCCACGAAGCTGTAGCCCTTGGCCTTGGCTTCGGCACACGCCTCGTCCAGCTTGTCCTGATCGCGCCCGCAGATCACGGTGATGGCACCGGCCTCGGCGAACTTGTGCGCCGCCGCCAGGCCGATGCCGCTGCTGCCGCCCGTGACCAGCACCACCTTGCCGGCCACCGTGCCCTTGAGGCTGCGGTCGATGAAGAGGTCGGGGTCGAGGTGGCGTTCCCAGTAGTCCCACAGCACCCAGGCGTAGTCGCGCAGGTCGGGGCACTCGACGCCGCTGCCCTTCAGCACCGCGTCCAGCTCGCGCCGGTCGTAGCGCGTGGGGAAGTTGATGAAGGTGAACATGTCGTCGGGCAGGCCCAGGTCCTTCATCACCGCGTTGCGGATGCGGCGCACCGGGGCCAGGGCCATCATGCCCTTCTTCACGCTCTTGGGCACGAAGCCCAGCAGCGCGGCGTTCACGAACAGGTTCATCTTCGGCGCGTGCGCGGCCTTGCTGAAGATGTCGAGCACATCGCCCACGCGGTAGCCCTTGGGGTCGACGAGGTGGAAGCACTTGCCGGCATGGCGGTGCTCGTGGCGGTCGTGGCTGATGTGGTCGATGCAGGCGACCACGAAATCCACCGGCACGATGTTGATGCGCCCGCCCTCGATGCCCACGCTGGGCATCCACGGCGGCAAGATCTGCCGCATGCGCTGGATGAGCTTGAAGAAGTAGTAGGGCCCGTCGATCTTGTCCATCTCGCCGGTCTTGCTGTCGCCCACCACCAGGGCCGGGCGGTACACCGTCCACGGCACCTTGCATTCCTTGCGCACGATCTTCTCGCTCTCGTGCTTGGTCATGAAGTAGGGGTGATCGAGGCCCTCGGCTTCGTCGAACATGTCTTCGCGGAACACGCCTTCATAGAGCCCCGCCGCCGCGATGCTGCTGACGTGGTGCACATGGCCCGCGTCCACCGCCTTGGCGAACTCGACCATGTTGCGCGTGCCTTCGATGTTCACCTGCACCTGGCTTTCGGCGTCGGCGCTGAGGTCGTACACCGCCGCCAGGTGGTACACGGCGGAGATCTGGCCCTTCAGCGCCTTCAGCGCATCGGCCGCCACGCCCAGCTTCTTGGCCGTAAGGTCGCCAGTGACGGGCAGGGCGCGCGCCTTGGCCGCGCCGTTGAGCCCCCAGAACTCGTACAGCGCCGCGAGCTTGCCTTCGCTGCCCGGGCGCACCAGGAAATGCACCTTCGTGCCCTTGCGCGCCAGCAGCGCCTTCACGAGACGCTTGCCAATGAAGCCGGTGGCGCCGGTGACGAAATACTGCATGCGGATCTCCTGTCTTTGTGTGGTGCCGGGCGGGCGATGGGCGCACAGCATAGAGCCGTCTCACTAGAACTTTAGGCTGCACGCCCCAGGGGGGAACCCTATATTTCCTCCACGGCAACCAGCCCCACCACAAAGGAGCCCCCATGGTCAAGAAGATGAAGTCCGCTGCCACCAGCACCCCCGAAGCCGCCAAGCACAACCAGCTGGCCGGTGCCGTGAAGGACTCTGCCCAGCAGATCTGGCTGGCCGGCATGGGCGCCTTCAGCAAGGCGCAGGAAGAGGGCACCAAGGTGTTCGAGGCGCTGGTGAAGGAAGGCATGAACCTGCAGAAGAAGACGCAGGGCCTGGCCGAAGACAAGATCAACGAAGTGACCGGCAAGATGAGCGCGATGGCCGACACCGTCACCAGCAAGGCCGGCCAGAACTGGGACAAGCTGGAAACCATCTTCGAGGCGCGCACCGCCAAGGCGCTGAACAAGCTGGGCGTGCCCACCGCCAAGGACGTGGACGCCCTGGTCAAGCGCGTGGACGCCCTGGCCGCTGCGGTGGCCAAGCTCAGCAAGACCGGCGCGCCCAAGGCGACTGCCAAGCCCGCTGCGGCGGTCAAGGGCGCGCGCGCTGCGAAGGCCGTGAAGCCCGTGGCGGCACCTGCCCCCGCCAAGCGCGCCCGCAAGACGGCCGCCAAAACGGCCGCCAAGACCGCCGCGTTCTGACCCGCCCTAGCGCCGCCCCGTGACCGCGCCGCATCCGCGCATCGGGCTGGCCCTGGCCGGCGGCGGGCCGCTGGGCGCCATCTACGAGATCGGCGCGCTGTGCGCGCTGGCCGAGGCGCTGCCGCAGGTCGACTTCACGGCGCTCGATGGCTACGTGGGCGTGTCGGCCGGCAGCTTCATCGCCGCCGGCCTGGCCAACGGCATGAGCCCGCGCCAGCTGTGCACCTCGTTCGTCGAGAACCGGGGCCCGCGCAGCGACCTCATCCGCCCCGACCTGTTCTTCCGCCCCGCCTTCGCCGAATACGCGCAGCGCCTGGCGGCCCTGCCGCGCCTGCTGCTGCAGGCCGGCTACGGCGTGGCCGTGCAGCGCCGCACCCTGCTGGCCGCTGCCGAAGGCCTGGGCGGCGCCTTGCCCACGGGCCTGTTCAGCAGCGCCGCGCTGCAACGGCAGCTGACCCAGGTGTTCTCGGCCCCCGGCCGCAGCAACGACTTCCGGCAGCTGCAGCGCCGCCTGGTGCTGGTTGCCACCGACCTGGACAGCGGCGTCGCCGCCCCCTTCGGCCTGCCCGGCTGGGACCACGTGCCCATCTCGCAGGCCGTGGCGGCCAGCGCCGCGCTGCCGGGCCTGTTCCCGCCCGAGCCCATCGATAACCGCTGGTATGTCGACGGCGCGCTGAAGAAGACGCTGCACGCCCGCGTGTTGCTCGACCTGGGGCTCGACGTGGTGCTGTGCCTGAACCCGCTGGTGCCCTTCAATGCCGGCGCCGGGGGCGAACTGCCGCACCGCGTGCTGGGCGCACGTTCGCGCATTCCGCGCCTGGTGGATGGTGGCCTGCCGGTGGTGCTGAGCCAGACCTTCCGCTCGCTCATCCATTCACGGCTGGAACTGGGCTTGAAGGGCTACGAGGCCAGCCACCCGGGCACGGAGATCCTGCTCTTCGAGCCCGACCACCGCGACCCCGAGATGTTCCTGGCCCACACCTTCGGCTACGCCCAGCGGCGCTGGCTGGCCGAACACGCCTACCAGCACACGCGGGCCGACCTGCGCTCGCGCCGCAGCGTGCTGCGCCGCCAGCTGGCCCGCCACGGCCTGGCGCTGGACGAAGCCGTGCTCGACGACCCGCAGCGCCACCTGCTGCAACGCCGCCCGCGGCAAATGCCGCCGCCGGCCTCCCGCGCCGGCCTCGCCCTGAAGCGCCTGGACGAAGTGCTGAACGACCTGGAAAGGGCCTTGGCGGCGCGTTAGGCGCCATCGCGGCCGGTTCCATCGCCGCCGGTTTCGTCGCTCCCATGAGAAAGTTTCACGCCCAGCCCTGCGGCGAGGTGTGACGCGGCGGCCCGGCTTGCGGCACCATACGGCACCGCGCCCCCCTTGTTCAAGGGGTCCCTTGCTGCCGTCCAAGCCCCGCCGCCATGAACCACAGCACGCCCCCGCCTCCCCGTGCCGCCGAAGCTCCGGCCGACCGCCTGCGCGGGCGGTTGATGGCCGCCTCGCTGGGCCGCCTGCTCGACCGCGTGCGTGGTTCGCGCGAGGTGCTGCCGCACCTGGCCGCCCTGGAGCGCGGCCTGCTGGCCGAAGGCCTGGCCGCGCTGGACAAGGTGCAGCCGCACTGGCTGCGCCGCATCGCCTCGCAGCTGGGCAGCCTGCCCCTGCCCGATGACGACGAGCCGCTGCAGGACCTGCTGCACCGCGTGATGGACCGCCTGGAAACCGAGCGCTCGGGGCTGGACAACGTGCCCTTCGACATCGAGCGCACCGTGGTCATCGAGGAGATGAGCCACACCGACTTCATGGCCATCGCCCGGGCCGATGCGCCCACCGAGATCGACGACGGGCGCTCGCTGGACGGGCAGGCGCCCAAACCCTGAGCCTTCCGAAACTTCCGAAGGGTTCGGCGCCGCCCGGCGTGCGTCACCCCGCGCGCATCACCCCAGGTAACGCGCCTCCAGGTGGGCCCGGAAGTGGGCCGCGTTCAGCGTTTCGCCACTGGCCCGCTGCGCCAGCTCGTTCGTCGGCCAGCGGCTGGCCTGGCTCCAGATGTTCTCGTTCAGCCAGCCGAACACCGGGGCGAGGTCGCCGGCGCCGATGCGGGCATCCAGGTCGGGCATCTGGCGGCGCATGGTGGCGAACCATTGCGCCGCGTACATCGCTCCCAGCGAATAACACGGGAAGTAGCCGAAGAGCGCGGCCGACCAATGCACGTCCTGCATCGGGCCGTCGGCGTAGTTGCCGCGCGTGTCCACGCCCAGCAGGTCCATCATCTTCGCGTCCCACAGCGCAGGCACGTCTTCGATCTCGATCTCGCCCTCGATCAGCGGACGCTCGATCTCGTAGCGCAGGATGATGTGCGCCGGGTAGGTGACCTCGTCGGCATCCACGCGGATGGTGCCCGGCTTCACGCGCGTGATGAGCCGGTGCAGGTTCTGCGGCGTGAAGGCCGGCTGCTCGCCGAAGGCCTGCACCACCAGCGGCGCCAGGCGCGCCACGAAGCCGGGGTGGCTGCCCAGCTGCATCTCGAAGCTGAGGCTCTGGCTTTCGTGCAGCGCCATGCTGCGTGCCTGCGCCATGGGCTGGCCCAGCCATTCACGCGGCAGGTTCTGCTCGTAGCGGCCATGGCCGGTTTCGTGGATGGTGCCCATCAGGCTGGTGAGGAACTCGTCGTTGCGGAAGCGCGTGGTCAGGCGCACGTCTTCGGGCACGCCGCCACAGAACGGGTGGGTGCTCACGTCCAGCCTGCCGGCCTCGAAATCGAAGCCCAGGAGGCGAACCACCGCTTCGCACAGCGCGCGCTGCTTGTCTTGCGCGAACGGCCCCACGGGCTGCAGCACCTCTTCCCGGGCCTGCTTGGCCAGCACCTGCTGGATGAGGCCCGGCAGCCACTGCCGCACCTCGCCGAAGACGGCGTCGACCTGGGCGCAGGTCATGCCGGGCTCGAAGCGGTCCATCATCGCGTCGTACTTGCGCAGGCCGGTCTTCTCGGACAGCAGCGCCGCTTCCTGGCGTGCCAGCGCCAGCACCGGCTTGAAGTTCTCGACGAAGCCGGCCCAATCGTTGGCCGGGCGTTGCGTGCGCCAGGCGTGCTCGCAGCGCGAGGTGGCCATCTGCTGGCGCTGCACCAGGTCTTCCGGCAGCGCGGTGGCGGCCTGCCACTGGCGCTGCATCTCGCGCAGGTTGGCGCGCTGCAGCTCGCTCAGCGGCTCTTGCTCGGCACGCTGCAGGTGGCTGCCCAGCGCGGGGTCGGTGCGCATGCGGTGCATCAGCGCAGCCATCTCGGCCAGGGCCGCGGCGCGCGCCTCGTTGCCCTTGGGCGGCATGTTGGCGGCGTGGTCCCAGCCGGCGATGGACTGCAGGTGCTCCAGGTGGTGCAGGCGGGTGAAGGTGGAAGCCAGCTGTTCGTAGGCAGGGGTGGCGGTGTTCATCGGGGTTGCGGCGGCCAGTGCAATGAGGCCGCCATTGTGGCGGGCCTGCGCCCGCGCGGCATCAGAACGACAACTCGCCCGGGAAGATCCACATCAGCGCCGCCGTCATCACCACATAACGCCCGAACTTGCCGATGGCCATGTACATCACGCAGGGCCAGAAGGGCAGCTTCAGCCAGCCGGCCAGCGCGCACAGCGGGTCGCCCACGGCCGGCAGCCAGCTCAGCAGGCAGGCCTTGGGCCCCAGCCTCTCCAGCCAGGCCAGCGCCTTGGCCTCGGCGCGCTTGTGTTTCACCTTCTCGTACAGCCGCTCGGCGCCATAGCCCACCCACCAGCTGACGGCGCCGCCCAGCGTGTTGCCGGCGGTGGCCACCAGCACGGCGGGCCAGAACAGGTCGGGGTTGAGCTTCACCAGGCCGATGACGGCGAACTCGCTGCCCATGGGCAGCAGCGTGGCCGACACCGCGGCCACCACGAACACCGTCAGCAAGCCGTATTGCGGCAAGGCCAGGGTGTTCAACAGGGACATCAACCAAGCTTCCATGGGCCAGCCCATTATCAACAGCGGGCATGACCGTCGGGGTGCGGGGCTGCTGGCGGCCTGCTGGCTATACTCGCGCCTCATTTTTCAGCACACGCCCCGGCTTCCCACCCCATGCACATCGGCCCCATCGAACTGCCGAACGCGCTGTTCGTCGCACCGATGGCCGGCGTGACCGACCGCCCTTTCCGCATGCTGTGTCGCAGCCTGGGCGCTGGCTACGCGGTGAGCGAGATGGTCACCAGCAAGCGCGAGCTGTGGAAGAGCCTGAAGACTTCGCGCCGCGCCGACCATGAAGGCGAGCCCGCGCCCATCGCGGTGCAGATCGCCGGCGTGGACCCGGCCGAGATGGCCGATGCCGCGCGCTACAACATCGACCGTGGCGCGCAGGTCATCGACATCAACATGGGCTGCCCCGCCAAGAAGGTGTGCAACAAGTGGGCCGGCTCGGCCCTGATGCAGGACGAGCCGCTGGCCACCGCCATCGTCGAAGCCGTGGTGGCGGCCTGCGCGCCGCAGGGCGTGCCCGTCACGCTGAAGATGCGCACCGGCTGGTGCGCCGCCGAGCGCAACGCGGTGCGCCTGGCGCGTGCCGCGGAAAGCGCAGGCGTGGCCATGGTCACCGTGCACGGCCGCACGCGCGAGCAGGGCTACACCGGCCAGGCCGAGTACGACACGGTGGCGGCCGTGAAGGCGGCGCTGAAGATCCCGGTGGTGGCCAATGGCGACATCCACAGCCCCGAGAAGGCGCGCGAGGTGCTGCGCGCCACCGGTGCCGATGCGCTGATGATCGGCCGCGCGGCGCAAGGCCGGCCGTGGATCTTCCGCGAGATCCTGCATTTCCTGGCCACGGGTGAACACCTGCCGCCGCCGGCCACGCACGAGGTGCGGCGCTGGCTGGTCGAGCACCTGCACCAGCATTACGGCCTCTATGGCGAGCACATCGGCGTGCGCAGTGCGCGCAAGCACATCGGCTGGGCCGTGCGTGCTTTGCCGGGCGGCGAAAGCTTCCGCGCCGAGATGAACCTCATCGACGACACCACCACGCAGCTGCGCGCGGTGAGCCACTATTTCGAGGCCCTGGCCGAGCGGCACCCGCTGCTGCCGCAGCCCGTGCTCGGCCCGGTGCCCGGGGCGGCCAACGACGAAACCGGCACCGAAGCCGAAGCCCAGGCCGCATGAGCAGAAAAGACATCGATGCCTGCATCCGCGCCAGCGTGGAGCAGTACCTCAAAGACCTGCGTGGCGCCGAGCCGGCCGAGCTGCACGAGCTGTTTCTCGGCGCCGCCGAGAAGCCGCTGCTGGAAGTGGTGCTGCGCCATGCCGAGGGCAACCAGAGCAAGGCCGCCGAATGGCTGGGCATCAACCGCAACACGCTGCGGCGCAAGCTGCTCGACCACAAACTCGTGAAATGAACGCGGCCTGCAAAGGCTGCAAGGGACACCATCTTGGCCCAAGCTGCACCCCCCGCACCCTCGGCGGCACCCTCGCCAGCCCTCACCGCGCTGATCTCCGTCTCTGACAAGACCGGTGTCCTGGAATTTGCGCAAGCCCTGGCGGCGCAGGGCGTGCGCCTGCTGTCCACCGGCGGCACGGCGCGCCTGCTGGCCGATGCCGGCCTGGCGGTGACGGAAGTGGCCGAGGTGACCGGCTTCCCCGAGATGCTGGACGGCCGCGTGAAGACGCTGCACCCGCGCATCCACGGCGGCCTGCTCGCGCGGCGCGACCTGCCCGCGCACATGGCCGCGCTGGCGGCCCATGGCATCCACACCATCGACCTGCTGGTGGTGAACCTCTACCCCTTCGCGCTGGCCACAGCGCGGGCCGACTGCACGCTGGAAGACGCCATCGAGAACATCGACATCGGCGGCCCGGCCATGCTGCGCGCGGCAGCCAAGAACTGGGCCGACGTGGCAGTGCTCATCGACCCCGCCGACTACCCGCGCGCGCTGGCCGAGCTGCGCGCCGGTGGCCTGCAGCGCAGCACCAAGTTCATGCTGGCCAAGAAGGTGTTCGCCCACACCGCGGCCTACGACGGCATGATCAGCAACTACCTCGGCGCGCTGCCGCCGGGCACCGAAGACAACGTGGCCGGCGTGCCGGCCCGCGAGCCTTTCCCCGCCACCTACACGCTGCAGCTCACCAAGACGCAAGACATGCGTTACGGCGAGAACCCGCACCAGGCCGCCGCCTTCTACCGCGACGCCAAGGTGGCCCCCGGCCTGCTGGCCGGCTGGGTGCAGCTGCAGGGCAAGGAGCTCAGCTACAACAACATCGCCGATGCCGATGCGGCCTGGGAATGCGTCAAGACTTTCGACGTGCCGGCCTGCGTCATCGTCAAGCACGCCAACCCTTGCGGCGTGGCCGTGGCCCCGCGGTTGGTCGACGCCTACATCCAGGCCTGGAAGACCGACCCCACCTCGGCCTTCGGCGGCATCCTCGCTTTCAACCGCCCGCTGGACGAAGCCACGGCGCGGCAGATCGGCGAGCACAAGCAGTTCGTCGAGGTGCTGATCGCTCCGTCCATCACGCCCGAGGCGCGTGCGCTGTTCGCGGCCAAGCAGAACGTGCGCCTGCTGGAAGTGCCGCTGGGCCTGGAACCCAACACACTGGACTTCAAGCGCGTGGGGGGCGGCATGCTGCTGCAGACACCCGACACCAAGAACGTGGCCCCCGCCGAGCTGCGCGTGGTGACCAAGCTCGCCCCCACCGTGGCGCAGATGGACAACCTGCTGTTCGCCTGGAAGGTGGCCAAGTTCGTGAAGAGCAACGCCATCGTCTTCTGCGGCGGCGGCGCCACCCTGGGCGTGGGCGCGGGCCAGATGAGCCGGCTGGACAGCGCACGCATCGCCCGCCTGAAGGCCAACGCCGCGGGCCTGAGCCTGGCCGGCTCGGCCGTGGCCAGCGACGCGTTTTTCCCCTTCCGTGATGGCCTGGATGTCGTCATCGACGAAGGTGCGGCCTGCGTCATCCAACCAGGCGGCAGCATGCGAGACGACGAGGTGATCGCCGCGGCCGACGAGCGCGGCATCGCGATGGTCTTCACTGGCACGCGCCACTTCCGCCACTGAAATGGAGCCCCCAAGCTCGCTGGCGCTCGCTACCCCCCGATGGGGCCGTCCGCCAGCGGCCCGGCGGAGCCGGTTCCGCGGCTCTGGCTTGATCTGCCATGACTCGCGCTGATCTCGCCGGGGGCGTGCTGGCCTTCATCGCCCGGCTCATCACCGGCGCGCAGGGGCACTGGAAGGGTTGCCCGCCGAAGGCCGAGCAGCGCATCTACTTCGCCAACCACCAGAGCCACCTCGACTGGGTGCTGATCTGGGCAGCGCTGCCGCACGAGCTGCGCGCCGTCACGCGGCCCATCGCGGCGAAGGACTACTGGACCTCCACGCCGCTGAAGCAGTGGATCACCACCGAGGTCTTCAACGCCGTCTACGTGAACCGCGCCCGCACCGACGAGCAAGACCCGCTGGAGCCGCTGGTGCAGGCCCTGGCCAACGGCGACTCGCTGGTGATCTTTCCCGAAGGCACGCGCAGCAACAAGGGCGAGCCGCAGGCCTTCAAGAGCGGCCTGTACCACCTGGCGCAGCAGTTTCCTGGCGTGCAGCTCATTCCCGCCTGGATAGACAACGTGCAGCGCGTCATGCCCAAAGGCGAAGTGGTGCCCGTGCCCATCCTGTGCACGGTGACCTTCGGCGAACCGCTGCAGCTGGCCGAAGGCGAGGACAAGCGCGACTTCCTGGTTCGTGCCCGCGCCGCCGTGCTGGCGCAGCGGCCGGTGGTGCATTGAGGGCGCGCGCATGAGGTCTTTGCGCGACCTGTCGCTCCGATGAGGTCACTGCGCGACCTGTCGGTCGACCAGCAGGTGGGCCTGCTGTTCGTGGTGCTCTTCGGCCTGCTCGCGCTGGGTTCGCTGGCGCTGATGCTGATGCTGCGCCGCGAAGGCGAGGCCAGCGAGCGCCGCCTGCGCCTGCTGCGCGACCTGCGCGCGCTGTGGGTGGGTGCCATCGTGTTCTGGCTGGCCTGGGTGACTGCGCCCGTCGGCGCCACGCTGCTGTTCGCGCTGTTCAGCTTCTTCGCGCTGCGCGAGTTCATCACGCTCATGCACACGCGCCGCGCCGACCACCGCAGCCTGCTGCTGGCCTTCTTCGCCGTGCTGCCGCTGCAGTACGTGATGGCCGGCGGGCGTTTCTTCGACCTCTTCACCGTCTTCATTCCGGTGTACGTGTTCCTGGCCATTCCGGTGGCCAGCGCGCTGGCCGGCGACCCGCAGCGTTTTCTGGAACGCAACGCGAAGATCCAGTGGGGCATCATGGTCTGCGTCTACGGCCTGAGCCACGCGCCGGCGCTGCTGCTGCTGAACTTCCCGCGCCACGAAGGGCGTGGCGCCTTCCTGCTGTTTTTCCTGGTGGTGGTGGCGGTGGTGGCCCAACTGGTGCAGGAAGCCGCCAGCCGCTGGCTGCGCCGCCGCCCGGTGGCCAGGCACATCGACCGCAGCTTCAGCTACCGCGCCTGGCTGGCCGGCGCGCTGGCGGCGGGCGTGGTGGGCGCGCTGCTGTACTGGACCACGCCCTTCAAGGCCGGCCAGGCACTGGTGATGGCCTTCATCGCCGGCGGCGCCGGCACGCTGGGCGAACTGGTGATGAAGGCGCTGAAGAAGGATGCCGGCGTGCGCTACTGGGGCAACACCGCCAGCGTCACCGGCGCCGTGGGCCTGCTGGACCGCGTGGCGCCGCTGTGTTTTGCCGCGCCGGTGTTCTTCCATTCCGTGCGCTGGTACTTCCAACTCTGATGCGCATCCTCGGCATTGATCCTGGACTTCAGCGCACCGGCTTCGGCGTCATCGAAGCCGACGGCCCGCGCCTGGCCTACGTGGCCAGCGGCACCATCAGCACGCTGGAAGCGCCGCGCGGCGACCTGCCCGGCCGGCTGAAGATCATCTTCGAAGGTGTGCAGGAAGTGGTGCAGCGCTACCGGCCCGAGACTGCCTGCGCCGAGATCGTCTTCGTCAACGTCAACCCGCAAAGCACGCTGCTGCTGGGCCAGGCCCGTGGCGCGGCGCTGGCGGCGCTGGTGTCGGGCGGCCTGCCGGTGGCCGAGTACACCGCGCTGCAGATGAAGAAGGCCGTGGTGGGCCATGGCCTGGCCAACAAGGCGCAGGTGCAGGAGATGGTCAAGCGCCTGCTGAAGCTGCCGGCGCTGCCGGGCAAGGACGCCGCCGATGCACTGGGCCTGGCCATCGCGCACGCTCACGTGGGCGGCTCGATGGCGGCTCTGGCCGCCGCCGCGCCGCTGGCGCGCCGCCAGCATGCGCAGTACCGCAAGGGCCGCACCTACTGACGGCACGGGGCGCACCACGAAGTGGCGGCGCCCAGAAAAAACGCCCCGGCAGGGGCCGGGGCGTGAAGGTCTCGGGGCACGAGACTCAGGAGCGATCGGGGGTTCGGTCAGGCCGGCTGCTGCGTCTGCGCGGCCTGCTGCTGTGCCAGCTGCGCGGCGGGGGCATCGGCCGTGGCCAGGGTGTTCACGCCCAGCAGCATGGCCAGGGTCATCACGCTGGCCAGCACACCCGCAGCCAGGCGGCTGCTGGCGGGGGCTTGCAGGGCGGTTTCGGTGCGGTGGGTGTTCATGGCGGGCTTCCTTGCGAGAGAGGTGAATGGGGTGGAACGTTCTCGATGGGTGCACTGTAGGCAGCGCGGCCCGTGCGCGCAGCGCCCTTGCGACGACCTGCCGCCCGGGCGCGCCCAACGGCCGGCACGGCCGATGAACGGCACGGCGTTTGCGTGAAGCCTGCCCGCCCGCAGCGCCCCGCAGACCCGCAAGCCCCGAACTGCGGTGCTGAACCGGGTTTGATTTGCGCCCGGCCTGTGGCAGTCTTTGCTTGAATGAAGCTGCACCGGCTTTCCCGTCACCCGTGAAGGAGCCCGCCTGATGAGTGCTGAAACCAGCCTGGTCCCCTTGCCCACCCTCAGCACCGGCGGCCTGCCCGTGGCCCGCATGCGCTCGCTGTACCGGCTGGACGAAGTGGAAAAGCGCCTGGACAAGCTGCCCCAGCGCGAACACGAAAGCCTGCGCGCCACCTACGAACGCATGCTGGAAAAGGGCCCCGAGCGTTTCCAGGTGAAACCGGGCGGCCTGCCGGCGATGGAGCACCTCTACGACGAGATGCCCAACTTCAACGAGGTGCTGGACGACGTGAAGCGCCAGCTGGCGCTGTGCACCGACAGCCGCGACGCGCTGGAGATCACCCCCATGCTGCTGCTGGGCCCGCCGGGCATCGGCAAGACGCACTTCGCGCGCGAGATCGCGCAGCTGCTGGGCACCGGCCTCGGCTTCATCAGCATGAGCAGCCTCACCGCCGGCTGGGTGCTGAGCGGCGCTTCCAGCCAGTGGAAAGGCGCACGCCCGGGCAAGGTGTTCGAGACGCTGGTGGACGGCCAGTATGCCAACCCCGTGATGGTGGTGGACGAGATCGACAAGGCCCGCGCCGAACACGCGTACGACCCGCTGGGCGCGCTGTACAGCCTGCTGGAGCACGACACCGCGCACGCCTTCACCGACGAGTTCGCCGAAGTCGCCATCGACGCCAGCCAGGTCATCTGGGTGGCCACCGCGAACGACGAGCGCTGCATCCCTGAGCCCATCCTCAACCGCATGAACGTCTTCGAGGTGCAGGCCCCGGATGCCGACGCGGCACGCGCCATTGCGCTGCGGCTCTACAAGCAGCTGCGTGGCAGCCACGAATGGGGCCAGCGCTTCGACGAACAGCCCTCGGAAGCCGTGCTGGAACGCCTGGCCGGCACCGCCCCGCGCGAAATGCGCCGTGCGTGGATGACGGCCTTCGGCAACGCCCGCCTGGGCGGCCGCAGCACCATCGAGCTGTGCGACCTGCCGGGCGCCAGCGCCAAGCGCTCGCCCATCGGCTTCATGCAGTAGGCCGCCGGCCGGGTTCTGCGGGCTCAGGGGCGCCGCGGCTGGGCCGCTAGCGGTGTCGTGCTTCCTGCAGGAAACGCGCGCAGTCGGCGCCGGGCAGCGGTTTGCTGATGAAGTAGCCCTGCACCATGTCGCAGCCCAGGTGGCGCAGGAACTCGAGCTGCGAGGTGGTTTCCACGCCCTCGGCCACCACGCCCACCCCCAGGCTGTGCGCCAGCTGGATGGACGCCGAGCAGATGGCGGCGTCGTTGGCGTCGCTCTCGATGTCGCTCACGAAGCTGCGGTCCAGCTTCAGGCAGCTCAGCGGCAACTGTTTCAGGTAGGCCAGGCTCGAGTAGCCCGTGCCGAAGTCATCGATCGCCACGGCCACGCCGATGCGGCGCAACTGCCCTAGCAGCCTGGCCGTGCGCTCGGGGTCGCCCATCGCCACGCCCTCGGTCAGTTCCAGCTCCAGCGCATCGCTGGGGAGCTGGTGGCGCTCCAGCGCGTTGGCCACCTCGCTGACGAAGCTGTCGGCCAGCAACTGCCGGGCCGAGACGTTCACGGCCACGCGCAGCCGGCGATGGCCTGCATGGCGCCACAGCGCCACCTGCTGCAGGGCCTGGTCGAGCACCCACAGGCCGATGCTCTCGATCTGGCCGGTTTCTTCGGCCACGGGTATGAAGCTGGAAGGCGGGACCAGGCCCAGCTGAGGATGCTGCCAGCGCACCAGCGCTTCCACGCCCACGATGAGGCCCGTGCGCAGGTCGAGCTGCGGCTGGTAGTGCAGCACCAGTTCGCTGCGCTGGGCCACCCCGCGCAGGCCGGCTTCCAGGGCCAGCCTGACCTGCATCGCTTCCCTCAAGGCCGGGGTGATGAACTGGTAGTTGTTCCTGCCCTTGCTCTTGACGTGGTACATCGCCGCGTCGGCGTTCTTCATCAGCGTGGCACTGTCTTCGCCGTTCTCCGGGGCCACCGCGATGCCGATGCTGGGCGTGGAGTAGAGCTCGTGCCCCTGCACCAGATACGGCTGGCTCAGGCTGTGCACCAGTTTCCGGGCCAGGGCCTCGGCGGCCATGGCGGCGCCCGGGCCCACGTCGGTGAGCACCAGCCCGAACTCGTCGCCACCCAGCCGCGCCACGATGTCGCTGTCCCGCACCAGGGCACGCAGGCGGCGCGCCACTTCCACCAGCAGGCCGTCACCCACGGTGTGGCCCAGGTTGTCGTTGACCTTCTTGAAGTGGTCCATGTCGATGAACAGCACCGCCAACCCGGTCTTGTCGCGTAGCGCGGCCGCCAAGGCCAGCTCCAGCCGGCCGCGGAGCTGCTCGCGGTTGGGCAGTTGCGTCAGCGGGTCGTGGCTGGCCAGGTGGCGCAGGCTTTCCTCGGCCTGCTTCACCTGCGAAAGATCGATGGAACAGCAGGCGTAGTGCGTGACCTGGCCCAGTTCGTTGCGCACCACGGCCATCGTGGTCCAGCGCAGGTACTCGTGGCCATCCTTGTGGCGCACCCACACCTCGCCGCGCCAGAGGCCTGTAGTCGCCAGGGTGCTGAACTGCTGCGCCAGAAGCTCGGCACCCTGGGCCGCGTCGGCCAGCAGCAGCCGGGAGTCACGGCCCAGGATATCTGCCGCCTCGTAGCCCGTTTCCCTTTCGAAGGCGGGGTTCACTTCGATGAGCCGCAGTTCCTTGTCGAGGATGGCCATCGATTCGCCGCTGTTGGCGAAAAAGCGTGCCAGCAGGTCGATGCGCTGCCGCGCCCGTTGGTGGTGGCGGTGCAGCCGCCACAACAGCAGGCCGCCACCGCCATAGCCCAGCAGCAGCACCCCCCACGCCATGGACAGCGCCAACGGCACGGCTCTCGGCGGCGCCGCCGTCAGGCCCGCAGGCTTGCCGCCGTCGGGTGTCGACTCGGCCGCCCGAGCCTGTGCGTAGGTGGGCACGGCCCAGTTCACGGCTTGCAGCGTGGCCCCAGTGGCGCCAAGGTGGCCAGGGTCGTGAGCCTTCGCCGATGCCTGCGACCCGGGCCGCTGCGGGGCGGCCCTGTCGTCAGCGCTCAGAACATGAAAGCTAAACACGGCCAGCAACAGCGCCGGCAAGCTCAGCGTCAGGGCAGCGGTGCCCAATCCCAGGGTTCTCTTCAACGGTGGCCTTCGGAACGAGGTGTCGGCGTGACAGCTCGAGAGGGTTCTCCTTCTGGTTTGTCATTGTTGCAATCAGAAGTGATCGTCCTCACACTGTTGAGGCCTTGGCGACAAGATTGAGCCACTTTTGAACCTTGCGGCTGCCTGCGCGGCCACCTTGGCCGATGTTTGCCAGCCGTCGTTCGCGCCGAACCCACTGCCGAGCTTCCTACCCCGGGCCTTCCGGCCTTTCACTGCAGCCTCATGAACCGTCTTCTTGCCGAGCCGCCCGAGGCCGCTCCGATGCCTGCCGTCTGCTTCGGCAACTGCGAGTTGCGTCCAGCCACCCGCGAGCTGTTCGTCGATGGCCGTGCTCAGGCCCTGCGTCGGCGTGTTTTCGACCTCATGCTGTATCTCATCGAGCACCGAGGCAGGGTGGTGCCGCATGCCGAGCTGCTGAAGGAGGTCTGGCCACGGCCCGGCGTGTCACCCAAGATGCTGGCGCGCGCGATGATGGAAGCGAGACGTGCGTGCGGCGACTGCGCGGACAAGCCGGTCCTGTTCGCCTCGGTGCATGGCGTGGGCTACCGTTTCGTGGGGGTGCTCAAGGAAGCGTCGCTTGCTCAGGACGCTGCCGACTCCGGTGCAGAGCCGGGTGCCGCGGGTGTGCTGGCACTCCTGCAGGAGGCCAAGGCCGCTCGCGACGCCGGCCGCCTCGACCAGGCGCAACTGCTTGCCGAGCGGGCCCTCGTCCTGGCCAGCCATGGGCCTTCGCCCAGTGCGCGTGTGCAGGCCCTGGTGCTGTGCTCGGCGCTGGCCGTGCGGCGCGGCACCGCCGTGGTGGCCACGAAGCTGGCTGCCCATGCGCTGCAGGTGGCGCGTGCGGAAGGCAGCGCGCTGCTCGAAGCCCAGGCCAGGCTGGCCCTGGGTTGTGTTCACGTGGCAGCAGGCGACAGCGCGCTGGGTCTTCGTTACCTGCAGGAGGCCGGCGAAGTGCTGCGCGTCGCCGGCAGCCCCGAAGACCTGATGCGCTGCAAGAGCTACATGGCGGCGGCGTTCCGCGACAAGAGCAACGCCGAGAACGGGCTGCGTCTGTGCCGGGAGAGCCTGGCCTATGCCATCAGCCAGAACGCCGGTCAGCAGATCCTGGCCGAGCGCTGCAACGAGATCGTCTTCCTCATCAACTGGGGCGAGCAGCAGGAGGCCCAGGGCCAGGCCGCCCAGGCGCAAGCCACCTACGAGGAAGGCCTGGCGCTCGTCGACGCCTTGATTCGCGACATTGCCGAGCAGGGCGCCGTCAACCGGCGCCCGCCCGCCCTGGGCAACCGCGCCAGCCTGCTCGAGAAGCTGGGCCGCGTGGACGAGGCCTGGCAGGCGCTGGCGGCGTTCGAGCAGGCCGTCGATCTGTCCAGCGTGCCGGGCAGCCCGGTGCATGTCGAACGCCAGCAGATGACCCGAACGCTGAGGGCCATCCTGCTCGCCCGTTCCGGTCGTTTCGCCGAGGCGCTGCGGGACATGCAGGGCTGCATCGAGACCGCGCAGCAGCCTGGGCACGTGAGCAACCTGCCGTGGATGTACGGCATTGCCAGCGACATGGCGGAGCGCGCGGGGCGCAGCGACCTGGCCTTGACCTGGGCGCGCCAGCAAGCGGCGGCGCAGGCCGCCCGGCATGCCGGTGATGCGGCCCGGCTGGTTCGCATCCTGGAGGCCGAACGCAACATCGAAGACCTGCAGGCCGACCTGGACCGCTCGCGCCAACAGGTGGCCACGCTGCTGCAGGAGAACGCCGCACTGCGCCAGCAGGCCCAGGCCATGGCGGGCGTGCTGCAGGTCTCGCCCTTGACGGGCCTGGCCCCCGAGGCCAGCCTCGGCGCGGCCTTCCATGGTGCACATTGGCAGGCCCGCGCCCGAGGCTTGCCCATGTGCCTGGGCCTGCTGACGCTGGACGATGCGCTGCTGGTGCGCATGAAGCCTGCGCCTGAACTGCTGCAGGCCTTCCAGAAGCGCGCGGCCGCCGTGTTGCGCAGCCATGCCGACATCGCCTACCCGGCCGTGGGGGTGGGCGCGGGGCAGTTGGTCTTCCACATCCGGGACGCCGGCCTGAGCCGTGCGGCCGAGGTGTGCCTCGACCTGGCAGAGCAGTTGCACCGGCAGGACTGGAGCCCCGCCGAACCCGGCTTGGCGCCTGTGTGGCGTATCGAGCAACTGGACGGCGCCGCGCTGGAGTCGGTGGAGATTGCCTTGAATCAGCTGCGCAGCCAGGCTGCACGGCAGGCGCAGGCAGGGGCCGCCCGCAGCCTGGCAACCGTTGCCGGGGCCTGAACCGGGGCCGGGCTTGCGCTGCCTGTGAGGCGGCGGCTTTCGCGGGCGACCGGCGCCGGCAGAAGCAGCGGGTTCAGGCCATGGCCAGCGAGCGCCCGCCGCGCTGCACACGCCGCCGGCCGGCCTGCTTGCCGGCGTACATGGCAGCGTCGGCGCGCTTGAGCAGTTCGTCGGCGCTCTGCCCGTCCAGCGGCGCCAGTGCGTAGCCGGCCGTCAGGCCGACGTGGCAGACCTGCTGCTCGATGACGAAGGGCTCGTCGAAGGCAGCCACCATCTTCTGGCCGATGGCCTGGGCGTGGGCCTCGTCGGGCAGGCCGGCGGCCAGCACCACGAACTCGTCGCCGCCCAGGCGGGCCACCACGTCGCTGGCGCGCAGCTGGGCCTGCAGGCGCTGGCCCACGGCGCGCAGCAAGGCGTCGCCGACGTCGTGGCCGTGGCGGTCGTTGATGGGCTTGAAGCCGTCCAGGTCCAGCAGATACAGCGCCAGCAGGCGCTGCGGGCGTGCCTGCGGCAGCAGGGCGGCCAGGTGCTGCTGCAGGCCGCGGCGGTTGGGCAGGCCGGTGAGGGCGTCGGTCTGCGCCAGCGTGCGCAGGGTCTCGGTTTCCAGGCGCGCACGATCGGCGTTGCGGTGGATGGCCTGCACGCGCAGGCTCAGCACGGCCATCCAGGCACTCATCTCCACCACCAGCGACAGCGGGTAGATGCTCTGCGCCAGGAAGCTGGGTTCCACCAGCCCGCGCAGCAGCCCGGCCATGGTGAGCGTTCCCAGTGAATAGAAGGCCCAGCCGAAGAGCATGTAGAACGCCGTGACTTCGCCGCGGCGCGCCCGGATGTAGGCCACCGGCAGCACGGCCACCGTGGCCGCCACGCCCAGCACCGTCACCAGGGTCTGCGCGCTGCGGTAGCTCACGAGGCCCAAGGCCGTGACGACCAGCGCCGCCAGCGCGGCCATCCAAATGCAGCGCAGCAGCCCCGCGATGAAGCGGCTGATCTCGTGCGCCGCCAATGCCGCCGCCATGAAGCGTGCACCCGCGGCCACCGCCACCATCACGGCCATCGGCGCCACCGACATCGACAGCGCCGGCCATGCCGGCCAGAGGTGCTGGGCGCCCAGGCCGAAGTAGGCCAGCACGAAGACGAGGTTGCCCACCAGCAGCAGGGCGTAGTCGAGGAAGAGGCTGTCGCGCAGCGTGACCCAGTGCGTCAGGCTGTAGAGCAGCATGCAAAGCGCCAGCCCCAGCACGATGCCCAGCGTGATCTGCGCGCGCGACTCGTGGTACGTGAAGTTCTCGGGCGTGCGCAGCGTCATGGGCAGCACCATCGAGCTGGTGGTCTGCACGCGCATCAGCAGCTCGTGCCGGCCGGGTGCCAGCTGCAGCGGCGCCGCATGCGTGCGCGCCGGGGTCAGGCGTTGTGCAAGCGGCAGCTGGTTGCCCATCACCAGGTGCTGCGCCTCGGCGCCGGGCTGCAACACGTAGAGGTCGATGCGGTTCAGCGGCGGGTAGTCGATCTCCAGCACCCGTTGCACGGGCGCCGTGCCGGGCACCTGCACCGCGAAGTGCAGCCACACCGTGCTGGCGCTGCGGCCCAGGTTGCCCGGCGTGCCGGAAGGCGGCTGGAACCGGCCCGCCGCGTAGGCGGCCTGCGCGGCAGCCAGGTCCAGCTGCCCCTCGGGGTCGAACAGCAGCGTGACCCCAGGCCACACCGGCACCGCCGCCTGGCCTTGCAGCCGCAGGCTGCGCTCACCCGCCTGCGCCGGCGCGCCGAAGGCCCACAGCCCTGCCAGCAGCACCAGCAGGGCCGGCCAGGCGCCCAGCACGCAGCGCCACCAGGGCTGGAGGGTGGGCCGGAGCAGGGCGGCACAGGGCATCGTGCGGTGGATATCGACCGCGGCGGGGCAGGCTTGAGACCGGCGGGCAGGCCAGAATCGCCGCATGAGCAGTACTTCCAGCCCAGGGCGCACGGGGTTTGGCGGGCGAGGCCGCTGCGCCCGGGCCAGCGCCGGGGCCTGCACCCTGGCCCGCGCCGCCTTTGCATGCGCCCTGGTGGCGGCCACCATGGCCGCCACCGCACAGCCGGCGCCGTCGCCCATGCCTTCATCGGCCCCGACGGCCCCGGCGCCGCCGGCCGTGGCCGCTTCGGCGTCGGCACCCGTGGCCACGGCGCGCCCGCGGGTGGGCCTGGTGCTGGGCGGCGGCGGCGCGCGCGGTGCGGCGCACGTCGGTGTGCTGGAGGTGCTGGAAAGGCTGCGCATCCCGGTGGATTGCGTGGCTGGCACCAGCATGGGCGCGCTGGTGGCCGGGGCCTGGGCCGCGGGCCTGTCGCCGGCCGAGATGCGCAAGGAACTGGCGCGCGCCGACTGGGCCGACATGTTCCGCGACGACCCCGCCTACGAAGACCTGAACTTCCGCAACAAGCGGCTGCAGCAGCGCTTCCTGCCCGGCACCGAAACCGGCCTGACGGCCGGCGGCGCGGTGGCGCTGCCGGGGGTGGTGACGGGGCAGAAGATCAAGCTCTTTTTCAACCACCTGGTGCGCGCCGACACCGGCGAGCGTGAACTGCAGCAGCTGCCGCTGCCGCTGAGCATCATCGCCACCGACATCGGCACTGGCGAACGCGTGGTGCTGCGCGACGGCAGCCTCACGCTGGCCATGCGCGCGAGCATGAGCGTGCCCGGCCTGCTGGCGCCGCTGGAGTACCGCGGCCGCAAGCTGGTGGATGGCGGCCTGGTGGACAACCTGCCCATCCGCGAGGTGCGTGAGCGCTGCAATCCCGAGGTGGTGATCGCCGTGAACGTGGGTTCGCCGCCGCTGAAGCCCGAGCAGGTGCAGGGCCTGCTGAGCATCACCACGCAGATGGTGGCGCTGCTCACCGAGCAGAACGTCAGTGCCAGCCTGGCCTTGCTGCAGCCGCAGGACATCGTCATCCAGCCCGACCTGGGCGACGTGACCGCGGGTTCTTTCGACCGCCATGCCGATGCCGCCGACCGCGGCCGTGTGGCCGCTGAAGCCCTGGTGACGCGCCTGGCGACGCTGGGCGTGCCCGAGCCGGCCTACGCCGCCTGGAGGCGCAGCGTGGACGTGCGCGAGCGCGACGTGCCGCGCATCGACGCGGTGGAGATTGCCGGCCTCACGCGCGTGAATCCGGCCGTGGTGCAGCGCTACCTGGGCCAGCGCGACGGCGCGCCGCTGGACACGCAGGCACTCAACCGCGACCTGCTGCGCGCCTATGGCGACGGCCACTACGAGCGCGTGGACTACGCCGTGCTCACCAGCCAGGGCCGCAACGTGCTGCGGCTGTTCCCGGTGGAAAAGCCCTGGGGGCCTGACTACCTGCGCTTCGCACTGCGGCTGGACAGCAACCTCAGCCAGGGCAGCAGCTACGTGCTGCGGGCGGGCTACCAGAAGACCTGGCTGAACCCGCTGGGCGGCGAGCTGCTGCTGGTGGGCGAACTGGGCGGCGTGACCGGCGCCGCGGCCGAGCTTTACCAGCCGCTGGACGCCAGCCAGGCCACCTTCTTCAACGCAGCCCTGGAGTACCGCCGCGAGCGCAGCGACTACTGGTTCGTCGAGCAGCGCGTGGCCGAGTACCGCAGCGCGCGCACGCGGCTCGACCTGGGGCTGGGCGTGAACTTCCGGCTGCTGGGCCAGGCGCGCCTGGGCTGGCGCGAAACGCAGGTGAGCAATACCCTGGACACGGGCCTGGACGTGCTGTCGCTGCTGACCAGCGAACTGGCCGAAAGGCGCAGCGGGGGCTGGCTGCTGTCGCTGGACCTCGAACAGGGCAACCGCCTGTACTTTCCCAGCCGCGGATGGGCGCTGAAGACGAGCTACTTCGATTCACCCCGGCGCGACTATGCCCGCCTTGCCTTCGATCTCAGTGCCTCGTGGCCCTGGCAGTCCTACGTGCTGGCCGGCCGCGCCAGCTGGGTGGGGTCCACGCGCGGCGCGCTGCCGCTGACCGACGCTGCCCGGCTGGGCGGTTTGCTCAACCTCACCGGCTATGCCAGCGGCCAGTTGCTGGGCGACAAGGTGGCCTATGGCCAGCTGCGCGGAGAACGCATCATCGGCCGCGCGCCGCTGGGGCTGCGCGGCGAACTGCGCGCCGGGCTGGCGCTGGAAACAGCGCGCGTGGGCCGGCCGTATACGCGCCAGGTGCGCGACGGCGACCTGCACAGCGTGGCCGTCTACCTGGCCGGCGAAACGCCCGTGGGTCCGTTTTTCCTGGGCCTGGGGCGGGGCAGCGGCGGGCAGGTGAACGCCTACCTGGTGATCGGCGTGCCTTGACGGTAGCGGGCCGGCTTCAGCCGCCGGCCAGCCCGGCCTGCCCCGAAAGGCCCGATACAGCCAGGCGCGCCGCGGCGCGGCCCTGCTGCACGATCTGCTGCTTCCAGTCTTCGGTGTCGACGTAGAAGGCCGTGCGCATGGCCTGGCGCGCAGCTTCGCGCTGCGCGGCATCCACCCGGGGCTGGGCGGCGCACCAGTGGTCGTGCCGCAGCGCCAGCAGCGCCTGCGCCAGCGGCACGGTGCCGTACTCCAGCGCGATGCCGGTGAATTCGGCCTGCGGGCACTGGCTGTAGGCGGCCTGCCACAGCATGCCGCTGATCTGGCTGGCCGCGCTGCTGCTGCCGTCGTGCAGGGCCGTCACCGTGCCGCCGTCGGCACCCCACCAGGCGCGGGCGCGGGCCAGCGTGGCGTTATCGGGGCGGGCGGCGAAGATGCGTTCGCCGTGGCCGCAGGGGCCCAGGCCGGTGTGCAGGTCGATCCAGCCCAGCCGCTGCACGCTGCCGGCGTGCTGGCGCAGCACACGTTCGATGGCCAGCCGGCTCCAGGTGGGCGCGTGGCCGCCGTAGAACAAGCCCTGCGGGTGGCGGTACTGGCCGCCGGTGATGGCCTGCTGCAGGCCGCGTTCGCCGTGCGCTTGCGCATAGGCCGCCAGCGCGGCTTCGTTCTCGGGCGTGGGTGGCCAGGTGGGGGGCACCAGCTGGAGGGCCAGCGCGTCGTAGCCCGGGTTGGCCGGCAGCGCAGCGCTGCCGGTGAAGTCGAGAAAATTGCGGTTCAGGTCCACGCCTTCGTGCGTGACGCGCCGGCCGTGCGAAAAGCCGTGCGGGTTCAGCGCGTGCACGAAGAGCAGCGCCACGCCCGCGGCCCGCGCCTCGGCCATGAAGGCGGCGTCGCTCAGCAGCGCGTGCTGCACGCCCGAGCCGCAATGCCCTTCCACGCCGTGGCAGGCGCTGCTGATGACGAGCAGGGCGGTGGCATCGAAGCCGCCGGCCCGCGCCACGTCCATGGCCAGCGCTTCGCCTTCCGCGCCGGGCAGTGGGTGGGCGAAGGTCTGCAGCGTCAGCCCGGCCGCCGCGCTGGCGTCCATGAAGAGCCGGCGCGCGGCGCGGTAGCTGGGCGCGAAGCTGGCCGCGGCTGGCGGCAGGCTCATCGCGCTGGCACCGGCGCTTTCAGCCACTCTTCGGCCAGGCGCACCCAGGCCGTGGCGCCCAGCGGAATGAGCTCGTCGTTGAAGTCGTAGCTGGGGTTGTGCAGCATGCAGGGGCCGAGGCCGTGGCCGCCTTCGCGGTGCGCGCCGTCGCCGTTGCCGATGACGAAATAGCAGCCCGGCTTGGCCTGCAGGAAGTAGCTGAAGTCCTCGGCGCCCATCGTCGGCTCGAACTCGTGGATGTTCTCGGGCCCGACCACCTGCCCCAGCACGCGCCGCACGAAGGCCGTCTCGGGCCCGTGGTTCACCGTGGGCGGGTAGTTGCGCGTGAACTCGAACTCGCAGGCCGCGCCGAAAGCCGCGCAGGTGTGCTCGGCCACTTCGCGCATGCGCTTTTCGATGAGGTCCAGCGTCTCGATGCTGAAGGTGCGCACGGTGCCGCGCATCTGGCAGCTGTCGGGCACCACGTTGGTGGCTTCGCCGGCGTGGATCATGGTCACGCTGATGACGCCGGGGTCCACCGGGCGGCGGTTGCGCGTGATGATGGTCTGGAAGGCCATCACCATCTGCGCCGCCACCGGCACGGGGTCGACGCCCAGGTGCGGCAGCGCAGCGTGGCTGCCCTTGCCGCGGATGGTGACCGTGAACTCGTTGCTGCTGGCCATCATGGCGCCGTTCTTGACGCCGAAGCTGCCCACCGGCATGCCGGGCCAGTTGTGGGCGCCGAACATGGCCTCCATCGGGAACTTCTCGAACAGGCCGTCCTTGATCATCTCGCGCGCGCCGCCGCCGCCTTCTTCGGCGGGCTGGAACACGAGGTAGACGGTGCCGTCGAAATTCCGGTGCTTCGCCAGATGCTTGGCCGCGGCCAGCAGCATGGCGGTGTGGCCGTCGTGGCCGCAGGCGTGCATCTTGCCGGGGTACTTGCTGGCGTGGGCGAACTGGTTGTGCTCGGTCATGGGCAGCGCGTCGATGTCGGCGCGCAGGCCCACGGCGCGTGTGCTGGTGCCGTTCTTCACGATGCCCACCACCCCCGTGGTGCCCAGCCCGCGGTGGATGGGAATGCCCCAGTCGGTGAGCGCCTTGGCAATCACGTCGGCCGTGCGTGCTTCCTGGAAGCACAGTTCCGGGTGGGCGTGGATGTCGCGGCGGATGGCGGTGACTTCGGCCGCGTCGGCCAGGATGGGTTCGAGCAGGTTCATCGCAGGGGCTCCGGTGCCGGCGGAACAGCCGCCAGCCGGGGCATCTTACCCAGCGCACCCGCCCATGTCGTTCTGGGGCAATCCTTCAGCCCGTTGGGGCCTCGGTGGGCGGCAGCGGGTACCCGTGGGGCTTCGATTCGCGCCACACCGGGTGGCGGATGGCCAGGCCCGTGTTGCGTCCGAACAGGCCCAGGGCCAGCAGCAGGCGCAGCACTCGCAACTGCACGGCGCCGCATTGGCGGCGGCCTTCGATGGCACCGTCCAGGGCGGGCTCCGTGGGGGGTGGTTCCTTGATTCAGGCGCGACGGGCGCGCGGGTAGATCCACGGCGCCAGCCAGCGCGTCAGGCGCGGCATAAGCCACCAGGTGAGCAGCGCCACCTCGAGCGCGATGGTGAGCAGCAGCCGCAGCGGCGCTGGCACGCTGGGCAGCAGGGCGGCCACCGCACCGCCGATCAGCGCCACCAGCGCGTAGACCACCACCACCATCACCAGCGCCATGCGCCAGCGCACCGGCTGCGCCACCACGGTGCCGGCCGGCGGGCTGAACCAGAACTCCAGGCCGGTGTGGGTGTCCCACACGGCGTCGGCCTGCACGTGCGGCGCCACTTCGGCAGCAAAGGCGGCGCGGCGCTCGCTGTGCTCGAAGGCTTGCCACTGCGCCAGGCCGGCGAAGCGGATCACGCTGGTGTACACCGGCTCGGCCGCGCCGGGCGCCGGCCGCTGCGTGGTGGCGCCGAGGTAGCCATCGAAGGCCGCGCCGTCGGCCTGGAGGCGGGCCAGCGCGGCCTCGTAGGCGGCCTCGTGGCCGGGTTTCACGCGGCGCGTGACCACGGCCGTCACGGCATCGGCCGCGGTCCGGTCAGTCACGCGCAGCCTCGAGCAGCGCCTGGGCCAGCGCCTGCGGCTGGCTGAGGAAGGGCGAGTGCCCGCTGTCGACCGCGAGCACGCGCTGCACCGGCGTGCGCTCGATCATCAACTGCTGCATCTGCGGGCTGATGGCGCGGTCGCGCAGTGTCTTCACGTAGACCTTGGGCACGCGCCCGTAGCGCTCGGCCGTCACGACCACCGGCGTGCCGGCGGGCTTGAGCGGCTCCTTCTGGTGGAAGTCGCGCAGCGTGCGCGCCTGCTGCTCGGTGCTGCAGTCGCCGCAGAACAGCGTCACCACGTCGCGCTCCAGCACGCCGGCGCTCTGGTAGTCCTTGGCGACGACGAAGTTCTCGCGCGTGAAGCCGTTCCAGCGGTCCTGCTCGGCCAGCTTGGCCATGCTCTGATCGGCCGCGCCGGCCTGCGGCAGGTAGGCGCCCACGAACACAAGTGCGCGCACGCGCTCGGGCAGCTTCTCGGCCACCCCTGCGATGGTGATGCCGCCGAAGCTGTGGCCCACCAGCACCACCGGCGCGGGCTCGGCGGCCATGGCGGCGGCCACCTGCTCGCGGTAGCTGTCGAGCGTGATGGTGGAGAGAGCGGTGCTGTCGCCGGCACGGCCAGCCAGGCGGACGGCCACCACCTTGTGTCCGGCGGCCTGCAGGCGCGGCGTGAGCTCGCTCCAGGCGCGTTCGTCCTGGAAGGCGCCGTGCACCAGCACGAAGGTCGGCTTGGCCGGCGGCGGGGGCGTGGTGCCGCAGGCGGCGGCCAGGGCCAGCAGGGGCAGGGTGGTCAGCAAGCGGCGTGAGCGGTTCATGGTGTGCTCCTGATGTGGGGTTCAGCGGCCAAGCGCCTCGATCACCAGCGCCGCCGCGGCCGCGCCGGAGCACTGCTGCTGGCCCGTGACGAGCCGCCCGTCGCGCACCGCGAATGCGCGGAACTTCTGGTCGACGACGAAGTTCGTGCCGGCGATGCGGCGCGCCTCGTCCTCGATCCAGAACGGCTGGATGCGCATGCCCACGAAGCCGTCGGCATAGGCCTCCTCGCTGTTGGCAAAGCCCGTCCAGGTCTTGCCGTGCACGAGCAGGCGGCCGTCCGCGAGGCGCGTCTTCAGCAGCGCGCAGGTGCCGTGGCACACCAGCGCCAGCACCCGGCCGGCCTCATACACCTGGGCCAGCGTGCGGTGCAGCGGTTCGTTGTCGATGAAGGTGACCATCGGGCTTTGCCCGCCGCAAACGAACACGGCGTCGAAGCGCGTCAGGTCCGTCTGCGCCAGCGGCCGGGTGTTCTTCAGCAGCGCGGCGTGCGCCGGGCTGTTGACGAAACCCAGGCTGATGAGGTCGTGCGCCGAGTAGCCGCTGTCGTGGCGCGGGTCGGAGTAGCTGTCGAGCAGCAGATCGCCGCCTTCGGGGCTGCAGATCTCGACCTCGTAGCCGGCTTCGGTGAAGGCCCAGTACGGGTGCGTCAGCTCGGCCGCCCACACGCCGATGGGCCAGCCGGTGGTGGGGCTGGTGGCGGCGTTGGCGGCGATCATCAGCACGCGGCGGGGCGGCGTGTGGCTGGGGTTGGTGTCGGTGGCCATGGACTGCTCCGGTGCGACGGGTTGGGATCGATGGCCGGGATGGTCGCGGTGCACCGCTTGTCCATCAATCGGCCAGAATCGAACTCATCGTTGCTTCGAAAGACAACAATGGAGTTCAGCCGTCTGGAGGCCTTCTGCAAGGTGGTGGAGGCCGGCAGCTTCACCGCCGCGGCCGAGGTGCTGGGCACCGACAAGGCGCGGCTGTCGCGTGCCGTGTCGGCGCTGGAGGCCGAGCTCGGCCTGCGCCTGCTGGAGCGCAGCACGCGCAGCCTGAGCGTCACCGACGGCGGGCAGGCCGTGTACGAGCGAGCCCGCGCCATCCTGGGTGCCGGCGACGAGCTGCTGCAGTTCGCCCGCGCCCAGCAGGCCGAGCCCAGCGGCACGCTGCGCCTGACCTGCAGCCCCGACTTCGCGCTGGTGGCCGCCAACCGCTGGGTGACGGGTTACCTGCAGCGCTGGCCGCAGATGAGTGTGGACATGGACTTCAGCAGCCGCCTGGTCGACCTGGTGCACGAGGGCTTCGACCTGGCGCTGCGCGTGGGCGCGCTGGAAGACTCGCGCCTGGCCGCGCGGCTGCTGGGGCCGATGCGCTATGGCCTCTACGCCAGCCCGGTCTACCTGGCCCGTGCCGGCGTGCCGGCCACGCCGGCGCAGCTGCGCGAGCACACGCTGCTGATGTTCTCCACCGGCAGCGGCCGCACCGATTGGACGCTGCTGCCGCCCGAGCCCGGCGCGGCGGTGGAGCGCATCGAGCGCATTGAGCGGCGCGGCGGCGCTCCGGCGCGGGTGCGCGCAGGCAGCATCTCGCTGCTGCTGGAGGCCTGCCGCGCCGGCCTGGGCATCGCGCGGCTGCCACTGCACACCGTGCAGGTGCACGCCGCCGCCGAGCTTCTGCCGGTGCTGCCGGCCTGGACGCCGCAGCCGGTGCCGGTGCACGCGGTGTTCCCGAGCAGCCGCTTCATCGCGCCCAAGGTGCGCGCCTTCATCGACCACGCGGTGGCACATTTCGATCCGCCCGGGGGCTGAGAGCGGGAGGGTCTGTCGTCCATGCTCGCTGGCCTCGCCCCAGGCGCGCGCCCCTAGCCCTTGCCCCCGGACCGGGGCCCTTCGCTGTGGCACAGTCGCCGCATGAGTGTTTCCATCGAGCTGCCACGTGTGGTGGTGCAGGGCGCCTGCCCGCACGACTGCCCTGACACCTGTGCCTTGCAAACCACCGTGGAAGCGGGCCGCGTGGTGCGCGTGGCGGGCGACCCTGACCATCCGCCCACCCACGGCGCGCTGTGCACGAAGGTGAGCCGCTACGCCGAGCGCAGCTACCACCCTGAACGTGTGCTCACGCCGCTGAAGCGCGTGGGCCGCAAGGGCGAGGGCCGCTTCGAGCCGGTGGGCTGGGACGAAGCGCTGGCCGACATCGCCCGCCGGCTGCAGGTCATCGCGGCGCGCGCGCCCGAGGCCATCCTGCCCTACAGCTATGCCGGCACCATGGGCCTGGTGCAGGGCGACGGCATGGCCGCGCGCTTCTTCCACAAGCTGGGCGCCAGCCTGCTGGACCGCACCATCTGCGCCAGCGCCGGTGCCGAGGGGCTGATGGCCACCTACGGCGGCAAGGTGGGCATGCACGTGGAGTTCTTTGCCGAGAGCCGGCTCATCCTCATCTGGGGCAGCAACCCCATCACCAGCAGCGTGCATTTCTGGAACTTCGCCCAGCAGGCCAAGCGCGCCGGGGCGCGGTTGGTTTGCATCGACCCGCGCCGCACCGAGACGGCCGAGAAGTGCCACCAGCACATCGCGCTGCGCCCGGGCACCGATGGCGCCCTGGCGCTGGGCCTGATGCACGAGCTGATCACGCACGACCTGCTGGACCACGACTACGTCAACCGTTTCGTCGAAGGCTGGCCGGCGCTGCGCGAGCGCGCGCTGCAGTGGCCGCCCGAGCGCGTGGCGCAGGTCTGCGGCATCACGGCCGATGAAGTGCGCGGCCTGGCGCAGGCCTACGGCCGCACGCAGCCGGCGGCCATCCGCCTGAACTACGGCATGCAGCGCGTGCGCGGCGGCGGCAACGCGGTGCGACTGGTGGCCTTGCTGCCCTGCCTGATCGGCGCCTGGCGGCACCGCGCCGGCGGCCTGCTGCTCAGCAGCTCGGGCTGGTTCAAGGGCGCGCGCAACGACGCCTGGCTGCAGCGGCCTGACCTGCTGGCCGGCCGAAACCCCCGCACCATCAACATGAGCACCATCGGCGACGCGCTGCTCAGCGAGACCTCGCCCACCTTCGGGCCGAAGATCGAGGCCGTGGTCGTCTACAACAGCAACCCGGTGGCCGTGGCGCCCGAAAGCGGCAAGGTGGTACAGGGCTTCGCGCGCGATGACCTCTTCACCGTGGTGCTGGAGCACTTCCTCACCGACACCGCCGACCACGCCGACTACGTGCTGCCCGCCACCACGCAGCTGGAGCACTGGGACGCCCACAGCGCCTACGGCCACACCTACGCGCTGCTGAACCGCCCCGCCATCGCGCCGCTGGGGCAGGCACGCAGCAATGCCGAGATCTTCCGCGGCCTGGCGGCGCAGATGGGCTACACCGAGCCCTGCTTCGCCGACAGCGACGAGACCATGGCCCGCGGCGCCTTCAACGCGCAGCAAGTGAACCTGGACGAGCTTTTCGCGCGCGGCTGGTCGAAGCTGAACATCGCCGATGCGCCTTTTGCCGAGGGCGGTTTCCCCACGCCCAGCGGCAAGGCCTGGGCCGATGCGCCGGGCTACGGCCTGCCCGACCACCTGCCCAACCACGAAAGCGCCGAGAGCGCGCCGGAGCTGGCGGCGCGCTACCCGCTGGCGATGATCTCGCCGCCAGCGCGGCACTTCCTCAACAGCACCTTCGTCAACGTGGCCAGCCTGCGTGCGGCCGAGAAAGAGCCCTTGCTCGAGATGCATGCCGAAGACGCCGCCGCGCGCGGCCTGACTGACGCCAGCGAAGTGCTGGTGTTCAACGACCGGGGCCAGCACCGCTGCCGCCTGAAGGTGAGCCTGCGCGCACGGCCGGGCGTGGTGAATGGCCTGGGCATCTGGTGGCGCAAGATGGGCCTGGACGGTACCAACGTGAACGAGCTGACGAACCAGCGCCTCACCGACCTGGGCCGTGCCCCCACCTTCTACGACTGCCTGGTCGAGGTGCGGGCGGCTTGAGGCGGCGGCGCGGTTTCTGGCTGTTGATGGCCATGGCAGGCTTGCTGGGTACCCTGGGGCTGGCGGCGGTGGCGGTGTGCCTCACCACCGGCTGCAGCACGCTGGGCTACTACGCCCAGGCTACCGGCGGCCACCTCGACCTGCTGCAGCGCGCCCGCCCGGTGGCGCAGGCCGTGGCCGACCCCGCCACGCCGCCCGCGCTGCGCCAGCGCCTGGAACTCAGCCAGCGCCTGCGCGATTTCGCGGTGACCGAGCTGAAGCTGCCCGACAACAGCAGCTATCGCCGCTACGCCGACCTGCAGCGCGAGGCCGTGGTGTGGAACGTGGTGGCGGCGCCTGAACTCGGCCTGAAGCTGAAGACCTGGTGTTTCCCGGTGCTGGGCTGCGTGGGCTACCGCGGCTATTTCCAGCGCGAACCCGCCGACGCCCTGGCCGCGCAGCTGAAGGCCGAAGGCTGGGAGGTGATGGTCTACGGCGTGCCGGCCTACAGCACGCTGGGCTTCAGCAACTGGGTGGGTGGCGACCCGCTGCTCAACACCTTCATCCAGTGGCCCGAGGCCGAGCTGGCGCGGCTGCTCTTCCACGAGCTGGCGCACCAGGTGGTGTACGTCAACGACGACACCACCTTCAACGAAAGCTTCGCCACCGCGGTGGAAAGGGCCGGCGCCCGCCGCTGGCTGGCCCTGCACGGCACGCCCGAGGCTCTGGCCGAGGTGGCACGGCTGGAGCAGCGCCGCGAAGACTTCCGCGCCCTCACCATGCGCTACCGCGAGCGGCTGCTGCAGGTGTACGCCAGCCCGGCCGACGACGCCACCAAGCGCCAGCGCAAGGCCGAGCTGATGGCCGCCCTGCGCGCCGAACACGCCGAGCTGAAAGCCACCCGCTGGGGCGGCTTTGCGGGATATGACGGCTGGTTTGCGCGTGCCAACAATGCCTCGCTGGGCGTGCTGGCGGCCTACAACGAACTGGTGCCCGGCTTCGAGCGCTTGCTGCAGGCCGAAGGCGGCGACTTCACGCGTTTCTACGCGGCCGTGCGTGCGCTGGCGGCCCTGCCGCCTGCCGAACGCCGCGCCAGGCTGGCGGCTACCGCGCCCGCCACCGTTTCCCCGAATCCGCCCTGAAACCTCCAGGCAGAAAGGACCCTCACATGGCAGACATCCACATCCACCGCGACCACAGCCTCGGTCTGGCCCAGGCCCGCAAGATTGCCTGGCAATGGGCCGAAGAGGTGGAGAACAAGTTCGACATGGAATGCACCGTGCTGGAAGGCGAGACCAGCGACACGGTGGAATTCAAGCGCACCGGCGTGAGCGGCCGCCTCATCGTGGCGGGCGACCACTTCGAGCTGGACGCCAAGCTCGGTTTCCTGCTCGGGGCCTTCAGCAAGACCATCGAAGGCGAGATCACGAAGAACCTCGACGCGCTGCTGGCCGCTGGCAAGCCGGCGGCCAAGAAGGCGGCGAAAAAGGCC
>LJHT01000025.1 GCA_001295905.1 beta proteobacterium AAP51 | reverse complement strand
CCCGTGCCCACACCCACTCCCGCCCCTGCACCTGCCCCCGCCCTGCACGTGAAAGCCCCGGCCCCCAAGACTGCCGCCCAGCGCGCCGCCGCGAAGGCCGCGCCCCAGAACCAATTGCCCACCCCGGCGCCGCTGCAGTCCGTGAACCGGTTCACCGACCGCTTCGCGCCCGCGGCGCCCGCTGCCCGACAGATGACCGAAACGGCCGACCTCCCCAAGAACGCGCGCCAGCGCGACCCCAAGCTTGCCAACGCCTGGAAGGGCAAGCCCGGCCGTGAACTGACGGTGGACGAGCTGCTCGCCATGCCCGACAGCGAGTACATGAACGACAAGCAGCTCGACTTCTTCCGCGCGCAGTTGCAGAAGCAGAAGGACGACCTGCTCAGCAACGCCGGCGAGACCACCGAGCACCTGCGCGAAGACACCAGCATCGTGCCCGACCCGGCCGACCGCGCCACCATCGAGGAAGAGCACGCGCTGGAACTGCGCACGCGCGACCGCGAGCGCAAGCTGCTGAAGAAGATCGCGCAGTCGCTCAGCCGGCTGGACACGGGCGAATACGGCTACTGCGACGAAACCGGCGAGCCCATCGGCCTGCAGCGCCTGCTGGCCCGGCCCACGGCCACGCTGTCGCTGGAAGCGCAGCAGCGTCGCGAGTTGAAACAGAAGATGTTCGGGGACTGAAAACCCAGGGCACGGTCTGGCCAGAGGCTCGCGTACCATCCCCCACCATGTCCGAGAACGAGAGTTTCTTCCGCAAGGTGGCGCGGTTCGTCACGAACCCCACCACGGACTGGACCGACCTCAATTCCCGCCAGGAAGACACGCGCGAGCTCGAACTCGAGAAGTCCGAGCTGAAGGCCATGATCGAGCGCAAGCGGCGCAACGACTTCGTGCGCAAGCGCGAATTCGACATGCTGCGCCGGGTGCGTCGCGAAGGCCTGTCGCCCGAACAGCTGGCTTCCCTGGGCACCTCATCGCGGCTGGATGATTCCGAGGCCCGGCTGCCCGAGGCCAACGCGGCACGGCCCGACGGCGTGAAGGCCAAGATCGACGAGATCGAGCAGCAGATGGTCGGCGACGCCGGCTTCAACAACACGCGCAACAAGGCCGCCGGG
Source organism: beta proteobacterium AAP51 (assembly GCA_001295905.1). Classification (GTDB taxonomy): domain Bacteria; phylum Pseudomonadota; class Gammaproteobacteria; order Burkholderiales; family Burkholderiaceae_C; genus Rubrivivax. Next base: position 10,943 of record LJHT01000025.1, on the reverse strand, counting down.
CTGGCACCCGCGCCGGCACCGGCGCCCAGCTTCGATGCCAGCGCCGCCGCCGATGAAGAAGAGCTGCGCAGCGTCTACGAATCGAGGCTGACCCAGGAGCCTGCGGCCGCCTACCGCGCACCGCCCCTGCCTGTGCCCGACCTGCCCCCGGCCGCCGCGCCGGCCCCGGTGCAGATGGGCAACGGCCTGCCACCGCTGGCGCCCATGGCCGCCGTGTCCTTCGACAGCCCCGGCCTCAGCCCCACCTACGCCGAAGCGCCACGGCCGCCCAAGGCCGCCGACGACCGCGCCACCCCGGCCCGGGCGGCTGCCAGCGCCGACATCAGCGACTTCAGCAGCCCGTTCGCGGTGGAAGTGAGCGAGGTCGTTCACGACCCCGAACTCGACGAGGCCGTGATCTCCTTCGCCAATGCCGACTTCACCCAGTGCGAAGAAGCGCTGCAGCGCCTGACGGCCCAGGACGGCCCGCGCGGCCAGCATGCCGAGACCTGGCTGGTGCTCTTCGACCTGTACCGCGCCACCGGGCAGCAGCAGCGCTTCGAAAGCCTGGCGGTGGAGTACGCGCAGCAGTTCGGCTGGAGCGCGCCGCAGTGGTATTCGCTGCCCAAGCTGGTGGCCGATGCGCAGGCCGAGGCCCCGGCCCTGAACGAGGCCTCGCCCACGCGCGGCAGCATCGAAGTGGGCTGGCTCTCGCCCGAGCACCTGGACATCGAGGCCGTTGCGCGCCTGCGTTCGCAGGCCCTGCAGATGCCGCTGCCCTGGGTGTTCGACTGGCACCAGCTCAAGGTGATCGACGCCGAGGCGGCGATGCAGCTTTCCACGCTGTTCCGCCTGTGGAGCGGCCAGGCCATCGAGCTGCGCTGGATAGGCGGCGAGCGCCTGTTCCAGGTGCTGGCCGAAGCCGCGCCCACTGGCGTGCGCGACGCCGACCCCGCCTTCTGGCTGACGCGCCTGGACGCCTTGCGCCTGGCCAACCGCCCCGACCAGTTCGACGAAGCCGCCATCGACTACTGCGTCACCTACGAGGTCAGCCCGCCGAGCTGGGAGCCCACGCGCTGCAAGGTGCACATCAGCAGCGGCGGCACGTCCACGCGCCAGCCCGACCTGTCGATGGTGAGCGATGTCTCCACCGGCTTCATGGAATCGGGCCTGCACGACGTGAGCGGGCAGGCGCAAGGGCAGGTGGAAGTGGCGCATGTGGAACTGTCGGGCCAGCTCATCGGCGACATCGGCGGCACGCTGAGCAAGCTGCTGGCCGAGCTGACCAACGCGCCCGTGGTCAGCGTGAGCTGCTCGCGGCTGATCCGCGTCGATTTCATCGCCGCCGGCGACCTGCTGAACTGGGTGCTGGCCCGCCGCACCGAGGGCCGCGGCGTGCAGTTCGTCGACACGCACCGCCTGGTGGCGCTGTTCTTCGGCGCCATGGGCATCAACGAGCACGCTAAGGTCCAAGTCCGGAAAGTCTAGCCCCCAGGCTTGTCGCTGCGCGCCTTCGCCACCCCCCGAGCGGGGCGAGCCGGACGAAAAACAGTCCCTGCGGACTGTTTTTCGCCTGCGAGCGCTGGTAGCGTCTTCGCTGCCAGCTCATGCAGCGGCCCGGCGGAGCCGGTTCCGCGCATGGCCTTGATCGAGGGCGATGCACCCTCATCTCTGACAACATGGAAAACTTTCACGGCACCACCATCGTCAGCGTGCGACGCGGGCCGCTCGTCGCCATCGGCGGCGACGGCCAGGTCACTTTGGGCCACATCGTCGTCAAGAGCAGCGCGCGCAAGGTGCGCAAGCTCTACCGCGAGCAGGTGCTCGCCGGCTTTGCCGGCGCCACCGCCGACGCCTTCACGCTGTTTGAACGCTTCGAAGCGAAGCTCGAAAAGCACCAGGGCCACCTGCAGCGCGCCGCCATCGAACTGACGAAAGACTGGCGCACCGACCGCGTGCTGCGCCGCCTGGAAGCCATGCTGGCGGTGGCCGACCGCACCAGCTCGCTCATCATCACCGGCAACGGCGACGTGCTCGAGCCCGAGCACGGCATCGTCGCCATCGGCTCGGGCGGCGCCTACGCCCAGGCCGCGGCGCGCGCGCTGGTGCAGCACACCGACATGGCGCCGGCCGACATCGTCAAGCGCAGCCTGGAGATTGCCGGCGACATCTGCATCTACACCAACCACAACCACGTCGTGGAGAGCTTGTGACACCAACACCGCTGACCAAGGCCTTGCGCGGAACCGGCTTCGCCGGGCCGCTGCAAGAGCCCCCCCGGGGGGTGGCGAGCGCAGCGAGCCTGGGGGCCCCATGACCATGACGCCCCAAGAGATCGTCAGCGAGCTCGACAAGCACATCGTCGGCCAGCAGGCGGCCAAGCGCGCGGTGGCCATTGCGTTGCGCAACCGCTGGCGGCGCCAGCAGGTGCAGGGCGCACTGCGCGCCGAGATCACGCCCAAGAACATCCTGATGATCGGGCCCACGGGCGTGGGCAAGACCGAGATCGCGCGCCGCCTGGCGCGGCTGGCTGACGCGCCCTTCATCAAGGTGGAGGCCACCAAGTTCACCGAGGTGGGTTACGTCGGCAAGGACGTCGACACCATCGTGCGCGACCTCGTGGAAGTGGCCGTGAAGCAGGAACGCGAGCGCCAGATGCGCCGCCAGCGCGCGCACTCCGAAGACGCCGCCGAAGACCGCCTGCTCGATGCGCTGGTGCCGCCCCCGCGCGAGGCCGCGCGCATGGGTTTTGATTCGCCCACCACGCCGCCGGCCGACAGCACCGCGCGCCAGGTGATGCGCAAGCGCCTGCGCGAAGGCACGCTGGACGACAAGGAGATCGAGATCGACCTGGCCGAAGCCAAGCCGACGCTGGAGATCCTGGGCGCCCAGGGCATGCCCGGCATGGAAGAGATGGCCGAGCAGCTGAAAGGCCTGTTCTCGCAGGCCGGCGTGGCCAAGCGCAGGACGCGCAAGCTGAAGATCGGCGAGGCGCGGCAGCTGCTCATCGACGAAGAAGCCGGCAAGCGCGTGAACGAAGAAGAGATTCGCGCCGCCGCCATCGCCAGCGCCGAGGCCAACGGCATCGTCTTCATCGACGAGATCGACAAGGTGGCCAGCCGGCAAGAGCATGGCGGCGCCGAAGTCAGCCGCCAGGGCGTGCAGCGCGACCTGCTGCCGCTGGTGGAGGGCACCACCGTCAGCACCAAGTACGGCATGGTGAAGACCGACCACATGCTCTTCATCGCCAGCGGCGCCTTCCACCTGGCCAAGCCCAGCGACCTCATCCCCGAACTGCAGGGGCGCTTTCCCATCCGCGTGGAACTGCAGTCGCTCAGCGTGCAGGACTTCGAGGCCATCCTCACCAGCACGCACGCCAGCCTCATCAAGCAGTACCAGGCCCTGCTGGCCACCGAAGGCGTGACGCTGGAAGTGCTGCCCGAGGGCGTGCAACGCCTGGCGCAGATGGCCTACCAGGTGAACGAACGCACCGAGAACATCGGCGCGCGCCGCCTGGCCACGGTGATGGATCGGCTGCTCGACGAGATCAGCTTCGAAGCTCCCCACCGCAGCGGGCAGACGGTGGTGATCGACGCCGCCGCCGTGAACGAGCGACTGGCCGAGCTGGCGCACAACGAAGACCTGTCGCGCTACATCCTCTAGCGCCGGGCGCGGCCGGGCTCGGCGCCTTCGCCCCCCGTGCGCGGCGGGGTGTGCTGCAAGCCGGCGCGGGTGTGGCCACAATCGCGGCTTTCCTTTCCATCAGCCGCCCCCGCCCACCCCATGCGCACTGCTGCCAACCGCCACCCCGCCGCCCGCCCGCTGTTCCGCACCCTGCCCCGACTGCGCGCCACGGCGCTGGCCGTGCTGGCGGCGTTGACCACCGGCCTGCTGGGCACGGCCCATGCCGACCTGGACGACGAAGAGCTGCTGACCGACGCCCCCACGGCCACCACCGCGCCCGCCGCCGACCCCAAGTACGTGTGGGACCTGAGCCCGCTGTTCGCCAGCGACGCGGCCTGGGAGGCCGAACGCCAGGCCCTGCTGGCCGAACTGCCCGCGCTGAAGGCCCTGCAGAAAGACTTCGGCCGCAACCCGGCCAGCCTGCGCAAGGCGCTGGACCGGCTCTCGGCCACCAGCCAGCGCATGCGCCGCGTGGGCGTCTACGCCAGCGCCATGGCGTCCACCGACAACCGCAACGCGCGCAACCAGGAGCGCAGCGCGCAGGCGCGTTCGCTCTCGGGCCAGTTCGGCGCCTCGGTGGCCTGGGTGGACGGCGCCATCGCCGCCCTGGGTGAAAAGAAGATCAACGCCTGGCTCAAGGCCGAGCCCGGCCTCGCCCGCCACAGCATGCGCCTGCAGGAGGTGGTGCGCGAGGCCAGGCACAAGCTGCACCCCGAGGCCGAGGCCGCGCTGGCGGCACTGGGCCCGGTGCTGGGCGGCCAGGCCAACACCCGCACACTGCTGACCACGGTGGACATCGAATGGCCCAGCATCACCGTGGACGGCAAGCCCGTGCGCGTGGACAGCACCGGCTACAACCGCCTGCGCGGCCACCCCGACCGCGCCGTGCGCAAGCAGGCCTTCGACGCCTACTTCCGCGCCAACACCCGCTTCGAGAACACCATGGGCAGCACGCTGGCACAGCGCGTGGAAGCCGGCGTCATCAACGCCCGGCTGCGCAGCCACCCCTCGGCGGTGGCGGCCAGCCTGTCGGACAACGCCATCCCGGAAAGCGTCTACCGCACGCTGGTGACGGAAGCGCAGCGCGGCCTGCCCACGCTGCACCGCTACTTCAAGCTGCGCCAGAAGATGCTGGGCCTGCCCGACCTGGGTTACCACGACATCTACCCCGAACTGGTGAAGACCACGCGCCGCTACACGCCGGAAGTGGCGGCCGAGCTCACGCTGGCCTCGGTGGCGCCGCTGGGCGCGCCCTACCAGGCGCAGCTGAAGAAGGCGCTGGCTGACCGCACCATGCACGTCTACCCCGCGCCCGGCAAGAGCCCCGGCGCCTACCAGAGCGGTGTCTACGGCATGACGCCGCTGATCTTCCTGAACCACCAGGACACCTTCGGCAGTGTCAGCACCTACACGCACGAGTGGGGCCACGGCATGCACACGCTGCTGGCCAACGGCGCGCAACCGCCCGAGAAGGCCGGCTACCCGCTCTTCCTGGCCGAGATTGCCGCCTTCACGCACGAGATGCTGCTGCAAGACCACGCGCTGAAGACCGCGCAGACCCCCGAGCAGCGCCTCTTCTACCTGGGCGAAGCGGTCGAGCGCCTGCGCAGCGCCTTCTTCCGCCAGACCATGTTCGCCGAGTTCGAATTGCAGGTGCACGACGCGCTGGAGCGTGGCGAGGCCGTCACCGGCAAGCGCATGACGCAGATGTACTGCGGCCTGCTGAAGCAGTACCACGGCGCCGAGGCCGGGGTGATGAACATCGACCCGACGGTGTGCAGCGAGTGGGCCATCATTCCCCACTTCTACCGCCCCTTCTACGTCTACCAGTACGCCACCTCGATGGCGGCGGCCCACCACTTCAGCACCCAGCTGCTGGCCGGCACACCGGCCGCGCGCGACACCTACCTGGGCGTGCTGAAAAGCGGCGGCTCTCGCCACCCCGTGCCGCTGCTGAAGGACGCCGGCCTGGACATGAACTCGCCCGCGCCCTACCGCGCCCTCATCGCGCAGATGGACAAGCTGCTGGACGAGATGGAGAAGCTGCTGGCCCAGCGCGCGGCCACGGCAACACCGAGCCAAAACCCCAACCAGGCCCCGGGCTGAAGGCACCAAGCCAAGCTTCCCGCCACGGAACCGGCTCTGCCGGGCCGTTGGCGGACGGCCCCCTCGGGGGGTGGCGAGCGCCAGCGAGCCCGGGGGCTCAATAATCCGGCATGACTTCCCTACCGCTCTTCATCGCCCCGGCCAAGTTCGACAACGCCGAGGCCGCGCTGGCCCAGGTGCAGGCCATCTACAACAGCAGCATCCAGCACCTGCGGGACAGCCTGCGCCGCTTCGTGGCCGGCGAAGACGACGGCCAGCCGGTGCGCGCCTGCTACCCCTTCGTGCGCGTGCGCACCAGCACCGTGGCGCGGGCCGATTCGCGCCTGAGCTACGGCTTCGTGGCCGGGCCGGGCACCTTCGAGATCACCGTGACGCGGCCCGATCTCTTCGCCAACTACTACCTCGAGCAGTTCCGCCTGCTGCTGAAGAACCACGGCGTGGCCATCGAGGTGGGCACCAGCGCGCAGCCCATCCCCGTGCACTTCTCGCTGGCCGAGCACGACCATCTGGAAGGCAGCATGCCGGCCGAACGCCGCCTGCTGATGCGCGACCGCTTCGACCTGCCCGACCTGGCGGCCATGGACGACAGCATCGCCAACGGCACGCACGACCCGCGCCCGGGCGAGCCGCAGCCGCTGTCGCTGTTCACGGCGCCGCGGGTCGACTATTCCCTACACCGCCTGCGCCACTACACCGGCACCGTGCCCGAGCACTTCCAGAACTTCGTGCTCTTCACGAACTACCAGTTCTACATCGACGAGTTCATCAAGCTGGGCCACGCGCTGATGGCCGACCCGGCCTGCGAGTACGAAGCCTTCGTCGAACCCGGCAACGTCATCACGCGGCGCGCCGGCACCAGCGCGCGGCCTGGCGACGACCTCGGCGCACCGCCCCCGCGCCTGCCGCAGATGCCGGCCTACCACCTGCGCCGCGCCGACAACAGCGGCATCACCATGGTGAACATCGGCGTGGGCCCGGCGAACGCCAAGACCATCACCGACCACGTGGCCGTGCTGCGCCCGCATGCCTGGCTGATGCTGGGCCACTGCGCCGGCCTGCGCAACAGCCAGCAGCTGGGCGACTATGTGCTGGCCCACGCCTACATGCGTGAAGACCACGTGCTGGACGAAGAGCTGCCGCTGTGGGTGCCCATTCCGGCGCTGGCCGAAGTGCAGGTGGCGCTAGAACAAGCCGTGGCCGAGGTGACGCAACTGCAAGGCTACGAGCTCAAGCGCATCCTGCGCACCGGCACCGTGGCCAGCACCGACAACAGGAACTGGGAGCTGCTGCCCAACGCCGGCCCCGAGCGCCGCTTCAGCCAGAGCCGCGCCGTGGCGCTGGACATGGAGAGCGCCACGATTGCCGCCAACGGGTTCCGTTTCCGAGTCCCGTACGGGACGCTTCTCTGCGTGAGCGACAAGCCGCTGCACGGCGAGATCAAGCTGCCCGGCATGGCCAACCACTTCTACCGCGAGCGCGTGGACCAGCACCTGCGCATCGGCATGCGCGCGGTGGAACTGCTGCGGCAAGAGCGGCCCGGCAGCCTGCACAGCCGCAAGCTGCGCAGCTTTGCCGAGGTGGCTTTCCAGTAAGGCCCGGGCGCAGGCTCTGCTTCTACTTCACGCCAGCGATGCCAGCACGGCGGCGCGCTGGCGGGCGTCGGGCAGCGGCCCGCGCAAGGCCGCCAGGTTCTGCGCCACGTGCACCGGGTTGGTGGTGGCCGGTATGGCGCAGGTGACGGCCGGGTTCGCCAGCGTCCACTTCAGCACCAGCGCGGCCCAGCTGTCGCACTGCAGCTCACGCGCCACGGGCGGCAGCGGGCGGCCGGCCAGGCCGGCCAGCAGCGCGCCGCCGTCGAAAGGCCGGTTCACGATGACGGCCACGCCGCGTTCGGCGGCCAGCGCCAGCAGGGGCTCGGCGCTGCGGTCGGCGGGGCTGTAGGCGATCTGCAGCACGTCGATGCGCTCGTTGAGCAGGATGTGGCGCACCTCGTCTGGCGCTCGCCCGTGCGAGGTGCTCACGCCGATGTGGCGCACGCGGCCCTCGGCCTGCCATTCGCGCAGCGTCTTCAAGTGCGTGCGCCAGGCCAGCAGGTTGTGCACCTGCATCAGGTCCACGCGCGGCAGCTTCCACAGCGAGAGTGAACGCCGCATCTGCGTCGGGCCGTACAGCGGCACGGCCGTCCACACCTTGGTGGCGCTGAAGAGGCGGGGCTCGGGCTGCGCCAACAGCTCGCCCATCACGGCCTCGGCATGGCCGTACATGGGCGAGCTGTCGACCAGGCGGCCCCCATCGGTAAAGAAACGCTCCAGCACCTGGCGGCGGCGGGCCAGTGCTTCCACGTCGTTCACCGGCACATCGAAGGTGAGCCAGGTGCCCAGGCCCACGGCGGGAATGCGCTGGCCGCTGCTGGGAATGGCGCGGTGCAAGAGCGCAGGTTCGGCAGGCTTTGCGGCGGCCGGCATGGACGCCGCCCACGGGGCCAGCCAGGCGACACCCGCGGCTTGAAGCAGGCGGCGGCGGGGGTTTTTCATACCGGCTTTTGTAGCGCCAGCAGCGGCCGCAGCGCCAGCAGGCCCAGCAACGGCCCCAGCGCCAGCCAGGGCAGCAGCTGCGCCAGGCTGTGCGTGGCCAGCAGGCGCACGAAGAGATCGATGCTCACGGCAGAGATCGCGAAGCCGATGCTGTTGCTGAGCGTCAGCACGCTGCCCACGGCCTCGCGCGGGGCGTTGGCCGCGGTCAGCGCGCTGAACTGCGGCGAATCCCCGGCCACCGTCACCCCCCACAGCACCAGCCAGGCCAGGAACAGCGGCAAGGGCGCCACCAGCATCCAGGGCGCCGCCAGGCAGCACAGGCCGCTGAGGCTGAGCTGCGTGAAGGCCACGCGGGCACTGCCCAGGCGGGGCGCCAGCAGCCCGCCCAGCACGCAGCCCAGCGCACCCGCGCCGAGCGCGACGAAGGCCCAGCCCGACACCGCCACCGCGCCCGTCAGGCGCGTGGCCAGCACCAGCGGCATCAGCACCCACACGGTGTACAGCTCCCACATGTGGCCGAAGTAGCCGAAGACCGAGGCGCGCGTGCGCCCATCGCGCCAAAGGCTGGCCAGGGCGGCCAGCCGCAACGGCGCGATGCCGGTGCGCGGCGGCGGCTCGGGCACCAGCCACAGCACCGCCAAGCCGCCCAGTGCCGCCACCGCGGCCACGGTGATGAACACGCTCTGCCAGGGCAGCGCCGCGCCCAGGGCGCGCAGCAGGTAGGGACTGGCGCTGCCCAGCACCAGCGCGCCCACCAGCCAGCCCAGCGCCGTGCCCAGCCCGCGCGGGAACCACAGCGAGGCGATCTTCATGCCCACCGGGTAGATGCCGGCCAGGCAGAAGCCCGTGGCCACGCGCCACGCCAGCAGGCCGGCGTAGCTGTGCGCCGAAGCCGCGGCCGCCAGCGTGCAGGCCGCCGCGGCCAGCGTGCTGAGGAAAAAGAGGCGGCGCGCCGAAAAGCGGTCGGCCAGGGCCAGCAGGGCGAAGAGCAGCGTGCCGGCAATGAAGCCCAGTTGCAGCGCCGAGCTGAGGGTGCCCACGGCCGCCTCGCTGTAGCCATGGGCCTGCTGCAGTTCCGGCATCACCGCGTTCACGGCGAACCAGGGCGAGGTGCCGGCCAGCTGTGCCAGCACCAGCGTGGGCAGCACGCGGCGCGGCGGCAAGTCGGGCGAAGGCGGCGGGTTCAAGCGGCGTTGGCGGGCGTGCGGGGCGCGTGCACGGTAGCACGCGTGCACCGCCTGGCCGCCGCGCCGCGGGCCCGGCGCCTGCGTGAATTCCGTCCGCCAAAGGCCCGCCTGGCCTGGGGCTGATGGGCGCTTGCGTAATATCCCGACGGTCGAAAGGGGAGTAGCAGGCAAGGTGGTTGCCGCGTCATCCCGTCAATACGGCTGCGGTTCCGCAGCCCGGGACCGCAGGAGATGTTGTTTCTCCCGCAAGACCTTTCGGCGCGACCCCTCCACAACATCACACACACGGGAGTGTCCATGGACACCATCGCGCCGCTTTGGCTTTGGGTATTTTTCGTCTGCGCGGTCATCGCCGCGCTCTTCGTCGACTTCGTCGTGCTGAACAAGCAGGGCGCGCATGCCGTCACGGTGAAGGAGGCCATCAACTGGTCCATCGTCTGGGTGCTGCTCAGCTTCGCCTTCAACGGCCTGTTCTGGTGGGCCGTCTACCAGGACCATGGCACCGAACTCGCCAACACCAAGAGCATGGAGTTCCTCACCGGCTATCTCATCGAGAAGAGCCTGGCGGTGGACAACATCTTCGTGTTCCTGATGATCTTCACGTACTTCGCGGTGCCGCCCGAGTTCCAGAAGCGCGTGCTGATGATCGGCATCATCGGCGCCATCGTGCTGCGCACGGTGATGATCCTGGTGGGCGCCTGGCTGATCTCGCAGTTCCACTGGGTGCTGTACATCTTCGGCGCCTTCCTGGTGCTGACGGGCGTGAAGATGTGGTGGGCCGCCGACAAGGAGCCCGACCTCGAGAGCAACCCCGCGCTGAAGCTGCTGCGCAAGGTGATGCCCGTGGGCAAGCGCTTCGATGGCGAGAAGTTTTTCACCGTGGAAAACGGCAAGAAGATCGCCACGCCGCTGTTCCTGGTGATCTGCCTGGTGGGCTTGACCGACGTGATCTTCGCGGTGGACAGCATCCCGGCCATCTTCGCCATCACGATGGACCCCTTCATCGTGCTGACGAGCAACATCTTCGCCATCCTGGGCCTGCGTGCGATGTACTTCCTGCTGGCCGCGGTGGCCACGAAGTTCCACCTGCTGAGCTACGGCCTGGCCGTGGTGCTGGTGTTCATCGGCACGAAGATGCTGCTGATCGACATCTACAAGATCCCGGTGCTGGTGTCGCTGGGCGTGGTGATCGCCATCCTGGCCATCACCATGGTGTGGAGCGTGAAGACCGCGCCGAAGATCAGCAACAAGACCTAGCGGCTTGCTGGCGGGCGGGGCGCCAAAGCCCCGCCGTCGAGAGCCTCAGCGCAACGCCGCCGTGCCCCAGGGCCGGCGGCGTTTCTTCTTTTCGACCGGCCCGCGCGCCAGTGCCGGCCGGTGGCGAGGCCGACAGCGCCAGTGGCCACGCAAGACCACACGGAGAGCGACGAGGGGGAGAGCGAAGGGGGGGGGG
>LJHT01000024.1 GCA_001295905.1 beta proteobacterium AAP51 | reverse complement strand
AAGTGTGGAAAGGAAGTGCGATGAAATGATCGGGCGGGCTGGTCAGCAGCGCCAACAGACTGGGTTTCCCAGTACAGCCCCGAAGCTCTAGCCTCAGCGGTCGACTTGCAGCGCGAGACCGAGGTTGGCCACCCGCTCATAGTCGGGTTCGAGTGTCAGTGCCCAACGAGCGCCTGCCATCGCCAAGCGAAGTGTTTCCACCAGGGCCCGTTCAGCGTCTGGCGTGTCTGCACCCGGAAACCTGGACAGGTCTATCGGGATGAGATGAACCCGGTCGGGGTCTTCTTTGTCGTCAACAAGGTCAATCGGCAAGCTCTGCAGTCCACCAACAACAACGGTCGCGTAGAGCCTGACCAGCGACAACCCGCAAGTTGGCGACAGCTCATCAGCGCTCAACGAGATGCTTCCCAATGAGACAGTTGCCCACCATGGCTGTGCATCCGGGCCCGAAAGAGCCGGCTTGAATGCAAGCTGCTCACTCGTCAGGCTTCGTACCGAAACGCTCTGAGGAGCGACGCTTTGCGCAAGGGAGGTTTCCGCCTGGGGAGGGGCATATCGCCGAGCCAAGCCGCATTTGCTAGTGGAAACTTTTGGCGCGGCACCGCTGCTGTCCCTCAACATGCGCATAGCGGTTTGGCGGGCAAGTTCGGCTGCCTGAGTGCCGGTTTGATTCTCCATGAATGTGCTTGCCTGCATTACTGCACTACCAGTCTTCAACTCTGTCGATAGACCTAGACGCTCCAGCAAAATGACCATATAGAGATGGCCAACCGTCAGACCAGTCGCCGTCTGATAAGCACCTTGGCTGTGATTGCCACCAATGTTCTTGCAATCCAGCTTCAGGCTCCAGTAGTGGATATGTCGCTTGTCTACGACCTTACCCAGCGCGAGTAGCTCGCACAATTCAGGATTGGTGTGCAGATAGACATGGGTGTTTAGCTTGGTTGGGATGAAGGCTGCGTCGCCCAACCACTTCCCATGCAGTGGGCCGGGGTCACTCCAAATCCTGCTGACAAATTCACCCCACGAATTCGCACCTGCCGTAATGGTCAGAAGCGCGTCAGCAGCAGCCGCTCGGTTCCACCAGAGCTGAAACTCATCAGCGTTGACTTGGTGTGGTGCAGCAGTTTCGCCCGTCCATGACGAGTCAATCTGCAGATTTCGACCCATCAAAACGCTTTCTGCTCCCAAGAACTTGTCCAGTGCTTTGCAGAAGCGCTTGTAGCCATTGGAACGGAGAAGAGCACAGATCCAGTCCCAGTTGCTACTAATGCTGCCGTCCAAGGTCACACCTGGCGGCACGACAAGCGGCGCCGCGGTCGCCGCAGATCCTGCGACCAAGTGAGCCGACGACTGCAAAGCCGCCCTAAAGTCCTCGCGGTCCAGATATCGCCTCAAATGAGAAAGAACCGCCAAAGTCAAGATCGATAGCTTTCGATCCTTGAGTGACTGTCTGGCCTGCCTGAAGCTGTACGGATCCGGTTCCTTCTCTGAAATGAATCCGGGGATGATTGATCTATCCTCTTGCCACATCTCAAACAGCTGGACGGCTCCCGTTCTTGAGCGCAGGGTAGAAGTTTCTGTTGGCAGATCCGGCAGGAGTTGCCGGTTGATTGCGGGACTAAGTGCATCTTCGGACATAGGCTTTGCAGGAGGTAGAACCGAATGGTGGATGTAACGATGGCACCAAACTGCCACTGCAGGCTCGAGAGGACTTGGGCAAAAGAGTGCGATTCTGGTCAGTCGTGACGGGCCGCTTAGTCGGCGATGAACGCCAGCGTCGGCAAGACCCAGGCACCTGCCTTGGCCGACGGCGGCGAAAGCAAGCTGAAGGCAGGCAGCAGACTGGTGCCGATGACGACCTGACCGGCCTTATGCAATGTTAGGCGTTTAGACGGATCGACAGGCGTGGTGCTGTAGGCCGACACGGGATTCACAGAGTAGTTCATGACATCGCTCCTCTTGAGAAGTGTGGAAAGGAAGTGCGATGAAATGATC
>LJHT01000023.1 GCA_001295905.1 beta proteobacterium AAP51 | reverse complement strand
GATCATTTCATCGCACTTCCTTTCCACACTTCTCAAGAGGAGCGATGTCATGAACTACCCTGTGAATCCCGTGTCGGCCTACAGCACCGCGCCTGTCGATCCGTCTAAACGCCTGACATTGCATAAGGCCGGTCAGGTCGTCATCGGCACCAGTCTGCTGCCCGCCTTCAGCTTGCTTTCGTCGCCGTCGGCCAAGGCAGGTGCCTGGGTCTTGCCGACGCTGGCGTTCATCGCCGGCTACGGCTTCTCGCGTCTGTGGGCTGCGCTGCAACGCTCCAACGAGCACTTCGCGCAGGAAAGACTGCACGACCGGATGGGGGCTTTTGAATTCCCTCGCCGCGACAACGTCGGCTCCCTGGGCCTGTTCCTGGGGCAGCCCGGCACCAGCACCGACGTGACATCCCGCCTGCACTGGCCCGAATGGGGCTACCACGACGCGAAGGTCGCCGAGGGTGGCAGCTTCAGCTATCCCGTCAGCCCGAGCGAAGGCGTGAGTCTCTCCGACAGGCAGATCTTCGAAGAAGCCGTGAAGAGCAGGATGGCCAGCCGGATTCGCAGCGGTGAAGCCTACGCTCGCGACTACCGTGACGCCCAAGGCAACGAACTGCGCATCGTGGCAGCCCGGCTGCCCGACGGGCAGGTCGTGGTGGCCCAGAGCGACGGCCGCAACGTCACTGGCTACAACGTCAACGCCATCAGGGGGTGAGCCTCCAGGGCGAGATGCGAGATGCGGCACCCGGTCATCCAGACCCGGTGCCGCACGTCATGTAGCCTACAGACCAACTACCCAGCACGACGCCTTCAGCAAGCCTCGAAAGATGTCCGACCTTGCGCCACAGCCCTCAGAAGCACCTCAGCCCGGAGCGGCGCTTGCCGACCTGATCGCATCTGCGCCTGCGAATACAAATGAACCTGGGCAGTCGCTGAACGCAAGCGACCGGGTGAATCTGATGCTCGAGCACACGAAGGCTTTCCGGGCGTTGGCGCCCAACGAACAAGCGGAAACACTGAAGGCACTCGAAGCGGGGTCCTGGGCGGCACTCGACGATTTGACACTGTGCCCTGAGATCTGCACCCTGATGCTCGGAGATGCCCTTGCACTGCCCGAGCAAGGGCCAGTCGATATCCAGCAGGCTGCGCAAGCGGCCCTGCAATGCCGCGAGGTCTTTTTGGCGCTCGCCGTTGAAGCCCAAGAACTGGTCCTCCAAGCCTTGGCAAACGGCGGCGTCGCCGAAGGCAAATACGATGCTGGCCCGAGGGGGCGGGAGCGCGAGCTTGCGAGAAACGCCCAGTGCTGGAGCCTAGCTCTTGGCGTAGCTCTTCCAGTGCCTGACCAAGGGTCAGTCAACCTACTGCAGGCTGCGCGAGCGGCGCTACAGTGCTGCGAGACCTTTATGGCGCTTACCGCTGCGGCCCGAGAGCCGGTGCTCCGGGCCTTGGTAAACGGCGGTGTCGCCGAAGGCCAATACGATGCTGGCCCGGGGGGGCGGGAGCGCCAGCTTGCGAGATTCGCCCAGTGCTGGAGCTTGGCGCTTGGCGAAGCTCTGGTACTGCCTGACGAAGGGCCGGTGGACCTGATACAGGCTACGCGAGCGGCGCTGAAGTGCCGCGAGGCCTTTATGACGCTAACGGCTGAGGCCCAAGGACTGGTGCTCCGGGCTTTGGCGGGAGGCGGCTTCACTGAAGGTCAGCGTGACGCCAGCCGGACGGGACAGGAGCGCGGGCTTGCGAGATACACCCAATGCTGGAGCTTGGCTCTTGGCGAAGCTTTGGCACTGCCTGACAAAGGGCCAGTCGACCCGAAGCAGGCCACGTGGGCTGCGCTACAGTGTCGTCCGGTCTTTCTGGCGCTGGCTGCTGAGGTTCAAGAACCGGTGCTCTTCGCTTTGGCAGACGGGGGCTTCACCGAAGGTCTAAGCGACACCGGCCTGACGGGACAAGAGCGCGAGCTTGCGAGATACGCCCAATGCTGGAGCTTGGCTCTTGGCGAGGCTCTGATGGTGCCTGACCAAGAGCCGGTGGATCTGTTGCAGGTTGTGCGGGCGGCGCTGCAGTGCCGCGAGACCTTCGTGGCGCTTGCCGCTGAGGCCCAAGAGTCGGTACTCCGGGCCTTGGTAAACGGCGGCTTCACTGAGGGTCAACGCGCCGCCATCCGGACGGGACGGCAACGCGGGCTTGCGAGATATGCCCAATGCTGGAGCCTGGCTCTCGGCGAAGCTCTGGCGGTGCCTGATCAAGGGCCGGTGGACCTGCAGCAGGCCATGCAGGCGGCGCTGCAATGCCGCGAGGCCTTTATGGCGCTCGCGGCTGGGTCCCAAGAACTGGTGCTATCGGCCTTGGCGAACGGGTGTGTCGCTGCACTCCGATACGGTCGCTCGATGTTTCCCGTAGCTTGGCCGATAGCCCTTGGCCTGCTTCCGCGACGGCAACGCGGGCTTGACGTCGTCAGAGCGGCCAGTGCATTCACATCAAGCCGCCTTCGCCACAACCGATACAGCTGGGCTGCGGTCAGCCTGTGGCTGCTGCGCTTGGACGCACTGCCAGTGATGCCGGACCGTCCAGGCCAAGTGAGCACCACTGTGCTGATTGGCAGCCAACTGCTGGCCCTTGAGCGCCGGGTTCACCACCCGCTGCGCCGCTGGCTCCAGGACCTGAGCTTCGACCGCGGCTGCGCAGAACTGTCTGGTGTGGTCTGCCAGCAGCGCGACTGGCCCATGCGCTTCACGGAGCTACCGCACTTCCTGCTTGCCCTGGGCCTAGCCAGTTCGGACCATGCCCTGCCTAGCCGTGAAGCGGCCAGTACCTGGGGCATGAATATCGCTGAACTCGCCCGGCGTTCCGACTGGTTGTGCTGCCTTGACGCCGACGGCAGCGTACGCAGGTCCCACATCTTGGGTGTGGGCGCTTCGGGGCGTGGCCGTTCGGCCCGACGCGAAGACACCGCCTTCCCCTTCGACGCAGGTCGCTGGCAACTCGATGAGTCTGAACACTCTCGTTGGGCAGATTGGCTCAACACCTTGTCGAAGGGCGAGCCGCTGGACGACATCGAGCTGGCCTTCGCCGGCTGGTGGCAGCAGGCGCTCTACGTCATCGAGGCCTTGTTCACGTGGCGCCGCCGCTGGCTGCTGCAGGAAGACACCGAGGTCGCCTGGCAGGCCAGCGCCCGCGCAGTGGTGATGGCACAAGCTGACCGGTTCGTGCAGCAGGTCTGGCAGCAGACCTGTATCAGCCTGCCTGCCAGGCCGCAGGCAGTCTACCTTGGCTCTTCAGTCGTAGCCCCCAGCAACACCGCGGCCAACCTGCTGTTGGCCGGGCTCAACCCGGCACACGTGGGCAAGACCGATCGGCTGTTGCAAGCCCAGCAGCACTGGGCCGGGCAGTTGTTGCCCCAGACCGACGACCCCGCGCTAGTGTGGCGGCTGCTGGAACTCTCCCGCCACAGCCTGCTGCCAGCCAAGCCGGGCTCGGCCAAGTGGCAAGACTGGGACAAGCCAGCCCTGGACGCCTTGGTGGCTGCAGAGACCCGCGCTCTGAACGACGCGCAAGCTCGGCTGGATGCGCAAGCCCAGGGCCGACCCGAGCCGCCCAACTGCCTGAACGCTGACTGGCCCGTCGAGCCGTTCGCCACTATGGCTGAGCAATGGGACCGCATGGGCGTGGGTCTGGACATCCCCGAAGTGGCGGCCGTTGTGCAATGCCTGGGCGCCCACGAAGCCCTGGCCCAGCCCTGGTGGAACCCGGGCGGCGGGGGTGAGTTGCTGCTGCTGCAGCCACACCAGGGCTTGCAGCGCCTTGCCTTGCCAGCCCACCTAAACGCGGTGCACTGGCAGGCGCTTACGCGGCAATGGCAGCGCGCTGCCCAGGCAGACGGCAACGAAGACATCGACGAGAGCTTCCGCAACCAAGCCTTCGCGGAGGCCTGGCAGGCCATGGCCAACTTGGATGGGGTGGCTGCGGCGTTGTGGCGCTGGCTGTGCACGCAAGCTGGTGAAGCCTGTACGAACCTGATCATCGTCTGGCCCGCCGACAAGGCCGCCTGGCCCTGGCAGGCGCTGGTGGAGACGCTGGAGCCCGAGGACAGCGGCGTGACGCTGGAGCTGGCTGTGGGCGCGAACGCGCTGATGAAGAGCCGCGCAGCAGCCACCATCGCTGACGTGCCGGACAACACGCCATCGAGTGGGAAGCCGCCCAGCCATGCCGCCTTGCTGAGCGACGACCTGTGGAACAGCACCCACCCGGTGCACGTGCTGGCCAGCAGGCTGGAGGTCAGCGTGCTGCCGCAGGTGCTGCGCGCGCAGGCGCAGCGCAGCGCGGACGCGGCCTGCTACATACGGGCACTGCGGTGCAACGGCATGGTGCATCTGGCCGCGCACGGGGTGTACGACGAAGGCCAGCCGATGGCCTCACACCTGGTGCTGCACGACCCGCAGGCCGTGCAGGCAGAGGCGCAGCAGCCCGGGCTGGCCCACCGGCGGGCGCGTCGGCGCTTCGCACCGCCAGAGCCGGTCGCGGAAGCCCAAGCCCAAGCCGCCACCGAGGCGCTGGACCAGGCCCAAGAAGACCGGTGCCGCCTGCCCGCCTGGCTGCTGGCGGAGATGAGCTTGTCGCAGCCGGAGGTGAGCTTGTCGGCTTGCCAGGCGCTGCGTACCGGCCAGGGTGACGAAGCAGCAGCGCTGCGCGGCCCGGCAGGCTTGGGTGCGGTGCTGAGCGCAGCCGGGGCGCGCAGCGTGGTGGGCAGCCTGTGGATCTGCGAGAGCTTGGGTATCGTGGTGTTCTACGACCGCTGGTTCGCGCACCGCCAGTACCGCGATGCGCTGCAGGCCCTGCGCTTGGCTAGGCAAGACCTGCGCGCGATGACGTGGGCAGACTGCCAGCGCTGGCTCGAACAGGCCCTGCAACAGGCGCAGCGCGACGGGGTGCTGGGTGCGGAACAGCAGCGGGAACTCATCAAGACCGCGCAAGAAGCGATACAGCGCAGCCAGGACGACGCCAACTTCACCGGGCGCCTTGTAGGACCCTTCGCCCACCCCATCGACTGGGCTGGAATGTGCCTGATCGGAAACGCACCAGCCCGGCCTGACGCGGCACGCGCACTGGCGGCGCGACCGTCTGCGGTCAACACCGCGGGCACGCCCTGGGGGCAACGTGAACGAAGTGCTTGGCTCAAGCTGCTCGCAGGCCTCGGGCTGAAGTGCAGGCGCTGATGCTTCAGGACGGAAGCGCTGGGCAGCAAAGCCAGCCGCACGGTCACACACGCGCCGTACTGGGAAACCCAGACTCGTGGCCTTAGGCAGTACGCATCGGCACAGTGAACTCCGCCACGAGCAATGTCGCACGCTGGCGGCCAACCACTGGAGCCCATCATGCCCATCTCAGGATCCTCGCACGCCAAGGCGGCCCTGTCAGCTGTAGCTGCAGCCATCAGCATTACGTGCTATGCACAGGACACCCGCACCGGGAACATTGCCAATGCGCCAGTCGTGAATGGCAAGACGACGGTGATCACTGCCGACGCACAAGTCGATGCCAGCCTGCGGCGCCAAGCCGGAAGCGCTGGCGGTGCAGACATCATGGACGGCAGCGTCAACGTCAACAACGCCAGAACCGGCAACATCACCAACGCATCACGGCACGAAGGTGACCTGACCATAGTGACTTCTGGACAGGCCGCACTGCGCTCGGTCTCTATCGCCGGTGGCGCGCGCACCGGCGACCTGACCAACGCGACACAGCGCAACGGCAACCTGCTGGTCGTAGCTGGCGGCGTCGAGGGCAATCGAGCGGGCCTTTCCGTCTCGGCGGGCACGACGGGTGGTGCGACTGTCGACGCGATTCGCGTCTGCGGCGGACGCACTGGCAACGTCACCAACGCCGGCAAAGTGAACGGCGATGCCACGTACGTTGGCCGCAACGTCTCGGTCAACTCAGTGTCGGTCGGCTGCCCCTAGGGGTGTGTTCGTCGAAGCTGGGCCGCACGGGAGACGATCTCATGCATCGGAGATGTGCCCTGCGGCTCAGCACCACTGCTTCCCACCCACCGCAAGATTCTGGAGCCACGATGACGCTGAAGCCCCTCAGCCTGCTGACAACCTGCCTCTTCATCACTGCCTACCCGTCATCAGCCGCTGCTGATCCCGAAGTGTCCAGTAAGGAGGAGCAGGCGGAGCGTGAGACGCCGCCGATTGATCCGTCACTGGCTAAGGCCGGCACAGCTTCTGCGGTGCGTGCTCGACTGACAAGCACGATACGCAGGTCCTCCATCCGATCAGCCTGCAGGAGTGCAGACGTGTTGTGCAACGAAGCCCAGGGAAGCGTGATCGTGCTGCCGGGCGCCATCGTTAGCGGTGACTTGGTCAACGCCCCAGGGCAGCTTTCCTGCCGTCCCGGGGACCCCCGTTGCAAGCCCTAAACCCCGTGCCAAGGATTGACTGTCATGCGTCTTGGAACCCGAAGTGGATTGGCCTCTATTGCGATGGCGCTGCTGTGCTGGACGGCCAGCTCGGAGCAGACGGCCAGGGCGACCACTTACGAGCCTATCGCGCCGCCTGTGCGGTTCGAGGAGCGCGAGTACTTCGTGCGTTGCGCTTCGGGTGCCGTTCAGAGCCGGTTGCCCAAGACGCGCATCTTGGTGACACCGACCATCAACTACACGAACGTGCCTACCCTTCAGACCGCCCTGTCCGAGGCCTTTGTCAGGGTGGCAGGTGATCTGTCGCTTGAGGCATATCCGCAGGCTGACGGCTTCAATCTTGCGGCGGCCGACCCTAAGCTGTACGACTACGTCATGCGCGGTGAAGTCTCGATCGTTGACCGCGCAGTGACAACGGAGGAGTTGAAGCGCGAATTCGGAGTCGCCTTCGGGGGAGGCAAATGGGGATCGTTCGTTGGTGTTCCAAGTACCGAGAGGTGGTCGGTAGGCTGGGTCACAACGACCGTGAACATCTACCGCACTGCAGTGCGCCAGGACAGCACGGGACAACTCCGCACGGCCATGGCTCTGGCTGCCTCTGCATCAGCACGAGGAGCATTCTTCACGCTGGGTAATGCCGATGGCGTGAATGCATCGGTCGTCATTACCTATGGCCGGGAAATCGCCGTCGAAAAGCAGGCTGGCATTCAGCGTGCGGCCATTACGGCAATGAGGGCGAGTGCCTCGCGTGCGGTACTTGTGCTCGCAGGTGTTCGGCCAGAACTCTGCTTCCTGTAGGCGTGACGTGTTCGTGTAACTCTGGCACCGTCAGACTTCATGTGGCAGCAGACGGGGCAAGATCCGCTCTATGGTCCCAATAGACTCTGCCTGATACAGATGCATGGCTTACCGATCGCCCGGGCAACCTGCGGATTGGCAAGCTATGGGCTGCTTGTTGCTAGTGAGCGGCCGTTCGTTACTGACCGGCGAAAGTCGCCATTCGCTGCGGCGCTGCCGCCCAAGCGGTCGCGGCGAAGGACTGCAACGGGTCGATTCGAGCCCGACGGGCCTGAGCGGACCGGTCGTTCACGGTCCGCGGTCGCGCAGTAGTAGGGCGGTGGTCAGCTCTCCCACACATTGCTGACCCTCACGGCGGCACTGGCTGCAGGGCTGGATGTCGGCTTCCTTCCTCTTACCGTCAGTACGTCCGCCGTCGGCGAATGGCTCCAACCGCTGCCAAGCGGGCCTCGAAAAGGACCGCCTCCTTCCGCGCTGCTAGTCAAGGGCTACTTGACCCTGCAGATCGACCAGCCCCTGGGTCGTGCCTACCCTGTCTCTCCGCTGTCCCGCGCCAAAGAAAGAACTCTGGCGCGACCGTCGGCTAGTCGCAAGAACTAGTGCACGCATCGGTTGGACACGGTGTCGCAGCCATTGCTAAGTGCTTGTCGGACGGTCCGCGCCAAAGTAAGTAATCCGGCGCCCTACGGGGGCGCCATGCCCCTGACAAACGTCAAGCCGGCAGCCTTACTTGCGAGAAAGCCTGAACGACCGACCGTCCTCCAGCGTTCCGGTCAGGCTCTTTGCATCGACCAGTTTCAGCGCACCAGCCCCCTTGAAGCAACCTCGCAGGGTCTGATCGCCTCGGACGACAAAGGCCAGGTCCGACGCCGTCCTGGAGTTCACGCTGACCGGAATCTCGCGGTTGTGGCACGGGTCAGCAGAGCCGTCGACGGCGGGAACGGACTGGGGCGCGGGGGAAAGGCGCAAGGTCCCGCCGGAACTGGAAATGGAGATGTCAACCCTGATCGGGAAACCGGCGCTGCTCTCCATCTTGCCGCTCCACTTGCCGTCGAACGACGCGGTCTGCGCATTTGCAGCCATTGCGATGAAGAACAGCGCAGTTGCGAATTTGACTGAAATTGACATGTCAGATCTCCTGAATTAGCTCATGGAATCTGGCGGGTTACGGCAGGGCGGTCTGTACGTCGGCGCACGTTGTTCCCCTGAACACGCAACCCCAGCCCGCAGAAGCAAACCATCGCTGTCATCGAGAACGTGACCGGCCTCGGAACCGGATGCTCGGCGAGCCCATGGCCTTCCGGACAGGGTCATCAACGGAGCTGCTCCAAACCGGCCGCACGCCAGTGCCCGCAACTTGCCGGTAATGCCAGTTCGCTTCCAGTGCAGTCCTTCGGCCGCGACAGCGCCTGCAACATCGCTGGCGGGCCAGTCACGAATGCGAAGCGGCATCGCGTCTGCCGGCCCGTGTGAGACCGCTTGCGGCCACAGCCGTCGATCAAGCGAAGGGCCCGAGTGGCTACACCCACCAGAAGCAGCAGCCGAAGACAACACGGCGGCAGCAGCAAATGTGGGGATGCGCCACTGCAAGAGCGTGTTTTGGCTCGCTTACATTGCAGCCAATGGATCGCTCAGCGGAACCCTCGCACACCGGCAACACGCCACAGCCCGCGCTCCCCGAAGGACCCCTCACCCCGACACCGCGGGCGCTTTGGCAGCAAGCCTGGCGAACCGCCTTCTTCCTGCGCCCGCGATACGGGGGCCTGCATGCCAGCCCGCTCACCATCGCGCTGCTGTTGCTCCTGGGCGTGGTGCTGGCGGTGCTGATTGAGCGGCTCTACATCGACGGGCCGGCGCGCTTCTATCCCGAGTCGCTGCGCGACGGCTGGTGGATGACGCTGGTATTCGGACTGGCCTGCTGGCTGCTGCTGCCGCGGCCGGGTCTGGCTTCTCAGAACGCCCCTTCGGCCCTGGTGCTGTGGGCCTTGCTGATGGGGCAGATGCTGACCGTTTCCACGCTCAGCGGCGTCCTGCTGCTGCCGCTGGTGCACACCGGCCAATGGCAGGCCTGGAGCGAAGCAGGTGGTGCCAGGTCGTCGGCGCTGTGGCTGCCCGTGCTGTGGTACGCAGCGGCTGCGCTGGTGCTGCTTGTGCGCTCGGCTACCGCGGAAGGAGCGCGCCGTTTGATTGCGGTGGCGCTGGCGGCCGCAGCCCTCGCGCTCGAGACACTGTGGCCGCCGCCGCGCCTGTGGTACCCCGCGCCGCTGCAGGAGCCCGATGTCGAATGGAGGCCGCTCAGCCTCGATGCGTTGCAAGACCAGCCAGCGTTGCTGACGCGCCAGCTTGAAGCTCTGAAGCCGCAACGCCCGGGCGTTATCGATGTCTACGCGCTTACCTTCGCGCCTTACGCCGACGAAGATGTGTTCATGCGCGAGAGCTCACTGGTGGCCGGGGTGATGAAGAGCCGCTTCGACGCCGAAGGCCGCACGCTGGAGCTGGTTTCGCACGCCATGCTGCTGAGAGAGAAGCCCGCCGCCACGCGCGCCCATCTGCGCCTAGCGCTGCAGGCGGTGGCCGCGCGCATGGATCGCGATGAGGACATCCTCTTCATCCATCTCACCTCGCATGGAGCGCAGGACGGTGCGCTCGCCGCTGGCCTGGGTGCGCTGGCGGTGGAGCCCGTGCGGCCACAGGAGTTGAAGGCCTGGCTGGACGAGTTCGGAATCCGGTACCGCATCGTTTCGGTTTCGGCCTGCTATGCCGGCAGCTGGATCGAGCCGATGACCGACGCCGGCACGCTCCTGCTCACTGCGGCAGATGCCAGCCACACCTCGTACGGCTGCGGGCGCCACTCTGAGCTCACCTTCTTCGGCCGCGCGATGTACGACGAACAGCTGCGCCAGACCCGATCGTTCGAAACGGCGCACGCGGCGGCACGCGGCGTGATCGAAGAGAGGGAGAAGGCCGCAGGCAAGTCTGATGGCTTTTCCAACCCGCAGCTGCGCATGGGCGCTGCACTGCGCCCCAGGCTGACCGCATGGGAGCAGCAACTCGACGCTAGAGCGCGCTGACCGCAGCGTGGGTTGAGTTTCGGCCGTCCGCGCTGCAGGCCCCCTAAAGACGATCACCTCGGGCAGCGAACGATGCCACCCCTGCGCGCAGCATGCAGGCCGCAGCACGCTACCGGCCCGTCGCGCCCGGTTCAAGGGCGTGCACGAGCATAGATCTGGTCGCATTCCACCGGCAGGAAGGTCAGCGTGAGGCGCGGCCGGCCCTGCATCGGCGAGCCTGGGGCGTTGTGAGCGTCCGACTGCGCCCGCGTGATCAGGTGGTGGCCGAGCTCGTGCGCCAGCGTGTCGGTACTGCCGGAGTCGTGGATCAGCGAGGCGCGGCGCTTCGAGACGTGCACGCCCGCGGTGCCGTCGCAGGTCAGGCCACCATCGGTGGAGCCCTCGGTGTTCTGGATGAAGTAGGCCATGAAGTCCCCGCCGCCCAGACCATGCTGCGCGCGTGCGGTCTGGTACAGGTTGCGCTCCTCCGCCGACAGCGCGCCGCAATGCGGGCCGGGCCCGAGCTGCAGGTTGGCGCCGAGCCAGGTCTGCGTGTCGGCGGGCGTGGCGGTGGCGTTGACGCCGGCCATCAGGCGGACGTTGCACTGCGCGTAGACGGCATTGGCCACGGACAGGGCGGTCGACGGGTTGTGGCGCGAGCCGTCCAGGCGGAGCATGTCGATGGTCAGCGTTCGCTGGGGCCGCGTGCGCATCGCGCCCGGGGCGGCGACCGCAGGCGCCGCCGCCACCAGGCCGAGCATGTGGTTGGCGCGGGTCAGGGCGGCCTGCTGGTCGGCGCTGGGGCTCGCCGGCGCGCGGGCCAGCTGCGCCCGGATGGCCTGCAGAATCGTCACGCCCTCGGTCTGCGCCGCAAGGATCGAGACCTGCCGGTTGACCAGCATGTTCATGAACTCGAGCGCCACGTCGAAGCCGCCGGCACCAAGCTGATGGAAGACCTCGTCGATAAAGGGCCGCTCGGCGGGCGCGTTGGTGATGGCGCGGGCCGCCATCGAATAGCCACGGTCCATGGCGGTGGGCCTGACGACGAGAAACTGCTGCGCTTGCGTAACCAGCTGCGCCGGGGCTGGCGCTGCCAGGCCGCCGGCGCGCTGGTCGAGCAGCGGTTCGTTCGCAGGATCGAAGCCTGTGGCCATGCTCGCGATCACCGAGGGATGCAGCGTGGCCACCCCCGTCGTCTCGTCAATCTCGATCGGCAGCGGAAAACGCAAACCCGAGCGCCAGTTTGTCATCGCCGGCAGCGGCAAGTAGTGCGCGTTGTACGTCAGCAAGCCGCGCGCCAACGTGTCCTCGTCGATGATCTGCAGCGGCACCGGCGCCGCCGCCCTGCTCGGAGTGAACGGGGTCGCGGTGATGAACAGCGGCAGCAGCGCGCGCGCCAGAAGCCGCGGCGTCAGGTTCTCGCCGATGATGACGTTCAGCCGGTTCTGGCGGTCGCCGAGCAGCCCACCGCCCCGCGGCGGCGGCCCGACCACCGTGTCGGTGATGTTGGTGGGCGTGAATTGCAGGCCGGTGCCCTGGCTGCGGCCCAGCGCGGCGACGCGGCCGACCGCGTCGGGGTCGGCCATCGACAGCTGCGCAACGCCGGGTCTGGTGGCCGGATCAGCCCCGACCAGGCCGAGCAGGCTGCCAGCCACCCGGGCCTCGCGCTCGCCGGCGCTGTCGTGCGTGGCCACCGGCACCTGCGCCTCCGGGCCCGGGCGTGCGACGCCGCGCTGCTGCACCGTGTGGGTGACTTCGTGGGCGAGCAGCCGGCGGCCCTCGGCGGTTTCCGGCCGGTAACGGTTGGGCGCGAAGGCGATGTGCTGGCCGACCACGTAGGCCAGCGCACCGAGCTCGCGCGCCGCCCGCCCGGCGTCGCCGTCGGTGTGGATGCGCACGCCGCCGAGGTCCAGGCCGAGACCGGGCTCGAAGGCCGCGCGGCTGGGCGAGTCGAGGGGCTGCCCCGCACCCGAGACCGCCCGCAGCGCCGCCGCCGGCGCCATCGACGGTCGCGGTCCAGGCTCTGTTGCGGCCTTCTGCTCATGGCCTCGGGTGAGACCGGCCCCCTGGCACTTGGGGCAGCCTCCACCGCAGGCGCACGCGCGCTGCAATGCAGGCGGGGTGAGCGGCGACGCAGCGATCCCCCGCAAGCCCACCGGTGCGACAACCGGCGCGGGAGCCGGCGAGTTCGAGCGGCGAGGCACCTTGTGCGGGCCGAGGTGCCGGGAAGACTTCAGCGGCGGGAAAGGACTTCTCATCACGGCATTCCTCCATTCGGTCGGCATGCGGCGGCTCAGGCACTGAGCAGCCGCTTGACCGCCTGCTCGTCCCCCTCGATGCCGTTGCTGCGCTTGTCGGGCACCATCACCATGCCGTTGCGCACCTCGAACGGCGCGGCCAGGAGCGGGACGCTGACCACCCGCAGGCCGATGCTGTGCAGGGTGAGGCGGTGAGCGGGAACCGGCATGTGCGTCTCCTCGATGCCAGGCCGCCACATTCGGGCCAGGAGCGCCAGCTGTCAAGCGTCGCCGACGGCGGGCTGCCGCATCGGGGGCGATGAGGCACGGCGATCGTGCAGTGCCGAATCCAGCCCCAGGTGGCTGAGGATCTTCCGGATCACCGGCCTCTCGAGGAAGGTCGCGATGATCTTCAGCTCACCACCGCCGCAGTTCGGGCGGGTGTGCGTGTCGATGTCGAAGACGCGCTTGAGCAGCTGCGCCCAGGCGATCCACCGCGTGCTGTTGCGGCGTGGCGCGGTCGACTCCACGCGCCGTCAGCGCCGCCTTCCCGAGCGTGTTCGAACTCGACCTCCATGAGCCCCCAACAGGTAGCGCAGTTGATCGAGCAGGGCTGCGCACGCTACGCGCGCGAGACGGCGGCGCGTTACGGCCTGCACTTCGAACTCGAAGTCAGCGTGCGTGAGCAGATCTATGCCAACGGCGTGTTCCCCGCACAGGGCACGCGACCGCTGTTCTCGTCCATCCACGCCATCCTGGGCGCGGGCTTGGCCAAGGCCGCGCTGTGGGCGCTGGAGTGCGGCGCGGAACCCGGGGACTGTGTCGGCCTCACGGCCGACGGCCGCAGCCTGATCGCCAGCTGGCGGGGCCGGTCGCACACGATCGCCGCACCCTTCGAGATCAACCGGCTGCGCCAGCGCTCCAACGCCGACTTCCGCGCGCTGCTGGCCGTGCACGAGGCCGGCCACGGCCTGGTGCACGCGCTGCTGTTCGGCCGCGCGCCGCACCCTGCTGGATTCCATCTGCACAAGACAGTGAAGACAACGTCTGCACTGACGTCGAAACCACGAGCGCGCCGATCCAGGCGCTGCTGCAAACCGAACATTCACGCGCCACCCAACTGCTCGGAAACCATCGCCGTGCCCTGCTCGCTCTGGTGGATGAACTGCTGCAGCAGGGGCAGGTGACGCCGTTGCGGTTCGGCACGATTACGGGCTTGCATCTGGACCGCACAGAAGATGCCCTGGATCCGTATGCCCAGGGCTTGGCTGAGTTTCGCTCTGGCCGTCATGAGTCCCCGCTCAACCATGCAGAGGTGGACCAGATGCGGTGAGTCGACCTGGGGATGGACTGCCGCACTGTGCTTGCTCAGAGTTGGCAGCTTGCCCGCCCGGGCCGTTGGCTGCGTTCGGAGGGATGCCGCGATGAAGCACTTGCCTGCCCCGCAAACCTTGCCGCTGCGCCGAACGGGCCCTGCGCTGCCGGCAGAACGCGCTGTCCGGCAGCCGGCGCCGCCGGCCCCGACGCAGGGCCTGGCCTGCGCGTGTGGCGGTGGATGCCCGCGTTGCGCGCCGCGGCCGGTGCGGCCTTCTGGTGCGGCGGAGGAAATGGCGGCACGCAGCTTCGCCGGCGCGTCGGCAGCGGGCGCCGCAGGCCATCGCCCCCGCTGGGCGCCAGCCCAGCTTGAGGCGGCGCTGGCCGAGCCCGGCATGCCGCTGCCCGCGGCGCTGCAGGACGAGCTCTCCGAGCGTATCGGCCCGCCGCTGCACCAGGTGCGGCTGCACATCGGCGCCGCGGCCGCCCAGGCCGCCCGCGCGCTGGGCGCGCTGGCCTGGTCGGTGGGCGGCCAGGTCGGCTTTGCCGCCGGCCGCTTTGCGCCCGAGCGGCCTGCCGGCCGTCGCCTCCTGCTGCACGAACTGCACCATGCCGTGCAGCCGCAGCGCGGCACGCAGCCGCCGGCGGTGCTTCTGGAAGACGAAGGGCGTGAAGCGGCGTATGTGGGCTATGAGTACATCCCGCGCGAGCGCCCTTCGCAGGCCGGTGCCGAGCTGGCGCATGCTCTGCCGCGGCTTCTGCAGGCTGACCAGGCCGACAGCAGCGATGGCGTGATGATGCGCGCGCTGCTGCCGGCCCTGGCAAACCTGCTGGACCCTGACATCACGCCCGAGCGCGACCGCGACCTCATCGCCGACCCAAGTTCGCCCTGGCACTTCGCGTCCTATGCGTCAGAGGCCATTCCCGAGCCCTACTTCTCGGCCTTGCGTGAGGTCTACGCGGCGCGCTGGGAGAGCGATACGCTGGCCGAACGCCGCGCCCACCTGGCAGCAGCGGAACGGGCCTGGCGCCCGCTGCTGGACCGCGAGCGCGTGGCGTTGACCGTGGCGCGCAGCGGGCGCGCCGAACTGCGGCGGCTGGTGCGCGCGTTGATCGACAGGCCCTTGCGCGGCCTGCGCAACAGCAGCGAGCTGGTACGGCTGTCGCGCGACGGCGTGGCCCTCAGCGCCGAAGAACTTCGCGCCATTGCGGCCCGGCAGGCCGAAGAGGCGGCCCGGCGCGACGCGCGCCGCGGCGGCCGGGGGCTGAGCACCACCATCGACGTAGCGCCGGAGGACGTGCGCGTCACCCCTGGCGAAGAGCGCGTGGTGCGCTTCATCAACCCCGAGATGATGCGATGGGTGCCGCATCGCACGGGGTCTGGCGAACGCAGTCCGCGCCGCGTGGCCTTCGAAGACCTGGCGCGGCTGCTGCGCGAACTGGACGACGCGCGCGGCGACCCGGCGCGCCGCGCGGAAGTGCTGGCGCGCATGCCGGCTGCCGAAGCGCTGGCGCGCGAACGCGTCATCGAGCGCGTGCGCGCGCACCGCCGTGGCGATGAGCTGAAGGCCGCGCTGGCGGCCATCGCCGCCACCGCCACGACGGTGGATGTCAGCGTGCGTGCCTACGAAGTGGAGGTCGGCGCGCTGCGTGTGCGCCTGACGCCGGTGCAGCCCGGTGCGCTGGTCGAGCGGCCTGGCGGCTTCCTGGCCAGCACGGTCGAGGCCGACAGTGGTGATCGCGTGGTCGGGCGCGCCAGCGAAGAGGTCATGGACGCGGTGCTGGCCGACTTCAGCGAAGCGAACCGGCCGGTGGTGGCCCAGTACCTGGCGGTGATCGCTCGGGCCGAAGGCGCGTTGAGTTCGCTGAACACCTGGGACCGGCTGCGCATCACCCTCGGCTCGGGCATCGGCGCTGCAGGCCGCCTGCAGGACCGCTTCGCGCTGCTGCAGCGTGACGATCCGGCGACCTTTGAGCGGCTCTTCGGCCGCCACGGCATAGACGTCGAAGGACGCAGCCTGGAACGTACCCGCGGCCACGGCAATTCGCGCTTTCGAACCACAGCCGACGACGGCACCGCCCTGCTGGGAGACGCCGCCACCGAGGCGCTGGCCAACGACCCCGCGGCGCTGGCCACGATGGTGGCCGCAGGCTTCGACCCGGCCTGGCAGCGCTTCCTGCTGGCGGCCGGGGCCGGCTCGGTCACGCGTGCCATGGCGGTGCGCTTTGCACCCACGGCCGACGGCGCGGTGCTGGGCGAAAGAATCGACGCGGCCGGCGCCACGAACCTGTGGGCGTGGATGGACGGCGTGGCGATGCCCCTGCGCACCGCTGCACTGTTCGCGCTGGCCGATGACATTCACGGTGCCGGCGCTCTGGCGCGCGGCACGCGCAACGGCTTTGGCCCCACTTACGCAGCTGCCGCCGCGGCGCATGGCTTCGACCTTGCACGGCCCGATTCGGCACCGACTGCGGCGCGCCGCGAGGTGGCGCACTGGCTGGCTGCCGAGCGCAGCCACGCCAGCCGCCGCCCGCACATCGCGCGCGCCTTGGGTGTGGAGAGTTACGCCGATCTGCTGTCGGAGCCGTGAGCGGCGCGGCCCGGCGCGAAGGCCAAGCTCAGCGGCGTCCGGCCTACCCGCAGCGCCGAGGCGTTCAAGTCGCGATTCGGCGGCCACCATGGGTCAGTCTGGCCTGTCGGGGACTGTTTGGAACTCCTGCGCTTGCCTCCAATGACCTGGGCCGACCCCCAAGCTTGCAAGACTTCCAGCGAAGTTCGGCCCATGGGATGCTGGTTCACGTTCTTTGGAGCCGACCATGCCTGTCTTCCAGGGTGTTGTGAGTGCCGAGCACGACGAATTCGCAGAGCTTCGCGACCTCGCCGTCGTGGTGAGCATCGAAGGCAATGACATCGATCGGTTCGATGTCGGACCCGATGGGACCTTCGCCGTCGCCTGGCACGACCCGCGCAGCCGCTGGCGCATCGTCCGTGGCGATCAGGCGCTTCAGCTGCCGCAAGCAGTGCCGGTTGAATCGGATGCGGAGCGCGTCAAGGTCCGGTTGTCCCTGCCTCGCGCCAGCCTTTCGACGGAATGGTCGGCACTGGATGGCGGCAGTTATGTCCCGGCCGAAGTCTCCGGCCCGATCTTCAAGATGCTGCGCATTGCGGTGGGCAAGGGCTGGATCTCTTCGACGCTTGCCGCGCGCGTCGATCACATTCTTGACGACACGCAGGCTTATCTGGCCGCAGCTGACGCTGCGGTGCTGGGTCTGCCGGGCGCGTGGGAGCGGTTTTCGTCGCTGCTCAGGCCCGAGGCGTCGACGCTGCTGGATGCATTCAAGCCGTTTCCCGGCAACCCGCTCGATCTTGGCGGCTGCCGCGTCACGCTGCGCTCAGCCTTTGCTCCGATCCAGGCCGTCTTGGGGCAGGCGCCGCAATTGCTGGGCCAGGCGGTCACGGGGTACGTGCGTCGCGCAGAGGCTGTGGAGCGGCTTTCGCGCGTGGCTGCGATGGAGCTCGATGCGGAGGCCGAACCCTGGTTGCGCCAAGTGGTGGAACATGCCGTGGAGCTTGGTGGCCCCACGGGTGCCGGCCTCACCGTGCAGCGCCTGCTGGCGCGCGAGATCGGCGAGCGGGACTTGTTGCGTGCGCCCGAACTTGGCTCGATGCTCGCCCACGCCACGCTGCGAGGCGCTGGGTTTCCCTGGCCCGGACCCGGACCTGGGCCGGGGCCGGGGCCGGGCCCGGGCCCGAAGTGGCCGCCGATCGGCTTCGGCACCCTGGATATCTGTCAGATCCAGTGGATGGAGTGCGTCGATGCGGTGAGTCGTCCGCTGGCCGTGCCGTTTGTCGTTGCACCGGAGGTTGATCGCGTCGAGCCGACGGCCTTCTGTGCCGGCAGCGGCGGCACCGTGACGCTCTGGCCCGGCCTCGGCGGCTTTCCCGCTCAACCCGGAGGCGACGTGCGGCTGATCGTGGCCGTGCCCGGCGCCGTGGTGCGCTGGTCGTCCACGCGCATCGACATCGACGTGCCGGCTGGCGCGCCGGCGGGCTGTTGGCCCATCGAGTGGGAGCTGTTCCGCGGCGGCCAGATCCTCGAAGACGCCGGGCCGTGGGCACCGTGCAGCAAGTTCTTCTTCGGCACGGCACCGGATTTCAGTATCGCGGCCGTCACCCGACAGGAGGTGGCCCACATCCTGGTGGCCGGTGCCCCTTTTGCGCGCCTGTCGAGTGCCGGGCAGGAGCGGTTCGTCGAAGCACCCGGATGCACGGCGGTGCCCGTGCGGTGGGTCATCGGCAGCGGGCTCGAGAACACGGCCTGCCGGGCCAAGGTCACGTTCGAGGCCCAGATCGACACCGGCAGTGGCTGGCAACCGCTGACGCTGGACGACGCGAGCAAGGCCGCGGCGGGGGACGGCTGGCACGGGGGAACCGTGATGGTGCAGTCGGCCACGGACAGCATCGTGCGGCTGAACGTGCAGTTGCTCATCGGCGGCCAGCCATGCCAGTCTGCCCAGGCGAGCTTCGAGGTGCGGCGCTACCAGCAGCTGACGCTCGATGCGCCACCCTTGGTCCAGGAAGGCAGCTTCACGGCCACTGTTCGGCGCAGCTGCCCGGCGCCTGCGGGTGGCGTGGCGTTCCGGATCGAGTCCGACGCCATCGATGCGGTGCCGGCCGTCAGTGCCACGATGCCCGCCGGCTCCACGAGCGTGGCGGTGGGCATGTCCGCACTGCGTTGCGGTACAGCGAAGCTCACCGTTTCGGCGCCGGGTCACCGAGGCAACACGCGCGAGGTCACGATCCGCGGCATTCCCGAGATCCGAAACCTGCGCCCGGCGGCCGCGACGGCCTGTTCGAACATCCGGCTGGTGGTGGACTTGAGATGTGCTGGGCCGAACCCCGTGCTGCAGCTTTCGGGGCCTGATGGACTGAAGACCATCACGCTCAGTCCGGTGGGCGGCAGAGCGCCGGCAGACCCTTGGGGAGAGACGTCCTGGACGGGTGTGGCGCAGGGGCTCTCTGCCGGCACCTGGACACCGGTCGCTCAATCGGCGGAGGGCAGAAGCAGCGTTCCGGGAACGTCGATCACGGTATCGCCCCAGCCGGTGACCGTGACCGCGACCGTGATCGCCACCAACCCGGTCATTGCCCCGGGCAGCAACCTCGGGGCGGTGCCGATGTGCCTGGGAGCCGACGTGGTGGTCGAGGTGACCGCGGTTGGCGCCACCGAAATGACTGCCACCGCGCGCAACACCATGCAGGTCTCGCGCCATACGCGCCCGCTTCAGTGTGGCACCTGGGTCGAGCGATTCACCGGGCCGTTTTTCAGGGCCGAGACTTTCGAGATCACGGCCACCGGGCCGGGCGGCAGCCAGACTGTGACGCGCAGCCTGCCTTCGATGTCGAATCACCCGTTTGCCGTGGGTGCCGTTCGAGTGATCAACACGTCGACGACCAAGGTCACGGCGGTGGTGTACGTCATCGACCCCATGACCTTGCAGAACGTCCCGCTGGTGTTAGGTGAGGTGGCTGGCCAGTCGGCCAAACTGTTCGACGACTTCATTGCCAAGAACAAGATCCCGGACTGCACGCCGATCGTGATCTGGGTGGTACTCAACACCAGCTACCTGCCAGTCCAGACCGATTTCCGCGGTGTGGTGGTGCACACGCCCGCTCCAGGTGCCACGCTGTTCCGCACGGTCGGGGGTGGCCGGGTCCACGAGATGCTGGTGGACTCCAGCGCCATCAACGGCACACTGAGGTGAGCTGATTCTTGCCGGCCAACGTCAGACGGTACCGCCCGCAGGGGCTCGGCCGCGCGTGACCCCGTCTCAGTCTGCACCGGCCCTTTCCCGATGTCACAGGCGTCGCAACCAGACCAGGCCCTGCGCCGCCCGTAGACTACGCCGCAGGGAGTGACGGCTGGCCCACGATGCTGACCACAGAAGCGGTTCTCGCACTTGCACCGGACGCCGCATCGGCCAAGGCAGCGCAGGGGCTCATCGCGCCAGCCCAGTGGCCGCTGCGCGGTGCCGACGACCACGCCGTCTGGGGCGAGTGCCAGGGCAGCGGGAGCAAGCCCTACCAGACGCAAGTCGACCTCGCCGGCCCCGCGTTCCGTTGCACCTGCCCCAGCCGCAAGTTCCCTTGCAAGCACGGCCTGGCCTTGTTGCTGATGCGGGCCCAGGACGGAACGGCCTTCAGTGGGGGCCCGCCGCCTGCATGGGTGACCGAGTGGCTCACCACCCGCGCAGAAAAGGCGCAGAAGCAGGACGCTCGGGTCGCCGCCGGGCCCCAGGCCCCCGCGGACCCGGAAGCAGCCGCCAAACGCGAAGCGCAGCGCTGGCAACGCATCGAAGCGGCCTGTGAAGACCTGTCGCGATGGTTGGCCGACATGCTTTCGCAAGGCCTGGGCGCCGTCAATCCGGCCGCTGTCGCCGCATGGCAGACGATGGCGGCGCGGCTGGTCGATGCCCAGGCGCCGGGCCTCGCCCAACGCCTGCGCGAGGCAGCCGCCCGCATCGGTGATGCACCCGAACACACGCTGGCCCGCCTGGCGATGCTGCAGCTGGCGTGTGATGGCGTGGCGCGCCGCCACACGCTGCCGGCTGCTGAACAGGCCGATCTGCGCACGCTGCTGGGCTGGCCCCTCGAACGCGCCGATGTGCTGGCACAAGGCACGCCCTTGGCCGACCGCTGGTGCGTGCTGGCCGTGGCGCAGGAGGAACGCGAACCCAAGCTGATGGAACGGCGCGTGTGGCTGCACGGTCAACGCAGCGGGCAACGTGCACTGCTGCTGGACCACGCGTTCGCCGGCAAGGGGTTTGAGCACAGCTGGGTGCCGGGCATCGCCATCGACGCGGCCTTGGTCTTCTACCCCTCCGCGGCGCCCCTGCGGGCCGTGTGCGATGCATCCACGGTGGCAGGCATCGCCAGCCTTCCCGATGACGACGAGTGGCAGCGCCTGGCCGGGCGCGTGGCGGCCAACCCTTTCACCCTGCTGCATCCCGTTGTGTGGCGCGATGCGGTGATGGTTCAAGGGAATGGCTGGCAGGCCGTGGCCGGCGGGCGCGCGCTCCACCTGGCCCTCGACCCGGCCGACGCCTGGGCGCTGCAGGCGCGTGGTGGCGGCCGGCCGCTGCATCTGGCGGGTGAGTGGGACGGGCACCGCTTGGCGCCCCTCACCGCCTGGGCCGACAGCGCGCAGCCGCCGCTGTGGCAACGGGGGGCGTCATGACGGCGTGGTCGGCGCTGCTGCCCCCGGCGCTGGTGGGCACCGACCGCCATGCCGGAGCCTGGCCGCCGGTGGGCCCGTGGCCTACGGATGTTGTGTCACTGGCAGGGCAGGCGGCCGCGGCACCGCAACGCGCCACGGGCCTGCTGCGTGCCGCGGCCGTGCTGGCGGTGGTGCAGCGAGCGGCCGATTTCGGCCAAGCTTTCACGGCCGCACTACCGGCGCAGGCGGGCGATGAAACGCTGCCCGCCGCAGCGTCCGAGCCTTTGCAGGCTTGGCTGCTGCGTGAAGGCCCGGTTCGCACGCAGCATGAGCTGTTGGCAGTTCTGGCCTGCAACGGGCAGCGCCTGCCCGACGCCTGGCTGCCGGCGGCGCTGGATCTCGGCCGGCGCCACGCGGCCCTGCGCGCGCCCATGGCCGCGGTGCTGGGCGCCCGCGGCACCTGGCTGGCCGCGCAGCGTGACGACTGGCAGTGGGCCGTTGGCACCGACACCCCCGATCTCGAGCAACGCTGGACCGACGGCACCCTGGAGCAGCGCGCCGAGGCATTGCGCCGCCTGCGCGAGCAGGCGCCTGCGGCAGCTCGCGAACGCCTGGCCGCCGCACTGCCCGAGCTGCCGGCGAATGAGCGCGCCGAACTGCTGGCCGCGCTGGCCGTGGGCCTGTCGGGCGACGACGAGGGCCCGCTGGAACAGGCCTTGGCCGACCGCAGCCGAGACGTGCGCCAGGCGGCCGCCGCGTTGCTGCTGCGCCTGCCCGCCAGCGCCTTCGTCGGCCGCGCCATCGCCCGCGTGCAGCCCCTGCTGAGCCATGAGCGCGTGCTGTTGTCGCGGCGTTGGGTGATCGAGCCGCCCGCGGACGTGGGCGCGCTGGACCCGCCGCGGCCGAAACACGAGACGCTGGGCGACCGCGCTTGGTGGCTGTACCAGGCTGCACGCCAGCTGCCGCTGGCCTGGTGGACGGAACACACCGGCCTGCAGCCCGCCGAACTGCTGGCCTGGGCCGCCGCGGGCGACTGGGCCGAGGCCCTGCACCGTGCCTGGCGCGACGTGCTCTTCATGGCACCCGAGCCGGCCTGGTGCAGCGCCTTCGTGCGCCACTGGCCGCGCGGCGCAGGCCGCGACGACAGCGCGCGCGTGCTGGCCTTGCTGCCGCTGGCCGAGCGCGAAGCGCACTGGCAGCACACCCTGGCCAGCGAGGGCTTGTCGGATGCGCTGCTCGCCCAGCTGAACGCCGGTTGCCCGCCGCCGCAGCATCTGTCCCTGCAGCTGTCGCAGGCCCTGCAGGCCGCGCTGCTGCACCGCCTGGCCGCACGCCCGCTGGCGCAGGACTGGCTGCTGCGCGACGCCTTGCCGACGCTGGCAGGCCTGCTGCACCCGGCGGTGCTGCCAGCGCTGCACGCGCTGCCGCGCCACGACGACGATTCCCCCTCGGCCGGCGAGTTGCTGCACAGCGTGCAGCGCATCGCAGCCGCACGCGCCACGCTTTACCCGAGGACACCTTCATGAGCAACGTGATGCGCCAGCACGCCGAACAGCAGTTCGCCGAAGAGCTGGCCGAACTGGCCCGGCACGACACACACGCCCGCCCCGAGAACTGGGCGCTGTCGCCCTGGGCCGTGCTGCGCTACCTGATGGGGGGCCGGCTGGACAACGGCTTCGAGGTCAGTGCCAAGTACATCGGCAGCGAACGGCTGATGGAAGTGGCTGTGGCCACGCTGGCGACGGACCGCGCGCTGCTGTTGTACGGCGTGCCCGGCACCGCCAAGAGCTGGGTGAGCGAGCACCTGGCCGCGGCCATCAGCGGCGACAGCACGCTGCTGATCCAGGGCACCGCCGGCACCAGCGAAGAGCAGCTGCGTTACGGTTGGAACTACGCGCAGCTGCTGGCGCACGGCCCCTCGGAGGCCGCGCTCGTGCCCAGCCCGCTGATGCAGGCCATGAAGCGCGGCAAGCTGGCGCGCGTGGAAGAACTCACCCGCATCCCGGCCGACGTGCAGGACTCACTGATCACGGTGCTGTCCGAGAAGACCTTGCCCATCCCGGAGCTGGGCGGCGAAGTGCAGGCGGTGCGCGGCTTCTCCGTCATCGCCACCGCCAACAACCGCGACAAGGGCGTCAACGAGCTCTCGGCCGCATTGAAGCGCCGCTTCAACACCGTGGTGCTGCCCGTGCCCGCGAGCGAGGACGACGAGGTGGCCATCGTCACCCGCCGCGTGGCCGAGATGAGCCGTGCGCTGCAGCTGCCGGCCGAGCCGCCGGCGCTGAAGGAGGTGCGGCGCATCGTCCAGATCTTCCGCGAGCTGCGCAACGGCCGCACCGAAGACGGCAAGACGCAGCTGAAGTCGCCCACGTCCACGCTGAGCACTGCAGAGGCCATCTCCGTCATCAACAGCGGCCTGGCACTGGCGGGCCACTTCGGCGACGGCGTGATGCGCCCGCGCGACGTGGCTTCCGGCCTGGTGGGCGCGGTGGTGAAAGACCCGGTGCAGGACAGCGTGGTGTGGAACGAGTACCTGGAGACCGTGGTCAAGGAACGCAGCGACTGGAAGGACCTGTACCGCGCCTGCCGGGAAGCCCTGTGAGAGCGCGCAGGGCCGCTCCCAGGCGCTCACACCAGAGCGCGTACAGCGCGGAGCTTGCCTTGTGAGCGAAACGCGGTACTTCGGCATCCGCCACCATGGCCCGGGCTGTGCGCGCAGCCTGCGCGCCGCTTTCGACGCCTGGGCGCCCCGCATCGTGCTGGTGGAAGGCCCGCCCGAGGCCGACGCGCTGCTGCCGCACCTGCCCGCGCTGGTGCCGCCGGTGGCCATCCTCAGCCACGTGGTGGACGCGCCGCAGCGTGCCGTCTACCACCCCTTTGCCCGTTTCTCGCCCGAGTGGCAGGCGCTGGCCTGGACTGCGGAGCACGGCGTGCCCGCACGCTTCATCGACTTGCCGCAGGCCCATGCGCTGGCCCTGGGCCCCGAGGACGCCGCAGACGACACGCCACGTGATGACCCGCTCGGCGCGCTGGCCGAAGCCGCCGGCTTCGAGGACGGCGAGGCCTGGTGGAACCAGCAGGTGGAAGAGCGCAGCGACGCGGCCTGGCTCTTCGACGCCATCGGCGAAGCCATGGCTGCCCTGCGCAGCGGCGAGACGCCGCCTCGCGACGCACGCCGCGAGGCCCACATGCGCCAGTGCCTGCGAGCGGCCCGGCGCGAAGGCTTCGAACGCATCGCCGTGGTGTGCGGCGCCTGGCATGTGCCGGCGCTGCGCGACGACGGCATCACCGCCAAGGCCGACGCGGCGCTGCTGAAGGGCTTGCCCAAGGCCAAGGTGGCCGCGACCTGGGTGCCCTGGACCTACCGCCACCTCACGCGGGCCAGCGGCTACGGCGCCGGCGTGCGCTCGCCGGGCTGGTACGACCACCTGTGGGCCACGCACGAGCGCCCGCGCGCCGCCGGCTGGCTGGCGCGTGTGGCCACGCTGATGCGCGAGCGTGACCTCGACTGCTCGTCGGGGCACCTGATCGAGGCCACGCGGCTAGCCGAAGGCCTCTCTGCGCTGCGCGGCCGCCCCTCCCCCGGCCTGGACGAACTGACCGAGGCCACGCGCGCCGTGCTGACGATGGGCGACGACACCGTGCTGGCCTTCGTGCGCGATGCGTTGGTGGTGGGCGACCGGCTGGGCGAGGTGCCCCCCGACGTGCCCACCGTACCACTGCAGCGCGACCTGGAATCGCAGCAGAAGAGCCTGCGCCTGAAGCCCGAGTCGCTGCAGAAGACGCTGGACCTGGACCTGCGCCAGCCCAACGACCTGGCCCGGAGCCAGCTGCTGCACCGCCTGGCGCTGCTGGGCATTCCCTGGGGCACGCTGGCCAAGCTGGGCAAGAGCGCCCGCGGCAGCTTCCACGAGGTCTGGCAGCTGCAGTGGCAGCCCGAGTTCGCGCTCAAGCTCATCGAGGCCAGCCGCTGGGGCCAGACCGTGGAGCAAGCCGCCACCGCGGCCGTGCTGGAGCGCTGCCCCACGCTGGGGTCGCTGGCCGATCTTTCGCGCTGCGTGGACGATGCGCTGCTGGCCGCGCTGCCGCTGGCCGTGCAGGCCGCCACGCAAGCGCTGCAGGACCGGGCCGCCACCAGCGGCGATGTGCCTCAACTGTTGGCCGCCCTGCCCGCCCTGGCCAACGTCTTCCGCTACGGCAACGTGCGCCAGACAGACGCGGCGCTCGTGGCGCAGGTGATGGACGGCCTGGTGCTGCGCGCATCGCTCGGCCTGGTGCTGGCGGTGCAGCAGCTGGACGACGACGCGGCCGGCGCGCTGCGCGAGCACCTGCTGGCCGCCCACGCCGCGCTGCGCCTGCGCGACGCCCCCGAGCCGCTGGCAGCCTGGCGCCAGGCGCTGCAGCTGCTGGCCGACAGCGCCAGCGCCCACCCGCTGCTGAAGGGCCTGGTGCTGCGCCTGCTGCTGGACGACGGCGAACGCAGCGCCGATGACGCGGCTACGGCGGTCTCGCTGCACCTCTCGACCGGCAGCGAACCCGCAGCGGCGGCAGCGTGGCTCGAGGGCTTCCTGAACGGCAACGCGGTGGTGCTGCTGCACGACACCACCGTGTGGCGGCTGCTCGACGACTGGCTGGCCGCGCTGAGCGAGGAGCATTTCGTGCGCGTGCTGCCCCTGGTTCGGCGCAGCTTCTCGGCCTTCGGCCCGGGCGAGCGGCGCGACCTGGCCACACGCGCACGGCAAGGCGCCAGCGCCGCGCCCGCGGCCGCTGCGCCGGTGGACTGGCCGGCCGACAAGGCCGCGCTGCCGCTGCCCTGGTTGCGGCGCTGGCTGGGAGTGCCCGCATGAGCAACGACGACAGCACGCGGCTGCGCCGCTGGCGCCTGGTGCTGGGCAGCGAAGCCGAAGCCGCCTGCGGCGCGCCGCTGGGCGCCGAGGCCGAGATCGACCAGGCGCTGGCGGCGCTGTACGAGTCCTCTGGCAACGGGCTTGGGGAAGATCGAAAGGGTGGCCGAGGTGCGTCGCGACCCGGCGTGGCGCGCTGGCTGGGGGACATCCGCCGCTACTTCCCGTCGCCGGTGGTGCAGGTGATGCAGCGCGACGCGCTGGAGCGGCTGAAGCTGCGCGAGATGCTGCTGCAGCCCGAGATGCTGGAAGCCGCGCAGCCCGATGTGCACCTGGTGGCGCAGCTCGTGGCACTGGCCGGCGTGATTCCGGCCAAGACCCGGGACACGGCGCGCGCCGTGGTGCGCCGTGTGGTGGACGAGCTGATGAAGCGGCTGGAAGAGCCGCTGCGCAGCGCCGTGACCGGCGCGCTCGACCGCAGCCAGCGCAACCGCCGCCCGCGCCATGCCGAGATCGACTGGCATCGCACCATCCGCGCCAACCTGCGCCACTGGCAGCCCGAGCACCGCACCGTGGTGCCCGAGGTGCTGCACGGCTACGGGCGCAAGGCGCGGCGGCCGCAGCGCGAGCTCATCCTGTGCATCGACCAGAGCGGCTCGATGGCGCAGTCGGTCGTCTACGCCAGCATCTGTGGCGCGGTGATGGCCAGCCTGCCGGCGGTGAGCACGAAGATGGTCGTCTTCGACACGGCCGTGGTCGATCTCTCGGACCAGCTCGACGACCCGGTGGAGCTGCTGTTCGGCGTGCAGCTGGGTGGCGGCACCGACATCAACGGCGCCGTGGGCTACTGCCAGAGCCTGGTGCGCGAGCCACGCAACACCATCCTGGTGCTGATCTCCGATCTGTACGAAGGCGGCGTGGCGCCGCAGCTGTTGCGGCGTGCCGCCGAATTGGTGGCCAGCGGGGTGCAGTTCATCACCCTGCTGGCGCTCTCCGACGAAGGCGCGCCTGCCTACGACCGGCAACTGGCGTCGCAGCTGGCCGCATTGGGCGTGCCCAGCTTCGCCTGCACCCCTGATG
The DNA here is from genome assembly GCA_001295905.1 of beta proteobacterium AAP51. Classification (GTDB taxonomy): domain Bacteria; phylum Pseudomonadota; class Gammaproteobacteria; order Burkholderiales; family Burkholderiaceae_C; genus Rubrivivax. The sequence goes on along the minus strand of LJHT01000023.1, from coordinate 13,399 downwards.
CGTTTCCGGCCCTGATGGCGGCCGCCATCCGGCGTGAAGACATCACCGCCTGGGCCGCCGGGCGCGGGCTGGTCACCACACGCGGCTAGGCATGTTTCCTTGAAGGACTGAAGCCATGCCCAGCCGCCCCGCCGCACTGGATGCCCACCGCGTACGTGTCGTTGCCCCTTCTGACGTGCTTCAGGGCCGCGTCACTTGGTCGCCTTCGAAGTCCATCTGGTTCACCGGCATGGCGCTGGGCGCTGCCATCGGCGGCTTGGCCACCTTCACCTGGGGGGCGTTCGGCATCTTCCTGGCCAGCACCGCTTTCGTATTGCTTTTCGGCCATTCCCTGGGCAGCCACCGCAAGCTCATCCATGACAGCTTCCAGGCGCCCAAGTGGCTGGAGTACGCCCTCGTGTACGCCGGCGTGCAAGTCGGGCTGGCGGGGCCTATCGGGCTTCTGCGCCAGCATGAGCTGCGCGATTACGCCCAGCGGCTGCCCGACTGCCATCCCTACCTGCGCCATGGCGGCGGCTTCTGGCGCGACGCCTTCTGGCAACTGCATTGCGAGCTCCGGCTGGAGCGCGAGCCCGCCATCCACATCGAGCCGCGCATCGCCGGGGACCGCTTCTACCGGCTTCTTGAGCGCACCTGGATGCTGCAGCAACTACCACCCGCGCTGCTGCTGTTCGCCCTTGGGGGCTGGGGCTTCGTGTTCTGGGGCGTTTGTGCTCGCGTCACGGCCGGTGTGTTCGGCCACTGGCTGATCGGCTATTTCGCGCACAACCATGGCGGCATGCACCATGTGGTGGAGGGTGCTGCAGTGCAGGGCCGCAACATCCCGATGACCTCACTGCTGACCATGGGCGAGAGCTGGCACAACAACCACCATGCTTTTCCCGGCTCGGCGCGCCTGGGTCTTTGCGCTGGCGAATGGGACCCGGGCTGGTGGGCGCTGCTGGTGCTTCGCAAGGTGGGCCTGGTCTGGGGCATCCGGCTTCCGCGTGACCTGCCGGTGCGGCAAGAGCTTCGAGCGTTGCACGCCGCAGCGCCAGCGTCACCGGCCTTGAATCCTTCGAGCTTCGCCGACGCCTGGCACCTGCTGCGCAGCGCCCGCCGAGCGGTGGTTTACAGCGAAGGGCCGGCAGCCTTGCTGAGCGCCAAACTCCTGCACTGCCTGCTGGGTGACAACTTCACTCACAGACCTTCGGCCCGCCGTTTGAGCGTCACCGCCGCTGGCGTTCAGGTGCTTGGCCTCCCGGCGCTATGCATCGCTCTGGCCGCGCGCTCAGGCGCTGCAACGTTCGCCGCCGCGCTCGCTCTGCCTTTCGCCTTCGCGGCAGAGCAGATCAGGCAAAGAATGAGCTACGGTGAAGCCTGACTGCGCTGGAGGTGGCGTCCATCGACGCCTTGCGAGGGCACGGACTTGATGCGGCCGCCCTGCCCGCTTTGTCTTGAAGACGTTCGAGATCTTTGGGGCGGAAACTCTTGCGCGACTGACGCGCAGTCTCAGCAACCATTGCACCGGTACTGAACGGCCTGTTGCGCGAGCGGCAGGTCTACACAGGCAGGGATCGAGAGCTCTGCATCATGAAGCTCTGCGCCCAACGGTTGTCGTTGGGCGCAATAGTCATTGAGACTCGCGCAGAAGTAGTGAGACTGGACAGCCATCAGTGGGTGGGACTGGCCGCACGGTCTCCTATGTAGCCGGCTCTTTTCGCGACAACGAGGCCCAACGAGTGCCGATAGGCAGCCCAGGCGTCCGCTGCGCAGCGATACCGAGGGCCGTTCAAGGGCTATGAACATGCCACCATCTCGCACTCGGATCGCCCCAAGGGCGGCATCGAAGTCAAAGATCGACGCGGGCCTGAGGGCACGGAGGTGCGACATCAGGGCCAGAGCGACGTCAGCGACGGCTGGTTCCTTTGTGCGGAACAGCCTGCCCAGACCGAGCATCGGTGCAGACTGGCCGAAGGTCAGTACACAGGCAGGCGCAGCCGCCGCGCCAGGTCTTCGGCCGACGCATTGAGCCCCGCCATGCGCCCGCCCTGTTCGTGCGAGCAGCGCGGGCACTGGGGCTTGAGCTTGAAGTTCTGCGTGATGACGATGTCCTCGCAACCTTCGATGTTCTGCTTGGCGTACTCCAGGATGGCGATGACGTGGCTGTAGGTGTAGCAGACAGGAGGGTTGTGGTCAGCGTGGTAGTAGTCCTTCGGGAACTTCGCCTTGCAGCTGTGGCAACCGTAGGTTTGCCCCAGCTTCTGGATCGCGTCGCCCTGCGCCGGCGACACCTTGGCGCTGGTGGCGTTCACTCCGCGTGTGTGGCGGCCCGCCTTCTTGCCCACCAGCACTTCGCCAAATGCATTCAGGTTCGGCTTCAGTCCCTGCGAGACCTCGCTGTTGACCCGCACCACCAGCGAGGCCTGCGTCACTGAGCAGCTATCGCACTGCGGGCGCAGCTGCACGCTGCCGTCGTAGCGTTCCTCGGCCACGCCCAGCGCCTTGCGCGCGGCGTCGCTCAGGCTGGTGGGCGGGCAGTGGTCGCCGATCCACGGTTGGTTGGGGTCGCTCTCGACGCGGGTCAGACAACTGTGGCAGCCGTGGGTGTCACCGATGCCGTTGACCTCGCGGCGCTGGTCATCGTTGGCCACCAGCGCCATGCGACCGACGGCCACACCGTCGCCGCCTTTCCAGTCGTCGTGTGTGGGCGAGACGGCGGCCACTTCGTCCAGGAAGTCCAGCACCTCGTCGTCGCTGACGGTGCGCAGTGGCTGCTTATAGGGCGAGAACCGGTCGACGGTCTTGCGGATGCGCGGCGACTTTCCGGGCATGGCGATGACTCCTGGTCTGCGCCGCGACAGGTGGCGCATCACCTTGCGAACCGGCAGCCCCGGTTCCGGGCGCCGCATTGCAACACGCATGCCGGCGCGTTTCAAGCCTTGCGCCATCGGGAGCCCGCTGGGGCTCCTGCGCCTGGCGCGCACACCGAGCAGATGGACGTATCGAGCCCAACCGAGCCCGTGGAAGGCGCGACTCAAGCGGGGCTTCCAGGCGACTTCCAGCTATGCTGACCGCACCACGATGAAGCACGAAGACGCACAGCAAGCCCTGGCCGAAGCCCTGGCATGCCTTGACCGCGGCGAGCTCGATGCTGGCCTGGCGGCGGCAACCCAGGCGGCCGCGCAGGCCACCGAGCCCGCCACCCAGGCGCGGGCGGGCTGGCTGCAAGCCCTGTTCACCTTCCGCCGTGGTGACTACCCCGGCGTGCTGGCGCTGGCGGAAGGCCTCTCGCCGATGCTCCGTGCGCACAGCAGCGACGACTTCCGCGAGCTGCAGCGCATCGTCGCCTTCGCCGGCGCAGAGAGCGGCCGTTTCGACCTGGCCCTGGCGGCCGCCTACGAGGTGCACGCGCTTGCCGAAGCCACCGGGCTTCCCGGCCCGCGTTCGCAGGCGCTCAACACCCTGGGCATCTGCTTCGAACGCATGGGCGACCCCTGGCAGGCCGAACGGCTGTTGCGCGAGGCCTTGGCCATCGCCCGCGAAGGCGCGGTGCCGCGGGAACTGTTCGGTGCGTTGAACAACCTGTGTGCCGTGCTCATCGGCAGCTATTACCTGCAGCGCGGCAACGAGGTCACGGCGGCCTCGCTGGCGGCGCTGGAGCGGGCGCTGCCGCTGGCCGAGGAGATGGTGGGCTTCAACACCGCGGATGGCGACCCTTACTGGCGCATCATTTCCGAAGGCAATCTCGGCGAAGTTCTGGTCCACCTCGGCGAACGCGACCGGTCCCGCGCCTTGCTGGACCGCGCGCTGGCCGAAGCGCTGCGCCTGGGGTTCGGGCCGCAGGCGCAGCGCATGCATTGCTCGCTGGCCGAGTGGGCGCTGCGTCACGCCACTGCCGAACGGGCCCGCGACGTGTTGCGGGCCCTGTGGGCCGAAGCCGGGGGCCAGCCGCTCATGCCGATGACGGAACTGCGCGCGCAGCACGCCCTGTACCAGGCCTTCAAGGCCCTGGGCGACACCACCGCGGCGCTGCAGCACCTGGAGAAACACTCCGAACTGCTGCGCGAGCGCATCGTGCAGCAGCTGCGCGCGCAATCAGAGCAGTTCATCACCCGTGTCGAAGCCGAGCAGTCCCGCCGCGAAGTGGAACGCCAGCGCGCGCGTGCGCAAAGCCTGGAGGACGACACCCGCCGCGACCCGCTCACCGGCCTGGGCAACCGGCGCGCCGTCGATCACCACCTGCCTGCGCTGCTGGGCAGCACCGCGGCCGCGGGCAGGCCGATGACGCTGGCCATTCTCGACCTCGACCACTTCAAGCAGATCAACGACCAGCACGGCCACCTGGTGGGCGACCGCGTTCTGCTGGCCATTGCGCAGCTGCTGCGCGAGTGCGTGCGCCAGGCCGATCTCGTCGCGCGCATCGGCGGCGAGGAGTTCCTGGCCGTGCTGCCCGATGCCGACGAGGCCCGGGCGCGGGAAATCTGCGAGCGCATCCGCCAGCGCGTGGCCGGCCACGACTGGGCGGCGGTTGCCCCCGGCCTGGCGGTGACGCTCAGCGCCGGCTTTGCGGGCGCGCCACCCTACGACGAGGCGGCACTGGCAACCCGCGCCGACGTGGCGCTGTACCGCGCCAAGGCGCTGGGCCGCAACCGCGTGGAAGCGGGCTGAAGCGGGCCGGCCGAAGGCGGCGCCCGTTCAGCACGTGACGATCTGTCGCCCCTCGACCAGCAGGCTGCGCAGGCTGGCGTGTCCGCGGTCTTCATCCAGCAGCGGCAGGCCCGCAGCCTGCACCGCATCGAGCACGCCGTAGCTCTTCGCACAGAAGCGGCAGACACCACGCACCACCGGCAGCACGTCCTTGAACAGCATGTGGAAACGGTGGTCCGGTTGCGCCATCTCGGCGGCGGCGGTGCTGGCGGCGCCATCGAAGACGATGACCACGTCGTCGCCGGCCCGGCGCAGTTCCTGCGCGCCCATCAGCGCACGGTAGATGGCCGATTGCCCGGCGCCTTCCAGCTTGCTGGTGATCAGCAATGCCACCTTGAACGGTTCCATGGGTGCTCCTTGTCGATGTACCGAATGCCTGCGCATCACCGGCCGCAGCCACGGCGCTTGCCGTGTCGCGCTCGGCGGAGCATCTGTCGGCGTGCCGGGCGCCGGATTACGGGTTTCGAAAGCGCGCTTGCAAGCTTCTTCAGCCCATGTGTGCACGCAGGTCTTGCCGCAGCCGTACCCGCGCGCGGTGAAGCAGCACCCACAGGTGGCCCGGCGTGACGCCCAGCTCGTCGCAGATTTCGTCGGTACTGCAGCCGCCTTCACGCAGCACGAAGGCGCGCGACTGCGGGCGCGGCAGCCTGTCCAAGGCCAGCGCGAGGTCGGCGATGAATTGCGAGGCGCAGGCGTGCTGGGCGGGGTCGGAACGGGTGGCCGGGGCATCGGCCAGCGCCAGCTCGGCGAGTTCGCCGCTGTCGGTATCGGCGCGCACGTGCAGGCGCAGCTGGTCGACCACCTTGTGCCGCAAGATGCCGAACAGCCACGCGCGAACACGCCCGGGGTCGTCGAACGCCGGGCGCCGCTCCAGTGCCGCGAGCAGCGTCTCGGCCACGGCCTCTTCGGCCCAGTCGGTGTGTCGCAGTCGCGAGCGTGCGGCGCGGTACAGCGCGTCGCGGGCTTCAAGGAGGTTGGCGGTGTAGTCTTTCATGGCAGGCCGGTGCGTCTGGGGCTGGTGAGAACCGGAACATCCCCATCACCATCCCGCCGTCATGGGATCACGCAGGCCCCGCACGGGTCTTGCAAGAAAGTTCTTCCCAGACCGACCGAGTGCCTGGTTTTCTGTCATTGGTCCCCCCCCGTTCACGGATGTCTTCCCCACCCAGCGAGAGCCGCGTCGATGCCCTGCGGCAGGGCGCACAGGGCTACCTCCGCGAGCTGGGGAGCGCCGGCGGCCGCGAACTCGAAGCCCTGGCGCGGGACGCCTTGCTCGTGGGCCTGTACCACTCGCCGGCCTACGACCTGCGCGTGCCCGGGCTGCCGGTGGCCCGGCTGTCCATCAACCTGACCTCGGCACGCGTCAGCGGTGCGCTGGAAGACGACCGTGTGCGCCGCTATGAAGCCCACCGGCACTCGCTGTTCTTCACGCCGGCAGGGGCGGCGGCGCGCTGGCACAAGGAGGCGCCCAGCCGGCACCTGAACATCTACTTCAACCCCGAGGCCTTCGCCACCGACGAACACGCCCAGGCGGTCCGGACGCCGCTGCTCAACGGCTCGCTGCCGGGCGTGCGTCCGCTGGCCGATGCCTTGGTGGAGGAGATCGCCCGCAACGATGCTTGGGCCGGCGAAGCGGCCGACAGTCTGGCGCGGCTGCTGCTGGTGCGCCTGCTGCGCCGAAGCACCCGGGCCAGCGAAGGCCGCAACGCCCTGACGCCGCAACTGCTGGCGCGGCTGCGCGAGTACGTGATGGCTCACCTGTCGGAGCGCATCCTCGTCAGCGACCTGGCTGCGGTGGCAGGCCTGCCCGTCGACCGTTACGCGCAGGCCCATGACCGGCTGACCGGTCAGACCCCGCACCAGTTCGTGCTGGGCCTGCGCCTGCAACGTGCCACCGAGCTGCTGTCGCGCACCTCGATGGGTCTGGCAGACATTGCCGCCGAATGCGGCTTCTCGAGCCAGCAGCATCTGACGCACACCATGCGGCTGCGCCTGGGCACCACGCCCGCCCGCTACCGGCAGGACCCGCGCCGCAGGACGCCGCGCTGAACGGCGCCGGCGCTGGGTTCGCAGCCAGCCAGGCCGGCCGACCCGGGGTGATGACACGGCCCTGCCCGCACACCGGCCGCGCCGGGCTTGCCGTGAAGTCCGTTGGCGTCTGTAATGTCCGGCGGGCTGCGCCGACGGAGGAGGTTGCCTCTGTTTCCGGCTGGCCCCGCACCATGAGCCTCGAATCCGAACTTGCCGCCCTGCACAGCCCCTTGCTGCGCTTTGCGAAGCTGCAGCTTCGCAATGACAGCCTGGCGGAGGATGTCGTGTCGGAAACCTTCCTGGCCATGCTGGAGAAGCCCGACAGGTTCGAAGGCCGCAGTTCCTTGCGCACCTACGCCACGGGCATCCTGAAGTTCAAGATCATCGACGTGCTGCGCCAGCGCGGGCGCGAGTTGCCCATCGAACCCCTGGAAGAACAGAGCATCGACGACGCGTTGGACGCGCTGTTCCAGAAAGACGGCCACTGGCAAGACGCACCTGCCGCCTGGCAGCAGCCCGAGAAGGCGCTGGAACAGACGCAGTTCCTCGAGACGCTGCAGGTCTGCATCGACCGCCTGCCCGCCAAGCTGGGGCGTGTGTTCATGATGCGCGAGTGGCTGGAACAGGAGGTCGAGGTCATCTGCGGCGAGCTCGGCATCACCGCCAACCATTGCGGAGTGATGCTCTACCGTGCGCGCATGCAGCTGCGCGAATGCCTGGACCGCAACTGGTTCAGCGGAGCGACGCACTGAGGCCCGGCATGGACGAACCGAAAGCCAGCAAGGCCCTGCTCGACTGCAAGACGGTGTCGCGCCTCATCAGCGACGGCCAGGACACGCGCCTGCCCGGGCCCGAGCGCGCGCGCATGCGGCTGCATCTGGTGCTGTGCGAAGCCTGCCGCAACGTCAACGAGCAAATGGGCTTCCTGCGCCGCGCCATGCGGCAGCTGGGGCGCGAAACGCCGGAAGACGAGGACGCTGGCCCAAAGCGCTGAACGGCCGGTGCGGGCCTGGGCGCCGCCCGGCCGGCGCAGATCAACGGGCGCGCGCCACCCAGGTCGAGCTCGACTCGTCGAAGCGGTGCGTCTTGAGGAAGCGCGAGGTCTCCATCTTCACCTGCTCGCGCGTGAGCTTGCTCATGTCGCGCGGGGTGCCCTGGATGGGCAGCCACTGCGCGGTGTTCTCGTCCCAGGTGTGCGCGCTCAGGAACTTGTCGCGCATGGCCTTGACCTCCTCGCGTGAGGCCACGCCGGCGGGCATCGGCATGTTGTCCTTCAGCACCCAGTTGCCGAGGCTTTCGTCCCAGCGCGCGATCGCCAGGAAGGCATCGCGGTCCATCTTGACCTGCGCGCGGGTGAGGGTGCTGCCCTGCGCATGCGCCGGGCTGAGGGAGACGCTTGAAAGGCCCAGCAGCAGACTGGCGGCCAGCAGGGCGGGAACGAGGCGAAGGGTCATGGGGGTGGCTCCTGAGGGGGTTCGGTAGCGGCCAGAACACTTCCGGCCTGGCATCTAGTCGACGCACTGCGGCAGCCATTACAGGCTTGCGCCGGTGACCCGTCTCTGCCGCGCAGCCGGCTAGAGATGGTCTTCGGGGGCCAGCGGTTGCAGCAGCCGGCCCAGCCAGCGCATCCACCAGGGCGAATCGGGTTCGAGGGTGAGAACGAGCGAGCCGTCGCTGTCGGGAATGACCCACTCGCAGCAGGCGCCATCGGCAGCCAGGCGCAGCGCATAGGCGCTGTGCAGGCGGTCGATGTCGATCAGTGTCGTCAACTGCTCGGCCAGCACGGGGCTGTCGATGAGCGCGCCGAACTCCGTGTTCAGGGTGGCCGAACGCGGGTCGAGGTTCATCGAGCCGACGTAGGCCAGATGCCGGTCGATGACCACGGTCTTGGCGTGCAGCCGCCCCAGCGAGGCGCCGAACAGGAACATGCGCATGTTCTCCTTCACGCGCTGCTGGCTCAGCTCGAACAGCTGCACACCGGCCCCCAGCAGCGCAGGGCGGTAGCGCGCGTAGGCCAGGTGCACCAGCGGTTCGTCGGTGGAGGCCAGTGAATTGGTCAGCACCCGCACCTGCACGCCCCGCTCGCGCAAGGCCGTCAGCAAGCTCAGCCCGCGGTGGCCGGGCACGAAGTAGGGTGACGAGGCCAGCACCTCCTGTTGCGCCTGCATCAGGGCCTGGTACACGCCGTAGGTGACGCTGCTGTTCATCAGTTCCCCGCCCGGCGCGCCCTGGAAGGGCTTCTCCGGGTGGTCGGCCAGCACTTGCGCGCGGCCGCGCACCAGCGGCACGTAGGGGTCGTCCAGCTGGCGCCCCACCGGCGCCTGGTTCAGCACGTCCCGCGCTGCCAGCTGTGCAGGCATGCCCAGCTGGGCGCGGGCGGGCGCGGTGGCGTGGTCGAAGTCGGCGCGCCGCGCCTCGGGTGTGCGCTCTTCGCCCGGTGTCGGCCGGACGATGTGCGCCAGCGGGTAGGCCGTGGGCGCGTTCCAGTAGCGGTCGAACTGGGCCTGCATCTCCGGCAGCACGGCGCCCGCCGCGAGCACATCGATGTCGATGAAGTTGTCGGCCTCCAGCTTCAGGAAGTAGATGTCGGCGACGTTCCGGCCCCCGAACACGGCCCAGGCGCCATCGGCGATGAACAGCTTGTTGTGCATGCGGTGGTTGATGCGCCGCCATTGCCACGGCGCCGCGGCGAAGCGCCCGAGCGGCCCGCTGGCGCGCGCCACCGTGAAGGGGTTGAACAGACGCACCTGCACCCCTTCATGCGCCGCGAGGCCCAGCCACAGGGCGTCGGCACCGCCGGTGTAGAGGTCGTCGATCAGCACACGCACGCGCACGCCGCGGGCTGCCGCGTCGCGCAGCGCGCGCATGAGGGCGCGGCCGGTGCTGTCGCCGGCGAAGTGGTAGTACTGCAGGTCCAGGCTGTGCCGGGCCCGCTGCACGAGCTGCAGGCGTGCATCCAGCGAATGGGTGCCCAAGGGCAGCAGACGGAAACCGCTGAGGCCAGGCATGCGGCCGTCGGGCATGGGCGTCGGCGGGTCGACGGGGTGCGGCGGCGCGTCGCCCGCTGGCACATCCGGGTTGGCAGCGCCTGCCTCCACGTGCTGCATCGAGGCCAGCGCCAGACGGCCCAGCGGCGTGGCGGGCGACAGGGGCAGGGCCCAGGACTTCGGCAGCCCGGGGTCGGGCACCGGCAGGCTGGCGCAGCCGCTCAGCACGACCACGCAGAGCCAAAGACCCGCGGCCCGTGCGGCCCGCTGCCGCAGTGCTTGCCGGGGCCCTGGCCGGGCACAAGGGACCTTCCTGCCGACGGTGAAGGACATCGTGGGATGCAACTCGCTGTGGATGCGCGCGGCGACGCAGGCTCGACCGGGCCTGCCGGCATACAGGCCTGCAGGCTGGCAAGCCCGGGCGCGCGTCCAGGCTCGGTCATGGCTGAGTCGAAGCAGCGGTGCAGGGACTTACGGTGCCTGCGCCCAAAGCCTGGGCCGCATCCCCAAGGGCCAGCGCTCAGTCGTAGATCAGCCCGCCCGCCACCAGCTCGCCGCGGTGCTGGCCGCCCAGCATCAGCACACGGCCGTCCGACAGGCGCGTCAGCGTGTGCCAGGCGCGGGGCGAGGGCAGCGCCGGCAAGGCGCGCGGCGTGCCGGCGCGCCAGCCCGTGCCCGTACTCAGGCCGACATCGGGCGCCTGCTCGCCGCCGTACATCAGCACCTCGTCGCCCGGGCCCGTGGCCGCCCGCACGATGCTGCGCGGCTCGCCCAGCGGCGGCTGCGCCACGAAGCGCGCCGCGGCGGGCTCGTAGCGCCACACGCTGGCCAGGGGGCCGCTGTCGTTTTCGCCGCCGACGATGAGCACGCTGCCGTCGGCCAGGGTCAGCGCGGCATGCAGCCAGCGGCGTTCGTCGGGCGCGCCGGCCACGGGCGTGAAGGTCTCGTTGGCCGGGTCGAAGATCTCGGCGAAGCGGTAGTTCGCCGCTTCGGTGCTGCCGCCGACGATGAGCACCCGCCCATCGGGCAGCAGGCTCGCGGTGGCGTGCTGGCGCACGTGCGCCATGCGGTTGCCGGCCAGCGCCCAGGTGTTGCTGGCCGGGCTCCACAGCTCCAGGCTGTTGCGCTGGCTGCCGCCCACCGCCGCCACGCGCCCGTCGGCCAGGCGCACCGTGCAGTGCTGCGCGCGCGGCAGCATCATCCAGCCACCATGCCGCGTGGCACCCGTGCGCGCATCGACGATCTCGGCAAAGGGCGGCTGCACGGTCGAGGTGCTGCCGCCGAACACCAGCACCTGGCCATCGCCCAGCGGCACGGCGCTCATCTCGCTGCGGCCGGTGAGCATCTGGCCCAGCGCGGTGAAGCGCTGGGTCGCGCTGTCCAGGCGCTCGATGGCCGACGAGAGCACGCCGGTGCCGCGCGAGCCGCCCAGAACCAGCGCCGCAGCGCCTTCCAGCGCCACCACGCCCTGGCCTGTCATCGCGGGCGCCTCGAAGCTGCGCAGCCGGTTGCGCCAGGCCGGTTCCACGGTCAGTTCGGCGGTGGCGTCGGGGGCGCCGGCCTGGCTGACGACGAGGCGGTAGCGCTGGCTGCCCGCCAGCACCGGCGCCTGCACGGTGCTGCCCGACGTGACTGCGCCCAGGCCGGGCTCGATGCGAGCGCTGCCGCCGCGGAAGCGCACGCGCAGGCGGGCCGCTTCGCCCACGAGCGCGGGCGCGGCGAGGGTGAATTCTTCGATGGTGGGGCGCTCGTCATCGGCCCCGCCGCCACCGCCGCAGGCGGCCAGCAGGCCGCCCAGCGACGTGCTGGCCAGGAAGTGGCGGCGGCTCAGGCGCGCCGCCGGGGTGGGCGTGAGAGGGGTGTTCATCGTGCGTCTTTCGGGCGAAGGGTTGTGCGTCCCGGCAGACTGTCGCGAAAGGGGCGTGACCGGGCCGTGACCGGCCCGCGGGCGCTGTTGCAGCGCCTTAAAGAAAGCGCTGGTGGGGAACGCGCTGGTTCAGAGCCGATTCAGAACCGGCTCGGCGCCGGCTCAGCACCCGCCCGGGTCTCGCTCAAGGCTCGCGTGCGCCCAACAGGTCGACGGCCAGCGCTTCGGTGCCGTCGGGCATCACGTTGAACATGCGCAAGCCGAAGTGCTCGGGGTCGGCCCAGTCGAGCACGATGCGCCAGCCCCAGTCGGGCGAGCCGTCGCCGGCCGGGTAGGTGCCGTACAGCAGCGCCGCGGGGCCCTGCACCAGCCCGTGCAGCACCAGCCCGGCGGCGGCGTGGAAGCTGTCGGTGAACTGGCAGCGGCAGGCCGGCGCGGGCCCGCTGAGCAGCAGTTCGCCCTGCTGCGGCACCCCCTCGTGCGCCCAGTGCACCGAAACCTGCTGCGCGCCCACCACCAGGCTGCCTGGCGAACGGTGGGCCGGTGTGCCCGGCATGAACCACAGGCGGTTGGTGCCGGCGTAGCGGCCGTGGTGTGAGATCGGAATCATGCGCACCCTTTCGAGGGCCCCTGGGACAGGCCGGCGCCTCTAGACTGCCGCACATGCTGCAAAAACTCAACCGGCTCACCGAATCCCACGGTGAATTGCGCCCCGGCAAGGGCCTGGTCTCGGGCGTGGTGGCGCTGTCGCTGGCCATCCTGTGTTTCCTGGGCGTGCTGGCCTTCCACTTCCCGGAGTACCTCACCACGCCGCAGCTGCGGCAGTCCTACAGCGTCGAGCTGATGCGCAAGCTGCTGTACGGCGCGCTGGTGGTGGCCGGTGCGGTGTCGCTCTTCAACATCGTCACCGGGCGGCGGCGCTGGCTGTCCACCGCCGCCTTTGCGCTGGTGGCCCTGAGCGTGGCGCTGGGCGGGCACAAGGTGCCGGTGAACGACTTCCCCGACGGCACGCCCTACATCGGCCTGGACTGGTTCATCCTCGACCTGCTGGGCAGCACGCTGATCTTCATCTTCATCGAGAAGCTGTTCCCGCTGCGCAAGGACCAGCCGGTGTTCCGCCCGGCCTGGCAAACCGATTTCCAGCACTTCATCGTCAACCACCTGCTCATCGGCTTCATGCTGCTGGCGGTGAACCTGCTGGTGCACCGGCTCTTCGGCTGGGCCGTGCACGGCGCGGTGCAAGACTGGGTGCGCGGGCTCAACTTCTGGGTGGCGCTCTTCCTCATCATCCTGGTGGCCGACCTGGTGCAGTACGCCACCCACCGCGCCTACCACGAGGTGCCGCTGCTGTGGCGGCTGCACGCCGTGCACCACAGCGCCAAGCACATGGACTGGATCGCCGGCTCGCGCCAGCACGTGCTGGAGATCGTGCTCACGCGCACGCTGGTGCTGGCGCCCATCTTCGTGCTGGGCTTCTCGAAGGAAGTGATCGACGCCTACATCATCGTGGTGGGCTTCCAGGCCGTGTTCAACCACGCCAACGTCAGCGTGCGCCTGGGGCCGCTGCGCTACCTCATCGTCACGCCCAACTTCCACCACTGGCACCACAGCCAGGACACCGAAGCCATCGACAAGAACTACGCCGCGCACTTCGCCTTCATCGACCACCTCTTCGGCACCGCCGTGCACAGCCAGCGCGACTGGCCGGCGCGCTACGGCGTGCAGGGCGACTACGTGCCCGAGGGCTTCTGGCGGCAGATGAAGTTTCCGTTCGTCTGGCGGGGCTGAGCCCGCACGTGCAAGGCCGGAAGGCCTTGCGCGGCTG
>LJHT01000022.1 GCA_001295905.1 beta proteobacterium AAP51 | reverse complement strand
GAAGGCCTTGCGCGGCAGGCGAAGGCCAAGCGGCGATTTCACGCCGCGAGGCTGAGCCCGCGCCCGGTGTCTTTTCACGTCGCGCGGCTGCGGCGGCGGCCTCACTTGTGGCTAGAATGGTCTGCAAGTTTCGTGCCGATCATCCTGCCGTCCATGCCGTCCCGCCTGCCCCTGTTGTTGGTCTGCCTGCTGCCTGCCCTGGCTGCGGCCCCGGCACAGGCTGAAAGGGCCGACCGCAGCAAACCCATCGTGATGGAGGCCGACCGCCCCGGCACGCTGGACTACCAGCGCCAGGTGCTGGTCTTCAACGGCAACGCCGTCATCACCCAGGGCACCATGGTGCTGCGCGCCGAGCGCATCGAGCTGCGCGAGATGCCGGACGGCTTCCGCGCTGCCAGCGCCATCGGCCTGCCCGGCAAGCCCGCCACCTGGCGCCAGAAGCGCGACGGCGGGGCCGACGAGGTGGTGGAGGGCAGCGCCGACCGCATCGAATTCGACGGCCGCGCCGACACCCTGCGTTTCGTCGGCAATGGCGCCGTGCGCCGCCTGCGCGCGGGCAGCGTGGCCGATGAGATCACCGGTGCCGTCATCGTGTGGGACAACGTGGCCGAGGTCTTCCGCGTGGAAGGCGGCGCGGTGACGCCGGCCAACCCCAGCGGCCGCGTGCGCGTGACGCTGACACCGCGCGCCGAGGCGGCCAGCGGCGCCGCCCCCGGTGCGCCGCCGGCCCCGCTGCAGCCCAGCCGCACGCTGCAGGACCAACGCTGATGCTGGCCCCCCTGTCGCCCGCCGCCCCCGGGTCTGCGGCGCAGCCGGGCAGCGCCCCCGCCGGCAGCCGCCTGGAGGCCCGCGGCCTGCAGAAGAGCTATGGCGCGCGCATGGTGGTGAAGGACGTGCACCTGGCCGTGGGCGCCGGTGAAGTGGTGGGCCTGCTGGGCCCCAACGGCGCCGGCAAGACCACCACCTTCTACATGGTGGTGGGCCTGGTGCGCGCCGACCGGGGCGAAATCTCCATCGACGGCCAAGCCATCCAGGGCCTGCCCATCCATCACCGCTCGCGCCTGGGCCTGAGCTACCTGCCGCAGGAAGCTTCCATCTTCCGCAAGCTGACGGTGGAGGAAAACATCCGCGCCGTGCTGGAACTGCAGCGCGGCGCCGACGGCAAGCCGCTGAAGACGGCCGTCATCGACGAGCTGCTGAACAAGCTGCTGCACGACCTGAGCATCGAGAAGCTGCGTGATTCACCGGCGCCGGCGCTCTCGGGCGGCGAACGCCGGCGTGTCGAAATTGCGCGTGCGCTGGCCACGCAGCCGCGCTTCATCCTGCTGGACGAGCCTTTCGCGGGCGTGGACCCCATCGCCGTCATCGAGATCCAGAAGATCATCCAGTTCCTGCGTTCGCGCAGCATCGGCGTGCTCATCACCGACCACAACGTGCGCGAAACCCTGGGCATCTGCGACCACGCCTACATCATCAGCGACGGTCGGGTGCTGGCCGAAGGCACGCCGGAGAACATCGTCAGCAACGCCGAGGTGCGCAAGGTCTACCTGGGTGAAAATTTCCGGATGTGATGTTGCGATGAAGCCGTCACTTCAGGTTCGCCTTTCCCAGCACCTGGCGCTCACGCCGCAGCTGCAGCAGTCCATCCGCCTGCTGCAGCTGAGCACGCTCGAGCTGCACCAGGAAGTGGGGCAGATGCTGGAGCAGAACCCCTTCCTGGAAGCCGACGACGAGCAGCCGGCCAACCCCTTCGAAACGCCGCTGGAGCGCCAGGCCGTCGACCGCGTGGCCGACCGCGTCGCCGATGCCGAAGGCGGCGGCGCCGAGATCACCAACGACAGTGCCGGCGAAGCCGTGACCGAGATCCGCGGCGACGAGTTCGGCACCACCGAACGCGAAGACTGGGAAAACGGCACCGAAGGCGACGATTTCGACGGCATCCGCGAAACGCCCTCGGCCGGCACCGGTGCCGGCAGCGATGGCGAAGAAGGCGAAGCGCAGGAACGCAGCAGCGGCAGCGGTTCGCTCGAAGACCACCTGCGCCAGCAGGTGATGGGCATGCGGCTGTCCGAGGCCGACCACGCGGCGCTGATGGTGCTGATCGAAAGCCTGGACGGCGACGGCTACCTGGCCGACCCGCTGGACGAGATTGCCGAGCGCCTGGCCGAGATGCTGGACGTGCAGGACGCCGAAGGCCGCGCCGACATCGAAGACCGCCTGCGCTGCGCGCTGCGCTGGCTGCAGAGCCTGGAACCCACGGGCGTGGGCGCGCGCAACCTGGGCGAGTGCCTGGCGCTGCAGATCAAGCAGACGCCGCGTTGCGCCGCGCGCCAGCTGGCCTTGCGCATCTGCGAGCAGTACCTGGAGTTGCTGGCGCGCCGCGACATGAAGCGCCTGACCGCGCTGACCGGCTGCGACGAAGCCCTGGTGCGCGAGGCACAGGCGCTCATCCGCCAGTGCGAGCCCAAGCCTGGCCGCCCCTTCGCGCGCGACGAAGCCACGGTGGTGGTGCCCGATGTCATCGTGCGCAAGACCGGCCGTGGTGTCACCGTGGTGCTGAACCCCGACGTCATGCCCAAGCTGCGCATCAACGACCTGTACGCCCAGGCCGCACGCGGCCAGCGCGGTGCCAACGCCAACCCGGGCCTGAGCTCGCGGCTGCAGGAGGCACGCTGGTTCGTGAAGAACATCCAGCAGCGCTTCGACACCATCCTGCGCGTCAGCAAGGCCATCGTCGAGCGGCAGAAGGCCTTCTTCACGCACGGCGCCATCGCGATGAAGCCGCTGGTGCTGCGCGAGATCGCCGACGAACTGGGCCTGCACGAAAGCACCATCTCGCGCGTGACCACGGCCAAGTACATGGCCACGCCCCAAGGCACCTTCGAGCTGAAGTACTTCTTCGGCAGCAGCCTGAACACCGATGCCGGCGGCAACGCCAGCAGCACGGCGGTGCGTGCGCTCATCCAGCAGTTCGTCAGCGCCGAAGACGCGGCCAAGCCGCTGTCGGACAGCCAGCTCAGCGAGATGCTGGAAGAGCAGGGCATCCAGGTGGCGCGGCGCACGGTGGCGAAGTACCGCGAGTCGCTGAAGATCGCGCCCGCAAGCCTGCGGAAAGCCATCTGATGCCCTCGCTGTTCCTGCCCTGCGCCGGCGGCGTGGAAGCGCTGCTGGCCGAAGAAGTGCAGCGCCTCACGGGCGTTGCCGCCGAAGCCACGCGCGGCGGCGTGTGGGTGGAAGGCGATGCGCGCACGGCGATGCAGCTGAACCTGGAAAGCCGCCTGGCCACGCGCGTGCTGTGGCCGCTGGCCGAGGGCTACTACCGCGACGAACACGACCTCTACGATCTGGCGCGGCGCGTGCCCTGGGGTGAGTGGATTTCGCCGGCACAGACGCTGCGGGTGGATGTGAGCGCACAGCGTTCACCGCTGAAGAGCCTGAACTTCGCCGCGCTGCGCATCAAGGACGCCGTGTGCGACACGCTGCGCGAGCAGACCGGCGAGCGCCCCAGTGTCGACACCCGCCGCCCCGACCTGCCCATCGCGCTGTTCGTGGGCCCCGAGCACGCCACGCTGTATGTCGACACCTCGGGCGAGGCCCTCTTCAAGCGCGGCTGGCGCGAGGACACCGGCGAAGCGCCGCTGAAGGAGACGCTGGCTGCTGCGATGCTGGCCGCCGCCGGCTGGGCCGGCCGCGCCGAGGACGGCCCGCTCTTCGACCCCTGCTGCGGTGCCGGCACCATCGCCATCGAAGCCGCGCAGATGGCCTGCGGCATCGCGCCCGGCGGCCTGCGGCGCTTCGCGTTCGAGCGCCTCTTGCCCTTCCGCGACCATATGGCCGCCTGGCGCGAGATGCAGCAGGCCGCGCGTCAGCGTGTGCACGCGCCCGCCGTGCCGGTGTTCGCGGGCGACGTCAGCTTCCGCATGACCGATTTCGCCACGCGCAATGCCGAGCGCGCCGGGGTCGCGCAGGCCATCGACTTCAAGACCGCCGACGCCCTGCAGCGCCCTCCGCCCGCGCAGCGCGGCCTGATCCTGATGAACCCGCCCTATGGCGAGCGCATCGCGCCCAAGGGGCAGGGCTCCACCACGGCGCGCGAAGGTTTCGAAGGCGGCGGCAGCTCGGCCGAGTTTTTCGGCGCGCTGGCCACGAACTGGAAGCGCCACTACCCGGGCTGGACGGCCTGGCTGCTCAGCCCCGACATGAAGCTGCCCGGGCTGATGCGGCTGAAGGAAAGCCGGCGCGTGCCGATGTGGAACGGCCCCATCGAGTGCCGGCTGTTCCGCTTCGACCTCGTGGCGGGTTCGAACAAGCCGGCCGACGCCGTGGCTCCGGCGGCGCCGGCGGGCCCTTCAGCGTAGGTAGTTCAGCGCCGCCACGCGGCGGTCGATCTCGGCCAGCATGGCTTCGTAGGCCGGCGCACCCACGCCCCCGAAACGCTGCGTGAACTCGGCCTCGTTCATGAACTCGGGCAGGTCTTGCCAGGGCGGCATCAGCTGCCCGTCGGTGTTCACCCCGGCCAGCGCCGCCTGCAGGCGCTGCGGCTCGCTCACCGCCAGCTCGCCCAGGCGGGTGCCGGCGCGGTTGGCCGCCATGTCGTTGAAGCTGAAGCCGCTGCCGCCGCGGCTGTCGGCCACTTCCTTGTAGACGCCGATGGCGCGCGAAAGCGGGCTCGTGCCCTCGGCCGCCAGCGCTGCCGACACCAGCAGGTGGCGCGGGAAGTCGGCACGTTCGTCCAGCGTCACCTGCAGCGGGCGCACGCGCGGCCAGTGGCGGGCCGCCGGCAGCACGGCCTCGACGCCGCGGCCGTTGACGAAGAGCGTCAGCACGACGATGAGCGCGCGGTTCTCGGCGGCGGCGTCGGCACCCGCCGCGGCGCTGCGCTGGCGGGCCAGGTCAAACAGCGGCCCCACCAGCGGCCCCAGCGGCGTTTGCCACCGGTCCGCCGGCAGGGCCTGCGTCAGCCGCGCCAGCTGGTCGTTGTAGACGCGCAGGCGCTGCTGCTGTTCGGCCGGCACCAGGCTGCCGAGCATGCGGTCGGCGCTGTCGTCGCGCCAGGCGTACACCACGGCCAGTTGCTGCGGGCTGAAGCTGACGCGGCGCACCACGTCGCCGGCGGCTTCGAACTGCGCCAGCAGGCCTGCGCGCTGCACCGCCTGCTGCAGCGCCCATTCGCCCACCCAGGCCGGCAGCGGCAGCCGGCCCACCCGCAGCGCGCCCAGCACCGGAAGGCCGCCCGTTTCCAGCACCTCGGCCTGCACGTTCAGCCAGCGGCCGATGGGGTTGGGCGGCAGGTGCAGGCTGGTGTGCAGCAGGGCCCGGCCCCGCTGCAGCTCCACGCGGCTGGCCGCAGCGGCACGGCGCAGCGCGGCATGGTTCAGCAGCACTTCCAGGTCGCGTTCGCTCAGGCGCACCGCATTCACACGGCCAGGCCGGCTGCGCCGGGGGTCGTGGGAACGCACCAGCGCCAGGGCGCGGGCCACGTCTTCCACGCCGGGTTCGGCCTGCAGCACCACCGCCGGTTCACGCTGCAGCGCCGTGGCCAGCACGCTGAGCACGGCCAGCAGGCCCAGCACCGGCAGTGCCACGGCCAGCAACTTCCACTTCTTCATGCGCCGAGTCTGCCACCGGGCCTGCAAGCGCACGGTTGGCGTGTGCACCCAGGGGCATAATTTTGCGTTGAAGCTGCGGCGGCCCTGTCCGTCACCGGCCCCCCGCCTCGCGCGGCCCTGTTTTTGTAGCAACGCCGCACCATGCTCAACGTCTTCACGCTCTTGCAGGGCCGCCTCGTGCAGGCCGAGATCGACCAGCTCGACGTGCTGGCGCTGCTGCAGCCGGTTTGGGTGGACCTGGAAAGCCCCACCGAAGAAGAGAAGGCCTGGGTGCTGCAGCGCTACGGCCTCAGCATCCCGGCTGGTGTGATCGACGACGACCTCGAAGAATCAGCCCGCTTCTACGAAGAAGACAACGGCGAGCTGCACATCCGGTCCGACTTCCTGGTCGATGCCGACGACCCCGCCAAAGGTGTTGATGCCCAGCCCGCGCGCAACGTGCGCGTGGCCTTCATCCTCAGCAAGAACATCCTCTTTTCCATCCACGCCGAAGACCTGCCCGTCTTCCGCCTGCTGCGCCTGCGCGCGCGTCGCATCCCGGCGCTGATCGAAGACGCCAAGGACGTGCTGTTAAAGCTCTACGACGCCGACGCCGAGTACAGCGCCGACCGCCTTGAAGGCATCTACGACGGCCTGGAGAAGGTGAGCGCCAGCGTGCTGACTCAGGATGTCAACGACCAGGTGGCCGGCGCCGCGCTGACGGCCATCGCGCGCGAGGAAGACCTGAACGGCCGTATCCGCCGCAACGTGATGGACACACGCCGCGCCTTGAGCTTCATGATGCGCAGCCGCATGCTGAACGCCGAGCAGTTCGAGGAGGCGCGCCAGATCCTGCGCGACATCGACAGCCTGGACAGCCACACCGCCTTCCTCTTCGACAAGATCAACTTCCTGATGGACGCCACGGTGGGCTTCATCAACATCAACCAGAACAAGATCATCAAGATCTTCTCGGTGGCCAGCGTGGCGCTGCTGCCGCCCACCTTGATTGCCAGCGTCTACGGCATGAACTTCGAGAACATGCCGGCACTGAAATGGCAATATGGTTACGCCTTCGCGGTGGCGCTGATGGTGGCCTCGGTGGCGGCGCCCTTTCTGTATTTCAAGCGCAAGGGCTGGCTGCGCTGAAGCCGTGAATGAGGGCGTGAAGCCTGCACACAACTCGGCGCCGCCGGCCGGCGGCGGGCGGCTGGGCATCGTGTAACCTCGCCGCGTGGCGCGGGAAGCACCCGGCGCCCGTCCTCGAGGCAGCAGAGCACATGCACAACACATCGAAGACGACAGCGGCCACGGCCGCACGCCGAGGGCTGGCGCTGGCTGCGCTGGCCGTCTTTGCCTGGCTGGCCACGCCCGCGCATGCGCAGTTCAGCATGGTGCCGGCGCCGCAATGCACGCAGCCGAAAGAGTCGGCCACCCAGGGTGAACGCGAGTACCGCGTCGACGCCGCCCGGCACATCTACGCCTGCTACCCGATGCGCGTGTACCGCGGCAAGCTGCCGCCGCTGCTGTACGGCGTGATGATGGTCGAGACCGAGATCGGTGCCGCCGGCGAGGTGGTGAACGTCAGCGTCGTGCGCAAGCCGGCGGCCGACGAGGTGGCGCCCTGGGTCATCGCGATGATCAAGCGCGCCGCGCCTTTTCCCGCACCGGCCAAGCACCCGGGCGGCACGGTGAAGTTCACCGAGACCTACTTCGTCGACAAGTCGGGCCTGTTCCAGGCTTTCTCCGTCACCGAAGGGCAACGCTGAACCATTGCCCCCAAGCTCGCTGGCGCTCGCTGCCCCCCGAGGGGGCCGTCCGACGATGGCCCGGCAGAGCCGGTTCCATGTCGGGAAGCTTGATGGGAGAAAAAAGCGCTAGCTGTTGACGCGGCGCTTCAGGTAGCGCATCAGCGCGCCCAGCACGGGCAGCTTCTCGTACAGCTCTTCGGCCACGTCCCAGTAGTCGCGGTGTTCGCTGATGCGGCCATCGGCGGCCAGGCGCAGGTGCGAGGCGCCTCGCACCACCAGCGGTGGCAGCTTGCGGCCCTTCAGCGCGAAGATGAAGTCCCAGGTCAGGAAACACTGCGTGCCCTGCAGCACCGCTTCCTTCACCACGAAGCGCGGGCCGTCCAGCGTGCGGAACATGTGCTCGAAGATGGCCGTGATGGCCGGCACGCCCTGCACCTCGTTGAAGGGGTCCTTGAAGCGGGCGTCTTCGGCGTAGATCTGCCCCAGCTGCGCCAGCCCCTGCGGCGAAAGCGCCTCGTAGGCCTGCACGATGGCGGCCACATGCGGGTTCTCGTGGCGCGGGGGGCTCATGCTCACATGCCGGTGGAGCGCCGCACCGCGGCGAAGTAGCTGCCGTAGCCCAGGTGGCGCAGCGCGTGCATCCAGAAGGTGAAGCGCTTGGGGAAGTGGATCTCGAACTCGCCCTTCTTCCAGCCGCGCATGATTTCGCGTGCGGCCTCTTCCGGCGTGATGAGCGCCGGCATCTTGAACTGGTTCTGCGAGGTGAGCGGCGTTTCCACGAAACCCGGGTTGATGACCGACACGCCGATGCCCAGCGGCTGCAGGTCGAGGTACAGCGTTTCCGCCAGGTTGATGAGCGCGGCCTTGGTGGGCCCGTAGGCCAGGCTCTGCGGCAGGCCGCGGAAACCCGCCACGCTGCTGACGAGGCTGATGTGTCCGCCGCCGTGGCCCACGCCGTTGCCCGCCTTGGCAGTCTTGGCCTGCGCCTGCATCACCGGCAGCACGGCGTCCAGCATGTAGAGCGCCCCCACGTAATTCACCTGCACGTGCTGCAGCGCCACGTCCAGCTCGAAGGCCGGCGCGCGCATGGGCTTGTAGGTGCCGGCGCAGTACATGGCCAGGTCGATGCGGCCGTGGCGGGCGGCGATGTCCTGCGTGGCCTGGCGCATGGCCTCGCGGTCGGTGGCGTCCAGCGCGATGGCTTCGCTGCCCGGGTGTTCGGCGACGAAGCGGTCCAGCGCCTCGCGGCCGCGCGCTGACACCACCACGCGGGCACCGGCGGCATGCAGCGCCGTGGCCGTGGCGCGGCCGATGCCGGTGGAGGCGCCCACCAGCCAGACGGTCTTGCCGGCCCAGTTGTCGATGCAGGGGTTCAGGGCCATGCCGCTCTTTTCGTTGTCATTGTTTGTAGAACGATAGCGTCACTTCGCCCAGATAGATGCCGAACTTGCTCATCACCGCCTTGTTCAGCATCACTTTGTCATCCATCAGGTACATCCAGTCGTCGAACTGCACTTCGTACACCTTGCCGTCTACCGGCAGGCTGAGCGTGTAGCGCCAGTTCAAGGCGTTGCCGGCACTGCGGCCTTCGGCCACGCCCACCACGTCGTCGGCGCGGCCGCTCCAGCGGCCGTTGCCTTCGTCGGTGAGGCGCCAGACGCGGCGTTCGGTCTTGCCGTCGCTGTAGGTGAAGCGCTCGTCGAGCACGCCCTGGTTGCCGTTCCAGGTGCCGGTCATCTGCACCGTGAAGCGGCGCACCACCTTGCCGGAGCGGTCGGTGAAGATGCCGTGCGCCACCATGGGGCCGTTGAAGTAGGTCTTGAGGTCGAGCACCGGCTTTTCGGCGGCGTAGTCGGCCGGCGTGGGGCCCGACGCGCAGCCCACCAGCAGGAAGGCGGCCGCGGCGAAGGCCAGCACCAGCGAAGTGAGGCCGGAAAAGTTGAAGAGGCGTGATTTCATGGGTGGGGTTCCTTGCGCAGCCAGAGGGTCCAGATCAGCCCGGCCGCGCCCAGCTTCAACAGGCAGGGCAGCAAGCAATAGGCCAGGGTGAGGGCCTGCAGCGCCTGCGGGTCGCGCCCGCCGGGCGTGTAGCCGAAAAGGCCCAGCAGCGGCAGCGCGATGCCTGCCGCCAGGGCCAGATTCAGCTTGGTGGCGAAGTTCCACCAGCCGAAATAGGCACCTTCCAGCTGCTGGCCATGGCCTGCGCGCTGGATGACGCCGGCCAGCAGCGCGCCGGGCAGCGTGAGGTCGGCGCCCAGTGCAATGCCGCTGGCAATGCACACGGCCGTGTAGGCGGCCACGTCGCCGGCGCCCAGCAGCGCGGCCCAGGCGAAGGTGGCGATGGCCAGCACCATGCCCGCCGCCCAGGCGCGCGCCAGCCCCAGCCGCGCCACCAGGCGCACCCACAGCGGCATGCTCAGCGCGCCGGCCGCGAAGTAGCTGGCCAGGAACAGCGGCTCGTAGCTGGGCGCCTGCAGGCGGTCGCGGATGAAGAAGAGCACCAGCGTGGCCGGCACTGCGCTGGCCACGCCGTTGAGCAGGTAGATGGCCAGCAGGCGGCGGAAAGCCGGCGTGCGCAGCGGCACCAGCAGGGACGGCGCCGAGATGCGAGTGACCTGCGGCCGCGGCGCGCGCGCCAGCAGCAGCACGCCGAAAGCCAGCGTGATGGCGAACACCACGGTGGCCACCGACAGCCCGGCCACCGAGGGCAGCACGCTGGCCACCAGCACGCCCACCAGCGCCAGCCCTTCGCGCCAGGAGACGATGCGCGCGCGCTGCCCTTCATCACCCCCCAGCCGCGCGCCCCAGGCCTGGTGCAGCACCGCCAGCACGCTGTAGCTGAGGTAGGTGACGGCCAGCAGCGCGCCGCACCACCACAGCAGCGCCTGCGCGCCGTGGGTGGCCGGGCTCACGGCAGGAAAGAACAGGCCGCGAAAGCCGATGGCGCACACCACCGCCGCCAGCACCGCCGCCAGCAGCACCGCCCGGTGCGAACGCGAGAACCAGCCGTCGACCAGCCGGCCTATCCAGGGGTCGGCCACGGCGTCCAGCAGCCGCGCGCCCAGCAGCAGCGCGCCCAGCGTGGCCAGCGGGATGCCGAATTCCGCGGCGTAGTGGTTGGGCAGCACCACATACAGCGGCAGTGCCACGAAAGCCAGCGGCAGGCCCAGCCCGCCGTAGGCCAGGCCTTGCGACCAGCCACCGCGCCAGGCGGGGGTGGTCACGGGTTCGATCTCGTGGCGCCCAGGCCGAGCAGCTGCTCGCGCATGGCGGGTTCCGAGGTGCGCGGCGACAGCCAGATGCCGAAGAAGTAGCGCGCGAACTCGGGTTCACGCACCTCGCCGCGCAACTGCCCGTTGACGAAGAAGCGCGCGCCCACGCCGGGCAGGTTCACGCCGGTGATGCGGTCGCCCGGGCCCACGTCGGGGAAGAGCTGCTTCATGTTGCCGAGCCAGCGCTCGGCGCTGACCTCGTCGATCTCGCCCTGACGGCGCATTTCTTTCAGCGAACGTTCGGCGATCAGCCCGCCTTTCAGGTTGCGCAGGTACTGCAGCTCCAGCGCCAGCGGCACGACTTGCCAGTCGGCGCCCGGTGCCGCCGCGCCCACCCACAGCCGGCCGTCGTAGACGCGCAGCCCCATGAAGCGCAGCGTGCCGCGGCCCAGCAGCCGCGTGCCGGGGATCTCGGCCACCACCTCGGCCGGGCCGTTAACCGGCGGGGGCGATTGCGCCCACGCGGCCGGGCTGGCCGGCAGCAGCAGCGGCGCCAGCAAGCCCGCCAACATCAGCCGGCGGCGTGCCACGGCCTTCATGGCGTGCGGCGCAGCGTGAACTGCACGACGTTGGTGTTGCCGGTGTCGAAGGCGGCTTCGCAGTAGGCCAGGTAGAACTCCCAGATGTGCATGAAGCGCTGGTCGAAGCCGAGCTGGCGCACCTGCGGGTCGTGGTGCAGGAACTGCGCGCGCCAGCGGCGCAGGGTTTCGGCGTAGTCGGCACCGAAGGCGCATTCGTTCACCACCTCCAGCCCGGCCTTGGCGGCTTCGGCGCGGAAGGCCTGCGGGCTGGGCAGCAGGCCGCCCGGGAAGATGTATTGCTGGATGAAGTCGGTGCCGCTGACGTAGCGCTCGAAGAGGTCGTCGCGGATGGTGATGGTCTGGATGCAGGCGCGGCCGCCGGGCTTGAGCTGCTGGCGCAGCGTGCGGAAGTAGCTGCCCCAGTACTCGCGGCCCACGGCCTCGAACATCTCGATGCTGCAGATGGCATCGAAAGGCCCGTCGGTGATGTCTCGGTAGTCTTGCAGGCGCAGCTCGGTCTTGTCGGCCACGCCGTGGCGGGCCATGCGCTCCTGCGCGAAGGCCAACTGCTCGGTGGACAGCGTCACGCCCGTCACGCGGGCGTCGAACTCCAGCGCCGCGCACTCGGCCAGCGCACCCCAGCCGCAGCCGATTTCCAGCACGCGCTGGCCGGGCTGCACCTCGCATTCACGCAGCGCGCGGCGCACCTTGGCCAGCTGGGCTTCCGCGGTGGGCTTGGTGAAGTCGCCTTCGAACAGCGCGCTGCTGTAGTTCATGGTCTCGTCCAGCCACAGGCGGTAGAACGGGTTGCCGATGTCGTAGTGCGCGTGGATGTTCTTGGCCGAACCGCGGCGCGAGTTGCGGTTCATCAGGTGCTTGATGCGGTAGGCCAGGCGCCCCCACCAGGTGCCGTAGACCACCGATTCCACCGCGTCGCGGTTGGCGATGAACAGCTTCAGCAGCGCAGCCAAATCGGGCGTGGTCCAGTGGCCGGCGATGTAGCTTTCCGCGAAACCGATGTCGCCGCTTTTCAGCGCCGCGCCGCACACGTGCCAGCTGTGCAGCCGCAAGGCGGCGCGCGGCTCGGGCTGCGCCGGGTTGCCGAAGCGGGCCTGCGAGCCGTCGGGCAGCTGCACGTCGAGCGTGCCTGCGCGCAGCTGCTTCATCAGCTTGAAGACGGCACGTGCGGCGGTGGGCGCGCCTGCGGGCAGGCTGGCACTGGGGGAGGTGGTGGTGAACGAGGAAGAGCTCATGACCGGCAGAGTTCCAGGAAGCGGTGAGAGAGGCTTACGCAGCACTTAGCAAGCTGGATGCCGCGCTGCGCCCTCATGGCAAAGAGCGTGACACAAAAGCCTGCGGCGGTGCCGGCTTGCTGACAAAGGGCACACGCTTGAGCCACAAGCGCAGGGCCTGCCAATGGATACGTGCGATGACGCCGAGCGTCATCATCGGCATGCCGAAGAAGGCCGCGCGCGCGGTTTGCGGCGTGAGAGGCGCCAGATGGCCCGAGACGCTGGTGAGCAGCAGCGCGCCGGCTTCGTCGTCGTGGTCGACGCGGGCCACCACGCGGTCTTCGGTGCGCATGAAGCGGAAGCGGTAGCCGCCCGTCACGTGGCAGAAGGGCGAGACGTGGAAGACCTTCTGCGCGCGCAGCTCGCGCCCGTAGGCCAGCTGCGGGCCCGTGAGCAGGTAGCAATGGCGTTCGCCGAAGGTGTTGTTCACTTCGGCCACGATGGCGGCCAGGCTGCCGTCTTCGCGCTGGCAGTGCCAGAAGCTGACCGGCTTGAACACGAAGCCCAGCACGCGCGGGTAGGTGTGCAGCCAGACCTCGCCCCGGGCGTCGTGCACGCCTTCGCTGGCCAGCAGTTCGTCCAGCCAGGCCAGCGCGTCGGCGCGGCCGTCGCCGTGGTCGCGGTCGTGGAAGCTCAGCAGCCCGCGGCCGTTGCGCGCCAGCGCCGGGTTGGGCTGCGCACGCAGCGCGCGCATCGGCAGCATCACGAAGTAGGTGGGGTATTCGAAGGCATTGGCCTGCGGGCGCAGCCGGCGGTGGCGCACCACGCCGTTGCCTATGAGGGCACCGGGCGCGACGGCGGCCGCTGTCGCGCCCGCGGGCTGCAGGCCGGCGGTCTTCATGCGGCCTGGGCCTCGGGCGTGCGCTGGGGGGCGCCGGCCCAGGCCTGGCGCACCTTGGCCACCACGTCCAGGGCCGACATCAGCCCGTCTTCGTGGAAGCCGTAGCGTGTCCAGGCGCCGCAGAACCACACGCCACCGGCGCCCTGGACGGCGGGCAGCTGGCGCTGCGCGGCCACCGCCGCGCCGTCGAACACCGGGTGGCTGTAGGTATAGCGGCCCAGCACCTGCGCATCGGCTGGCATGTGCGCGGGGTCGGGGTTCAGCGACACCACCACCGGCTGCGTCCAGGGCAGCGGCTGCAGGCGGTTGATGAGGTAGTGCAGGCACACGGCCGCCTGCTCGCGCCCGGTGTCGGCCGCGCGCGCGTAGTTCCAGGCGGCCCAGGCCAGCTTGCGGCGCGGCAGCACGCGCTCGTCGGTGTGCAGCAGCGCCAGGTTGGGGTGGTAGCGGATGGCGCCCAGCACCTGGCGTTCGGCGGCCGAGGCATCGGCCAGCAGCGCCAGGCTCTGGTCGCTGTGGCAGGCCAGCACGACCTCGTCGTAGCGCTGGCTGCCGGCATCGGTGGCCACCATCACGCCGCCGCCTTCATGGGCAGGCAGGCGGCGCACCTGGCGCACGGGCGTGTTCAGCCGGGCATCGGCAATGCCTGCCAGCAACTTGGCCACGTAGTGCTTCGCGCCGCCGCGCACGGTGTGCCACTGCGGCCGGTTGGCCACCTGGATGAGGCCGTGGTTGTGGCAGAAACGGATCATCGTGCCGATGGGAAAGCGCAGCATCTGGTCGGTGGGGCAACTCCAGATGCAGCCGATCATCGGCAGGAAGTACCACTCGCGGAAGGCCGGGCCGAAGCGCTGTTCATCGAGGAAATCGCCGATGGGCTGCGCCAGCTCGGCCTCGGCGTTGCGCGTGGCGATGTCGGTGGTGAGTCGGTTGAAGCGCAGGATGTCGCGCAGCATGCCCAGGAAGCGCGGGCGCAGCAGGTTGCTGCGCTGGGCGAAGACCGTGTTGAGGTTGTTGCCGCTCCACTCCAGACCCGCCTGGCGCACCTGCACCGAGAACGACATCTCCGAGGCCGCCGTCTCCACGCCATGGGTCTGGAACAGGCGTACCAGGTTCGGATAGGTGCGGTGGTTGAAGACCAGGAAGCCGGTATCGACACCCCAGGTCACCGGGCCCTGGGGCCCTGGCAAGGTCACGTCGACGGTGTTGGTGTGGCCGCCGAAATGGCTGCCGGCCTCGAACAGGGTGACCTGCGCCTCGCGCGCGAGTTCGTGCGCCGCCGCCAGACCGCTGATGCCCGAGCCCACCACGGCCACGCGCTTCATGGCGAGCCCCTCAGGGCCAGACCCAGGGAGGGGTTCAGGGCCGCGCTCCGGCGGCTGGGGCGGGCACCGCGTGCTGCGGTGCCCTGCCGTGTAAAGACTGTTGTGCGGCGCCCCGTGGCCAACGAGGGAGGGAGGAGGGAGGAGGAGAGATGCCCCGGGATTTCAGTCAGGGAACCCGACGGTCCGCACAACAGGAAAGTCATCATTCGGTTCAGCCCTTCATCAGCGCTGACCTGCAGCTTCAGAAGCCGCCGACGCGCGAAAGTTCCGCAGCTTTTGCAGCGGCATCAAAAAGTGGTGCGGCGGCATTGCACAGCGCTGCTGGCCGGGGCCATGGCCCGAGCCCGGCACTGGAATGACAGCAGACACACACCGCATGCCCAAGAGTGTAGACTAATCAGTCACGTTTTGACCAGATGGTTATGAGCCTCGCACCCGCCCTGACTTGTCTGTTGATTGTCCAAGAGCCGCGGGCAGCCGGCGCGGAGACGCTGCCTGGCCTGCGAGCGTCGGTTTCTGCTGGGCTGCTTGTCCCTCGAACTTGCCCCTCGAAGTTCTGGGGCCGCAGGGACTCGTGTCCAAATGCTGTCCATCACCGCCACCGCGCATGAACGATAGCCCCCGCACGCCGCCGATCTCGCTGTCGATCGCCGCTGTCGAACGCGACACCGGGCTGTCGAAGGACACGCTGCGCGTCTGGGAGCGCCGCTACGGCTTTCCCTCGCCCGACCGCGACCACGTCGGCGAACGCGCCTACACGTTGGCGCAGGTGGAAAAGCTGCGGCTCATCAAGCGCCTGCTCGACGCCGGCCACCGGCCCGGGCGCATCGTGCCGCTGGACGTGCAGGCCTTGCAGCACCTGGCCGAGCAGACCGTCGACCAGCCGCAGCGCGCCGCGGAGGCGCTGGTGGCTTCGGCCGACCTGCGGGCCTTGCTGGCGCTCATCCGCAGCCACGACAGCACCGCCCTGCGCGGCGAACTGGCGCGGCTGGCGGCGCGCAGCGGCGTGGCGCGTTTCGTCACCGAGGTCGTGGGCCCGCTGAACGCGGCCGTGGGCGATGCCTGGGTGCGCGGCCAGATGGAAATCTTCGAGGAGCACGTCTACACCGAGACCGTGCAGACCGTGCTGCGCCAGGCCATCGCCGGCATTCCGCAGGGCGCTGCGGGCCAGCGCCCGCGCGTGCTGCTCACCACCTTCCCGAACGAGCCGCACGGTCTGGGCCTGCTGATGGCCGAGGCCATGCTCACGCTGGAAGGCTGCCATTGCGTCTCATTGGGCGTGCAGACGCCGGTCTGGGACATCGTGCGCGCGGTGCAGGCCTACGGCATCGACATCGTCGCGCTCAGCTTCACCGGCTGCATGAACCCCAACCAGGTGGTCGACGGCCTGGCCGAACTGGCTGCCAAGCTGCCGGCCGGCACGGCCGTCTGGGCTGGGGGCGCGGCGCCGGTGCTGCACCGGCGCAACGTGCCCGGCGTGCGGCCGGTGGCCAGTTTCGACACCCTGGCCGCTGAACTGCAACGCTGGCGTGCCGATACCCCTTGAGCCCCTTTGCCCGGGACGTCACCGGCTGGCGGTGGCGACAGGGCCTCTCTAGAATCAAACGATGGAACCCGCCAAGACCATGCTTTACCCCGAGCTTTTCCGGCAGTTGGAGGCCGTGCGCTGGAACATGGAGAGCGACATCCCCTGGGACCGCTTCGACGCCAGCCGCCTGACCGAAGAGCAGGCCCAGACCATCAAGATGAACGCCATCACGGAATGGGCGGCACTGCCGGCCACCGAGATGTTCCTGCGCGACAACCGCGAGGACAGCGACTTCAGCGCCTTCATGAGCGTGTGGTTCTTCGAGGAGCAGAAGCACAGCCTGGTGCTGATGGAGTACCTGCGCCGCTTCCGCCCCGACCTCGTGCCCACGGAAGAAGAGCTGCACGCCGTGCGCTTCGAGTTCGACCCCGCGCCGGCGCTGGAAACGCTGATGATGCATTTCTGCGGCGAGATCCGGCTGAACCACTGGTACCGCCGCGCCGCCGAATGGCACGACGAACCCGTCATCAAGGCCATCTACGAAACGCTGGCACGCGACGAAGCCCGTCACGGCGGCGCCTACCTGCGCTACATGAAGCGCGCGCTGCACAAGTTCGGTGACGAAGCGCGCGCGGCCTTCGCCAAGATCGGCGTGCTGATGGCCAGCGCAAGGCGCACGGCGCAGGCCCTGCACCCGACCAACCTGCACGTGAACGTGAAGCTGTTCCCGCGTGACACCATCCAGAGCCGCATGCCCGACCCGCAGTGGCTGGAAGCCTGGCTCGACCGCCAGATCCAGTTCGATGCCACCTGGGAAGGCAAGGTCGTCGAACGCATCCTGCACAACATGAGCCTGCTGATGGAGCGCAGCTTCGCCAGCGTGCAGGAACTGAACCGCTATCGCAAGGAAGTCACCAGCGCCCTCGCGGCACAGGCCGCCCAGAGCACCGCGCAGGTGGCCGGCCCGGCGCAGGCCACCTGAACGGCCGGCCGGGGCGGCGCCCCACAGGCGCGCCGCCTCAGGCCTGGCGGTGAGGCCGGTTCACCAACGCAATGCCCACGCACACCGCCGCCAGCGCCACCACCAGGCGCAGGGTGAGCGGTTCGTCGAGCAGCAGCACCCCGGCCAGCAGGCCGAACACCGGCGTCAGCAGCACGAAGGCCGAGATGCGTGTGGCCGGGTAGTGGCGCAGCAGCCAGAACCACACCAGGTAGCTGGCGAAGGTGATCACCACCGTCTGGAAGGCCAACGCGCCGATGGACAGCGCACTCAGCGTGGCCGGCCACACTTCGCCCTTCAGCAGCCCGGCGGCCGTGAGCGCCACGCCCGAGACCGCCAACTGGTAGAGCAGCGTCTTCTCGGGTGCCGCCGTGGCCACCTTCGTGCCGCGCAGCGTGAGGGTGGTCAGGCCCCAAAGCACGGCGGCCAGCAGGCCCAGGCTGTCACCCAGCCACTGCTGCGGGCCCACGGCGGGCCGGGCGAAACCTTCGGCAAAGGCCCACACCACGCCGCCGAAAGCCACCACCAGCCCGGCCAGCTGTGCGGCATGCAGCTTCTCGCTGCGCGCGATGAAGGGCATGCCCAGCGCCACCACGAAGGGCGCGAGGTAGATGAACACCGCCATACGGCTGGCACTGGTGTACTGCAGGCCGATGAAGATGCAGGCGAACTCGGCCGCGAACAGCGCCCCGGCCAGCAGGCCGCCGGGCGCGCTGCCGTCGCGCTGCCACAGCGCTTGGCGCCGCCACGCGGCCCAGGCCAGCAGCAGCACCGCGGCCCCCAGCGAACGCAGGCCTGCCTGCAGCAGCGGTGGCATCTCGGCCAGGCCCACCTTGGCCGCCACCTGGCCCAGGCCCCACACCGCGCTGCAGCCCAGCAGCAGCACGATGGCCAGCGCGTCGAGCTGGGTCTTTTTTTCCGAAGTCATCCCGGGGATTGTCGGCGCCCCAGCACCAGCAGCAGCGCCGCGCACACCAGCCCGGCGGCGGCGCCCGTGGCGTGGGCCAGCGGTGCCGTGGCGATGTCGAAGCCGCCGCTCAGCAGGCTGCCCGGCGCGCGCAAGGGCGGACCCCAGGGTTCTTCCAGCAGGATCTTCACCAGCAGCCCCAGCGCGATGGCGCCGCCGAGAACGCGGCGTGTGCCGGCCTCGCGCACCAGCAGCCACAGCGCGGCCACCGCCACGCCGGCATGCAGCACGCCCGAGAGCCCGCCGTAATGCGCCAGCGCCGGCTGCAGCAGCAGGCCGGCCTGCGTGCAGGGCCACGCCAGCGCCCAGGCCAGCGCGGCGCGCTGCGGCAGCCGCGCAGCCAGGCCGAGCGCGGCCACCACCACCGCGCCCACTCCATTAGCCGCCAGGTGCGCCGGGCTCCAGTGCACGAAGGCGCCAGTGAAGGCGCGCCAGGGCTCGGCCGCGGCGCGCTCGGGCTGCCAGTCCAGCCAGGCGCTGGGCAGCCACCAGACCAGCAGCGAGGCGGCTGTGAACAGGGCGGCCAGCAGGGCCCAGGCGCGGCCGGCGTTCAGCCGCGGCCCCGGCCTCGGCGCCGACCGAGGGACTTCAGGCAAAGACCGCCCGCCACAGCGCCAGCACCGCCTGCTGCGGCGCGGCCATGCTTTCGGGGCTGAACTGCGTGGGCTGTTCGTCCAGGCGCGCGCTGTGCTGGGCGCGGCGCAGCTCGCGGTAGGCGTCGGCGGCGGCGCTGCCCACGCCGGCCGGCAGCAGCCCGGCGTCTTCGGCGCGCTGCAGCAGCGCGATGTTGCCGGCGTTGTCCTGCAGGGCCGCGTGCTGCCCGCTGTGCGCCAGCACCAAGTACTGCACGGCGAACTCCACGTCCATCATGCCGCCGGGGCTGTGCTTGACGTCGAACCTGTCCGCCGGCACCGGGCGGGCGCTGCGCACCTTCTCGCGCATGCTGCGCACCTCTTCGCGCAGCGCGGCGGCGTCGCGCGGGGCGGTCAGCACGGCGCGGCGCGTGGCCTCGAAGCGCTGGGCCACGCTGCGCGCACCGGCACAGAAACGTGCGCGCGTCAGGGCCTGGTGTTCCCAGGTCCAGGCGGTGTTGCTGCCGCGGCCGTCTTGATAACGCTCGTAGCTGGCGATGCTGGTGACGAGCAGGCCCGAGTTCCCGTTGGGCCGCAAGGCGGTGTCGATGTCGAACAGCTCGCCGGCCGCGGTGCGCAGCGTCAGCCAGGTGATGAGCCGGCGCACGAAGGCGGCATACACCTCCTGCGCGCGCTGCTTGTCTTCCTCGCTGTCGTCGTCGAAGACGAAGACCACGTCGAGGTCGCCGCCATAACCCAGCTCCAGCCCGCCCAGCTTGCCGTAGGCGATCACGCCCAGGCCCGGGTCTTCGCGGTGGCGCTGCTTGAAGCCGGCCCAGGCCCAGCGCACGGCGATGTCGAGCAGGGCATCGGCCAGGGCCGACAGGTCGTCGGCCACCTGCTCCACCGTGAGCTCGCCGCCGACGTCGCGCACCAGCGTGCGAAAGACCTCGGCATGGTGGGCACGGCGCAGCGTGTCGAGCAGCTTTTCCTCGTCGTCTTCACCCGCGCGCTGCAGGGCGCTGCGGCGTTCTTCCAGCTCGGCCGTGAAGGCCGCGCGGTCTAAACGCTGGTGCAGCAGGCGGTCGTCGGCCAGTTCGTCGATGACGCCGGGGTGGCGCATCAGGTACTGCATGGGCCAGCGCGCCAGGCCCAGCAGCTTCAGCAGCCGGCCGTGCACCTCGGGGCGTTCCACCAGCAGCGCCAGGTAGTTCTCGCGGCGCAGCAGCGGCTCCAGCCAGTCCACGAAACGCAGCGCGCCGGCCGGCGTGCAGCTGCCTTCGCGCAGCGCGTGGCCCGTGTTCTTCATCAGCCGGCCCAGGCGCAGGCGCGTCTCGTCGCGCAGGGCCTGCACACGCGGCTGCAGGGCCCAGGGGCGCACGCGTTCGGCCAGCGCCGGCGGCAGGCGGTCGAGCAGGGTCTCGCTGTCCACCGGCAGCGGGCCGGTGCCGCAGCCCTTGCCGCGGCAGGGGCCGCTCTTGCCGCCGGCGCTGCCGCTGCCAACTGCAGCACCGGCGGCGCCCTGGCCTTCGCGCAGCAGTTCGTCGAACTCGGCGGCCACCAGCTCGCGCACTTCCAGCAGCTGGTCGAGCAGGGCGCAGCTTTCAGGGCCCTTGCACACCAGGCCCATGCTGGCGGCGATCCAGGCCAGGTCTTCGTCGTTGGCCGGCAGCAGGTGCGTCTGCTGGTCGTCCAGGAACTGGATGCGGTGCTCCACGCGGCGCAGGAAGGTGTAGCCGGCGGCCAGCTTCTCGGCCGTCTCGGTCTTCATCAGCCCGCGCGCCACCAGGCGCTGCAGCGCCTTCAGCGTGCTGCGCGTGCGGATCTCGGGGAAGTGCCCGCCGCGCACCACCAGCATCAGCTGCACGATGAATTCGATCTCGCGGATGCCGCCGCGCGACAGCTTCACGTCGTTGGCGCGCTCGGGCCGGCCGGCGGCGCGGCGCTGGGCTTCTTCGCGGATCTTGCGGTGCAGCTGCCGCAGGCCTTCGAACACGCCGTAATCGAGGTAGCGCCGGTAGACGAAAGGCGTGACCAGGTTGCGCAGCTGCAGCGCGCGGCCGCTGGTGACGGCCGCGCGCGGCGCCACGACGCGGCTCTTCAGCCAGGCGAAGCGCTCCCACTCGCGGCCCTGCACCTGGAAATACTCTTCCAGCATGGCCAGGCTCACCACCGGCGGGCCCGAGTTGCCGTTGGGCCGCAGCGCCAGATCAACCCGGAACACGAAGCCGTCTTCGGTGGTGTCGCCGATCAGCGCATAGAGGCGCTTGGCCACGAAGCTGAAGTACTCGTGCACGCTCACCACGGCCTGGCCGGCCGTGCCGCCCGCGGTGTGGCCGTCGTCTTCGTAGACGTAGACGAGGTCGATGTCGGAAGAGACATTGAGCTCGCGCGCGCCCAGCTTGCCCATGCCCACGATCCACAGCTGGATGCGCTGCCCATCCGCGTCCAGCGGCGCGCCGTAGCGCGCATCGGCTTCCTGCTCGGCCTGGGCCAGCGCGAGTTCCAGTGTGGCCTCGGCCAGGTGGGTCATGGCGCCGGTGATGTGTTCCAGCGGCGCGCGCTCTTCCACGTCCAGCACCGCCAGCCGTTCCACGACGAGCTGGCGCGCCACGCGCAGCGCCGCCGGCAGTTCGCGCCCGCCGGCCTGCAGCCGCTGCACCAGCGCGGTGATGGTGGCCAGGCCCGGCAGGCCGGGCGGCAGCAGCGCGAGTTCGGCCCCAAGGCGGCGCCTGATGCGCTGCACATAGCGGCTGTGGTCGGCGGCCGCGGCGGCGGTGAGCATGAAAAAAATCCCTCCGGAAACTCTGCGTGGGCCGGTGCCGCGCTCTGGGGGCGACGACCTGCGGCGGCAGTGTCATCGTGATGGCATGGCCTATGCCGGCCGGGGGGCTTGGTGACTGAACAGTCGCAAAATAGGCGCATGAAGATAGCCGCCGTGCAGATGGTCAGCAGCCCCGAATGGGCCCACAACCGCGACACCGCGGCGCGTCTGGTAGCGCAGGCCGCCGCCGCAGGTGCGCACCTGGTGGCGCTGCCCGAGTACTTCTGCCTATTGGGCCGGCGCGACACCGACAAGCTGGCCCTGGCCGAAGACGCCGGGCACGGGCCCATCCAGCAGTTCCTGGCCGACACCGCGCGCGAGCACGGCATCTGGCTGGTGGGGGGCACCTTGCCCGTGAAAGCCGCTGCCGCAGCGCCGCAAGACCCGCCCCGCGTGCTGAACCGCTGCGCCGTCTATGGGCCCGACGGCACCGAAGCGGGCCACTACGACAAGGTGCACCTCTTCGCCTTCGACAACGGCCGCGAGAGCTACGACGAAGGCCGCACGCTGTGCGCCGGCGGCGAGCCGGTGGCCGTGCAGGCCGGCGCGCTGCGCGTGGGCCTGAGCGTGTGCTACGACCTGCGCTTCCCCGAGCTCTACCGCGCGCTGATGCGGCCGCCTTGCGACCTGCTCGTCGTGCCTTCGGCCTTCACCCACACCACGGGCCAGGCGCACTGGGAAGTGCTGCTGCGCGCGCGCGCCATCGAGAACCAGTGCTACGTGCTGGCGCCCGCGCAGGGCGGCACGCACGAGAACGGCCGCCGCACCTGGGGCCACAGCCTGCTCATCGACCCCTGGGGCGTGGTGGTGGACGTGCTGCCCGAGGGCGAAGGTTTTGTCATCGGCGAAGTCGAAGCGCAGCGCCTGGCGCAGGTGCGCCTGCAGCTGCCGGCGCTGGCGCACCGGCGGCTCTGAAGCCCACGCGCGCAGCGCGTCTCGAGCATGAGCCGCTCAGCGCGTGCCGAACATCATGCGGCGCGCCACCCAGGCCTTCACCGGCGGCAGCGCCTGCAAGGCCGCCAGCCCCAGGCCGCGCGCGGTGGCCGCGCCGGGCAGTTGCCAGGTGAAGCTGCGCGCCAGGAAATCGGTGGCGGCGATCATGCCCCAGCGGTCGGGCGCGCGCGCCCATTCCACGCGGCGCAGCGCGCTGTCCATGTCATCAGCCCAGCGCAGTGCCGCCACCAGCGCATGGGCGTCGCGCAGCCCCAGGTTCAGGCCCTGGCCGGCCACCGGGTGCAGGGTCTGCGCGGCATTGCCGATGCGCACGATGCGGCCGCGGCCCGAACCCTGCCCGTCCTGCCCGCTTTCCACCAGCGTGCGTTCGGCGTTCAGGCCCAGCGGAAAGGCCTTCAGCGGGCTCAAGGCCAGCACACGGCCGGCCTCGGGCGGGAACAGCGTGTTCAGCACCGCCAGGCGCTGGGCGTCGGACAACTCGCGCACCGGGTCTTCGGCCGTGCCCACGCACCACACCAGCGCCGCGCGCGCCTGGCCTTGTGCATCGGGCGGCAGCGGCAGCAGCGCGGCCGGGCCGTGGCGCGTGAAGCGTTCGAAGGCCATGCCCGGCGTGGCGCCCGCCAGCGTGGCCGTGCCCACCCAGGCGGTCTGGCCGTAGTCGTGCGTCAGCGCCTTGCGCGCCTGCTCGGCGAACACGCCGCCTTCGGCCACCACGGCCAGGTCGAAACGCTCGGCAATGCCGGCATCCACTTCCACGCCGCTGCCGCTGGCCTTCAGCGCCGCCACGGGCGTGCCGAAACGCGTGTGCAGGCGCTGCGGTTCAGCGGCGGCCAGCGCCAGCCACGCGGCCTGCAGCGGTGCGAGCAAGCTGCCGTAGCTCAGCACCGCGCCGAGGTGCGGCACGCCCAGCTCGCTGGCGCACAGGCGCACCTCGGCCTGGCCCCAGCTGGGGGGCTGCTGGGAGATGTGCACCTGGGTGATCGCCTGGGCCTGCCCGCCGGCCGCCTGCAGCGGCGTGACGCCCAGGCGCTGCAGGAACTGCAGGCTGCCCAGGTTCAGTGCCAGCGTGCGCGGGTCTGCGGCCACGTCGCGGTCCAGCGGGCGCGCATCGAAGACGGTGATGTGCGCATGCGGCATCAGGCGCGCCGCGTGCAGCGCCAAGGCCAGCCCCACGGGGCCGGCGCCCACCACGGCCAGGTGCCAGGCGGTGGTGTTCATGGGGGCGGCCTCGTGTGCATGGCAGGCAGTCTCGCTCAACGGCCGGCGCGGCGCAGTTCCAGCTGCGCAAAGGTCACTTCGCGGTAGGGCGTGGCCTGGGTGTCCACGGCGCGCTGGAAGGCGCGCAGCGCGTCGTCGCGCTGGCCCTGGGCCAGCAGCTTCTGGCCGATGTAGTAGTGCGCTTCGGCCAGGTTCAGGCGTTCCATCTCGGGTTTCGCGGCAGCGTGCTTCAGCAGTGCCGCGCGGTCCATCCGGCCCACCAGGAAGCGCAGCAGCGCGCCGGGCATCTTCTGCGGGTCGGTGCCTTCCAGGTGTTCTTCCACCGCGGCGGCGCCGCGCCCGCCCTGGCGTTCGGCGGCCAGGTACAGCCACACCATCGCGAACTCTCGGCTCTCGCCGCTGCCGTTGGCCACCGCTTCGCGCAGCAAGGCCTCGGCCTCGGGCAGGCGGCCCAGGTGGTAGTGGATGGAGCCCATCCAGCCCGCCACCGCCGCCGGGCGCGCCGCCGGCTTGATGCGCGCGAAGGTGGCCAGCGCCTCTTCGGCCTGGCCCTCGCCCAGCAGCGCCACGGCGCGGGCGTCCAGCGCATCCTCGTCCTCGGGCCGCAGCGCCAGGGCCTGCTCGGCATCGGCGCGCGCCGCCGCAAAACTGCCCAGCAGGTTGTTCGCCGTGGCGCGCGAGACCAGCACCTGCGCCGCCATCGGGCTGCCGGGCGCCACCTTCTTCAGCGCCTCGGTGTCGATGAGGCGGGTGAACTCGTTGCGCGTGATCAGACCTTGCAGCGTGTCGTCGCGCCAGCCCCGCGCACTGCGCAGCCGGCGTTCCAGCTTCTCGAGTTCCGGCGTCACGGCCTTGCTGTCCAGCAGCGGCAGGCGCAGGCGGCCGAAGCTGCCCTGGCGAGCCTGCAGCACCTTCTCGCGCCAGGTGGTCATCTCGCCGGGCAGCACCTGGTCGTCGCGGCGCTCGTAGCGGCGCACGAAGCTGGCCTTGTCGGCCTGCAGCTCCAGCCGCGCCAGGAAGCGGAACTGCCGCTCCACCAGTTCCAGCGGTGCCGGCGGGTTCAGGGTCAGCGGCACCGGGGTGCGCACTTCGATGCGGCTGTCCACCAGGCGCGGGGTGTCCACCATGAAGGGCGTGCGGCGCTGGGTTTCGGCAGGGCCGGTGAGCAGGTCCAGGAACTCCAGCGCGCCGAATTCGGCGTCGATGAAGCCGCGGTTGTACTGGCCGAACTCGGCCAGCTCGTAGCGCTGCGTGTACTCCCAGCGGTTGGCCTGGCGGTCGTCGGCCACCTCGGCGTTGCCCACGGCCTTCAGGCCGGGCAGCACGCGCACGAAACCGCTGCCCAGGGCCTGGGCCACCGCCTCGGTGCCGGCCGTGGCCTGGCCGGCGCGCCAGCGTTCGGCCAAGAGGCCGTGCGCGCGCATCGTGAACACCAGCTGCGCCGGGCGGCCGGGCTGGCTCAGGTCCCAGCGGTGCTCGAACTGCAGGCGATTCAACGCGGGGGGCGGCTCGGGCACGGTCTGCAGCGCCACTTCTTCCGCACCGCCGGCGCCCACCACCAGCGCAGCGCCATAGGGCACCTGGCCGCGTGTTTCCAGCTGCAGGCCCTGGCCGTTGATGGTGGGGTCGAGGTACCACTGCCGCCCGCCCAGGGTGAGCCGCGTGATGACGTGGTCGAAGAGCTCGTGCGAGGGCAGGTAGTCGCGGATGCCGCGATTGCGGTGCATCGACACCAGTGCCGGCCTGGCGTCGAAGCCCAGCTCGCGCAGCAGCGCGTTCAGCAGCACCACCTTGTCCTTGCAGTCGCCCAGCAGCTCGGCCAGCGTCTGCTGCGGCGGCTTGGGCCGGTGCGAACTCTCGCCCAGGCTCACGCTGAGGTAGCGCACCTCGTCCTGCACGAAGCGCAGCACCTCCGAGACCAGCGCCTCGTCCTTCCAGCCTTCTTTCTGGGCCTGCTCGCGCAAGGCCTGGGCCTTGGCCGCCACGGCCGGTGGCGTGGGGCTGGGCAGTGCGAAGAGCTTCTGCGCCCAGGCATCCACCTCGGCCCAGCTGCGGTATTCGCTCAGGTCGATGGCGGGGTAGACCTTGAACCACGGCGGCGTGAGCTGCTCCTGCGGAATGCCGGCCACCTGGTGGCGCACGGCGCGCAGCACCTGCACTTCGCCTTCGGTGCCGCGTTCCGTGCTGCGCTCGGGCTCGTCCTTGCCCGCCAGCGGGCGGCTGTACATCGTCTTGCCGGCCGGCACGCGCCAACGGTGGTGCAGCAGGTCCACCGGCGTTTCATAGGCCAGGCGCATGCCGCCGCCGATGCGGCCTTCGAAGATGGGGTTCTCGCCGGCCACGCTGTAGGCCACCTCGACCGCATCGCCCACGCGCACGTCGGCCAGCACCACCAGCAGGGTTTCGCTGCCGTCCAGCACCTGTTGTTCCAGGCGCTGTTCGCGCCGCATGGGTTCGATGCGCGCGTCAGCCAGCCGCTCGCTGCGCTGGCCGTCGCGCAGCACGCTGGCGTGGTGGATGAGCACCGTCTGGAAGGCCGGGTTGAAGCCGATCTGCCACTGCGACACGCTGCCCAGGGCGCCCGGGTCCAGCGCCACGCTGCGCACGCGCACGAAGTACTGCGGCGTGCTGCCGACGTGGTTCACCTGCAGGTCGACGAGCTGGTCGCGCCGCGTGCCGATGTTGGGCGCGGGCGCGGCGCTGGGGTCGGGGGCGGGCGGGGCCACCACCCAGCCGGGGATGGGACCCACCTGCCAGCCCTTGCCGCCGCGCGGCGCCGGGGCCGGGGCCGCGGCGGCCGCGGGCTTGCGGGTGGCGCCAGGGTTGGCTGCGGGCTTGCGTGGGGCCGCGGGGCTGGCCTTGGTGGCGGCGGCGCTGGGCTTGGCGCTGGCCGCTGCGGGCGTGGCAATCTGGGCGCTGGCCACCCCGGCCATCCCGGCGACCACCAAAAAGGCCCCAGCCCAGAGGCCCAGGTTGAACAGGCCCCGCAGGCCATGCGGGCGGCCCAGCGGCCGGGTGCGGGCGGTGAACTTCATCTCGTTTCGACTCCCTGGTATTTCTGTTGCAGCGCGCCGGACCGCCGGGGCCGTGGCAGCTGCCGTGCTTATTATTCGACGCGCATCCATTCCGGGTGCCCACCTGAGCAAAGGGGAACGCCATGGCGCTGATGGATTTCATCAAGAAGCAGTTCATCGACATCCTCGAATGGACGGAAAGCGGCGATGGCACGCTGGCCTTCCGCTTCCCGATGGCGGGCAATGAAATTCAGTACGGCGGCAGCCTGACGGTGCGCGAAAGCCAGATGGCCGTGTTCGTCAACGAAGGCAAGGTGGCCGATGTCTTCGGCCCCGGCATGTACAAGCTGACGACGCAGACGCTGCCGGTGCTGACCTACCTGAAGAACTGGGACAAGCTCTTCCAGAGCCCGTTCAAGAGCGATGTCTACTTCTTCAGCACGCGCCAGCAGATCGACCGCCGCTGGGGCACGACGCAGCCCGTCACCATCCGCGACAAGGACTTCGGCGCCGTGCGCCTGCGCGCTTTCGGCAACTACGCCTACGCCATCACGGACCCGCGGCTCTTCCACACCGCCATCAGCGGCACCAGCGCGCGCTACACGGTGGAAGAACTCGACGGCCAGTTGCGCGGCCTGATGCTGCAGCACATCAGCGATGCGGTGGCCCAGAGCGGCCTGCCCTTCCTCGACCTGGCCTCGAACCAGGTCGAGTTCGCGCAGCAACTGCAGCTGGTTGCGGCCCCCGAGTTCGAAAAGCTCGGGCTGCGGCTGGTCAGTGTGACGATGCAGAACGTGAGCCTGCCCGAGGAACTGCAGAAGATCCTCGACCAGAAGATCGGCATGGGCATGGTCGGCAACGACATGGGCAAGTTCATGCAGTACCAGACGGCGCAGGCCATCCCGAAGTTCGCCGAAGGCACGGCCGGCGGTGGGGGCGGCAGCGGCGTGGTGGGCGACGCCATGGGCCTGGGCGCCGGGGTGGCGCTGGGCCAGGTGATGGCGCAGCAGCTGCAGGCTGGGCTGATGGGCGGCGGGGCGGCAGCGGCCGGTGCTGCAGCCCAGGCCACTGGTGCGGCTGCGGCTGCGGTGGGCATCAAGCCCGACGAGGTGATGGCCACGCTGGAGAAGCTGGCCGACCTGAAGGCCAAGGGCATCCTCACCGAGGACGAGTTCGCCTCGAAGAAGGCCGAGCTGCTGAAGAAGCTGGTCTAGGGAGATGTGGACCCCCAGGCTTGTCGCTTCGCGCCTTCGCCACCCCCCGAGGGGGCTCGGGCCGGCTAGGGGCGGCCCGACGCCGGCCCGCCGCTTCTGAGTGGCTGAGAGCCCTCTGCGCAGCTACCGCGCTGCCTGCCCGAACTGCGGCGCGCCGGTCGAGTTCGCCTCGGCGGCCTCAGCCAGCGCCGTGTGCAGCTTCTGCCGCAGCACGCTGGTGCGCGACGGGCAGGCGTTGCGGCGCATCGGCGTCAGCGCCGAGCTCTTCGACGACCACAGCCCGCTGCAACTGGGGGTGCGCGGTGAACGCCAGGGCGTGGCCTTCACGCTGGTGGGCCGCCTGCAGTACCAGTACGAAGGCGGCACCTGGAACGAGTGGCACGCGCTCTTCGACAACGAACGCAGCGCCTGGCTGAGCGAAGACAACGGCGCCTACGTCCTCAGCTTCGAAGCCCCGGTGCCGGCCGATGCCCCCGGCGCGCCAGACCTGGCGGGGCTGCGGCCCGGCATGCGCGTGCTGGCCGATGGCCGGGCGTGGGACGTGGCCTCGGTGCAGCGCGCCCACCTGCTGGCCGCGCAGGGCGAACTGCTTTCGCCGCCGCGGCTGGAAGGTGAGTTCACCGTCGTCGATTTGCGCAACGGCGCCGGTGAGGTGGCCACGCTCGATGACAGCCAGCCCGGCTCGGCGGCCTGGAGCGTGGGCCGCAGCGTGCTGCTGGCCGATCTGGCGCTGCAGGGCCTGAAGGACAGCAACGAGAAGACGCTCTCCGGCCGCAGCCTGGAATGCCCGAACTGCGGCACCGCGCTGGAAGTGAAGCTGGCCACCACGCAAAGCCTGGTGTGCACGAACTGCGCTTCGGTGGTGGACATCAGCGCCGGCCTCGGTGCCGACTTGAAGCACTACCAGCAGAACAACGCCGGCGTGGGCGGTGCCGAGCCCCTGCTGCCGCTGGGCCGCAGCGGCACGCTGGCGCTGGGCGGCCCGCCGTTGCCTTGGCAGGTGGTGGGCTACCTCGAGCGCTGCGACATCCCCGCGCCCGGCGACGACGAAGAAACCAGCTACTGGCGCGAGTACCTGGTCTACAACGCCAGCGCCGGCTTTGCCTTCCTGGTGGACAGCAACGAAGGCTGGAGCTGGGTGCGCCCCATCACCGGCGCGCCCGCGCTGCGCAGCGGGCAGGCGGTGTGGGAGGGCGTGACCTACCGCCAGAAATGGGAGTACAAGGCCCGCGTCACCTGGGTGCTGGGCGAGTTCTACTGGCGCGTGCAGCGCGACGAAGACGCCCGCGTGACCGACTTCGAGGGCACGGGCAAGGCCGCGGCGCGGCGCCTGTCGCGCGAGCAGACGCGCAACGAAGTCACCTGGTCGGCCGGCGAAACGCTGAACGCCGCCACCGTGGCGCAGGCCTTCGGCATCGCGCCCGAAGCGCAGGCCGCGCTGCAGCGTGACGTGGCCCCCACCAGCTTCAAGGCCGCAGGCGTGCCCAAGGCGCTGCTGATCTTCATCGGCGTGCTGGTGGTGGTGATGCTGCTGTCGATGTGCAGCGAAGACGAATGCGAGCAGGTCAAGACCACCTTCGGCGCGGCCAGCACCGAATACCGGCAATGCGAGCGCAACCGCGGCTCAGGCACCACGGGGCGCGTGGGCGGGGGCAGCTACGGCGGCTGGTCCAGCGGCGGTGGCGGTAGCCACAAGTGATGATGCAACTGCAAGGAGCAAGCACATGATGGGAATTGAATGGCTCAGGCCGGCCGCCTTCTTCGGCTCGGCGTTGTTTGCGCTGCTGGGCGTGGCGGTGTTCTGGCTGTGTTTTGTCGTCATCGACAAGCTCACGCCCTACGACCTGTGGGCCGAGATCGTCGAGAAGAAAAACCTCGCGCTGGCCATCGTGGTGGGCTCGATGTGCATCGCCATCGGGCTGATCGTCTCCGCCGCCGTGCACGGGTAGCAGGGCTTGGCTTGACCAAGCTTCCCGCCACGGAACCGGCGCCGCCGGGCCGTCGGCGGACGGCCCCAGGGACCCGCAGGGGCCCTTGACAGGGCCCAGGGGGTAGCGAGCGCTAGCGAGCTTGGGGGCCAACTGTCAGGCGTAGGTTTCCCAGGTCCGCCGGTCGGGGTGGTCCAGGTGCGGCAGGTGGTTGTAGCTGAGCAGCCGGTGGCCCTTGGGCGTGAAGCTGAACTCGCTGAGCGCGCTGTTGCGGATGCGCAGGTTCAGCTCGATG
This sequence comes from beta proteobacterium AAP51, assembly GCA_001295905.1. GTDB lineage: Bacteria > Pseudomonadota > Gammaproteobacteria > Burkholderiales > Burkholderiaceae_C > Rubrivivax. The sequence goes on along the minus strand of LJHT01000022.1, from coordinate 2,432 downwards.
GCGCTGGACGCTGGCGTGCCCAACACCTGGTGCACGGCGGTGGCGATGGGCCCGCCGCTGCTCACCAGCAGCACCGCGCCCTGGTGGGTGTGGCGCACGTGGTCCAACGCGGCGGCCACACCGGCGCTGAAATCGGCCCAGCTGGGCATGCCCTCGGGCTGCGTCTGGCCGGCCATCCACAGGCCCAGGGCTTCGCGCAGCAGCCGGAAGTGGGCCTTGTAGACCTCGGCGTTGTCTGGTTTGGCCAGCGGCCCCGCGTGCACGGTGCGGATGAGTGCGGCGCTGTCGTATTCGTTCAGCCCCGGCCAGGGCAGCGCAGCCGGCAGCGCGCCGCCACCCGCTTGTGCAAGGCCCTGCGCAATGCCGTCCAGCGACTGCACATGCCGCTTCAAGGTGCCGCGCAGCACAGCTTCGAAAGCAATGCCGCGCTGCGCAAACCACTGCCCCAGCGCCTGGCACTGGCGCGTGCCCAGTTCGCTGAGCTGGTCGTAATCGGCCGCGCCAAAGCTGGCCTGGCCGTGGCGCACGAGGTAGAGCGTTCCCATGCGCGGCATTGTGGCCAGCCGGCGGGCGCGGGCTTGTCGCGCTGGCGACCGCCCTGGCGACCGCGCTGACGACCACGCTGGGGCCGCAGCGCCCTGGGTTAGCCTCCTGCGCATGCTGACCGCCGCCCCACCCCCCGAACCGGCCGCACGCACCCACCCCGCCGAACTGGCGCTGCTGGCCTCGGTGTTCGTGGTGGCCGCCTGCGGCCTGGTGTACGAGCTGGCGGCCGGCGCGCTGGCCAGCTACCTGCTGGGCGATTCGGTGCTGCAGTTCAGCACCATCATCGGCACCTACCTGTTCGCCATGGGCATAGGCTCGTGGCTGAGCAAGTTCATCCAGCACCAGCTGGTGGCGCAGTTCCTGCGCATCGAGCTGCTGGTGGCCTTCATCGGCGGGCTGATGCCGGCGCTGCTGTTCGTGGCGCACAACAGCCTGCCGGCCTCGGCCGACCTGCCCTTCCGCGTGATGCTCTACGGCCTGGTGGGCCTCATCGGCATCCTGGCCGGGCTGGAGATTCCGCTGGTGATGCGCATCCTGAAGGCGCACTTCGCGCCGCGCTGGGCGCTCTCAGACCTGGTCTCGCAGGTGCTCACCTTCGACTACCTGGGCGCGCTGGTGGTGGCGGTGGCCTTCCCGCTGCTCTTCGTGCCGCACCTGGGGCTGGTGCGTACCGGTGTGTTCTTCGGGCTGCTGAACGCGGCGGTGGCGGTGTGGGTGCTCTATGCCTTCCGCGGCGACCTGCGGCGCTGGCGCGCGCATGCCGCAGCCTGCTTCGGCGTGGTGGCGGTGCTGGTGGCGGCCATGGCCGGTGCCGACCGCCTCACCACCTGGGCCGAAGACAGCTTCTATGGCGAAGACATCGTCGTGCGCGAAAGCAGCGCCTACCAGCGCGTGGTGCTCACCTCGGGCGATGCCGGCGTGCGTCTTTATCTCAACGGCAACCTGCAGTTCCACAGCCGCGACGAGTACCGTTATCACGAGGTGCTGGTGCACCCCGCCATGGCGGCGTTCTCGGCGCAGGGTGGTCCCAAGCGTGTGCTGGTGCTGGGCGGCGGCGACGGCCTGGCCGTGCGCGAGGTGCTGAAGCACCCCAGCGTGGAACACATCACGCTGGTGGAACTCGACCCCCACATCACGAACATCTTCACGCGCAAGCCGCTGCTGCGGCAGCTCAACGGCGGCGCGCTGCAAAGCCCCAAGCTGCACATCGTGCACAGCGACGCCTACACCTGGCTGGAAACGCGTGCGGCCGAAGGCGGCGAGCCCTTCGACGTGATCGTCATCGACTTCCCCGACCCCACCAACTTCTCGCTCGGCAAGCTCTACACCACCAGCTTCTACCAGCGGGCCGAAACGGCGCTGGCCGCCGGCGGCTACCTGGTCGTGCAGACCACCTCGCCGCTGTTCGCACGCAAGAGCTACTGGACGGTGGTGGCCACGCTGGAAGCCGTGGGCCTGCGCACCACACCGCTGCACGTGCACGTGCCCAGCTTCGGCGAATGGGGTTTCGTGATCGCCGGCCGCCGCCCCTGGCAGCCGCCGCAAACCCTGCCGCCAGGCCTGCGTTTCCTCACCGTGGAAGGCCTGCCGGCGCTGCTGCAGTTCCCGCCCGACATGGCGCGCGTGCCGGCCGAGCCCAACCGCCTCAGCAACCAGGCGCTGGTGGCCACCTTCGAACAAGAGTGGGGCCGCGTGCGTTGAAGGCCGGGCTGCAGCGCCGCACGGTGCTGGGCGGTGGCGCAGCCCTGGCCGGCAGCGCTGCGCTGCTGGCGGCCGGCTGCCAACCGCCGGGCGCCGCTACCGCGCCGCCCGCCTTGCCCCCTGTGCAGTGGGTGGGCGCCAGTGCCGCGCGCGGCCACCGCCTGCGCCGCAGCGGCGCGCTGCCG
>LJHT01000021.1 GCA_001295905.1 beta proteobacterium AAP51 | reverse complement strand
GCTGCGCCACCAGGCCGCCGGGCGCCGGGCGCAGCACGGGCGCGGCCAGGCGCGCGCGCGCCGCCTGGGCCTGGGCCTGGCTCAGCTGCTGGGCCAGCAGCTCGTCGAACTTCAGGCGCTGCCACGCGGGGTGGCTGTGGTCTTCCAGCGTGGCGATGGGCACCTCGCGCCCCGGGTGGTGCAGCGCCAGCAGCGCCTCGCGCAGCGGCGGCAGGCCCGGCGGCAGCAGGCCGGGTGGCAGCAGTTCGTGCAGCGGCGCGCGGCCCAGCGCCGAGACCACGGCCTTGCGCAGGTAGGCCTGCGGCAACGCCGCGCTGCTGGGGTAGATGGGCGTCAGCGCCTGCGGCAGTGGGGTGTCGGCGTTCACCGCGCGGAACTCGGGGTGCACCATCTCGCGTCCGAAGAAGCCGTGGCGCAGTTCGCCGCGCGCACGCACGGTCTGGCCCACGGCCAGGGTCTTCTGGTGCGAGGGGTAGAAGTGCAGCAGGCGCAGCAGCAGCTCGCCGCTGTCGTCTTCCAGCCGCACCAGCAGCTGGCGGCGGCCGCGGGTTTCCACGCGGCACTCGGTCACCGTGCCTTGCACCTGGCCGGTGTCGCCGTCGCGCAGGCTGGCCATGGGCACGAGGCGGGTTTCGTCCTCGTAGCGCAGGGGCAGGTGTAGCGCGAGGTCGATGTCGCGCAGCAGCCCCAGCTTGTGCAGGGCGCGCACAGGCCCTGACACGGCTTTGGCAGACAAGGCTTTGGCGGGCGGGGCTTTGGCAGCCGGGGTGGCGGCCTTCTCGGTGGGCATGGAACAATTTTCGCCTTGCCTAGCCACCAGGTCGGTACAGCCTGCCCATGAGTCCTTCAGCCCCACCTTCGCCCGCTTCCCCGCCCGCACCCTCGCCCGCCTACACGCTGCACGACTTCGATTTCGTGCTGCCCCCCGAACTGATTGCCCAGCACCCGGCTGCCGAGCGCAGCGCCTCGCGCCTGCTGGACGGCCGGCAGCCCGGCCAGCCGCCGCTGGACCGCGTGTTCCGCGAACTGCCCGGCCTGCTGCAGGCCGGCGATCTGCTGGTCTTCAACGACACCCGCGTCATCAAGGCCCGGCTGTTGGGTGAAAAGCCCACCGGCGGCGCGGTGGAAGCCCTGGTCGAACGCATCCTGCCGGACACGGGCACCCACGAGGTGTGGGCCCACCTGCGCGCCAGCAAAAGCCCCAAGGCCGGCAGCGTGGTGCGTTTTGCCGATGCCTTCGATGCCGAGGTGCTGGGCCGCGCCGGGCCGGAAGAAGCGCTCTTCCACCTGCGCTTCCCGGCCGACCCGCTGCAGCTGCTGGAGCGCCACGGCCATGTGCCGCTGCCGCCCTACATCACCCACGACGACACCGCCGAAGACGCGGCGCGCTACCAGACCGTGTTCGCCGCCCACCCCGGCGCCGTGGCCGCGCCCACGGCCGCGCTGCACTTCGACGACGCCGTGCTGGCCGAGCTGGCCGCGCGCGGCGTGCAGCGCGCCGCCATCACGCTGCACGTGGGCGCGGGCACCTTCCAGCCGGTGCGCGTGGAGAACATCGCCGAGCACCGCATGCACAGCGAGTGGTTCGAGGTGAATGAAGCCACCGTGGCCGCCATCAACGCCACGAAGGCCGCCGGCGGCCGCGTGCTGGCGGTGGGCACCACCACGCTGCGTGCGCTGGAATCGGCTGCGCGCGCAGGTGGCGGGGCGCTGCAGCCCTACCGCGGCGACACCGACATCTTCATCACCCCGGGCTTCGACTTCCGCGTGGTGGACCTGATGCTCACCAACTTCCACCTGCCCAAGAGCACGCTGATGATGCTGGTGAGTGCCTTCGCCGGCCATGCGCACATCCAGGCGCTGTACCGGCATGCGGTGGAAAGCCGCTACCGCTTCTTCAGCTACGGCGATTCGATGCTCTTGCAGTTGGCGCGCTGACGGCGCTGGCTGACAACGGCCGCGACAATCGCGCCATGCTCAAGTTCGAACTCCACAAGACCCACGGCCACGCGCGCCGCGGCACGCTGACGCTGAACCACGGCACCGTGGAAACGCCGGTGTTCATGCCCGTGGGCACCTACGGCACCGTCAAGGGCGTGCTGCCGCGCAGCCTGGAAGAGATGGGCGCGCAGATCATCCTGGGCAACACCTTCCACCTGTGGATGCGGCCGGGGCTGGACGTCATCCAGCAGTTCGGCGGCCTGCACCGCTTCGAGGGCTGGAGCAAGCCCATGCTCACCGACAGCGGCGGCTTCCAGGTCTGGAGCCTGGGCGAGATGCGCAAGATCAGCGAAGAGGGCGTGAAGTTCGCGTCGCCCGTCAACGGCGACAAGCTCTTCCTCACGCCCGAGGTGAGCATGCAGATCCAGACCGTGCTGAACAGCGACATCGTCATGCAGTTCGACGAATGCACGCCCTACGAGGTGAAGGGCCACCTCACCACCGAGGCCGAGGCGCGCAAGAGCATGGAACTCAGCCTGCGCTGGGCCCAGCGCAGCCAGGCCGAATTCGCGCGGCTGGCCAACCCCAACGCGCTTTTCGGCATCGTGCAGGGCGGCATGTTCGAGCACCTGCGGCAAGAGTCGCTGGACGCGCTGGTCGCGATGGACCTGCCTGGTTACGCCGTGGGCGGCGTGAGCGTGGGCGAGCCCAAGGAAGAGATGCTGCGCATCATGGCGCACACCCCGCACCGCCTGCCGGCGCACAAGCCGCGCTACCTGATGGGCGTGGGCACGCCGGAAGACCTGGTGGAAGGTGTCGCGCAAGGCGTGGACATGTTCGACTGCGTGATGCCCACGCGCAACGCGCGCAACGGCCACCTGTTCACGCGCTTCGGCGACCTGAAGGTGCGCAACGCGCGCCACCGCGACAGCCAGGCGCCCGTCGACGAAACCTGCACCTGCTACACCTGCAGCAACTTCAGCCGCGCCTACCTGCACCACCTCGACCGCTGTGGCGAGATGCTGGGCCCCATGCTGGCCAGCATCCACAACCTGCACTACTACGTGAACCTGATGCGCGAGGTGCGCCAGGCGCTGGACGAAGACCGCTTCGACAGCTGGCGCGCGCAGTTTCAGGCCGACCGGGCGCGGGGGGTCTAGGGGCAGAGCGCTTTGGCCTGGCGGCGGTTGGACACCGCCCCATGCGCCCTGAAGCCCCTATGCCGGCCTCTACACCCCCTGCTTGATCAACGGCGCCTTCAGCGCTTCGGTCAGCGTGGCCAGGCTCTCGCTCAGGTGGGCTTGCACCAGGTCGTTGCCTCGCCGCGCAGCCACCGCGGCGCTCAGCTGGGTCTGCAGGCGCAAGGCGGCTTGCCGGTAGACCGCACGCACGTCGGCAGCAGTGGCAGAGCCGGGGCGCACCAGCCCCGCAGCCAGGCGGCGCAGGTGTTCCCGCTGCAGGTTGCGCCGCAGGCTGTCGATCTCGCCCTTGCCGCCGTCGCCGATTTCCGACCACACGGCCTTGGACAGGCGTTCCTGCACGTCGGCATAGGTCAGCAACTGGCGCGGGTCTTCGACCTTGCTTTCGGCATCGGCCAGGCGGCCGGCCAGGCTGTCTGACATCAAGGTGTCCAGCGCACCGCGCTGCAGGCCCAGGACGGCGCCGGGCAGGCTGAAGTCGACACCGGTGCTGCCTGGGCCGCGAGGCTCGTGGTGATCCACGCCCAGCCGGCTCATGGCCTTGGGGTCGAACTTGAAGCTGGCGCTGCTGAAGAGTTCGTTGACCACCACATCCAGAGCCGCCCGCTGTTGCGCGGCGGGCACCGGCACCACCAGCGGCTGGTTGGCGCCGGCCGCGGCGCGCGAGGTGTACACGCCGCCCACGTACTTGGTGGCGAAGGGCAAGGAAGTGCCCATGCTGCCGAGCACCCGCGTCAGCGCACGGCGGTAGACGGTGAGGTCTTCGTCGGGCGCCAGCGCCCGTGTGGTGGTGCGCTGCCACAGCTCACGCGCCAGCTTGATCTGCCGCTGCGCGAAGGCCAAGGGGTCGTTGCCCATGTCACGCTGGTTGACCAGCGGGTCGTTGTTGGCCAGATCCTGGTCTGTGCTGTAAGCCAGCGCCGGTTCACGGTCGCCGCGTGCGGCCAGGGCCTGCAGTGCCTTCTTCTCGTCTTCGGCAGCGCCGTACTCGCGGTAGCCGTACTCGATGGCCCAGTAGTCGTACGCGCCCAGCGTGAGCATGTTGTAGTCGGCCACGGGCTCACCCTGCAGCGGCAGGTTCTGCGCGTTGTATTCCATGACCGAGGACGACAGGCCGTTGGCCTGGGTCCAGGCGCGGTCACGCAGTTGCGCTGGCGTGACGGCGGTGGAGGCGCGGAAGTTGTGGCGCAGCCCCAGCGCGTGCCCGATCTCGTGCATGGTGACGTTTTTCAGCGCCCCTTCGATGTAGCGGTCGGCCTCGGGGCTGTTGGGGTCGAGCAAGCCGCGTTCGACCAGCAGGTCGAAGCCGAAACGTGCTTCGTCGAAGGCGACGTCGGCGTAGTCACACGCGGCGTAACGCTGGGCGAAGGCCGTGGGCGCCATGGCGGCTGCAGGCAGCTGCTCGGCCCAGCGCGGCACCGCCTCGCCGGCGCGTGAGCGGAACACGCGCACGCGGTTCTCGTCGATGATGGCCGCGCCGCGCAGGATCTCGCCCGTGCGCGGGTCTGCCTGGCTCGGGCCCACGGCGGTAGAGCCCGGTCCGTCCTGCGCGAACCAGCGCACGGCCAGCAGGCGCACGCCTTCCAGCGTGGTCCAGTCGGTATCGGCGGGCTGCTGCTCCACGTTGAGGGCATTGCGGAAGCCGGCGCGCTCGAAGGCCTTGTTCCACTCCAGCGCGGCTTCGCGCAGCGGCTTGCGCCAGGGCTCGGGGATGTTGCGGTCGAGCACGACGCGGATGGGCTCTTTCGGCTCGGAGACCGCCGCGGTCGGGTCTTTCTTCTCCAGGCGCCAGCGATCGATGAAGTGGGTGCGGCGACCTTCCTGGGTGTCGTCTCCGAAGTTCACGAAAGACTGCGTGAAGTAGCCCACCCTGGGGTCTGCCACGCGTGTCTTCATCGGCTGCGCCGGCAAGGGCGCCAGCGTGTAGGTGTGGGCCAGGAAGAGACTGCGGGCATCGGGCACGTTGCCCGGCGGGCTGGGCAGGGCCGCCGGGTTGGGCGGCGGCGCACCCGGTGCCATGGCCGGGGGCGCGGGCAGCTTGGGCACGGCGTAGTGCGAGCGCATGGTGATGGCCAGGCCCGTGGTCTGGGTGCGCACCCTGTCGATGCTGGAGTTGGCGCGGTCCAGCGCATAGGGCAGCCTGAAGCGCGCTTCCAGCGACGTCTGCGTGCCGGAGATGTCGCCACCGAACAGCAGTGCCGCGTCCACCAGCAAGGCGCCACGCCCGGGCTGGGGTGCGGCCGCCAAGGGCGCCGCGCCCAGCAGGCTGTCGGAGTAGCTCTCGTCGACCGCGCGCGCCAGCGGCGTGCCGCCCGGTGTGCGTGCGTGCTGGTTGCGCGCCAGCAGCTGTACCGTGTTGCCCACGCGGCGCAGCACCACCACGTGTTCCCTGCCCATCATGCCGGGCCAGAACGGGCCTGTCCCCATGCCACCGGCCACCGACATGCCCAGGAACATGGGTTGGTCCAGCAGCGCCGCCGGGATTTCGATCCAGGTCTTCTCGTCGCGTGTCCACACCGACAGATAGCCGTCCACGCGCCTGGCGTCACGGGTGACGTCGGCAAAAGGCGCCGGCGCACCGGGCTGTGCTGCGGGCCGCGGGGCGGCTGCGGCAGCGCCTGGCGCACCTGGTGTGCCTTGCGCTGCACCCGGCGCGGCAGGCTTGGGCGCAGCCGCCGGCACTGCGGTCGCCTGAGCCGGCTTGTCGGGCGTGCTGCCCGTGGTTGCACAGGCAGACAACAGCAACGCGAGCACACCGGCTGCGGGGGCTGTCAGGGCAAAACGCAATTCCGAACGAGACAGAGGTTTCACGGCTTGGGTGTCCAGGATGAGAAGTCGAGGCAGTCGATGGCTGTTGGCAGGGCCGGCCTGGACAGGCTAACGCAGGCCCGGCACACGGCGCTGCGCGTGTGCGCCAGCGTGGCGTGTTTGCATCGTTTGCGAGGGGCGCGGTGCCGAGCTGCCGGGCCCAGAAACCGTGCACGCTTACCAGAACTGCCAGTTGCCCGTCATCACCACCCACACGCCCAGCACGCCGTTGGTGACGGCGTGCGCGATCACCGCCGTCCACAGCTTGCCGGTGCGGATGTACAGCCAGGCGTAGGCCAGCCCGGCCACGATGGCGGCCAGCCACAGGGTGTGCGCCAGCACGAAGACGAAGGTGCTCAGCACCACCGCGCGCAGGCCCACGGCGGCCGGGGCCACGGCCTCGAAGGTCGGGTGCTGTATCCAGCGCATGAGGAAGCTGCGCCAGAAGATCTCTTCCATCACCGGCACCAGCAAGGCCGCGCCGGCGATGCGCACCGCGATCAAGGGCCAGTTCAGCGCGCCCTCGGGCGTGCGCGGCACGAAGGGTTCGGTGGCGGCGGTGGCCAGCGTCATCCACGGTGCGTCCAGGTTCACCCAGAGCACGAAGACCAGCACGCCCACGCCCACGGCCAGCAGGTTCTCGCGCAGCGTGGGCCAGGTCTGGCGTGCCAGTTCGCCGTATTCGCGCCACCACCACGCCAGCAGCAGCGCCGTGCCGCCGGCCTGCAGTGCATAAAGCCAGCGCGTGTCGAAGCCCCAGCTGCCGTCGGTGGGCGCGAAGCCGCGCAGGGCCAGCACTGCCATGAAAAACGCAAAAGGCGCCACGCGCACCAACGCCGAGCGGCGAAACCGCAGGTTCATCGTCACCTCAGGAAAACAAGACGGCCGGGATCGAAGCGAGTCTCGGGCAGGTTTCAGGACTTCGCCGAACGGTCCAGCGCCGAGCGCGCACCGTCGAACTGCCCCAGCGCCTGCACCAGGCAAGGCAGCACCGGCTGCAGCGCCGTGAACAGCGTGTGCGGCGGGTTGGCCACGAAGACGCTGCTGCCCAGCATCCCGAAGCCGCGCTCGTCGGCCTGCGCCACCGTCAGCTGCGCGTGCAGCCAGCCCTTTTTGCCCGCGCTGTCGGCCGTGGCCTTCAGGCGCTGCGGCAGCTGCGCGGCCTCTATCAGCTGCAGCTGTGGCAGCCAGATCACCACCACGGCATCGGCAAAGCGTTCCAGCGCCTCGCGCAAGGCGGCCAGCGTGCGCGCGTAGTCGGTCTTGATCTCGTAGCTGGGGTCGATCAGCACCACGCCGCGCCGCGTGGGTGGCGGCAGGGTGGATTTCAGCGCGGCGTAACCGTCTGCCATCTTCACTTCCACGCCCGGCATCTCGCCCAGGTAGCTGGCGAGGATCTTGTGGTCGGTGGGGTGCATCTCGAACAGGCGCAGCTGGTCCTGCGGGCGCATCAGCATCTGCGCGATGGCTGGCGAGCCGGGGTATTGCGTCACCGTCTTGGCCGGCCCGCCGTTGAAGGCCTGCACCAGGGCCACCAGCGCGGCCAAGGGGGCGGGCAGGTCGTCGCGGCCCAGCAGCCGGGCGATGCCCTGCTCGAACTCGCCGCGTTTCCTGGCGTACTCGCCCTCCAGCGAATAACCGCCGGCGCCGGCGTGGGTGTCCACATAGCGCCAGCCCTTGTCCTTCTGGTTCATGTGCTCCAGCACCAGGGCCAGCACGGTGTGCTTGAGCACGTCGGCGTGGTTGCCGGCGTGGAAGGCGTGTCGGTAGGCGAGCATGTCAGTGCCGCCCGACCGTCCGAAGGTGCTGACCAGCCCCTCGGGGGCCGCGAACGAAGTGAGCTTGGGGCTGATGCATGCACCGATAGTGCCACGAGCGAGCCCGCGGTCAGGGCTTGCAGCCTGGCGACCCGCGAGCGACCGAGGCCCGCACGGCCGCCTGGCCAGCCGGTCTCGGTAGCCGCTACGTGTTCAGCGGGCTGCGCTGTCCGTGCGGTGGGCCTGGCCGGCGCGCGCCCGCTGCGCCACGAGCCCCAGTCCCGCCAGCATCATCAGCACCGCAGCGGGTTCGGGCACCGGCGAGAAGAAGTAGGCCTGGTCGGACGCATCCGCCCAACTGTGGCGAGACGTCAGGCTGTCGCTGGTCTCTTCGTAGGCCATCAGGATGTAGTAGGCGCCGTTGGTCAGGTCGAAGTCGCCTGCAGCGTCGCCCGTGTTCAAGAGCCGCGAGAACGAGAAGCTCGTGACGCCATTGATCTCGGTGGCGCTGAGCAGGGTCACGTCCTGGCTGATGTCACGCACGGGCGGGTTGCGCAGCACGGCGAAGGCATCCTGGCTGTAGGCCACCCCGCCTGAAACACCCGCCATGAAGACGTCGGTTTCAGGCATGAACTGATCGCGCCCGAAACCGACGGCCGCCCACCCGGTGCCCAGGGTGGTGACGGTGCCGAACAGCGTGCTGTCACAGATCCGGAACTTGATGGCGTACTGCGGGATGGGCGAGAGCAGGGTCTCGGGCCCGCAGTTCCCTTGGGCCATCGCGGGACCGGCCAGCGCGACCAGCAGGGGGCCCGCCAAGGCCTTGGCAGCTCGTTCAAGGATGGACTTCATCAGGCTTCTCCGCTCACCAGCAGCCACGGGGAGCCCGAGCATCGCGGCGTTTTGTGGCGGGCGCATGAACGTCTGAACGTCTGAACGGCTGCCGACCCTGCCGCCCTGGGGGCTACTTTCTGCCGCGCCGGCGCCGCTTCTCGGCAGGGGTCCGTGCACCTGCTGGCCTCTGGGCAGCCCAGCGAAGCGCACAGGCAGCGCCCTGCGGACGACGGTGCGGCAGCCGGCTTGTGGAGCCTTCACGGGCGTGTCACCGGGCTTGCAGAACATGCCGCCCAAGTCGACAGCGTCGGTTGCAGCCGCAGCCTGGCGAGAGCGGCGTTTCCCACCTGGCCAGGAGCAACCCAGCAATGAGCAGCGTTTTCCACCCTCAGAACGATGACACGGTCAACCCTTCGGGCAACGCGTCGATCCGCGACGTGATGGCCGTCTACACCGGTCGTCGCAACTTCCTCAAGGGCACCCTCGGCGCGGCCACCGTGGCCACCCTCGGCGGCTTCGGCACGTCGGCCAGTGCTGCCACCTACCCGACCGCCCCAGCCCCCACGGGGCCGATCGGCTTCGCCGGCTTGCCCCCCAACCTGGCCGCTGGCTTTGTCGACGCTGTCAGCGTGCCGCCCGGCTACACCGCCCGCACCCTGATCAGCTGGGGTGACGCCATCGGCGTGCCCGGGCCCGCCGCGCTGGTGAACCACGATCACGGCGACCCGCTGCCCATCACCGCGGCGCTGCAGAACACGACCTTCGGCCAGCACAACGACGGGATGCACTTCTTCCCGTTCCCGAGCGTGGGCGCCGTGCGCGCTTCGAGCGACCGCGGCCTGCTCGTGGTGAACCACGAGTACGTCGACCCCGGCCTGCACGCCAACACCGCCAGCTACGGCTCCATCACCATCACCAAGGAACTGGTGGATGCCCAGGTGGCTGCGCACGGGGTGAGCATCGTTGAACTGCGTCGCCGCGGCGGGCAGTGGAGCGTGGTCAAGCCTTCGCCCTTCGCGCGCCGCATCACTGGCGCAACCCTCATGACCCTCAGCGGCCCGGCCGCCGGCGACGACGCCCTGAAGACCGCCGCCGACCCGACCGGCACCTCGGTGATGGGCACGCTCAACAACTGCGCCCACGGCATCACGCCCTGGGGCACCTACCTCACCTGTGAAGAGAACTGGAACGGCTACTTCGGCGCCAACGGCACGTTCACGCAGACCCTGTCCGAGCGGCGCTACGGCGTGACGAGCAGCGGTTTCGGCTACCGCTGGCACCTGGCCGACCCGCGTTTCGACCTCAACGCCCCGGGCAACCGCAACGAGCCCAACCGCTTTGGCTGGGTGGTGGAGATCGACCCCTTCGACCCGCGCTCCACGCCCATCAAACGCACCGCGATGGGCCGCATCAAGCACGAGAGCTGCGACTACGCCTTGGCCGAGGACGGCACGATCTGCTTCTACACCGGCGACGACGAGCGCAACGACTACATGTACAAGTTCGTCTGCGCCGGCAAGTTCAACCCGCGCAACCGCGGCGCCAACCGCCGGCTGCTGGATACCGGCACCCTGTATGTGGCCAAGTTCAACGCCGATGGCACGGGCAGCTGGCTCCCGCTGGTGTTCGGCACCGGCCCGCTCACCCCGGCCAACGGCTTCAGCAGCCAGGCCGATGTGCTGATCCGCACGCGCCAGGCCGCAGACCGCGTGGGCGCCACCATGATGGACCGCCCGGAGTGGGTGGCCGTGCATCCGACCACGCGCGAGGTCTACCTCACGCTGACCAACAACAACCGCCGCGGCAGCAACCCGCCTTCGTCGAACAACCCCGACGGCTCGTCCAGCGCCGGCGGTTCGCGCCCGCCGGTGGACGCCGCCAACCCGCGGCCCGACAACCGCTACGGTCACATCATCCGCTGGACCGAGACCGGCAACGACCCCGCTGCCACCACGTTCGCCTGGGACATCTTCGTCGAATGCGGCGACAAGCTGAACCCCGCGCCGAACCTCAAGGGCAACATCAACGGCGATGACCTGGGCGCGCCCGACGGCCTGTGGTTCGACAAGCAGGGGCGCCTCTGGATTCAGACCGACCAGCAAGGCGACGGCCTGGGCGACTGGTCCAACATCGGTGGCAATGCGATGTTCGCGGCCGACCCCTCCACGCGCAGGATCACGCGCTTCCTGACCAGCCCGAGAAATTGCGAGGTGACCGGGGTCGTCAACACGCCCGACAGCAAGACGATGTTCGTGGGCATCCAGCACCCGGGCGAAGACTGGGCCCCGGGCGCCTACACGGCCAAGAGCACCTGGCCCGACAGCGGCGCCAACGGGCCGACCACGCAGTCCGTGGTGAACAAGCCTCGTTCGTCGGTCGTCGTCATCACCAAGGACGACGGCGGCGTCATCGGCACCTGAGGCCGGCGCGTCCACCCCACACCAAGGAAACCTCATGAACAAGCTCTCGCAATTCGCAAGCATCGTGGGCCTGGCTGCCGCGCTGGCTGCTCCGGCCCAAGCGGCCCTCACCAACAACCCGGGTGACATCGTTCCCGTCGGTGGGCAGGTCGATTTCGAGGCCTTTGACGGCCTCATCACAGCCGGCCCGGAGATGCTGAACGGCACCCTGGTCTTCACCGGTGACCCTGGCTCCATCCTGGGCGCCTTCATCGCCGACCTCAACACCAATGGCCTCTGGGGCGCTGGCAACAAGTTTGCGGCCACCGACCTGCAGGGCGAGCTGCGCTTCAGCTTCGCTGGCGGCCAGTTCGTGCAGGGCGTGGGCGCGCTGGTGAATCACTTCGAGGAAGACGGCACGCCGCGCTCGGTGGTGGTGTCGGCCTTCGGGCTGAACAACGAGCTCATCGAGACCCACACGGTCATGGTGAACACGGCGCCGGACAGCTTGAACGAAGGCCTCTTCATCGGCATCACGCGGCCCATGGCGGAGATCACGTCCATCAGTTTCTCGGGCTACGGCCTGGTGCTGGACAACCTGAGCTACACCGCCCCTGTGCCCGAGCCGGCGTCGCTGCTGCTGCTGGCAGCCGGCATGGCCGCGGTGGGCTTCGTGGTGCGCCGCCGCAAGCCCTGACGTTCCCGGCCTTGGGGGCGGCGGCGGCTGTTGCTTGGAACAAAAGGGTGCGGGTCAGGCGTTGCCGCGCCCAGCGCACAGCGGAGATTGCTGCAACGCAGTACCCTGCGGCATGAGCACACTCTTCGACCCCATCCGCCTCGGTGACATCGACGTCGCCACCCGCATCGTCATGGCCCCGCTCACGCGCAACCGCGCCAGCGCCGGCCAGGTGCCCAACGCACTGATGGCGCAGTACTACGCGCAGCGTGCCAACCCCGCCACGGGCGCGGGCCTCATCGTCAGCGAGGCCACGCAGATCAGCCCCGAAGGCCAGGGTTATCTTGATACGCCCGGCCTCTTCAGCAGCGCCCAGGTGGCCGGCTGGCGCCGCGTGACGGACGCCGTGCATGCCGAAGGCGGCCGCATCGTGGTGCAGCTGTGGCACGTGGGGCGCATCTCCCACGTGTCCTTGCAGCCGGGCGGGCAGGCGCCGGTGTCCAGCACCGCCACGCCGGCCAAGACCAAGACCTTCATCGCCGAAGGTTTTGCCGATGTCTCGGCGCCGCGCGCGCTGCGCACCGAAGAGATCGCCGGCGTGGTGCAGCAGTACCGCGTGGCGGCCGAGCTGGCCATCGAAGCCGGCTTCGACGGCGTGGAAGTGCACGCCGCCAACGGCTACCTGATCGAGCAGTTCCTGCGCGACAGCATCAACGACCGTACCGACGCCTATGGCGGCAGCATCGAGAACCGCGCGCGCTTCCTGGTGGAAGTGATGCAGGCCGTGACGGGCGCCATCGGCGGCGGCCGCACCGGCCTGCGCCTGAGCCCGGTGACGCCCGCCAACGACGCCGGCCTCGACAGCCACACCCAGCAGCTCTTCGAGCACGTGGGCCGGCAGCTGGCGCCGCTGAAGCTGGCCTTCGTGCACGTGGTGGAGGGTGCCACCGGCGGCCCGCGCGACATCGCCCCCTTCGACTACGCCGCGCTGCGCGCCGCCTTCGGTGCGCCCTGGATGGTGAACAACGGCTACACGCGCCAGATGGCGCTGGACGCCGTGGCCGGCGGCACGGCCGACCTCGTGGCCTTCGGCCGGCCCTTCATCAGCAACCCCGACCTGGGCCGCCGCCTGCGCGAAGACGCCCCGATGAACGAGTTGCGGCCCGCGCTGCTTTACGGTGGCGGCGCCGAGGGCTATACCGACTACCCGGCGCTGGCTGCAGCGGGCTGAGCGGCAGGGGCCACTTCTGGCCGATGCTCGCGTCGCGCGGGTATCCTGCGGCCTGGCGCATCGGCGCTGGGGCGGCTGTTCGTAGCCTGCCGCCGCCGCCGAAAGGCACCGCCACTTCCAGGGCCACGTCGTGGCCCCTGCCGGGAAACACAAGCTATGGGCGACCGATTGCCCACCCTGTTCATCGGTTCATCGACCGAAGCGCTGAAAATCGCGCGGGCTGCGAAGGCCGCGCTGCAGGGGGTTGCCTCGGTCACGCTATGGACCGAGCGTATGAAGTACCAGAAGGTGGGTGAGTTCTTCCTCGACTCCCTGGT
The DNA here is from genome assembly GCA_001295905.1 of beta proteobacterium AAP51. Lineage (GTDB taxonomy): Bacteria > Pseudomonadota > Gammaproteobacteria > Burkholderiales > Burkholderiaceae_C > Rubrivivax. The sequence continues at coordinate 11,486 of LJHT01000021.1, read as the reverse complement.
GGGAGCCTCCAGCCACTTCGACTTCGCGCTGCTGATCTTCGCCCCTGACGACGAGATCACCATCCGGCAGGAAACGCAGTACATCGTGCGCGACAACGTCATCTTCGAGCTGGGCCTGTTCTGGTCGCAGTTGGGGCGGCACCGCACCTTCGTGCTGGCGCCCACGGCCAGCCGCGCCAAGCACCGCATCCTCAGCGACCTGCAAGGCCTCACGCTGCCCGAGTACCCACCGCCGCGGAACGTGAGGTCCATCGCCGCGGCCATCCAACCCGCCTGCGACGAACTGGCGCGGCAGGTCAGCACGCTGGGCTGCCGCAGCGCCAGCCTGGCCCCGAAGTCGGTCTCTGACGTGGCCGTACCGCTGGGGGCGTTGATGCACGCGGCGCACCAGACCAAGACCCGCATGGTCATCAAGAACATCGGCCTGGACATGGAGGCCACGTGGCCACTGGTGCGCGACAAGATCCTGGGCGATGCCTCGGCGCAGGGGGTGACCTGGCATTCGCTGATGGTGGATGCGGACTCCCCGCACTTCGAGGGCTTGTGGAGCGACACCGTGTCCCGCGAAACCGCCCGCAACGCGGCTGCCAACATGAAGAGGTTCTGCGCCGAACACGCGCCCGAGCTGGCGCGCCGCGGCATCGAATTCGCCTGCAGGAGCTACCGTTCACCGCCTTCGATCCATGGCTTCCTGTTCAACCACACGACGGCCTTCCTGTCGCTTTGCGGCGTGAAGAACGGCAAGCTGGTCGGCGCGCCCAACCCCTACCTGGAGATCAAGCGCCCCGAGGGCGGCCCCAGCGACCCTGCTTCAGCCCACCTGGTGGCTGCGTTCGATTCCTGGTTCGACCACCACTGGCACCACGGCGCCACGGCGGTCTGGCCCCCTGAGAAGGCAGAAGCATGAGCCCGTCCGGCGTAACGGCAGGTCGCATACCCCGTGGTGCCTCCGCGGCCATCGCCGCTCCCCTGCGGCCGCGCAGCGGGCAGCCGCTGGCTGCGCCCGGCCACGCCTGCTGCGTCGGCCACCGCGGTGCGCGTGCCTACGCGCCTGAGAACACGCTGGCCGCCTTCGCCAAGGCCGCGGCCATGGGCTGCACGATGGTTGAACTGGACGTGCACCTCTCGCGCGATGGCGCGGTGGTGGTGCACCATGACGACCGCCTCGGCCGCTGCACCGACGTGAAAGCGCGTTTCCCGGCGCGCAGCACCGACTTCGTGTCCGACTACACCGTCGCGGAGCTGCAGGCGCTGGACGCCGGCAGTTGGTATGTGCGCCAGCTGGCCTTGCCTGCCGCGCAGCGGCAGGGTTTCCTGCAGACCTTGAGCGAGGCCGAGCTGTCGCGCTGGGTCAGCCCCGAAGACCAGGCGCTGTATGCCAGCGGCAGCGTGCGCATCCCCACCCTGGCGGCGACCTTGGCCCAGGCCCGGGAGCTGGACCTCGTCGTCAACATCGAGATCAAGGCCCTTCCGCGCATGTACCCCGGCATCGCCCGGGCCGTGGTGGCCGATGTGGCCGCTGCCGGCATGCAGCGCAGCGTGCTGGTCTCGTCCTTCGACCACGAACAGCTGCTGGAAGTGAAGCAGCTCGACCCCACGCTGCTGACGGGCGTGCTCACCAGCGACCGCCTGGCCCGCCCGGCCGACTACCTGCAACTGCTGGCCGCTGACGCCTACCACCCCGGCTGCTACGACGACTTCGACTCGCTGGGCTTCAACTCGGTCTCTGCCCGGCTGGATGCGCGGGGCATCGCTGCCGTGCGTGCCGCAGGCCGCATGGTCTTTGCATGGACCTGCAACCACAGCGCCCAGATGCAGGCCCTGGCCGCTGCCGGCGTGACCGGCGTGATGACCGACTACCCCAACCGCTTCGGCCTCGCCCTGCCCTAGCCGCGTCAGTCTGCGGGCCGCATGCGGGCGCGGAAGAGTTCGCGGATGTTCACCTCGCGCGGCCCCGGCAGCAGCGTGATGGGGTCGCCAGCGCTCACCGTGCCGGCCTCCAGCACCACCAGGTAGCAGCCGCAGAAGGCCGATTGCGACATCAGCTTCACCGCGTGCTTGAAGCCGAGCGCGGCGTTGAGCTTGAAGCAGGGCGTGCGCGGCTCGCTCACGGCCAGCAGGCAGTGGGGCAGGCGCAGCTGGTCGCCCACGTAGAGCTCGGTTTCCAGCAGGCCCTGCAGCGTGAGGTTCTCGCCCAGGGCACCGGGCGCCAGCGTGTCGCCCCAGGCGGCCACGCCGGCCTGGGCCCGCACCGTCTGCCAGAAGGCGTAGTGCTCGTGCGGGTAGGCGTACACGGCCTTGCTCACGCCGCCGTGCACGGACAGGTCGGCCTGCTCGTCGCCTTGCAGGCCCATCAGCCGCACCTGCACCGGGCCTTCCACCGGGCGCTTGCGGATGGCGCTCTTCACGCTGCCGGCTTCGGTGGGCAGGTCTTCGGCCACCGCCCGGTTCACGTAACGCACGTGTGCCTTCATGCCGCCGGGCATTCGGCGAGGGGCGCTGGGGCGATTCCGTCTTCGCAGGTCATGACTGTTTTGGCTCTGGGTGTGAAGTCTTTCCGGCGCACGCCGGGCCGATGTTGCTGCCGCTTTGGCGCCGTATGCGCGCTGATGTCGAACTTCGCCGAGTGCTGAACACACAGCCTATACAAATCAATAGCTTACGCGCGCAGAGTTCCGCGATTCCTGAACTGCCACTTCACTCAAGGCTGAACTTTTCGGGATCTTGTCCGCTGAATGTTGAACTCTGCTGGGGTCGTCTTGGGTCGCATCCGTACTTGGGTACGAGTGGCCTGCCAACTTCGCACGGCTGCATCACGCGCGTCAACAGCCGCAGCGGGTTCGTAGCTGCTTCCAAAAGACGGTCGAAAAAGAAGACTGAGTAGATGGGAGGCCAGGCCGATGCTGAAGCACGCCGCCGATCGTTGGCTCCGCCGAGTGTGGGTGAGCCATAAATGGGCGGCGAACCGGCCCGAGTGGTTGATGGAACGGCACGGGGTCGTCGGGCTGCCCATACCAAATCGCATCAATATGCGCCAAACTTCGGCCACAACTAGCCCCTAACGCTCCGTGCCAGGACGGCGGGCCACCTAGAGAGCGCCCTCGCGATGAAGGCTGAAGAACGCACGATCGGCAAGATCCTGACTGAGCAGATCCGCTACGAGATTCCTCCGTACCAGCGGCCCTACTCGTGGAAGGTCGAGAACGTGCAGCAGTTGCTCGAAGACACCTGGGAGGCTTTTGCTGCCAAGGACGACGAGTACTTCATCGGCTCGCTCATCACCATTGAGAAGCAGCGGGACCGTTGTTACGACGTGGTGGACGGCCAGCAGCGGCTGACCACGCTGAACTTGATCTTCGCGCGCCTGCGCGACCACATCGCCGACCCGGCTGCCAAGTCGGCCCTGGGCCAGCGCGTACTGCCAAAAGACGAGCTTACCGGCGAGGTCGAGTCGCCGCGCTTAGCATTGCGCCGTAAGGATCAGGGCTTCTTTAGGCGCCACGTGCTGGACGCTGCGCCGGTGCCGAAGGAAGTGCGCGACCAACTTGATGCACCCCAGCTGCGCATCACCGAGAACCTTGACGCCATCGACGCCTTCCTGGCCGGGCGCAGCGATCAGCTCCTGCGGCTGTACGCGGCATTCCTGCTGAGCAAGGTGTACGTGGTGTTCGTGAACACCGAATCGTGGAAGTCGGCCTACCGCCTGTTCAACGTGCTCAACGCGCGCGGGCTGTCGCTGTCGAACGCGGACCTCATCAAGAACATGCTGTTCAGCCGGCTGGACGACCAGGCCCGGCGCAGCGACGAGCTTGAAGAGCGATGGCTCGAGCTGGAAGACGAGCTAGGCATCGACCGCCTGGACGCGTTCTTCGGGCACCACCGGACCTCGCTTCTGGCCAGCCGCGGGCGGGGCTCGCTGAGCGAGGAGTTCGAGCCGCTCATCCTGGCAGCCACCGGTGGGCCGTTTGCGTTTCTCGACGGTGTGATCCGCTCGGCCGAGAACTACATGCGGGTGATGGACGGCGACTTCGCCGACCCGGCGGCCCACCAGGCCCTGTGCGCGCTGCACCGCGTGGAGTACGACGAGTGGATTCCGCCGCTGCTGGCTTACCTGAACCAGCCAGTGGCCGGCATGCCCGAGGCCGATTTCGTGGCACTGCTCGAGCGCATCACGATGCAGAACTGGGTGCGCCGGCTGGGCCGCTCGGCCCGGCTCACGGTGTACTTCCAGCTCATCAACGCCATCAAGGGTGGCAAGTCGGCCGACGAAGTGCGCGGGGTCTTCCGCTTGCATGCCAACAACGGCGAATTTCTAGCGTTGCTGGGCGGCGAGGTCTACGGCAAGCCCTTCGACGCCGCAGTGCTGATGCGGCTGGACGAGGCAGCACAGGACGAGTCGGTCACGCGCACCTACGGGGGGAGGCTGACGATCGAGCATGTGCTACCACAGGCCCTGAAAGACCCGTACTGGCAGGCCCGCTTCAACCCCGACCAGCACGCGCTCTGGCTACATCGCCTGGGTAACCTGGCCATGCTGAGCGGAAGCAAGAACTACAAGGCCCAGTACTACGACTTCGACCGCAAGAAGCGCATCTACCTCGATCGCGACCGCAAGGTGTCGTTCGACCTGACCAAGGAGCTGTGCACCGCCCCTGAGTGGACCGAAGACCGCATCCGCGACCGCCACGAACGCATGCTGGCGCTAGCCGAGCGGACCTGGGCCATTGCGTGAAGCCGCCGCTCCGCCTGACCAGCCGGGCCAGCGCCGCTTCGGTGCCAGCGCGCATGTCCAGTGACGCTACAGCCAGCTAGAGCGCTTCGACCTTGATCACCGAAGCAACTCGCGCACCCAGGGCGACAAATCCATCGCCGAACTCATAGGCCAGCTCAGTTTGACTGTGATGGCGCCGCGGCGCGGCTCAGCCTCGATGACCTGCTTGTCCGCCGACGGCACCGCGGTCGTCGTGACGGCCACCGGCACGAACTACTGCGACACAGTCACTGCACCTGCCTCGCGGGCCAGCTGGCGCCAGCCATGCACGCTGTTGGCGTTGATCCCATGCGCAATTACGACCTTAGCTACTGAGCGCCCGGCACGGCGCACTCAGCCAGGGTCTACGCCTTCAGCTCTGCGCTGTGGCGCCGGCGCTTACGACTGTTCTCCGTATCCATCGTGTCCAGCTATGCGTTTACTGGACAGGATCGTTATCGCCGCGCGGTCTTAGTTCAAGACCGGTTCGCCGGACGTGCATGGCCGACGTGCGCTCCAGTGTTGCCCGCTTGCAGACTGTTCCATCGCGACTGGTTTGCCATGAAGCGGACTCTCGTCAGTACCGGCACCCGGCCACGAACTGACGTTGACCTGGAAAGGTCGGGTGACAGGGTGTGGACCGTCGAACGACATCTAGCGGTGAAGTCGACAAACACAAAATCAATCTCGTCAGTATTCGCGTATTGGTACCCAACGGCATTCGCGCAGCCTGTTCTTGCTACGCCTTCTTGTACAGGAGACGCAGGAGTCTCACGAACGCGAATCACTGCGTTCTAACTCGTGCCGTCGCCTTCGTCGAGCAGCCGCGATGACGCCCGCCCCCTGGATTGCAGCGGCCGCCCCAACTGTCGACTGCGCACGTCAATCCCACACAAAGAAGCTGACGAGACGTAACAGAAATCGACAACTTGCCATAGAACCCTTTCTGAGACCGGGGCTCATCGCGCCAGGCTTGAGGGGGGGGTACATGGTTCTGCAATGCTGGCTGCGACCTGCCGCGAAGGGCATGCTCTTGGCCGTTCTGGGCGCCTTGGGCGGCTGCTCTACCCTGACGCCCCAGGTCTTCTCGCCTTACTTCGACGATCTTCCGGCGCAAGCCCAAAGCCGCCAGACTCACCGGGCGCCCACGCTGCACGAGGCAATGGCCGAAGCGCAGCAACTGCAGTTCCGCTACATCAACGCGGCGCGACAGCTTTCCGAGGTCAATGCCGGCTCGAGCGCCGCACTGCTGGGCCTCTCGGCGCTGGCCGTCTTCAAGGGCATCACCAACCCCACCACGCGTGACCTTGCTGGCCTGGGCATCCTCGCTTCTGGTACCTACGCCTATGGCACCACGATGGTCTCGCGGCCTCGGCAGGCGCTCTACCTGGCAGGCGCCGACGCACTTGCCTGTGCATTGACTGCCAGCCAACCCTACGACCTCGCTGCAGGCTTTGTCCGCGGCGCACCAGACAGCCTGGAAACACTGGCCAAGAACGCCGACCAAGCTGCACTGCAGCTCGAGCAAGCGCTACGCGCCCTGCGGCCGCTGGCAGTGGACCGGCAGATAAAGGTCAACACCGAATCCCCTCAGCCCGCCTTGTGCCAAGGGGCTAGCCTTACGCCGCCGCCCAAGCCGCCGGCCAGCGCAGGCGCCGACGCCCTGAGGCTGTGGGAGCTGCAGGACCGCAATGTTCGTAAGCTCACGCGCAGCTGCGCGCCCTCCCGCCCCATCGACGTGACGCTGACAGCCCACCCCGAGGTCAAGCCCATGGTCGAAGCGCTGGAGGCAGCGCTGCGCAGCTTGTCCAGGCAGTCTCAGCAGGCTGGCGCGCAGATTGGCGTCATCGAGACTGCGCCCGCAGCTCTGTGGGACCGCATGATGAACATCCAGGTCAAGGTGGCTGGCGAAGTCATCAAGACAGAGCCCGATATCGGGGCGGTGCGCTCCGCCGCGCAAGGCTTGAGGTCGGGTGCCTTTGCACTCACGGGCGCGGCAGCTTTCGCTGCGCCAGCCGCTTCGGCCGCATCCGGCGCCGCTTCTATGCCCCAGGGTACGCCGCAGATCGCTGCCAACCAGCCCAGCGGCGAAGACGATACGAAGCCGCGCGCCTCACCCCGGCCGACCGCAGAACTACAGAACGCCCAGATTGCGCTAGATGCGGCCCGAAGTGCCCACGACCCGCTGCGCGCCAAGCTGGCGCAACTGAAGGCGCGCGTCGACCAAGTGAGCACGCCACTGGCCCGTTGCGGCAGCGCGGGCAGCATCACGGCGGCTACCTTGAATCTTCTGCCCGACGACACCGAGCGCGAGGTGACTGCTGGCCAGTCGATCAGCTTCCACGTCAGCGGTGGGACGGGTATTCCCAACGCGCTGGTGCTTGCCGCCGACGGAAGCGGGGCGCGCAACCTTGGACCGCCCACCATCGACGGCGCACGCTTCAAGTTCGTCTACAGCGCAGCGGCGACGGCCAAAGAAGGCACGCGCGAAACGGTGCAGTTCACCGATGCCGCAGGGCAGCTGGCCACCGTGGTGCACGTGACAGTGCGCGCGGCTGCCAAGTGATGCCGCACAGCATGCTGGCGTCCGTTGCACCTGTCTCTGCCTGGGCTGTGCAGGGTCAGCCGCAGCTCTGGCTGCGGCCCGAGCGCCGGCTGAACTCTCAGGGCCCAGGCACGGTGGCAGCTATCCTGCGTCTGCGGGAACAGCCAAGCATTTTGTGCGCACTGACCGCCGGCCACGTGCTCAGCGCCGGAGCCGACATCGAGCGCGGCGCCTTGGTGGACTTCACGCTGCTGACGCGCGACACCGAGCCTGCCTCCTGCACCGGGCGCGCCATGCGCTGGTCGCCCATGGCGCACGATGCGACTTCAGGCGCGGGTGCCGAGGTCGACGCCGCACTCATCGAACTGACCGCCGACAGCCTGGCACCCTGGGTGGAATCCATGGATTGGCCACGCGGCTGGGGCCATGCATCGGTGGGCGAGCCGCTGCGCCTATTGACACGCCAGCACCGCCTGCCGGCCAAGGTGATCGGGCGCCTGCCACGGGTGGAGATGTCGTTGCGCCAGCCTCCCCTGTCCTATGCGCTTCACGACGTCTGGGACATTGAGGTCGAAACCGGAAGCCTGCCCGGTGACAGCGGCGCCGCGTACTGGAACGCGGCCGACCAGATCGTCGCCCTGCACGTGGGCAGCTGGTCAGGCGGCCTCCACCGCGGCCTGGCGCTGCCGATCTCTCGCGTGCTGGAATGGGCGCGCGCGGTGCCCGTGCTGCGTGGCGAAGCACTGCAACCCAATGCGCGCGACGGCTTGGAGCCGACCTCGCTGGAAGCCCTTGACGACAGCGCCGACCCCGCCGCCGCCGACACGCTCGCGCGCACGATGTGGGGCGAAGCGCGTGGCGAGCCCGATGCCGCGGCTGGCATGAGTGCAGTCGCGCACGTGGTACTCAACCGCCGCGATTCGCCCAGCTGGTGGGGCCGCTCGGTCATCGGCGTGTGCCGGCATCCCCGCCAGTTCAGCTGCTGGAACGCGGGCGACCCCAACTTGCCCCGGCTACGAGCCGTCACCGCTGCCAATGCCCTGTTTGCTCAGGCACTGCAGATCGCCCAGGCCCTCATCGGCATGAACCCCGACCACCGAGGCCGGATTGACCCCACAGGCGGCGCCACCCACTACCACGCCGTCGGCATCCCACAGCCCGATTGGGCACAGGGCCAGGCGCCGCTGACTCGCATCGGCAACCACGTTTTCTACCGCGATATCGGATGAGGCCATGGACACCCGCATGATCGACGTCACCATCGGACTGGTGCTGAGCTTTGCGCTGGTGAGCCTGCTCGTGACGACCCTGCACGAGATCTGGATCTCGCTGGGCTTCAACAAGAGCCGGGCCAACACTCTTTTGCTTGCGCTGTGCTCGCTGCTCGGTGATAACCACCTGGCGCTCGGGCGCTGGCGCCGCGCCGCAGGCCTTGGAGCACCACCGTCGCCATTCACGCAGGCGCTGCTGCGGCACCCGCTGCTGGAGTCCCAGGTGCTCGGCCCCGCCAGCGGCAGCAAGACTGGCTCCTACCTGGACGCCGAGGTTTTTGTCTCAGCGTTTGTGGCGCTGACCAGCGATCTGGTCGCCGGCGGCCAGCGGCCCGATACCCCCCAGGCTTGGGTGAATGCGCTGGCGGCACCGGCGGCGGCCGGCAGCGTGCGCCCGAACGCCAGCGTCGTGCAGGCTCTCAAGGCTCTGCTGCCAGGCGCAGAGAGCAACTGGCCCACCTTCGAGCAGCGCCTGTGTGCTTGGTACGACACAGTGATGGCCCGCTCGGAAGGCTGGTTCAAGCGCGATACGCAGCTGCGTCTGTTCGTGTTCGGCGTCTTGGCTGCGGTGGTCGGCAACATCAACCCGTTGGTCATCACGCCGCGTCTGTGGAACGACCCGGTGGCGCGTGCAGCCATGGTCAGTGCCGGTGAACAGGCGGCCAAGACCTACGCCGAGGCTGCCTCGCAGCCCAACGCCACCGCGTCGGCGGCTGCTGCCGCGTTCGCTACGCTGGCGGCCGCATCTGCGCCCGCCGCGCCTGTAGCGGGTGTGGCGCCGCGGTCCCGCGAGGTGGACATGGCGCTCCGCGATTACAAGGAAACCCTGTTCCGCAACGCCGAGCTGGGACAGCCGCACAAGGGCGGGGCTACGACGCAGAAGGTCGAAGCCGAACTGGCGCGCTTGCTCGACCTGGAAAAGCAGGTTGCCGAGCGCCGCGCGAGCCTGGGCACGGCCGCCTACCCGCAAGCCACCTTTGATGCGTCCGAAATCATCGAAGACCGGCTGGGGGCCATGCGCACAGGGCTGGGCAGCGGGCAGCAGCAGGCCAACCTGCACGCCGACGCCTTGCGCGCCATCGAAAGACTCGATAGGGCATTGCATGCTGAGCGGGCGCGCCTTTTGCCGGCGCAGCCAGGGCGCGGTGTGCCTGCTGGTGCCTGTGCGTCGATCGACGAGCCCAAGGCCCGCGAGCTGTGCCTGCAGCTCAACGGCTTACAGTTGCTCGGCGAGCAGGGCCTGCCGTTCGGCTGGCGGTGGTCTAACTGGCCTCTATGCGATACCGCCTGCCAGGAAAGGCAGCAGTCGCCGGAGCCCAACGCAAAAGCGGCGGCTGAAAGCTACCGGCTCAAGCTGGAGAACCCGAAAACCCCAGCCAGAGAGTTGCGCAAGGCCTTTGAAGATGCGCAAGCGGCGCAACGCCCGATGGCACGGGAGTTTTCACTCTTGCCCCCAATGAACCGCGATGCCATCAGGGGCCTGCCGCTGGCGTTGGCAGGCTGGATGCTGACCGCGTGGGCCTGCATGCTGGGTGCGCCATTCTGGTTCGACCTGCTGGGTAAGCTTGTGAAGCTGCGCACCTCCACGCGAAGCTCGTCGGGCGGCGGCACCAGCCCTACGGCGCCAGGCGGACCGCCCAACGCCGACACGCGCACCACGCTGACCCCGACACCGACACCGCCTACAGCTGGCGGCGGAGCAACGACCACCACGCCGCCGCCAGCCCCTGCCCCCCTGACGCCGATGGTGACGGCGCCGACGCCAGCGCAGCCCGCAGCCCGGACCCGCACGCCCATTCGTACCAACGGTAGCATCGCGCCGTTGTCGGACCTGGAAGTTCGGCGGCTCTTCGGCGACATCGAAACCGTGCCTAACCCTGCGCAGGGCAAGGGCTGGGTGTCGGTTGTTCGCCAAGGTCAGCCCGGTGGCGCGCAGCGAACGCTGCAGGCCTACACGCACCCAGCGTTGGCTAACGTGACTGGCGCCGCCGGCCTGGAAGTACATGCACGCGCCGCCAAGTACTTCGACGCGGTATTCGACGAAATCGCTGCCGAAGGCCTGACCCACCACATCCTCAAAATCGAGGGTACGCGGGCCGAGCGCCACATCGGACTCGACCCCGAGCGACCACTCAGCCGCCACTGCTGGGGCATTGCAATCGATCTGAACGCCGCGCAGAACGGCTTCGGCAAGCCGCCGGCGATCATGGGGGCCTCGGGGTGCCTGCTGCCCCTGGTGCCCATCTTTGCGAAGCATGGCTTTGCTTGGGGCGGAGACTTCACGCGTGCCCAAGATGGCATGCACTTCGAGTTGGCCTTGCGCGAGCCTTGATTGCTGCGCTTCGGCACCACGGCGATGAACTCGCCAGTCACTCTGCCCCGGGCGGCGCCAGAGAGCCTGATGCTAATTAGTCCGCCCTGAACAACCCACTCAGCCCGAGCGCGACGGAACTGGCGATCGCACTGCAGCCCTCAGCGTCGCGGTCATCGCTTGCCACGCCGCCCTGAGCGAGTTCCTCGCATAGCCCGCCAGCACGATCAAGGCCAAGAGAAGCACCCGCAGGTGCGCCAGGATCAGCCTCAGGTTGTGCCCGGCACCGCACAGCACCGCGTGGATGGCGTCGCCGTCGCTGCCCTTGAGCCAGTTGCGCGCCAGCAGACCGTCGGTCTTCATGTGCCCGATGCTGGGCTCGATGGCCTGGCGGCGCTTGAGCAACTTCTTCAGCGACGGCGGCAGGCCTCGGGTGTGGCTGATCAGCAGCCGCGTTCCATCAGGCGGCACCACGCCGCGGTAGCCCCGGTCGGCCAGCGCGATGGCGGGCCGCACGCCCGTGAGGATCTCCACCTGCTCCAACTGGCTGTGCAGAGCCGGCCGCGCGAATCTGAACACGGCGTAAGGTGGAAGAGCTGCTCCGCTGGG
>LJHT01000020.1 GCA_001295905.1 beta proteobacterium AAP51 | reverse complement strand
GGCCGCCGAGGCCGGCCGCTTCGTGGTGCAGGTGGGCGCCTACACCGACGCGCGCACGCTGAAGGAAGCCCGCGCGAAGGTCGAGAAGCTGGGCCTGCAAACCTACACGCAGGTGATCGAAGGCGATGCCGGCAAGCGCACGCGCGTGCGCCTGGGCCCCTACGCCACGCGGGCCGAAGCCGAGGCGGCGGCCGACAAACTCAAGCGCGCGGGCCTGCCGGCCAACATCCTGGCTTTGTGATGGAGGCGCTGCAGGCCGTGTCGTGGGTCGACTGGGCCCTGCTGGCGGTTCTGGCCGTGTCCGTGCTCGTCGGCCTGGTGCGAGGTTTTGTCTTCGAGTGTCTCTCCCTCGCCGGCTGGCTGGTGGCCTGGTTCGCGGCGCAGTGGGGCGCGCCCTGGCTGGCCGTCCGCCTGCCGGTGGGCGCGCCGGGCTCGGCACTGAACCATGGCGCGGCCTTTCTGCTGGCCTTCGTGGCCGCGCTGGTGCTGTGGGCCCTGCTGGCGCGCCTGGTACGCATGCTCATCCACGCCACGCCCCTGTCCATCCCCGACCGGCTGCTGGGCGCCGGTTTCGGCGCCCTGCGCGGCGGTGTGCTCTTGATGGCGCTTTGCACGGTGGTTCTGCTGACGCCGGCCGCACAATCGGCGGCATGGCGGGGCTCGCAGGGCGGGCCCTGGCTGGCGCAGGGGCTGTCGTGGCTGAAGCCTCTGCTGCCAGCGAGTGCGGCGCGCCTGCTGCCGGCCTGAGAACAGACCGACCGCCCGTTTTTCCGAACTCTCTCTGCCCAGGACACCCAACACCATGTGCGGCATCGTCGGCGTGATCTCGCGCAACCCCGTCAACCAGCTGATCTACGACGCCTTGCTGCTGCTGCAGCACCGCGGGCAAGACGCAGCCGGCATCGTCACCATGCAGGGCACCAAGTGCTTCATGCACAAGGCGCGCGGCATGGTGCGCGACGTCTTCCGCACGCGCAACATGCGCGGCCTGCCGGGGCCGGTGGGCCTGGGCCAGGTGCGCTACCCCACGGCCGGCAACGCCTACAGCGAGGAAGAGGCCCAGCCCTTCTACGTGAACGCGCCCTACGGCATCGTGCTGGTGCACAACGGCAACCTCACCAACGCCCCGGCGCTGAAGGCCGAGCTCTTCGACATCGACCGCCGCCACATCAACACCGAGAGCGACACCGAGGTGCTCATCAACGTGCTGGCGCACGAACTCGAGCAGGTGGCCTTGAACTCCAGCGGCGGCGCCCTGCCGCTCACGCCCGACCTCGTGTTCAAGGCCGTGGGCGCGGTGCACAAGCGCATCAAGGGCAGCTACGCGGTGATCGCGCTGATCGCGGGCCACGGCCTGCTGGCTTTCCGCGACCCCTATGGCATCCGCCCGCTGTGTTTCGGCGAAGGTACCGGCACCGACGGCCAGCGCGACGTGATGGTGGCCAGCGAATCGGTGGCGCTGGACGGCACCGGCCACACGCTGACGCGTGACGTCGCCCCCGGCGAGGCCATCTTCATCGACCTGGAAGGCCACATCCACGCCCGCCAGTGCGCCGAACACCCGCGCCTGAACCCCTGCATCTTCGAGTTCGTCTACCTCGCGCGGCCTGACTCGGTGATGGACGGGGTCTCGGTCTACCACGCGCGTCTGAACCTGGGCGAAACGCTGGCGCAGCGCGTCATCAACGCCATGCCGCCCAGCGACATCGACGTCGTCATTCCCATTCCCGAGAGCAGCCGGCCCAGCGCCATGCAGCTGGCGCACCGCATCGGCAAGCCCTACCGCGAGGGTTTCGTGAAGAACCGCTACGTGGGCCGCACCTTCATCATGCCGGGGCAGGGCGTGCGCAAGAAAAGCGTGCGCCAGAAGCTCAACGCCATCGGCATGGAATTCAAGGGCCGCAACGTGATGCTGGTGGACGACAGCATCGTGCGCGGCACCACCAGCAAGGAAATCGTGCAGATGGCCCGCGAGGCCGGCGCGCGCAAGGTGTACATGGCCAGCGCGGCGCCGCCGGTGCGCTTTCCCAATGTCTACGGCATCGACATGCCCACCAAGGAAGAGCTGATCGCGCACGAGCGCAGCGTGGAAGAGATACGCCAGTACATCGGCGCCGACGCGCTCATCTACCAGGACGTGGACGCGATGAAGCGCGTGGTGGGTGCGCTGAACCCGAAGATCCAGGCCTTCGAGGCCAGCTGCTTCGACGGGCGCTACATCACCGGCGACGTCACGGCCGAAGACTTCGCCACCATGCAGGCGCAGCGCAAGTTGCAGTTCGAGGAAGAAGACGAGAGCAACCGCTCGCGCCTGGCGCTGCAGGGCGAGGAAGCGCGATGAGCATTCCGCGCGTGAACCTGCCGCCCGACGCGCGGCAGGACACCCTGGCCGTGCGCGAAGGCCTGCCGCCTTCGCCCTGGGGTGAAAACAGCGAGGCGCTGTATCTCACCAGTTCCTTCGTGCACCCCGATGCCGCCACCGCGGCGCGGCGCTTCGCCAATGAGGAAGAGGCCTTCGTCTACAGCCGTTTCTCCAACCCCACCGTCACGATGATGGAGCGGCGGCTGGCGGCGATGGAAGGCACCACTGGCTGCATAGGCACGGCCAGCGGCATGGCCGGCATCACGCTGCTCATCATGGGCCTGCTGAAGGCCGGTGACCACGTGGTCTGTTCGCAAAGCGTGTTCGGCAGCACCATCAAGCTCTTCCAGGACTTCGCCAAGTTCGGCATCGAGACCAGCTTCGTCTCGCAGACCGAGCCTGCACAGTGGCGCGAGGCCATGCGCCCGAACACCAAGCTGCTGTTCGCCGAAACGCCCAGCAACCCGCTCACCGAGGTGTGCGACATCCGCGCGCTGGCCGACATCGCCCATGCTGGCGGTGCGCTGCTGGCCGTGGACAACTGCTTCTGCAGCCCGGCGCTGCAGCAGCCAGTGCAACTGGGCGCCGATCTCGTCACGCACAGCGGCACCAAGTACCTCGATGGCCAGGGCCGTGTGATTGCCGGCGCCGTGTGCGGGCCCGAAGAGCTCATCAACGCCAGGTTCGTGCCGGTCATGCGCAGCGCGGGCCTGAGCCTGTCGCCGTTCAACGCCTGGGTGGTGCTGAAGGGGCTGGAGACGCTGTCCATCCGCATGAAGGCACAGAGCGAACGCGCGCTGCAACTGGCGCAGTGGCTGGAAGCGCAGCCCGCCGTCGAACGTGTGTATTACCCCGGCCTGCCCTCGCACCCGCAGCATGCGCTGGCGATGGCGCAGCAGAACGGCAGCGGCGGTGCGGTCGTCAGCTTCGTCGTGAAGGGCGGGCGCGAGGGCGCCTTCGCCACCATCGACGCCACGCGCATCTGCAGCATCACCGCCAACCTGGGCGACACCAAGACCACCATCACCCACCCCTCCAGCACCTCGCACGGCCGCCTGAGCGAGCCGCAGCGCCAGGCCGCGGGCATCGTGCAAGGCATGGTGCGCGTGGCCGTGGGGCTGGACGACGTGGAAGACCTGAAGGCCGACCTCAGCGCCGGCCTGTCCCGACTCTGAGATTCCGATGAACACTGCCGCATCCACCCACGCTGCGCCCACGGGGCCCGTGCGTACCCGCATCGCGCCTTCGCCCACGGGCTTCCTGCACCTGGGCACGGCGCGCACGGCGCTGTATTCCTGGGCCTATGCGCGCCACTTCGGCGGCGAGTTCGTGCTGCGCATCGAAGACACCGACGTCGCACGTTCCAGCGAAGAAAGCGTGCAGCAGATCCTCGACAGCATGGCCTGGCTGGGCCTGCACTACGACGAAGGCCCGGTCTACCAGATGCAGCGCCTGGAGCGCTACCACGCGGTGGCCGAGCAGATGATCGCCGCCGGCACCGCCTACCGCTGCTATGCCACGCCCGAAGAGCTGGACGCCATGCGCGAGGCCCAGCGCGCGCGCGGCGAGAAGACGCGCTACGACGGCCGCTGGCGCCCCGCACCCGGCAAGGTGCTGCCCCCGGTGCCTGAAGGCGTGAAGCCCGTGGTGCGCTTTGCCAACCCGCTGCATGGGCAGGTGCAATGGGACGACCTCGTCAAGGGCTCCATCAGCATCAGCAACGAAGAGATCGACGATCTCATCATCCTGCGCCCCGCGCCCGAAGGGGCGCCTGACGGCACCCTGGGCGTGCCCACCTACAACTTCGCGGTCGTCGTCGACGACCTCGACATGCGCATCAGCCACGTCTTCCGCGGCGACGAGCACATCAACAACACGCCCTGGCAGATCAACATCTGGCGCGCCATCGCCGGCGGCGCGCCGCTGCCGCGCTATGGGCACTGCCCCATCATCCTGGGCGACGACGGCCTGAAGCTCAGCAAGCGGCGCGGCGCCGTCAGCGTGACAGCCTACGAAGAAGCCGGCTACCTGCCTGAGGCCATGCTGAACTACCTGGCGCGCCTGGGCTGGAGCCACGGCGACGACGAGCTCTTCACGCGTGAGCAGATGGTGCAGTGGTTCGACGGCAGCCACCTGGCCAAGAGCCCCGCGCAGTGGGACCCGGCCAAGCTCGCCTGGGTGAATGCGCACTACATGAAGGCGGCGGCCGACGAGCGCCTGGCGGCCCTGCTGCAGGGCCAGCTGGCACACCGTGGCATCAGCACCGACGACCTGCCCCTGCTGGCCCGCGCCAGCGCACTGTTCAAGGACCGTTGCCACACCGTGGTGGAACTGGCCGACTGGGCGGCCATGCTCTTCGTGCCGGTGCAGCCCTCTGCCGAAGACCTGGCGCTGCACGTGACCGACGCCGTGAAGCCCGCGCTGGTCACGCTGGCCGAGAAGCTGCAGGCCGCACCCTGGGACAAGGCCGGCATCTCGGCGGCGATGAAGGAAACGCTGGCGCAGCACCAGCTCAAGATGCCGCAGCTGGCGCCGGCCCTGCGCGTGCTGGTGTGCGGCCGTGCGCAGACGCCTTCGGTCGACGCCGTGCTGGCGCTGTTCCCCCGGGCCCTGGTGCAGCAGAGATTGCAGAACCCCTGAAAAGTGTTCTAGAATCTCAGACTCGCTTGAACGGCGCTAAACGTTTGAACCGAGGGCTGGGTCTGGGTAGGCAACTACGCAAAACCAAGTTCAGGTTGACGGGGGTATAGCTCAGCTGGGAGAGCGCTTGCATGGCATGCAAGAGGTCAGCGGTTCGATCCCGCTTACCTCCACCAAACAAGCGTTGTTCAAGGGAAGATGAAGTACAGAAAAAGCACAGAAGCGGTGGCAACACCCAAGGTTCACGTCCCCTTCGTCTAGAGGCCTAGGACACGACCCTTTCACGGTTGTAACAGGGGTTCGAATCCCCTAGGGGACGCCAACTCAGGTTGGCAAGGAAAACAAGCCTGGCAGGGCTTGGGCCGAGAGGCCGCTACCTGCTTACCGCGTGGAGTGGTAGTTCAGTTGGTTAGAATACCGGCCTGTCACGCCGGGGGTCGCGGGTTCGAGTCCCGTCCACTCCGCCACACTTCCAGCCTCGTCCCCCTCCCTGGCCCTCGGGTTCAGGGCGCGGGAGGCGGGCAGATTCAGGGCAAGCATCGCAAGGTGCTTGCCCTTTTTGCTGGGCGACGGCGCTGCTGGGTGCATTGCTTGGGGTACGAGCCAGCTGCTGGCTGGGCTCAGAATCGCGGACCAAGGCGCCGCTCCGGTGCCCTTGCACTGGTGGTGCCCCCATGCCCCTGACCAAGTCGTTCGAACGCGACATCTTCATCAGCTATTGCCACGCCGACAACGAAGACCCGATGGGCGACGGCTGGGTCGAGCTCTTCCACAAGAATCTGCGTGTGCGACTGACCCAACTGCTGGGTGCCCGCGCCGCCCACGAGCAGCCTGTCATCTGGCGTGACATCAGCCTGCAAGGCAACGACGAATTCGCGGGTGTGCTGGCCGAAGAGCTGCAGAAAGTGGCGCTGGTGATTTCCGTGCTTTCGCCGAGCTATGTGCGCTCGGAGTGGTGTCGCCGCGAGATCGACACCTTCTCTGCCGCGGCCCGGGCTCGAGGCGGCATGGTCGTCGGCGCGAACAAGGGCCGCATCCTCAAGGTGCTGAAGGACGAGGTGCCTCAGGACGAGCACCCCGAGGTGTTGCGCGGCCAGATCGGCTTTCCCTTCTACGTGAAGGACCCCGACCGCCAGCGGCCGGTGCCTTTCACGCTGACCAAAGGTGACGACACGATCGCGCTGGCGAAGAAGGTCATCGACGACCTCGCTCGCAGCATCATGGACACGGTGAAGGCTCTGAACGAGCTGCAGCCGGGCCCGGCACAACCCGCTGCGGCGGCCTTGGCCACGCGGCCGCCGCCTGCCGAGTCGCCGGCGGCCGCGTCGGCCACCGCGGCCGCCGGCACCGTCTACCTGGCCGAGTGCGAATGGGACGACGAGCGCCAGCAACTGCGCCGCAGCCTTGAAGCCCTGGGCGTCACTGTGTTGCCGGCCGGCGAACTGCCGTTGCGGCGCGCCGACGACTACAAGAAGGCGGTGCGCGAGGCCTTGGCTGGCTGCGATGTTTCGGTGCACCTCATTGCCGGGCGGCGTTCGATGGTGTTGGGCGGCGAGGTGCAAGACACTGTCAGCCTGCAGAACGAACTCGCCGCCGAGCGCAGCGCCCAGGGCGGGCTGAAGCGGCTGATCTGGATGCCGCCAGGCCTGCAGGTGGCCCCCGATGACGTGCTGCAGCAGGCGTTCGTCACGCGGCTGCAGCGCGACCCGCTGGCGCAGCAAGGCGCCGAACTGTTGAGCCTGCCGCTGCAAGACCTGCTCGGGCAGGTGCAGGACACGCTGGCCCAGCAAGTGCGCGCCCGCGCCAAACCCCGCTTGGCACCGAGGGAGGCGGGGGCGCCGCCCAAGGTCTACCTCATTGCCGACGAAGTCGACTTCGAGGCCGCCGACCCCTTGCGCCATCATCTGCTGGACCTGGGCTTCGATGTGGTCGAGCGCCTGTTCGACCCCGACGCCACGCCCGAGGAACTGCAGGCCGACCACCGCCAGAACCTGGTGGACTGCAGCGCCGCCGTCGTCTTCGTGGGTGCCGTGAAGGAGACCTGGGTCAAGACGATGCTCAGTGAAGTGCAGAAGGCCGACGGCTGGCGTGAGCCCGGCCGGCCGCTGGGAACGAGGGTCATCTACCTGGCCCCGCCCGACAACCGCTACAAGAGCCTGTACCAGCGCAAGCAGACCTTCCACACCGTGGATGCTCGGCAGCAGCCGGCGCTGCAGGCCGTGCAGGCGCTGCTGCAACCCGAGGGCGCTGCCGGCGCCGGGGCCGTGTGATGGCGGCGCAGCTTCCGCTGGCCAACCCCTACCCGGGTCTGCGCCCCTTCCAGGCCGACGAAGCGCACCTCTTCTTCGGCCGCGAAAGCCAGACCACCGAACTGCTGCGGCGCCTGCAGCAGTCGCGCTTCCTGGCCATCGTGGGCACCTCGGGCAGCGGGAAATCGTCGCTGGTGCGTGCGGGCCTGCTGCCAAGCCTGTATGGCGGCATGATGCCCGGCGGCAGCCAGTGGAGCGTGGTGGACCTGCGCCCCGGCACGCAGGCGTTACACAACCTGGCCCAGGCGTTGGACGCGCCAGGGGCCCTGCACGCAGACGGCTTGCTCCCCGAAGAAAGCTACACCGACGCCACCCTGCGGCGCAGCCCGCTGGGCCTGGTGCAGGCGGTGCGCGAGGCCCAGCTGCCGCCGGGCGAGCGGGTGCTGGTGCTGGTGGACCAATTCGAAGAGCTGTTCCGCAGCCTGGCAGCCGGCCCGAGCGGCCCGCAAGGCAACGACGCCACGGCCTTCGTCAACCTGCTGCTGGAAGCCGCGCAGCAGCAGGAACTGCCGATCTACGTCGTGCTGACGATGCGCTCCGACTTCCTGGGCGAATGCGCCGCCTTCCGCGGCCTGCCCGAGGCCATCAGCGACGGCCAGTACCTCATTCCCCGCCTCACGCGGGAGCAGCAAAAGCAGGCCATCACCGGGCCGGCTGCGGTGCACGGGGTCAGCCTGGCCCCGACGCTGGTGAACCAGTTGCTCAACGACCTGGGGGGCAACCCGGACCAACTTCCCATTCTGCAGCACGCGCTGATGCGCACCTGGGACCTGTGGGTACAGCAGCCGCAGCCTGCCCCAGGCCCTGCCGTCATCGACCTGCCCGACTACGAGCGCATCGGCGGGCTGGCGCAGGCGCTGTCGCTGCACGCCGACGAAGTGCTCGCCAGCCTGGGTGAAGGCGAGACCGGCCAGCGTCGGCGCCGGCTCGCGGCGCAGCTGTTCCAGGGGCTGGTCAGCAGCAGCGGCGGTGGCCGCGAGGTGCGCCGCTTCCTGCCGCTGCAGGAAGCGCTGCAGATCACCGGGGCGCCGCTGGAAGAAATGGTGGCGGTGATCGACGCCTTCCGCGCGCCACGCCAGTGTTTCCTGATGCCGCCGGCCCATGAAGCCCTGACCGCGGCCAGCGTGATCGACATCTCCCACGAAAGCCTGATCCGCAACTGGCAGACCCTGCGCGGATGGCTTCATGACGAGGCCGATTCGGCGCGAATCTACGAGCGCGTGGCCAGCACGGCCGCATTGCGGGCCCGGGGCCAGGCCGGGCTCTGGGGCGAGCCCGAGCTGGGCCTCGCGCTGGCCTGGCGCGAGCGCCTGCGCCCCACAGCAGCGTGGGCGAAGCGCTACACGGGCGATTTCGCCCAGGCGATGGACTTCCTGGACGACAGCTTGGCCGCCAGCCGGGAAGTGGCGCTGCGGCAAGGCACCCGCCGCCGCACCCGCACGGCCCTGGTGCTGAGCGCGCTGCTGGTGCTGCTGGGCGTGGGCGTGGACGCCAGCATCGCAGCCCTGGACCGCCGGGCCCTGGCCCAGCAAGACAATCTCAGCCTGCGTGCCGAACTGGCCGTGCTGGCTGCAGTGACCGAAGGTGCCACGGCGCCCTCCCCAGAAAACCCCCTGGCCACCGGCCTGTGCGAACGCGTGGAGCGCGTGCTGGCGGCCGGGCCGTCGGCTTCGGCGCCCGCGGGCACTGCCACGACGGCCGCCGAAAGCACCGCCCTGGGCGGGCACCTGAAGCGCTGGTGCGTAACCGATGCACAAAGCGTGGCCGAGGCCGACCTGGCAGTGGCCGCTGAGGTGCTGCGGCTGCTGGCCGCCGGCCGCCTGCACCGCGCCAAGGAGAAGATGGGCGAACTGTCGGCCCGTGAGCAGATGGACTTGCCGGAAGCCGCAGCCGCCAACAGCGCTGAACTCGCAGCCAGCCTGGCCGCGCTGGCGGCGGTGGACGCTGCGGCCTCGCAGCCCGTGCCGCCCCCGCCAGCCGGCCAGCCCGTCGAAGCCACGGGCGCGGCCGCTGCGGTGGCCAGCGCGGCTGAGCGCAGCGCCGAAGACGGGGCAGGGATCGATGCCGTCGACGCGGAGGCGGCCACCGAAGAGCCCTTCGAGCCCGCCCCCCGCGTGGCAGAGGCTTTGTGGGCGCTGCACGCGGGCTTGGTGCGCTACCAGCCGCCGCGCATGCCCGCCGAGCGTGCCGCCCTGGTGGCGCTGAACCGGGCCCGCGACAAAGCCGGCCCCCAGAACCCGCTGCCCACGCGGGCGGGCGAGACGCAGCCCGTCTTCCAGCACCCGGTGCACAAGGCGCTGGCGGGCAAGCTGCAGAGCGGCGGCCGTTCGCTGAATGCCGGCGAGCACCTGCTGTTGCACCACTACGCGCGGATTGCCGAGCACCGCCGCGACCGCCAGAAACTGGCCCGCGACAGCGCCTTCCTGCTGCTGACCGAGCACTGGATCGAGCATGGAACCCAGCTGGAGGCTGATCGCCAGCGTCGTGCCGGTACGGTGCCGGCTGGCGTGAGCAGCCGGCGCCCGCTGACCCAAGAAAGCTTCACCACGCACTACACCGGCTACGCCGAGATGGTGATCGCCGCCGCGCGGCAAGAAGCCGCGGTGGCCGATACAGTGATCGAAATCCTGGAGAACTACGGCCTGTACCTGCTGCTGCTGCTCAGCTGGCCGGCCTGGCGGTTGTGGCGGTGGTGGCAGCGGCGGCGCGGCCGTCGCTTCGCGGCGCGCCCGGCCTTGCCGCGCCGCGCCGTCGCGGCGCTGGTCGACCTGAGCCTGGCCACGGTGGTGTTTGGTGTGGTCTGGTCGGCCACCTGGGACCTGCTGATGATCGGCCAGTCCGCCGGGGACCCCGGCGAACTCGTCCCGCTGTTGCTGGGTACGGCCGCGGCCGCGTCGTGCCTGCTGGTGGGCGACGCCCTGCACCTGCGCTACCACCAGTCGCTGGGTAAGCTGCTGTGCAACCTGCGCGTGGTGCCTGCGCTGGCTGGCGGCATGCCGCCCGCAGAGGCGCGCATCACGCTGGCGCAGTCGGCACGCCGCAACGCGGCACTGGCCACCACCCACCTCGGCTTCATTCTGGTGGTCTTTGTGGACAGCAGCCTGGGTTCGCAGGGGGCGCTGGCCTACCTCCTGGCCCTGCCGCTGCTGGCCATCGTGCCGCTGGTCTGGACGCGTGAAGGCCGCACCCTGGGCGACCGCTGGTCAAGCACCGCTGTCATCGACACCGACAGCGAGGCCTCCGACGCCCTGGATGCACCGCCGCGCTACATGGCGGCCCAGACCGGCGCACCAACACAGGCCAGCGGGCCAGCCGCTGGCGCGCGTTAGCGGCGCACCCACGGTTGGCGGGCCCGGGACGGCCGCAGCCCCCCCGATGCGAGCTCAAGCAGGCCCCGGCGGCGCCGATAACACGGCCTGGGTCGCGCGTCGCCGCCCCTTCCGAGCCTTCGCCGCCTGTCTAGCGCCATGCTGAAAAAGATCGCCATCGACCAGCTGCGCCTGGGCATGCACCTGCACAAGCTGGAAGGTCCCTGGCTGAAGCACCCCTTCTGGCGCACGCGCTTCGTCATCGAGTCGACCGAGGACCTGGCCCAGCTGCGAGCCTGCGGCTTGAAGGAGTGCTGGATCGACAACGCCCTCGGCCTGGATGTCGCCCAGCCCGAGACCCCCGAGCCCGCCCCGGTGCCGTCGCCCTCGTTGCCGGCCGTGCACCTGCCGGCCGTTACGGTGGCGCCTCCCGCCCACCCCCGCGAGCCGCAGCCGATGCGGGAAGAGCTGCGTCAGGCTGCGGCCATTTGCGACCGTAGCCGCGAAGCCGTAACGCAGATGTTCAACGAAGCCCGCATGGGCCGCGCCGTGGACGCCGAGGGCTGCCTGCCCCTGGTCGACGACATCTCCAGCTCAGTGCTGCGCAACCCGGGCGCGCTGGTGAGCCTGGCGCGCCTGAAGACCGCCGACGACTACAGCTACATGCATTCGGTGGCCGTCTGCGCGCTGATGGTGGCGCTGGGCCGCCAGATCGGCATGAAGGACGACGAATGCCGCATGGCCGGCCTGGCCGGCCTGATGCACGACATCGGCAAGGCCGTGATGCCCCTGGACGTGCTGAACAAGCCCGGCAAGCTCACCGACGATGAATTCAATGTCATCCGCAGCCACCCGATGCGCGGGCACCAGCTGCTGACGGAAGGCAAGGGCGCCACACCCGAGATGCTGGACGTGGTGTTGCACCACCACGAGAGGCCCGACGGCAAGGGCTACCCCATGCGCCTGGCCGGCGACCAGCTCTCGCGCCTGGCCCGCATGGGCGCCATCTGCGACGTCTACGACGCCATCACCTCCAACCGGCCCTACAAGGCCGGCTGGGACCCCGCCGAGTCGATCGCGAAGATGGTGTCGTGGAAAGGCCAGTTCGATGAAAACCTGCTGGCGGCCTTCGTGCAAAGCCTGGGCATCTACCCCACCGGCTCGGTGGTGAAGCTGCAGTCGGGCCGCCTGGCGGTGGTGGTGGAACAGAACCCCGGCAAGCTGGTGGCGCCGGTGGTGAAGGCCTTCTATTCCACGAAGTCGGAGATGCGCATCACGCCCGAGCGCATCGACCTTTCGCGCCCGGGCTGCCACGAGCGCATCGTCGCGCGCCACGGCCAGGACGCCAAGTCCTTCCCGGGGCTGGACGAACTCTGGGTCGAGCCCGAAGTCCTGCAGCGGCTTGCGGTCTGAGGCGGGCACGGCGCAGCGCGGGGCTTCTCTACACTTGGCTGCATGGCGCGCCTGGCGCCGCTGCTACCGAGGACCTGCATGAAGACCCTGTGCACGCTGGCCGTGTTGTTGCCGCTATGGCTGGCCGCCGCCCCCTTGTCGGCGCAGACCCTGCGCTGGGCCAGCCAGGGCGATGCCCTGACGATGGACCCGCACTCGCAGAACGAGAACCTGACCAACAGCATGAACGGCCAGGTCTACGAAACCCTGGTGCTGCGCGACCGCACGCTGCAGATCGTGCCCGGCCTGGCCACCGCCTGGCAGCAGACCAGCCCCACCACCTGGCGCTTCACGCTGCGCCAGGGGGTGAAGTTCCACGACGGCGCGCCCTTCACCGCGGCCGACGTGGTGTTCTCGGTGCAGCGCGCCCAGGGCCCCACCTCCAACGTGGCGGTGTATGCCAACGCCCTGGGCACGCCCGTGGCCATCGACCCGCACACGGTCGAGTTCCGCACGCCCCGCGTGAACCCGGTGTTCCTGCAGCAGCTGGGCACGGTGTTCATCATGAACAAGGCCTGGTGCGAGAAGCACCGCGTCAGCAAGCCGCTGGACTTCAAGAACCAGGAAGAAAGCCACGCCTCCTTCCACGCCAACGGCACCGGGCCCTTCCAGCTGGTGCGGCGCCAGCCGGGTTCACGCACCACCTACAAGCGCTTCGACGGCTGGTGGGGCCAGGCGCTGGGCTTGCGCACGGGCAATGTGCAGGAGGTGGTCTACAACAGCATTGCCAACGACGCCACGCGGCTGGCGGCGCTGGTGTCGGGCGAGATCGACTTCGTGCTCGACCCCGCCCCGCGCGACGTGCCGCGCCTGCGCCGCACCAGCGGCGTGAAGGTGGTCGAGGGCGTGGAGAACCGCGCGCTCTTCGTCGGCATGGACCAGTCGCGCAATGAACTGCTCTACAGCAGCGTGAAGGGCAAGAACCCGTTCAAGGACATCCGGGTGCGCCAGGCGCTGTACCACGCCATCGACATCGAGACCCTGCGCACCAAGCTGATGAACGGCCTGGCCATGCCCACCGGCAGCCCGCTGCCCAGCCCGCTGGGGCATTACAACGACCCCGAGTTCGAGAAGCGCCTGCCCTTCGACCTGGCGCGCGCCCGCGCGCTGATGGCCGAGGCGGGTTATGCCGACGGCTTCGAGGTGACGATCGACTGCCCCAACAACCGCTACGTCAACGACGAGGAGATCTGCATCGCGCTGGCCACGATGTGGGCGCAGATCAAGATCAAGCTGCGCGTGAACGCCCAGCCGCGCGCGCTGTGGTTCCCGAAGATGGAGCGCGGCGACACCAGCCTCTACATCCTGGGCTGGGGCGGCTCGGTCACCGACGCCGAGACCACCATCACCCCCGTGATGCGCGTGCCCGGCCCGCAAGGCCAGGGCTACTACAACTGGGGCCGTGTGAAAAACGACAAGTTCGAGCAGCTGGCAGCGGCTTCCAGTGTCGAGCCCGACCCGAAGAAGCGCGAGGCCCTGGTGAAGGCCGCGCTGCGCGAGTACCGCGACCAGGTGCACGTCATCCCGCTGCACCGCCAGGTGATTCCCTGGGCTGCGCGCAGCAACGTCGAGGTGGTGCACCGCGCCGACAACTGGCTGGAATGGGCCTGGGTCACGGTGAAGTGACGCCTTGAGCGGGCCGCAGCTGGTTCAGCGTGTAGCGCGGCGGCGCACGGCCTCGATGTAGGCGGGCCCGTCGGGCGGCAGGCCGCTGCGCTGGCTGGCCCACAGCATCTCGCCCAGGCATTCCATCACCTCGTGGTGGGCTTCGTGCAGCGAGTTGCGCTTGGCTGCCAGCAGCTGCACCGCCTGGCGGATGCCGGTGGGCTGGTCGATGGCCGTCTGCTCGTGGATGCTGAGGTGCATGCTCAAGTGCAGGAAGGGGTTGGTGCGGCCTTCTTCCACCGTGTAGACGGCCGCCAGCGCGGCGGCCTCGTCGGCCAGGTCGGCGTGGTACTCGGGGTGCTCGGTGATCCAGCGCGCGGCGATGTCTTCCATGGGGTCGAGCGGGCGGCCCTCGCGCTGTTTGGCGTAGGCGGCACAGAAGAAGCGGCGGACGTCGGCTTGGGCGGGCTGGAACATCCGAGAATTGTGGCCTGCTTCACTCTCCGGCCTGCCCAGGTTCGGCGCTTGCCTTGATCTCGAACCTGCCGGTGATCCAGGACCCCTGGTTCTACGCCGTCGCCGTGCCTGCGGTCTTCATCATCGGGCTGTCCAAGAGCGGCTTCGCCAGCGGCTTCGGCTCGCTGGCCACGCCGATGATGGCGCTGACGATGCCGGTGCCGCAGGCCGCGGCCATCATGCTGCCGCTGCTGCTGGTGATGGACGCCACCGGCCTGCAGCAGCTGTGGGGCGAGCGCAACCGCGCGCTGGTGCGTCGCCTCGTGCCCTGGGCCCTGCTGGGCACCGTGGTGGGCACGCTCTTGTTCGGCGTGCTGTCGGCAAAGGCCGTGGCGGGGCTGGTGGGCGGCTTGACACTGGCCTTCCTGGCGCAGCGCCTCTTGTTCCCGCCGCGGCCGGGCGGCCCGCAGGCCGCGCACTGGGTGGGTTCGGCCTGCGCCGTGACCTCGGGCTTCACCAGCTTCGTGGCGCATGCCGGCGGGCCGCCCATCAGCGCCTACCTGCTGCCGCTGAAGATGCCGCCGCGTGAGCTGGTGGCCACCTCGGCGGTGTTCTTCGCCGCGGTGAACCTCTCGAAGATCGTGCCCTACGCCTGGCTGGGGCTGATCGACCTGCGCAACATGGCCACCGCGCTGGTGCTGATGCCGCTGGCGCCGCTGGGGGTGTGGGCCGGCGTGTGGCTGACGCGGCGCGTCAGCGCGGTGCTGTTCTACCGGCTGGCCTATGCCGGCATGTTCTGCACGGGCGTGAAGCTGCTGTGGGACGGGCTGGCCTGAACGCAGGCCCCGGCGTCTTCAGTCGTCGTCGCCCGCCTGCGGCACGAAGCCATCGCCGCGCTGGTCGCGCAGGCGTTCGCGTTCGGCGCGTTCCCGCGACCAGAGTTCTTCCAGCTGCTGCCGCCCCTGCTTGGCCAGGGCGATGAGCTGTTTCTCGTCGCCCCGGTGCGGCGCCATCTCGTGCATCAGCTCCAGCGTGTGGCGCTTGAAGCGCAGGGCCTGCTGGCGCGCGGCGTGCGGCTGCCAGCCCATCAGTTCCAGCACGGTGCGGCCGCTGAGCAGCGCGCTGTCGAAGGTTTCGCGCTCGATGTGGGCCACGCCGCGCTCCTGCAGGCCGTACCAGTGCGAGGCGTTGCGCGCGCGCGCCACCAGCGTGGCCTGGGGGAAGTGCTCGCGCAGCAGGTCCACCACCTGCAGGCTTTGCTCGACGTCGTCGATGGCCACGACGATGGCGCGCGCGCTGCCGGCGCCAGCGGTGCGCAGCAGGTCCAGCCGCGTGGCGTCGCCGTAGAAGGCCGGCCAGCCGAAGCGGCGCACGGTGGCCACCTGCTCGGCGTCGTGGTCCAGCACGGTGGCCGACAGGCCGTTGGCGTTGAGCAGGCGGCCCACCACCTGGCCATAGCGCCCGAAACCCAGGATGAGGATGGGCGCCGTCTGGGCTTCGTCGATCTCGGGCATGGCGGGGCCCGTGCCGGTCCGCTGCAGGCGGGGCAGGATCAGCCGGTCCACCACCACCATCACCAGCGGCGTGAGCAGCATCGAGATGGCGATGGCCGCCAGCAGAAACGAAGAAGGCGCGGCCGCCACCAGCCCGGCGCTGCCGGCCGCCTGCAGCACGACGAAGCCGAACTCGCCGCCCTGGGCCAGCAACACCACGAACACCGGTCGCTCGGCCAGCGGTATGGGCATGAAGCGCGCCATGGCCAGCAGCAGCAGCGCCTTCA
This sequence comes from beta proteobacterium AAP51, assembly GCA_001295905.1. Lineage (GTDB taxonomy): Bacteria > Pseudomonadota > Gammaproteobacteria > Burkholderiales > Burkholderiaceae_C > Rubrivivax. The sequence continues at coordinate 7,082 of LJHT01000020.1, read as the reverse complement.
GCGTCACGAAGCCGGCCACCACCAGCGCCATCCAGCCCGGGTGGGCCAGCACCACGGCGAAGTCGATGCTCATGCCCACGGCGATGAAGAACAGCCCGAGCAGCAGGCCCTTGAAGGGCTCGAGATCGGTTTCCAGCTGGCGGCGGTACTCGCTCTCGGCCAGCAGCACGCCGGCCAGGAAGGCGCCCAGCGCCATCGACAGGCCCACCCACTGCATCAGCGCCGCCGTGGCCACCACCAGCAGCAGGCTGGCGGCGGTGAAGATCTCGGGCGTTTCGCTGCGTGCGATCCAGCGCAGGGCCGGGCGCAGCAGCAGCCGCCCGCCGAAGACGATGGCCAGCACCACGGCCACCGCCTGCAGCGCGCCCACCCAGCCCGCGCCGCCGCCTGCACCGGGCTGCAGCGCCACCAGTGGCAGCAGCGTGAGGATGGCAATGCCGCCGATGTCCTGGAACAGCGACACGCTGAGGATGCTGCGCCCGCCGGTGGTGGGCATGAGGTTGCGTTCGGCCAGCGTGCCCAGCGCGATGGCGGTGGACGACTGCGACAGCGCCAGCCCCGCCACCAGCGCCACCACGGGCGGCAGGCCCGCGGCCAGCCCCACGCCTGCCAGCAGCGCGGTGCTGCCGAAGAGCTGCACGCTGCCCCAGCCGAAGATGGGCCGGCGCAGCGCCCACAGCCGGCGCGGTTCCAGTTCCAGGCCCACCAGGAAGAGCATCAGCACCACGCCGAACTCGGCGAACTGCAGGATGGCGGCCGGGTCGGTGACCAGCTTCAGCCCCCAGGGGCCGATGGCGATGCCGGCGGCCAGGTAGCCGATGATGTTGCCCAGCCCCAGCAGCCGTGCCAGCGGCACGGCGAGCACGGCAGCGCCGAGGAAGATGACGCTGGATTGCAGCCAGCCGAGCCCGGATTCCATGGTTGCGATGGCCTGGGTGTGTGGTTGCCTGCGGGGCTGTGTCCGTCAGGGGGCTGCCGCATCGGCAGCGGCACCCACCGGGCGTTCATCGGCGGGCACCTCACAGGGTGGCGCCGGGGCCATGGCCGCGATTTCGGGCCAGTCCGGGTGGCTTTGCAGGCGCTGCGTGAACACTGCAGTGTGCGCCTGCAGCGTGGCCTCTTCGCTGCGGTGCGCGCCGTGCAGCACCAGCGGCGGCAGCCAGCGCAGGCCGCACAGCGCGGCGGTCTGCTCGTAGGGGTGCAGGAAGGCGTCGAAGAAGTAGCGGTTGTGGCCGTCGGGCCGGTAGCTGTCGGCCGTGCCGCCGGTGCTGGCCACCAGCCACAGGTCCTTGCCGCGCAGCGCCTGGCCGCCCGGGCCGTAGGCCCAGCCGAAGGTGAACACCTCGTCCAGCCACAGCTTCATCAGCGGCGGCATGCCGTACCAGTGCACCGGGTGCAGCCACACCACCAGTTGCGCCGCCTGCAGCGCGGCCTGTTCGGCGGGCACGTCGATGAAGTAGTCGGGGTAGCGCGCGTACAGCTCGTGCACCACCACGCGCCCCGGGGTGCCGGGTGCGGCCTTCGCGGCCGCAGCGATGAGCCGGCGCGTGACGCGCGATTGCGCCAGTTGCGGGTGGGCGGCGATGACGAGGATGTCGGGCATGGCGTGGTTCAGGCACAGGGGCTCGGCAATAGCGCCCAGCAATAGGGCCCGGCAATAGGGCCCAGCAACAGGGCTCGGCCATGGCGGGCGCAGCTACCATACCCGCAAACCCGTCGGCCCACCCGGCCCATCCAGCACGCGCCGCCCAGCGGCGCGGCTTGCAGTGCGAGGAGACTGTCCATGCCCGTCATCGTGGTTGCCAACCCCAAGGGTGGCGTTGGCAAGAGCACGCTGGCCACGAACATCGCCGGCTGTCTGGCGGCCGCCGGCCACCGCGTGATGCTGGGCGATGTCGACCGCCAGCAGTCCAGCCGCCAGTGGCTGGCGCAGCGCCAGCGCGCGGCACCGGCGCTGCCCGCCATCGAAGGCTGGGACGTGGCCGCCAACGACATCGTGCGCCCGCCCAAGGGCTGCACCCACGTCGTGCTGGACACACCCGCCGGCCTGCACGGCAAGCGGCTGGACGCGGTGATGAAGCTGGCCGACCGGCTGATCATCCCGCTGCAGCCCAGCCTCTTCGACATCCAGGCCACGCACGCCTTCGTGCAGGAACTGCGCGCGCACAAGCGCGGGCACGAGGTGAAGATGGGCCTGGTAGGCATGCGCGTGCGCGAACACACGCGTGCCAACGAACAGCTGCACACCTACCTGGGCACGCTGCCGCTGCCGGTGGTGGCCTGGCTGCGCGACACGCAGAACTACGTGCAGCTGGCCGCGCGCGGCCTCACGCTCTGGGACGTGGCGCCCAGCCGCGTGGAGCGCGATCTCGAACAATGGCGCCCGCTGTCCGCGTGGGTGGCCTGAGAGCCCGGCCCTCGCCGCCGCTGTGCCGGCCCTTCGCCACCCCAATTTCCACATGAAGCACTACAGCACCCTCGCCAGCCTGCAGCCGCTGGTGGGCCAGGACATCGGCACCAGCGCCTGGTTCACGGTCGACCAGGCCCGCATCGACCAGTTCGCGCAGGCCACTGGCGACCACCAGTGGATCCACACCGACCCCACGCGCGCCGCCGCCGGCCCCTTCGGCACCACCGTGGCCCACGGCTTCCTCACGCTGAGCCTGGTGCCCATGCTCTTCGACAGCGGCTTTGCCATCGCCGATGTGAAGATGGGCGTCAACTACGGCCTGAACCGCGTGCGATTCACGGCGCCGGTGCCGGCCGGCGGCCGCGTGCGCGGCCAATTCAAGCTGCTGGGCTACGAGCCGCTGCCGGGCGGCGCGCAGCTCACCGTGCAGGTCACCATCGAACTGGAAGGCTCGGCCAAGCCCGCCTGCGTGGCCGAGACCGTGAGCCGCCGCTACACCTAGGCTTCTGGCTGCGCCCCGCCGGGGCGCTTCCCCCATCGGGGGGTCCCGGGGCCTTGCGGGCGCAGGGTCACAATCTTTGCATCGCGGGTCTGGAGCTGCCATGAAAGTGTTGTTGGTCGATGACCATCCCCTCGTCCTCTCGGCGCTGCAGCAGGTCATCCAGCGCGTGGGCAGCGGCACCACCGTGGTGGGCGTCGACAGCGCCGCCGCCGCGCGCGCCGCCCTGCTGAAGGACAGCGACTTCGACCTCGTGCTGCTCGACCTGTCGCTGGGCGACGCCGACGGCTTCGACGTGCTGGTGGAGTTCCGTGCCGCCTACCCTGCGGTGCCGGTGGTGGTGGTCTCGGCCTCCGACCGCGCCAGCGACGTCATCCGCGCCATCGACAGCGGGGCCATGGGCTTCGTGCCCAAGCGCAGCTCGCACGGCGAACTGCACGAGGCGCTGCGCATGGTGATGACGGGGGCCATGTACGTGCCGCCCTCGATGCTGGGCTTGGACTTCAGCCGCGCGGTGCACATGGGTGACACCGTGCCCGGTGTGATGCGCACCGGCACCGACAGCGGCTTCATGGGGGCCGAGCCGCCCCTCGAAGGTGCTGCCAGCGGCGCCCCGCTGGGCCCGGCCGCCCAGCCCGAGCCGCACCAGAAAGTGCCCACCTTGGCCGACGTGGGCCTGACGCCGCGCCAGACCGAGGTGCTCTCGCTGCTGCTGCAGGGCCTGCCGAACAAGCTGATTGCACGGCAGCTGAACCTGTCGGTGGAAACCGTGAAGGACCACGTCGCCGCCGTGCTGCGTGCGCTGGGCGTCAGCTCGCGCACCCAGGCCGTGCTGGCGGTGAGCCAGATGACACAAGGGCAGGGCGGCTCCTTCGCCTGGCGCCTGCCGCCCCGATGAACCTCGCGGCCGCGGTGCCGGCGCGCATCGACCACATCCGCGCGCTGTACGTGCAGACGCCGGCCACGCTGGCCGGCAACCTCATCGGCATGCTGCTGATGGCCTCCATCTTCTGGAAGCTGGCGCCGGCAGCCAAGCTCTTCGGCTGGCTGCTGGTGGGAACCACGCTGTGGCTGCTGCGGCTGGCGCACTACGTGCGTTTCCTGCGCCAGAAAGACGCCGACGGCGGCACGCTGCGTGTCTGGCGCCGCAGCTGGATGGCGCTGGTGCTCAGCCAGGGCGCGCTGTGGGGCACGGCGGTGTGGCTGTTCTGGGGGCTGGGCACGCATTACCACGTGGTCTCGCTCATCCTCATCGTCTACAGCTACTGCCTGGGTTCGGTGCAGCTGCTGGCCACGCAGAGCCGCGTCTTCCTGGCCTTCATCAGCCTGGTGCTCACGCCCACCATCGTGCGCATCGCCAGCGACAGCAGCGAGCCCTGGCACCTGCAGCTGGCCTTCATCCTCACCATCCTGTTCTGCATCACGGTGCTGATGGCGCGCACCTACGGCAGCGCCCTGGGCCAGGCCATCACGCTGAAGACGCGCACCGACGACCTGGCCGCGCGGCTGCGCACCGAGATGCTGGCCGCCGAAGAGGCCCGCCGCGTGGCCGAAGAAGCGCGCCGCGCCGCCGAGGCCGCCAGCCGCGCCAAGACGCAGTTCTTCGCCGCCGCCAGCCACGACCTGCGCCAGCCCCTGCACGCCATGGGCCTGTTTGCCGAAGCGCTGCGCCAGCGCAGCCACGACCCCGAGGTGGCCAGCCTCGTGAACAGCATCAACGAAAGCGTCGATGCGCTGGAAGGCCTGTTCGGCGAGCTGCTCGACATCACGCGCATAGACACCGGCGGTGTCGACGTGAACCCGCAGCCGGTGCGCCTGCGCGAACTTTTCCAGCGCCTGCGCCTGCACTTCGAGCCGGTGGCCTTCGAGAAGGGCCTGATGCTCAGCTTCCGCGGCGAAGGCCTGGTGGCCCATGCCGACCCCGTGCTGCTGGAGCGCGTGCTGCGCAACCTGGTGAGCAACGCCATCCGCTACAGCGACGACGGCGGCGTGCTCGTCAGCGCCCGCCTGCGTCAGCGGCCACACGGCCCGGTGCTGCTGGTGCAGGTGTGGGACACCGGCATCGGCATCAGCGAAACCAGCCTGCCGCGCATCTGGGACGAGTTCTTCCAGGCCCAGAGCAACCGCCCGCTGGAAGCCCACCAGCGCAAGGGGCTGGGCCTCGGGCTGGCCATCGTCAAGCGCCTGGCAGCGCTGATGGAAGCGCCCATCAGCGTGCGTTCACGACTGGGCCATGGCACCACCTTCAGCCTGGAAGTGCCGCTGGGCAAAGCGCCCCGCGGCAGCATCGAGAGCGTGCCTGCGGGCCCGAAGATGCCCATCGGGCTGACGCTGGAAGGCCGCTTCATCTTGGTGGTGGAAGACGAAACTGCCGTGCGCGAAGGCCTGGTGGTGCTGCTGCAGGCCTGGGGCGCCCGCGTGGCGGCCTTCGACACGGTCGAGGCGCTGGAAGCCTGGCTGGCCGGCCCGAGCGCCGAGCCGCCCCACCTGCAACTGGTGGACTACCGCCTGCCCCAGGGCCGCACCGGCATCGACGCCCTGGTGGCCCTGCGTGCGCGCTTCGCGGGCCAGCGCCTGCCGGCCATCGTCATCACGGGCAGCAGCCTGGGCGGGCACGAAGACGAGGCTGTGACGCACGACTACCACCTGCTCATCAAGCCCGTATTGCCCAACAAGTTGCGCGCCATGATCGCTTTCAAGCTGGGCGTACGCTGAACCGGGCCAGGGGCCTGTGCCAGACTGCCCAGTCCCTGCCCGCGAGGATTGTTCATGCGTGCCTTGCCCCACCCGCCGCTCAGGAGGCCCCCGTTGGGAGGGCTGTTGCCCGCCGCGCTTGCCATCGGCTTTGCCGGCCCGGCCCTGGCGACCCAGGCAATGGCAGAGGCGGCGGCCGCCGAGGTCTGGGAATACCGCATCGTGCCCGGCGACACCCTCATCGGCCTGCAAACCCGCTACCTGCGGCCCGGTGCGCGCTGGCAGCAGCTGCAGCGCCTGAACCGCATCGCCGACCCGCTGCGCCTGCGGCCGGGCAGCCTGCTGAGCATTCCGGTGGCGCTGTTGCGCGGCGAGCCCGTGGCGGCCGAAACCCTGCATGTGCATGGCGAGGTCTTCGTCGAACGCCCGGGCAGCGCCCGCGCGGCCTTGCTGCCCGCCGCCGAGCTGCGTGAGGGCGACGTCATCACCACCGGGGCGCAGTCTTCGGCCTCGCTGCGTTTCGTCGACGGCTCCACCACGCTGCTGGGGCCGGGCAGCCGGCTGCGCCTCGAGCGCCATGCCCGCCTGGCCCCGGGCGGCCCGGCCGACACCCGCCTGCACCTGGACAGCGGCGCGCTGGAAACCCGCGTCGTGCCGGCCCGCCCCGCGCCGCGCTTCGAGCTGCGCACGCCGGTGGTGAACCTGGGGGTGCGCGGCACCGAATTCCGCAGCCGCGTGGAAGGGCCCCGGGTGCTGGCCGAAGTGCTGGAAGGCCGCGTGGCCGTGGGCGCGCAGGCCCTGGGCGCCGGCTTCGGCACCGTGGCCACGGCCGCGCGTGTGGCGCCGCCGCAGGCCTTGCCGGCTGCACCCGAGCTGCAGGGTCTGCCCTCGCTGGTGCAGCGCCTGCCGCTGCAGTTCGAGTGGGCCGCCGCATCAACTTCGGTGCGCTACCGCGCCCAGGTTTTCGATGCCGCCCGTCCCGGCGTGCTGGTGCTCGACAGCCTGTTCGACAGCGCCCGCGCCACCTGGCCCGATGACCTGCCCGATGGCCGCTACGAACTGCGTGTCCGTGCCACCACGCCCGAAGGCATCGAAGGCCGCGCCGCGGCTTTTGTCTTCACGCTGAAAGCGCGGCCCGAACCGCCTTTCCAGCTGCGCCCGCGTGCGGGCGAGGCGCTGCCCGCCGAGACGGTGGCCTTTGCCTGGGCGCGCCACCCGCAGGCCGTGCGCTACAAGCTGCAGGTGGCCGCCACGCCCGATTTCCAGGCCCCGCTGATCGACCGCGACGACCTCACCGACACCGAGTTCAGCGCGCCCCTGCCGCCCGGCAGCTACCACTGGCGCCTGGCCAGCGTGCGTGAAGGCGGCGACACCGGCCCCTGGGGTGACGGCGCCGCGTTCACGCGCCTGCCGCCGCCCCCACCGCCGCCACCCCCACCCCCGGCGCCCCCCTCGCAGCCCCCGCAGACCACCGATGCC
>LJHT01000002.1 GCA_001295905.1 beta proteobacterium AAP51 | reverse complement strand
CCCCGCCCCCGCCTCCGCCCCCACCTCCCTCAGGGGCCGGCGGCGCCAGCGGCGGCTTTGCCGGCATCGTCACCGGCGGCGGCAGCAGCGCGGTGGTGAACGTCAGCACGGCAGCCGCCATGCAGGCAGCCATCAATGCCTACACCGGCAACGGCGGCCTCACGCTGCGCTACACCGGCACCTTCAACTTCGCCGCCATCACCGACCCCTGCACGCAGTGGCGGGCGCCCAAGGGCGCCATCGTGGAGATCAAGAACAAGAGCAACATCACCATCGAAGGTGCCGACGGCTCGGGCGCGAACTTCGGCCTGGCCATCAAGGGCGGGGCGACGAACATCATCATCCGCAACATGACCATCGGCCTGCTGCCGGGGTCGATAGACGCCATCGGCATCGAAGGCCAGGGCGGTGCGTTCCCGGGCTACATCTGGGTTCACCACAACACGCTGTTCAGCAGCCTGCAGGAGTGTTCAGGTGCGGGCGACCTCGAGTTCGACGGCCTCATCGACAACAAGGCCGGTGCCCACCACATCACCTATTCGTACAACCACATCCACAACCACCAGAAGGTGGGGCTCATCGGTTCGAGCGACAGCGACAGCAGCGCGCGCTACATCACCTACCACCACAACTACTACAAGGACGTGACCTCCCGCCTGCCCCTGCAGCGCGGGGGCTACACGCACCTCTACAACAACCTGTACAGCGGCGTGAGGACCTCGGGCGCGAACATCCGCATGGGCGGCTTCTCGCTGATCGAGGGCAACTGGTTCGAGAACGCGCAGAACCCGGTGACCTCGCGCGACAGCTCGTCCATCGGCTTCTGGGAACTGCGCAACAACAACGTGCGCAGCCCGGCCGATTTCGCCACCTACGGCATCACCTGGGTGCCCAGCGGTTCGTCGCCGTCGCGTGACGCCACCGACTGGGTGAGCACCAGCAACTTCCCCATCGGCATACCGTATGCGTACACGGTGGACCCGCCGGCCTGCGTGAAGCAGCGGCTGCCGGCGGTGGCCGGTGCGGGCAAGGGCATGGCCAGGCTGACCTGCCCTTGACAGCCGCGCTGCGCTGAGCGGCGCCTGGCCCGGCGGCGGCGGTGTGGGGTGTGGTGCGTGTTAGCCTTCCTGGCACCCTGCACCCCCACCCACCCGCCGCCGTGTTGCCTGCTGGCCAGCCGCTGCCCGAACCCACCCGACCCGCGCCCCGCGCGCTGGAAGCGCGGCACGCGACCCCGGCGCGGCCAGGGCCCGCTTGCAGGGCTGCCTGGCACCTGGTGCTCGGCTTGGCCATAGGCCTGGCCGCTTGCGATGCCGGCGGTGCAGACCCCCACAGGAGCGCTGGCATGTTTGGCCTGTTCAAAGACAAGGGCGGCAGCGCCCTGGTCACTACCGTGGCTGCCGAGACCGGTGCAAGCCTGGTTGCCGAAACCCGCTTTCCCGCCGAGCTGCCGACGGCCGCTGCGCCCGCTTGGGGCCGCTGCAGTCTGCTGGCCGTGGAAGGCCAGCCACCGGCGCTGCAACGGGCCGAGCAGGCGCTGCCGGGCCAGACGCAGCAGGCCTGGCGCATCGACAACCTGCCCGGCCAGACCCCGCTGCTGCTGCTCAACCGCCGCGAAGGCGCGGTGCGCCTGGAAGTGTGGGAACTGGCCGATGCCAGCGCGCTGAAGACGCAACGCCAGCGCACATCGCCCCTCGACCCCGAGCAGGGCAGTTGGAGCAGCTACCGCGCGCAAGATGTGCGCTGCCTGCCGCAACAGCAGCTGCTCGTGCCGCTGTACTACACCCGGCCGGCCGCACGGCACGGGCTCTATGTCTATGACCTGCGCGCCCAGGTGTTCAGGCGCCTGGCCGATCGCATCGAGGCCAACCCGCTGGCGGGCTTGCCACCGCGCTTCGTCGACGTGCTGCCGGCCGGCCCCGAAGCCGCCCTGGTGCTGTTCCACACCGACCCCGTGCGGCTGGCGGCCGAGGTCTACATCAACCGCTACGACCACCTCGTGCTGTTCTCGCCCCGGCACCCCCAGGGTCTGGCCCTGCTGAAGCTGGCCGTGGACAAGGGCAACATCACGCGCTGGGTGATGAACGGCGCGGTGTTGCACCTGGAAACCATCGACCCCCGAGAACGAGGCCGTCCAGTCACTTACCGCTGGTCACTGAACCTGGCGCGTGTGCTTTAGGCTGCGGCTGCGCGCCGCTCTAGCATCGGTGCGAACACAACCAGGGAGTGACTGCTCATGCCCGTCAATGGCACGCTGACGCCGATGGAGGCGTCCTACATCGCCACCAACGCCTACTTCACGCTGAAGGACTGGATCAACGCCAAGCCCACGGCCGATGTCGAAAGCCGCCACGTGGTGCACAACCGCGTGCTGGGCGCCGGCGACGCAGGCCGGGCCGAGCCCACGAAGCACAACCCCACGCTGAAGGGCACCGCGTTGGGCGGCGCCAAGCTCGGCCCGGTGTTCGAAGGCACCACGGGCTTTGGCACGCAGTCGGGCTTCGGCTACCTGCTGCGCTACAACGAAGGCCCGCGCCGCCACGCCATCATCGCCACGCGCGGCACGCGGCCCGAACTGGGTGCACCCGACCTGCTCACCGACGCCCGCGCCAGCATGACGGGCTTCGGCGGCTATGGCCTCGTGCACCGCGGCTTCAAGACCACCTACGACAGCGTGCAGGCCAACCTGGGGCGCGACGGCGACCGGCTCGCGATGGATGCCGACGTGGTGCACTGCGTGGGCCACAGCCTGGGCGGCGCCGTGGCCACGCTGGTGGCGGCGCATTACGCGCAGCGCGGCAAGGCGGTGAAGCTGTACACCTTCGGCAGCCCGCGCGTGGGCGCCTTGGGCGCCTACGCCGCCATGCAGCAGGCCATGGGGCAGGACAACATCTTCCGCGTGGCCCACGACCTCGACCCCATCTCGCTGGTGGGTCCCTTTCCCTACATCCACCTGAACCCCACGCCCAGCCATCCGAACTTCATGACGGTGCCTTCGCCCACGGGTTCGCTGTTCAGCACGGCCAACCACGACATGATGCAGTACATCACCTCGGTGGGCGGGGCCGACATGTGGTGGTCGGACGCCCATGCCCTGTCGGCCCAGGTGGACCACGACAATGCGGTGCTTGCGCGCTGGTTGCTGCACGAAGACAACAACCCGGGCTGGGTGCAATACGCCTCGGCACGCACGCTGGGCCTGCTGTTCAAGCTGTTCTCGCATGCGCTGAAGGGCGTGAGCACGTCCTTGATCCTGGGCCTGACGGCCACGGACCTCATCGCCGAATTGCTGGTGACGGGGCTGTACCGCACCGGCATGCTCGTGGGCCGCGTCTTCACCCTGCTGCGCCACGCCGCAGCCTGGGCAGGCATCACGATCAAGGCGGGCGCTGACTTCACCGCCAGCATCCTGCGCGCCATCCTGGGCGTGATGCTGGCCCGGCTGAAGCAACTGGGCCAGCTGGCTCTGGCCACCGCACAGCGTGGTCTGCGCGCCATGCCGCTGGTGCTGGCCGGCACCTGGGCGCTGGCCCAGGCCATGCCGCTGTGAGCCCGCCGCTCGCAGACCCCGAGCTGCAGCGCCAGCTGTGCCAGAACGCCGCGCGCCTGCTGCAGGCAGCGCTGCAGCAAGACAGCGCCCGCTGGGCGGCTGAAGACGCCATGGCCGCACCGGCGGCACCGGCCGCACCGGTTGCAGCGCCAGGCGCGCCAGCCCTTCCTTCATTGAACCTGGCCGACCTCGACCTGGGCATGCTGGAGGGTCTGGACAGCCTCGCCCCGGCCGACCCGCCCGACGCCGCCACGCTGCAGGCTGCGCTTCAGGCCCTGCCCGCCGCCCTGCCAGCCCTGACGCAGCCCTTGAGCGATGAAGGCTTCGCACAATGGCTGGCGCTCTACCAGCAGGGTGAACCGGCGGTGGTGGAAGTGGTGACGCTGGCGCATCGCTTGCTGCCCTGAGGGTCAGGCGGCCTTCGATCTCCGGCCGCCCGCGTGCGCGCGCGTGAGTGCGTCAAAAAGCGCTGCCAGCGTCGCATGGGCGCGTTCACGCCGGCCCTCGCCGGCTTCCCCCTCGGCGGCCCAGAACGCGAGGTTGATGGTCGCGCCGTTCAGCAGGTGCGCCAGCGCCTCGGCATCGGGGGCGCTGATCCGGCGGCTGTCGATGAAGCCCTGCAGGTCGGCCAGCATTTCGCCGAAGCCCGACTCCAACAGGATGTCGACCGCCTTCATGCCCAGCACGGCCGGCGCGTCCTGGAAGAGGATGCGGCTGCGGTCGGGGCGCAGCACCGCGTCGAGGTAGACGTGGAAGCAGGCCCGGAAGCCTTCCCAGGCATCGGGTGTGCGGGCCCAGAGGGCCTGCATCTCGGCGCCGATCTCTGCGTCGATGCGCCGCAGGACCGCCTCGAACAAGCCCGCCTTGTTGCCGAAATGATGGTGCAGCGCGCCGCGCGTGACCCCTGCCTGGGCCGCCAGCGCATCCAGCGAGACCTCGGCAAAGCCGTGCTCGGCAAAAGCCAGGTGCGCCACAGCGATCAATCGCTCGGTCGTGGCTTGCGCCGCCTCGGCACGGGTGATTCGGATGTTTGACATACGGCTCGTATGAATCGCCTAGAATGACATACGGAGCGTATGTCAAACCCCGCCCGGGGCGCAAGATGCCGAAGCTGTCTCACATTCGCCGCGAGGTTCCCGCCATCCTGGCGCTGGCCATCCCCATCGTGGCGGGCCTGGGCGCCTCCACGCTGCTGGGCGTCACCGATTCGGTGATGCTGGCGCCGCTGGGCCCCCTCCCGCTGGCTGCGGTGGGCATCACCAACGCGGTGGCGATCATCCTGTTCGCGGCGATCTACGGGCTGTTGTCGGCGATGTCGGTGCGGGTGGGCGCGGCGCATGGCGCGAGGCAGGGGCGGCGGATTCCGGCACTGTTGCGCAATGGTCTGGCCTTGGGGGCGATGGTGGGCACACTGGGCGTGCTGGCGATGCTGGCGGTCTGGCCTCTGCTGCCCTGGCTGGGCCAGCCGCGCGAGGTGCTGGCGATCATGTTTCCCTACTGGGTGTCGATCGCTGCGCTGATGCTGCCGTTTTCGCTGCTGCTGGTTTTCAAGGCCACCTTCGAGGCGATCGACCGGCCCTGGCTGGGCACGGGCTTCGCCTTCCTGGCGGTGGGCATCAACGTGCCGCTGAACTACGCGCTGATCTGGGGCCTGGGGCCGCTGCCGATGCTGGGGCTGACGGGCGCAGGCATCGCTTCGCTGACTGCCGAGACGCTGGCGCTGGCGGCGGCCTGGGCCTTCTGGCTGCGGGCGCGGTCGATGCGGCGGCTGCGCGTGCGGGCAGCCCTGAGCACCGCAGAGATCGCTTCGGTGGCCCGCGAAGGGGCTCCGCTGGGGCTGATGTACGTGGCCGAAACCGGCGCGATGGCCGTGGCCACGCTGATGATCGGGACCTTCGGCGCGGTGGCGCTCGCCGGCAACCAGGTGGCGATGTCGGTCGGCGGCCTGCTCTACATGGTGCCGCTGGGGGTGGCCGGGGCGGTGGCCATCCGCGTGGCACAGGCGCGCGGCGCGCGCAACGACGCGGCGCTGCGGCCCATCGCCTGGGCCGCGCTGGCACTGGCCACGGTGTGGCTGGCGGGGGCGGCGGCCATGCTCGGCCTGCACGGGCGCACCATTGCAGGATGGATCACGCAGGAGCCGGAGGTCATCGCCGTGGCGGCGGCGCTGTTCTTCGTGTTCGCCTGCAGCCAGGTGATGGACGGCGTGCAGTCCACCATGACGGGCGCGCTGCGGGGGCTTTCAGACACGGGCTTCCCGGCCTGGCTGTCACTGCTGGCCTATTGGGTTCTGGGCCTGCCCTTGGGCTGGGTGCTGGCGCACCCGGTGGGCATGGGCCCGGCAGGGGTGTGGACTGGCTTCATCGTCGCGCTGGGCCTGGCGGCGATCCTGCTGGTGTGGCGCTTCCTTCGGCAGACGACCCCGGCCAGGCTGGGCACCGCATCCGCGGAGCACGCTTGATGCAGCGCGCTTCGCGCTTGGTTCCGGTCGATTCGAGGACGGGCGGCCGCGAACCCTGGCGTCGACAGTACCGATCGGTGCCTGTGTCTCTATTGACCTTGGAGTTGATGCCCTGGTCTGCTGCCTCAGCGTGGCGCACGACTGCCGAAGTGGCGCCACCGAAAGCAGGAATCTCGTCACCGACCGGTCACGCTGGCGGTGGGCGCTCTCGTCATTCTGCGAATGCGAGCTGGTAGGCCGTGTTGGACTTGAACCAACGACCAAAGGATTATGAGTCTTGCGCGCTTTGTAGGTCGATTCGGCCGCCATGAAGGCTAAGAGTGCCAAGAAGCGTATAAACCATTGACGCTATTGGACTTTTATCCCTTCGCAGCTTGGCACCGGACGGCCTGAACACTCAGGAATCTGCCCACGGTCGAGTGCCAAACACCCCGTTTTTGCTTATACGGGAGCGCCGAAAGTGCCAAGAAGGTGCCACAAGCTTGGCACCGGGCACGCCGTGGTCTCAAGTGCGGAACGCATCCGCCGATAGGACTGCGATGGACATGAGAGTCACTGGAGAGGTCGTCCCCAAGCGCGGGCGGCTACCAACGTTTTCTTCCGTGCGACAGCTACTGATGCTGCCGGTGCCGGAAAAGTCAGCGGTTGAATACCCATCTGCACAGCAAGCTGGGCTCTTTTGCCGCGTGATGCCCAGGACGAAGGACGGAACCGTCCGCAGAACCTGGGTTCACCGGTTCAAGGTCACGGTGGTGAACCCTGATGGCACGAAGTCGCACAAAAGCGACCGAACAGACCTCGGCTTGGCTACCGAGGTCGAGAAGGGCGACCAGGTCATGTCGCTCGATGACGCCAAGGCCGCGGTGCTCGCGGCCAGGCGAGCAGCGAGCCACGTGCGCGAGGATGGGGTCAAGTCGGAGCGCCTGACTCTGGAGAAGGCTTGGTCCTACTACGACGTCGAGAAGCCGCACCACCGGGCAGACACGCGAACCAAAGACACGCGGAACTTCGAGCATTACCTCGGGCACCTGCGGAGCAGGTACCTTGATGAGCTGGACTACGCGTTTTGGGCGAAGTACACGCACGACCTGCGGCTTGGCAAGCTTCTTGTTGGAAAGAAGGCCAACGAAGCAGGTGTCGAGGTACCAGTCTTCAGGGGACCCGTTGCGGCGGACACCCTTGTCGGGGTGCTCAACACCGCTTCCATGTTGTACGAGATTGGCCACAAGTACAGGGGACTGGAAGGCATCCCCAAGACCGAGAACCCTGCGCGCGACGCCAAGAAGCTGACCGGCCCAAAAGTTGAGCGTAGGGGCCGCATTCCGCTGTCGAAGCTCGGGCGTGCCTGGCGCGCTTCTGACCAGATGATGGCTCCCTGGTGGCGTGACCAATTCCGCCTGTATGTCCTGACCGGCCTTCGACGCAGCTTGATGGTAAACCTTCAGTTCTCGGAGGTTGACTTCGAGAGCGGCAAGCTGGTCATTTCTCCGCACAAGCGCGGCACCAAGCGCAGGGGCGCTAAGACTCCGGCAGACGCTCCGCCCCTGCGGGTTCCCTTGTCCAAACTCTCTCTGAGTATCCTCAAAGAGCGTCGCGAATTTGCCCCGGACCCTGCGGGCCCGGTCTGGTACTCCCCGAAGCCGACTCGTGGGAAAGCCCGGAAGGACGCTGTGCTGTCTGACCCACGAGCAGCTTGGACCACTGTCGAAGATGTTCTCGACCTGCACTTCACACCCTCTGACCTGCGTCGGACCTTTGCGACCATCGGAGCAGCTGCAGCGGGTGACGTCTTCGGGGTGGCGCTGCTGATGCTCCACTCCGCCAAGGGTCTCGCGGAGACCGTCAACATCCCTGGCATCACGGTCCAGTACATGGAAACTGATGAGGCCCAAGAGCGGATGCAGAAAGCAGCGGAAGAAGTCTGCGCCAAGGTGATGCAGGTCGCTGCTATGCCCAGCGAGACAGCGTCACAGCTCGAAGAAGCTAACCTTCCGGCGATACTGGAGCAGGTGCTGAGAGCCACTAGCGAGGATTAACGCCCCACAATCGACGCTTGAGGCGCCTGCGAAACGCCATGCAGCTTTCGTCAGCCGGTCCAAGCAGTGGCCGTGACCCAAAAAACCCACCAGAGGACCGATGCACCTCCAAGAGGGCTGCCTATCGACGGCGATTTCCAGGCGCCCTTATTTGGGTCCTCTACCTACGACCGTCCCCGCTCTCGAATCCACGCTTCCTTGCGGCCCTCCACCGACGTTCGATACTGAAGGTCGAACAGCCTCGACTCACTGACCACCTGAGGCCATGAGCGGCACCCGTACGTCTCGGGCGTTTGTTCCGGCTCATGGGTGGAGAGCCAAGAGCGAACCTCGTCCAGCCGGGCCCACCCCGCATCGGCGTTCGCGACGACAGCCTGACGCAGTGCTCTGACGATGCCCGTGTTCGACCACTCGAAGGAACCATCCGGCGCGATTCCGTTGACCACCAAGTCACGGAAGGCTTGCGATTGTGCGAATGAAGCTGCCGCCTCTCTGGCCTTCTCCATGTTTGTTGCCCACTCAACAAGCTCGAAGTAGTGCCGGTCGATGCGGCTGTAGCTGTCCTCAAGGTGGCGCACTGCAGCGACGCACCCTTCATCGCTCCACACGTCAAACCGGTCGATGAGGTGGTGAACAAGGTCGTTGCGCATCGCGACCAAGTCCTCAACAGCTTCCTTGGTCTGAGCCCATCGGTCGGGCGCCATCGACATTCGGAAACTGAATGCCATCGAGATGCGGTCAGAGGGTACCTTGTCGTCAGGAAGCAAGTCCCGCTCAAACCCATCGGGTACGACGTAGGTCTCGAACAGTGCCTTGACCAGCGTACCTAAGCTCTTGTCCGAGAGCTTCTCGATGCGGGTCGAGCGCTGACCTTCCAGCGTTTCGACTGGGCCTGCCAGCTCGTGATGCGCAAGCATGGCCTTCATCAGACGCTCGTACTGCTGGATGCGCAGCATGCACCTGCCCAGCAGGCGCTGTACATCGCGCTGCATGGCTGGGCGCGGGTCGTCTGTCATGTGCGCTTGGCCCGCGTCGTCCGTGGCGCAACTCGGTCGATGGAGGCTTCCAGAAGGGCTTGCCAACCCTCGGCCGACCCGGTGCGCACAGCCCTGCCCTGTTGTCGGGCTACCCAGTAGCCTTCCCAGTAGGTAGCAAGCTCCCGCTCCGCCTGACGAACCGCCGGCTCAGCCAGCATGGCCTCGCATGCCTTTCTCAGCCCAGGAACAATGTTGTAGGTTGGCCAGGCAAACTCAGCGAACGTCTCCATGTCCGGCTGCACCGACCGATAGCCGGACTCCCCGGGCGGCAGCGCCTTTGGGTCGTTCAACAGGAACGCCCTCATGACAGGCAGCGTGAACAGCGCTGTCGCCAACTCGCGTCGAAACAGCTGTGCTTCGTCCTCTGCAAAGGCAACGAATGCTCGCGTGGCGGCAGCAGTCAGACCCGGCTCGTCAGCGATTGCCTTCAGTGACCGACGCGCTGCCGCCACCTCGCCTTGCTCAAGGTGCAGGAACGGCAGGACGCACCTCACACCGAGGTTGTCGCCGGGGTTGAGCCTGAGCAGCTTGCGCGCGACCTTGGCTGCAGCTTCGCTGGCGCCGTTGTCGTGGTTCAAGCCCGCCTGGAGCCACAGCAACCGGTGATAAAAACGATTTCCGAGGTGGCCCCAAAGAATGCGCCCTTTGAATCCCTTCGGGATGAGGGCCTCCGCAGCGCGCACGAAGCGAGCGGCCGTCTGTACTGCCTCGCTTTCCTTCGCATCACGCTGCATCCACGCCAGCGCCAGCCCGCCCTCAAAAAAGCCTGGCTGGGCCATAAGAACGGACTCGACCCACGCCCGAGCGCGCTTCTTCTGCGGTTTGGTGAACTCGTCGTAGCCCTGCCAGCAATCGTCGAGTTCATCGACAAGCTGGTGGCACGCAGGGCTCAACTCGAAGCATCCGCCAACGCCACCTTCGGCGTCTTGCCCGAAGACTTGGAAGCGATACAGCGGCTCGACCGCGTTCAGCGGGCTTCGATTGCGGACCTCTCGCCAAGACTTTCCGCCACACAAGGCAGCCGAAACGCCGTCGAGCACCCGCTGCTTGGGGGTGTCGGTCAGCATTGCCAGCGTCTCTCCGAGGGCCTCAAAAGCATCGAGCTGCGGTTCAGGCAGGCGGACGTCGTCTTCAGGCTCCACCGTCAACACGACGGTGCCGCTGAGGGCGTCCAGCCAGCCAGGTGGCAGCGGCCCTGGCTTGAACTCCGCAGCTCGGCCGAGGTGCGCCGACAAGTGATGCCAAGCACGAAAGCGGAGTGCCTGGGCCACTGCGTCCAGCGTCTGGCTGTGGCGTAGGTCGGTGACCTTACCGAGCAGCTTCGCAGCCATCTTGATGCGGGCTTCGAGCTTGCCTGCCTGCTCGGCCGGGTACTGGTTGAACCAGA
Organism: beta proteobacterium AAP51; assembly: GCA_001295905.1. Taxonomy (GTDB): domain Bacteria; phylum Pseudomonadota; class Gammaproteobacteria; order Burkholderiales; family Burkholderiaceae_C; genus Rubrivivax. The sequence goes on along the minus strand of LJHT01000002.1, from coordinate 51,298 downwards.
ACGACTCGACGCCTATGCCGAGCGCCTGGGCGACCCGGTCGAAGGCCGGGCTTGGGGTGAACTTGATGGTGTCAGACACGACTTCTCCTGGCAGGCTCAATGCAGACGGTCCGCTCGCCCAGCGCCTGCGGGGAGGTGCCTGGGATGTTCTCGAAAAAACATTCAGGTCGCTGTGGCTGCTTCTCCGGTGCGGACGGAAGGCGTGCGACGAACACCTGAAGCAAGCTTACCGCATCGATTTCAACGCCAGCCATGCCCGCTGCATCCTTGAGCGAGCACGGATTTCAGTGAAGTCTCTGGCGTGCGTAGGAAGATGTGCGGGGCGCTGCAGGCAGCCACGGGGAGGCGAAACGGCGTCTTGCCTCGAGGCAAGACCGTCGTTGCTCACCGGTGAAGGCCGCGTCTTGCCTCGAGGCAAGACGCAATATGCGCCCCTTGCGTTTGCAGGCCAGCGCCAGCCGACGGCGAGGTCCTGGCTCCGCGCCAGCTCTATCGCTTACCCGGTCACACGACGTGACTTCACTCGCGCGAACGCCACAACAGCAGCCTCGGCAGCAAAGGACGCCCGGTTTGCCGGGTCACTGATGACTGCAAAGGTGCGCAACATCTTCACCGGCACACCAGTCGCTTGTGACAGCGCACACAAGCCCTCCCCGGCTGCTGAGAAACCGAAGACGGGACGCGGGAGTTTGTAGGCTTGACGGGCACAGTCAACACGAACGACTTGGCTCGAAATGCCACAAGACCGGCCTGCTACGGGCGCGGCACTACCTTCTCGGTGCAGGTCCTGTTCAGTCTTGCCTCGACGCAAGACACCGCCGCGACCGCGCAAAACTTCACGCGACGGACTCTCAAGTTCAGCACGAGCCGACCGAACTCTCGGCGGTCATCTCATTCCTGAAGGACCAAGTAGTGAAATCTAGTAAGGCTGAGCTCGAGGCGGTCGTTGCAGCATCCGTGGCAGTTGACGCAGCAGCGGAAGCTCTCGAGGCCAAGCGGGAAGCCGCCCGCCGGCGCAAGCGTGAGCGCGAACTTGCCAACGACCTCTGGTACCAAACGACCAAAATCGTGGTGCCGACGTGGTTTGGCGTTCCAGACGTTGACGAAGGCCTGCGCTTGATGAGGACGTTCACCCCTGCCGGTCTGCTGGCTCTGGTCGCCGTTGGCCAGACGGCGCGTGAGGCCCGAGAACCGAGCGGCGCCCCAGAGTGCCAGGTCGGCATGGAACTGCGCCTCCGCCCATCCGGCTTCGACCGCGACGAAGCCCGAGAACTCGCCGAAGCAGGCTTCTCAGAATTGCGGCGTCACAAGCTCATCAAGCTGGCCAAGAAGCCCAGCGAAAGCCTCCGGTCCACACAGTACGTGCTTAGCAAGAAGGGGCAGGAGCTCTACGACTTTCTTGCGAAGACGGCTGGATGCGCACTCGACAGCAAGCCACGCTGAAGAATACTGCGGCCCGATAACTGCGAACGGGCCGCGCAGACGGCCCTGACGCATCCATAAGCGCTGGTTAAAGCAGCACTCCAGCTTCGTGAGAGCGCCTGACTGCCCACAAGCTGCAGGCTGGCGGCCTCACTTCACCAACAAGTCTTCAGCGGTCTTCCCGCCAGCGAGCGCGTCCACGAACCACTTCGGTCGCTTGCCATGGCCCACCCACGTGTTGCCAGCATCGTCGCGGTACTTAATGGGTCGGGTAGTCTTCGAGGCCTTGCCCTTGGGCGCACTGCGCCTCCCCGCCTTGGCGGTGGCCTTGGGCGCCCTCGCCCCGGCCTTCGGCGCTAGCCCCAAGTCGGCTGCAGTCAAGCCGTAGTGCTTGATGGCAACCTTCATCTTTGCGACAACATCGCCAACTTCAGCGTCGCGGATAGCCTTCGCTTCCTGTTCCAGCCTCGCGATTTCAGCTTGAATCTGTTCGAGGCTACGGGTCTTCTTACGAGTTGCCAAACCAGTTCTCCGTTGTCCGAATGCGACGAGCGCGAGCATATCTGACCACGAACAGACAAGCGCAAAGGAAAGAGCCCGCAGCAAACGCCGCGGGCTCCGAATCAAGGGTGGCTATGGAGCACTGAAGCTCATCGCTACCGGGTCGGCAAGACACAGCCGGCCATCCTTCGTGAACATCACGTTCCCCGGTTGCTCAATGTCGAGTAAGGCCCTTGTAGCCTTGATGACCGCCGCGACCACTCTGACGGCGTCGCGCAGCCCGCCCACGTTCTGAAGCGAAAGCCACCGGGCGACCCTAAGGGACACCTGCCAGCTGCGGCTCCCGGGCAGTCTGTCTTCAAAGCGCTGCCGGCACTCTCGAGCGGATACAAGAAGGGCCCGGAGCGCGCCGCGCTCACGCTCTGTTTCGGCTGGTCGCAGTCGTTCAACGGTGAAGCCCTCGAACTGAAAGCCATCGGCGTCCAGGGCGCAGAGGCCATGGCAGGCCTTGACCGACGGGATACCGGGTGGAAGCCGACCGCTAGCCATCGAATCGTATGCCCACATGAAAAGCTGCGTCGTCGGTTCGCAGCAGGTCACCTTGAACACTTCGTCGCCCTGACCTTCGAATCGAAACGTGTGAACTCGAGCGTTCATGCCATCACGGTAGTTGGCGAGGGCTCCGTCTCGCATGTAGTTCTCGTAGGCCGTCGTGGGCAACGGCGCGAGCGTCGTGTGGATAGTGAAGCTGTCCGAAAAATCGCTCATGTTGTCCTCCTGCACTTGTTGTCCGTGCAGAAGGTGTAGCGAACCAGTCAGGCAAGTGTCTACAGGCACCCAACGTTACCGGTACGGGCTGGCATGGCCGAAGCTGACACACCGGCAAAGTCCCAGCTGCCTACTCACTGTTAAGAGCTCCCTTCAGGGCTTGAGCTTTCGCCAGTGAAGAACATCTGCCGTGACGACGAAGTCCGGAGCGATTACACCTTTCACCGCCAGCTCATCAAGCGCTCTGTAGAGCGAGCTCTTGAACGCCTTCGCCGACTTGGCGTCAGAGCCAGAAAGCTCAATCAAACTCTCGAGTCGGATTGGCCGAAGCCGGGGCTGGGTCCGAACGTACGCGTACAGCCAGGTTGTTACGCCTGCTGTCAGGCTTCGATGAAGTTTGAAGTCCAACCAGGTGTATTGCAGCTCCTGGAACAATCGGACGATGCATGCATCGACTGCAACAGACCACGGGCCCTTGCTTGGATGAGTGAACTTCTGAGCAAGCTGGACGCTGAAACTCGGAAATGTCAGCACTCCTCGCATTAGTCGAATAATCGAGTCCTTCAGCTGATTCCGCGTGTGCCCGTCGTAATGACCATAGAGAGCTTTGCAAAGGTCTCCGGGTGAGAATGAAACGACCAGTCCGGCCGGATAATCTCGCAAAATGTTGATAAGGGACATGAAGACAACGCCTTCGGATTGCCGGAGTTCAGGTCCGGTGTACACGAGGGACTGACCTTCCGAGTACCGAAGCTCGAGCCTTACCTCGGGCAGTCTCGGCACATTCTTGTTTCGTACATTGAAGAGGCGGCTCACGAGAAGCGCGTCGGCGCCCAGCAATTGGTTCGGACCATGCTGCGGTACAAAATCTCGCCTGAGAGTTTCGTTGATGGCCTCAATCTCACCATTGAATCGGACCAACGCCTTGTAGGCTTCACGCCGAGCTTCGCTGTCACCGCCAGCCTCCCGCAAGTCTCGGCTGTAGTCCTTCAGCATGCGCTCGCTGGCATGCAGGCGTCCCACGAGGCGCCGTCGAGTGCGCTCTTCCGGATGACGCGCTGGCGGAATGGCCATCGGCAGCGGCACCAACGCATCTTCCGTCTGCTCCGCTTCCGCGGTAAAGCGGTCGTCTGGAGCGTCCGAAGGTAGTTCAAGCGCCGTAACGTCGAGGGTTCTGGCAACTTCGTAGACCTTCTTCAATTGGAACTCTCGGCGCTCGTCATGGGCTCAACGCTGCCCACCGGCAGCCTGGCTGCGGGCACATCGGCACCAGCAATGGCCGCCGGCGCGGGCGGCTCCAGCACTGCCTGCTGGGCCTCAATGAAGGCGATGAGGTCAGTCCGATGCCACAGTTGCCGCCGCCCAAGCTTCATTGGGGAAGGTATCGCGCCTGACTTGACGTAGTTGTGGATAGTTCTTGTGGTGCAGTGGAAGAGCGAGGCAAGCTGCTCGCGTGTGAGATATTCGCCTTTCATCTCGTTTCCTATAACTTCATGGGAGATGAGTGGTATCGCTATTTGATTTATCCTCATACAGTTTTCAATGGTGTGTTTGTGGCTTCGGCTTCAAGCCAAAACGCGACTTCATGTGCCTACTTCGCGCCTGAAGTGAGGCCTTGATGGATTGAAGCGGGGCATCTCGGTCAGAGGCTTAGTGCAATCTGACCGTCTGGGCCGAACAGGCGCACGACGGGATGCCCCTCTGCTAAGAGCCAAGAGCAGGCGGGCATCAGCTTCGCCCGACAAGTGAGCGCCTCGGCTTTGCGGGTTACTGACAAGGCTCAACAGTGCAGAAGCCTGGCCAAGCTGTGCCGACTCACCTTTCAGCAGCGAGGAGCCTTTGCCGCCTTCCTCTTATTTCATGTGAAATGAAGCACTACAGTCAGCATTTATTGAGGTGCATTCCTCTACTTTCCTCAATCGCCGTGGCAAATGAGGCACTCCGGATGGTGAATGGAGAACTGGTTTTCTCGTAAGCCCTTGATTCAAAAGACAATTTTTGCCTCTCTCCTTAACCTAATTCAGCCACGGACGAAAGCTCTGACCGTGGCGCCAGTCCCGAATAGGTCGAGAGTTCTTCAATTCAGAATTGGGAGAGGAGTTGGCAAATGGACAGAACTCCTCAAGACTCGTCGCTCGGGCTGATGTGCTAATCAGTCAATCCTGCCTCTCGCGATTTCGACACTCTGCACCTTGGACTCGTTGGGCAGCCGGGCGGTGCCGCGGTAGTGCGCGTCCTAGCTTGAGGCATCTGGTCAGGAGCCTTCTCAACTTGGAGAAGAAAACTAGCAGGTTCCTGAAGATGAGCGGAGCCCGCCAAGAACGGGGGGCACGGCTGACGCCGAAAAGAGGCGCACATACCGCCGGGTAATATCACCGTATTCCGACAGCTCCTTCGCATACGCTGGCACTAGCTCCAACTAGAACTGCTCCACGCGTGTGACTCGCAGAGGTCTCTTCAAAGCGCTCAGCTTGGGGCAAAGCCACTTCTCGGAGGTCATCGTAACCGTTACCTCTCAGCAGCGTGGAGGTGACTTGGTAAATCGCGTCTGCAGTTCTGCGTCAGCGATAGCTCAGTTCCTCCCGTTCAATCTCACAGATAACCCGCTCATACCAGTCCTCCACACTCTCATCATCCCCGCAACCACCCATACCTCCGGCAAATGGGTGGGCCTTACCGAAACGGTCGTGTCTCGAATTGCGGATTGGGGCAACGCGCGACTCTTCAGCCTCAATTCGGGCGAGAGCATCCTGAACGACCGCTGCAGCTCGTTCCTCTACGATTTCTCTCAGCTCGCAGAGCCGGTCCGACACCTTGTTACCTAGGTCGTCGAGTTCAGCCAAATCACTCTCGGTCAGTCTTCCCGCGACATACTGCAGAAGCAGGAACGGCATTGAAAGTTTGTCGGCTAGAGTCCTGAAGGTGTAGGTTGGCAGTTCGGAAACATTACGTCTTTCCCTGGCATGCAGAGCGAGCTCCCGAGGGGGCAGCCCAACCTCACGCCCAAAGTCACCCAGATTCCGCGACTGTCGTAGTGCCTCAGCGGCAATGAGCTTGATGAGGAGAACGTTCGTCTTCCTGTACACGTCGATGGCTACCGCCGCTGGGCAGCCAGCGTTGAACGCTGCATTGAACAAGTCAGAGTATCCATCGAGCCTCTGCGCGTCTGTCTCGTCAAGAGGGATTCGCCCAACCCAGAACACTCCACCGTCTTGGTCTTTGACGGCGGGGTTGGTGACTCTTTCATTTGTAGATTTGTACATTTCTATAATCTTCTTTTCGGGTTACTAACCCGTTGTTCTTTCTAGTGTGTGGTATGGCCCATGCCCGACCACTTGGGGGCTACGCAGGCTCGCCAAGCTGACGAACAGCCTGCGGATTGAGTTAGTTCGCGAGCGTGTGGAGTCGAGCCCTTGGTTGTTCGTGCCCACAGATGAGCGCCGACATGTCGCCCTCGATGGCCGCAACCCTGCGAACGGCAATGAGACCCGTACTCTTCTGCTTGACAGCGAAGAGCCAGCCTGGCGCGTCAACGCCCTCAGCCGGGACGGTCCATGCGTCACCCTGCTCGACAGCCTCCGATTGCAGCTTCGCGATGTACTGGGCTCGGGCATGCTCGAGTTCGAGCAGGCACTCCCTGGCCTGCACAGCATCCAGCGCAGCCAGCAAGGTCTCATTGGAAGGCTTGATTGCCGGTTCAGCGAACGCTTTCCGGGAGCTTCGCTCAGCGGTGTACTTTTGGGTGAGGGCAAAGGTCTGGCCTACAACGTGGCAGTTGTGCAGCGAGTCGATGAGCCAGAGCAGTTCGCCATAGCTTGGGGCACCGGCCGCCAGCGTGACGGCGACCTCGGTATCTCCCAGGTAGTGCAACTGCCCTTTGTAGTTCATTGGGCTCTGTTCCTCTTTCCACGATTGCAGCCACGGCCTCAGCATCGCACGTACCAGCTGAGCATCGGTCGCGCACTCGGCGCGGAACTTGTACGTCGGAGTGGTCTTTCCGTTCAGGACTTGGACTGCACTGGTGGGTTGGTTCTTTTTTTTCATGGAGTTCTTTCTGGCTGCCCAAAATCGGCGGCGCACTTTCTGAGATTGTTCTTACGGCGACCTTGAGTCGTCTGTTGTGATGCTTGATGAAACTTCCCAGATGCTCTTTAGCACTTGAGAATGTGTTCTTTGGTCCCGCCTTGGCGCGGGATGCATTTGGAGTTGCCCCCATATGTTCTCGATGGCAACTGTTTGGCTGGCGGCGCTCAACGGCGAAACCATCGCGGAGTGCGTTGGAACTGAGGTAGATGTGCTGCGGCTCGCGCAGCGGATGTTCTGTCGTACCTAGAAGACAGCTGCCACGCGCAGAGCCAGGCCTGCAGGGGGCGTACATCGGAGTTCTCGGCGAAGAAGGCCGAGATGGGCGGCCCGAAGGCCTGCCCGCCCGGAGCGGGCGATGATTGCGAGGCCGTCCTCGCGGACCTTGGCCACGTGGCCAAGACGGGGTGCAGCCGAGCCGCCGGGTCCGGTGACGAGTGCGGGGATGCCGGGGATTGGCTGCGTGCAAATTGTGAAAGAACCCAGACGCATGGCGTCCTCGACGCGGCCGCATGGGCCACGTTCGCCGGGTTCTTCCACAGGGGAAGGCAGCTTAAGGCTGCTTGCTCTACGAGAGTTCTCTCGGAGCTACGAGCTTTGCTCGCTGGGTGCCGAGAAGGTTTCTCGAACACCGGGTTGTCGTTGCGACAACGCGCATTATCGAAGATGCGCTGTCGGCTGAAAAGATGGCCGACACCGCCCAGCCTGGCTTGAGCGGGCTGTTCGCGCAATCTTTCGCACAAGTACGTGCTGGGCTCTCAAGAAGGCTCGAGCTTCGGCCGATAGGGTCGGTACGCGGCGCTTTGCCCGCGGGAAACCTAGTGCAGTCCAGCGCCCCCGCCTGGCGCTGCGGAGCGTTCGTCGCGGTCTCGCGCGGGCATGCCAGTGGAAGCTGGCCGCTGCCGCCTCACGTTGCGTCGACAGACTGACGGATGTATGCCAACTATCGCTTATTCATTGTTGATAGCGTGATGAGCGCTTCCTCCTGCCTGGAGAGGCTGCCGGCGTCCGAGCGCCCGAACATGCTGTATATTTAGACAGCCCCTTCGCGAGGCAGAGCAGGTCAGCGGAACGCTCCGACTGCTACTAGCTGTTCACCCGGTGCTGACTGGTGGCTTCGTCCAGTTAGACTAGGAGGACGATGACAGAGCTCCTCCTAGAACAAGATAAGCAGCCGCAGTTCTCCGGCCACGAGACCTTCCCGCTACGGCAGCTGTGGCTGCGCAAGGCCTACGACGCAGTCACCGAGACTCGCGAGCCTGCACACCGCTCGGTCTTCGCCGGGGAAGACGCCATCGTGCGCTTCGGGGTCGGCAAGAACATGGCCATGTCCATACGGTTCTGGGCAACGGCTTGCGGCGTCGTGGAGGAGACCAAGGAAGGGTACGTCCCGACCGGACTAGGCCACTACCTGTTCTTGCCGGAGTACGGCCGTGACCTGTACTGCGAGCACCCGGCCACCACGTGGCTGATGCATTGGCAAGTCGCGAGCACCCCAGAAAAGACCACGACGTGGTGGTACTTGTTCAACCACGTCGTGCAGCAGGTCTTCGACCGCGAGCACCTCGTCAAGTCGCTCTCAGGCTTCATCACCGAGTACAAGCTTCGCATCTCGCTTGCGACGCTCAAGCGCGACGTCGAGTGCTGCATTCGCAGCTATGTGCCGCGGCTAGGAGGCGACTCGCCCGAGGAAATGAGCGAGCCGCTTCTGGGCGAGCTCGGGCTCATTCAGCAGAACGCCAAAGGTACCTTCGAGTTCCGCCGGGGAGCTAAGAAGTCTCTGCCTGATGGGGTGTTCGCCTATGCCCTGCTCGACTACTGGAGTCGCATGCCGCATGCCGGCTCGGTCATGGACTTCGACCGTGTTGCGCATGACTTCGGCTCGCCTGGGCGTGTGTTCAAGCTCGACGAGAACGCTGTCGCTGACCGCCTCATCGCGCTCGAGACCCTCTCCAAGGGCAATCTGCAGTGGGTCGAGCAGGCAGGCATCAGACAGGTGACACGAAAGGGCCCTGCCCTAAACAGCCTACAGGACTACAAGCTCAAGATGCTGGAGACGGCCTATGCCTAAGGCCACGCGCTCCACGACCGCTCCCCAGCAGACGCTATCAGACGTCGTTTCGATTTCGCGGCAGTTCCTGCGTTCGGTCCGCATCGACACGGACCTCGGTCGCGAAGACGCGCTCTCTGGCTACATCTGCCAGGGAACGGCTCGTTCGCTGCTGGAGAACATGTCCAAGCAGATTGTCGAGACCGACCAACGAGCCTTCACTTGGACGGGGCCCTACGGCGGAGGCAAGTCTTCGTTGGCTCTGGGCCTTTGCTCGCTCGTCAGTCCAAACCCAAAGATTCGGGCGAAGGCTCGACAGGTGCTGGGCTTGTCCGAAGGGAGCCTTGTTCAGCGCGCCTTCGCTACGAAGAACGACGGTTGGTTAGTTGTCCCTGTCGTTGGCAAGCGCGCGGATGTACGAACTGAGCTGAGCAACGCTCTTGCCGAGGCGCGGGGTGTCAGCCCTTCACGGCGCAAGAACGCAGACGTCGTTGCAGAACTGGTTGACGAGGCCGAGCGGCATCCCAATGGCGTTCTGGTCATCATCGACGAGCTCGGAAAGCTTCTGGAAGCGACCGCCATGGAAGGCGGGGATATCGGTTTTTTCCAGGAGCTCGCTGAAAGCGCCAGTCGCTGCTCCCGCAAGCTGGTCGTCGTTGGCATCCTGCATCAAGCCTTCGACGCCTACGCTTCACGCCTGGGACGAGAAGCGCGCGACGAGTGGGCGAAGGTCCAAGGCCGCTACATCGACATTCCCTTGGTGGCGGGCGCCGACGAGGTCATCGAGCTGGTCGGCCGGGCAATCAAGCCAACTGACCCGCCGGACCTTCGGCCAGCTGCCAGGTTCGCCAAGCGCGTCGCAGACTCAATCAAGGCTCGCCGTCCCGGCACGCCGGACAGCCTCGCAGGTTCGCTCGAGGCCTGCTGGCCGCTTCACCCAGTCACAGCTGCGCTGCTTGGCCCAATCTCCCGGCGCAAATTTGGCCAGAACGAGCGGAGCACCTTCGGTTTTCTCGCCTCTCGGGAGCCGCTCGGGTTCATCGAGCACCTGAACGGCCACCCCGCTGACTGGTCTGAGATGTACGGTCCCGCTGACTACTGGGACTACCTCCGCGCGAACCTTGAGCCAGCAATCCTGGCCTCGCCAGACGGCCACCGGTGGGCGCAAGCTTGCGAGGCTGTGGAGCGCGCAGAGTCCAAGGGGACCGAGAGACACGTCGCACTGACCAAAGCCATCGCGCTGATTGAGCTCTTCCGGAGCGGGTCTGGCTTGGTCGCAGACAACCATGTCCTGGAGGTTTCAGTTCGAGGCGTAGACGAGCAGTCCATCCCTCAGCTGCTCAAGGACCTGGCCGAGTGGAAAGTGCTCATCGAGCGCAAGCACCTTGGCGCATGGGGCATCTACGCCGGCAGCGACTTCGACATTGAAGGCGCGGTGCGCCTGGCTCGGGCCGAGATTGGTGAGCCCGACCTGGACCGCATCTCCACGCTGAGCGACCTGCAACCGGTACTAGCCAAGAGGCTGTATCAGGAAACAGGCACGATGCGCTGGTTCAACCGGGCCTTGGCTCGGTTGGACGGCATCGAACAGCTGGCTGAGAGCTACAAGCACAAGCCCGGTAGCGTCGGCACGTTCGTCATGTGTCTGCCTTCGCTCGGTACTCGGACGAAATCAGCCGAGCATCGAGTTCGCCATGCTTCGACCACAGCGAGCGAGACGCTCTTGCTGGGTACGCCAAAGAATGCTGAACGCATCGCCGAGCTGAGCCTGGAGCTGGCCGCTGCGGAACGGGTGAGCAAGACGCACCCGGAGCTGCACGGCGACCCGGTAGCGCGTCGTGAATTGGTTGGTCGCATTGAGGCAGTTCGCTCATCGCTGGAAGAAGAGCTAGCCGACGCCTTCTCCACGTGCCTCTGGTACCGCCAAGGGAACTCCGTCAACCCGAAGCACGACAAGCCCCTGACCGTTCTTGCTTCTGAGATTGCGCGCGAGGTCTACAGCAAGACGCCTCCAATCTTCAGCGAGCTCATCAACCGAGAAGAGCCCTCCAGCAACTCCGTCAAAGCACGCAAAGACCTGATGTACCGGATGGTCAGCCACGCGCTCCAGGAAAAGCTCGGCTACGACGGCTTTCCCGCTGACGCAGGTCTCTACTTCACCATTCTCAACAACCCGGGGCTTCACCGGCGGTTGTCAGGCGATAGCTGGGGCTTCACTGACCCCCACGCCACCAAAAAATGGGAGCAGTTCAGTCCATGGTGGTACTCAACGCGCCATGAAGTTCTGAAGGACGGCAAGACCACGACTCTGGCCGACCTCTATGCCTACTGGGCCGATGCGCCGTACGGCATCCGCCGCGGGGTCATGCCAGTGCTGGCCCTGGCCTTCTTCATGGCGCACCGCTCGCAACTGGCGCTCTACGTCGCGGGAGCCTTCACGCCGGAGCTCAGCGAAGCGGTCGTCGATGAGTGGGTGTTGGACCCCAGCCGCATCGCGTTCAAGCACGTCGAGGCGTCTAAGGACCAGGTGAAGCTGGTCGGTGCGCTGGCTGCGTCTGTGGCCCAGCGCAGCAACACCGAGGTTGAGGCGGCTCCGCTAGACGTCGCACGAGGCTTGGTCAGCATCATCGTCGGGTTGCCTGAGTGGACTAAGCGCACCCTGACGGTGTCCAAGCGGGCGCAGGAGGTGCGCGGGATGCTGTTGCGTGCGAACGACCCGCACAAGGTTCTGTTCGCAGACCTTCCTACGCTGCTCGAAGCCCGGGACCCTGAAGAAATCAATCGGCGATTGGCTGAAGTCACCGACGAGCTAACCGGCGCGTACGGAGCGATGCTGCGGCGAGTAAGACTGCACTTGCTCGACGCCCTAGACCACGGCGGTCGCCCCCTGGAGGAACTGCAGCAGCGGGCTGGAACTGTCAAGGGAATCACTGGCGACCTCCGACTGGATGCATTCGCTGGCCGACTTGAACTGGCGGACGAGACCGATACGGTCATCGAGGGGCTAATCAGCCTTGCTGTCAGCAAGCCGTCCGCACAGTGGGTCGACAGGGATATCGATGCAGCGATGGGTGCCCTTGCGAGCTGGGCCGTGGACTTCCGAAAAGCTGAAGCCATGGCGCCACTCCGGAATCGCCCTTCTACCCGACGAGTGCTCGGCGTGGTGTTCGGCGCCAGCCATGGACAAGACAGGTCTGGCTACGTTGATATCGCAGAAAAGGATACGCCCGCGGTCGACCGCCTCGTTAAGGCCTTCCTGGCCGACACCGTTGGCGAACGGCCTGAGGTCATCCTGGCTGCGCTGGCCGAGGCTGGCGCGATGACTCTGGGCAAGCTTAAAAAGGGGAAGAAAAATGGCTGAGCGACACGTACTGGGCATCAGCGGAGGCAAGGACAGCGCAGCGCTGGCTGTCTACATGAGCCTTCATCACCCGGAGCTACCCATCGAGTACTTCTTCACCGACACTGGTAAAGAACTGCCGGAGGTGTATGAGTTCCTCGGAAAGCTGGAGGGCTTCCTCGGGCGTCCCATCACGTACCTTAATCCACACCGGGACTTCGACTTCTGGCTGCGTACCTACAACCATTTCTTGCCCTCGCCGCAGACTCGGTGGTGCACCCGCAAGCTCAAGCTGGAGCCGTTCAAGCAGTGGGTCAAGCCTTCGCTGGACGCCGGCGACACCGTCTACAGCTACGTGGCCATCCGCTCCGATGAAGACCACCGCGAAGGCATGGTGGCTCAGCACGAGAATCTGAAAGTGGTGATGCCCTTCAGACAGAGCGGCATCGACAAGCCTGGCGTTCTCGAAATCCTAGAAGCCTCGGGGCTCGGGTTGCCCAAATACTACGACTGGCGGTCCAGGAGCGGCTGTACCTTCTGCTTCTTCCAGCAAAAAATTGAGTGGGTACGCTTGAAGGACACGCACCCTGAGGCGTTTGAAGACGCGAAGACCTACGAGAAAAATGCTCTCGAGCATGGCTCACCCTTCACCTGGAGCCATGGCGAGCCCCTCACGGACCTCGAGAAGCCCGAGCGCGTCGCCCAAATCGTCACAGACTTCGAGATTCGGAAGCAGCGCGAGATGGCCCGGAGAAGGCCGAACCCACTGCGGGTTGTGCCCATTGAACCTGTCGATATCGACGACCTCTACCTGGAGGATGAGGGAGGAGGCGCCTGCCTCGTTTGCCACAAGTAGCCGCTACCATGCCGCGAGTGACCACCGCACTCAAACATCGGTGGAGTGAAGAGAGCACACAGTCTGGAAGCAACGGTAGACCATGAGTTCAGCGGAGGCAGTCAAGCGTCAACTCGCCCTTCATCGCATGAGCCCGCCCGTCGGGCTGAACCAAGACCATCCGATTACATATCAGATGGACGAGGAGTTCTGCGAAGCGATTTCTAGCCAGCTCAAGGACTGCGGTGGTCAGTGGGAGATACGGAAAGCAACCCCCACTCTATGGAAGCAAATTCCTGAAAAGTGTGGTGTGTACCTTTTCCTATTTGAGTCCTCGCTAACACTGCAGACAGCGAGCGGGCCCAACTTTCATCCCAGGCTCGTCCTGTATGTTGGCAGAGCCGGTGACCAGCTGAGCAGGAAGACACTGCGAGACCGCTACAAAGCTGAGTACTCCAAGTACGTTGGTGGCGACCTGGCTCAACTATGGGGAGAGGACCGCGCTGCGACGCGCTCGGAGCGACTCTCCAGGTACTTGGCCATCTACCCACTACAGTATTGGTTCTGCACCATCGAAGACCACTCAAAAATCGCTGATGTTGAGCGTACTCTCATCAAGCTTCTCAACCCCCCTCTGAACGTCGCTGGACGAGCGAAGGTCAGAGTTTCACCTCCCGCACCCGCCTTTAGGAGCCCGTAGTGACGAACAAGACATTCATTCCTGCCTTCAAGGCGAAAGTTGGCGATTGGGACTACTACATCTGCGTCATGAAATACGCAGAGGTAGCGCGGCAAGTCGGGTTCGCCTACGAGCTCGGAGGGAACGCGGACCTCAACACGCTGATTCAGCGGGGCCTCAGCCATCGGACTCAAGCCATCAAAGACTATCTGATGAAGTCCGAGCACCGCTTTCTCGGCGCGCTGCTCGTGGCGGCTTGGGGAGGGGCACCGCAGTACATGAGCGTGTCAATGGACGACCCCGACGGCGTCCTCTCTGGCATCGACAAGCAGTTCGGAGTCCTGACGTTCGACGGCACTCAGCAGTACTTCGCGCTTGACGGCCAGCACCGACTGAAGGCCATCAAAGAGGCGCTCAAATCCAACCCGGAGATTGGTCAAGAAGATATCTGCGTCATCATGGTGTCGCACTACGACACTGAGGAAGGCAAGGTCAGAACTCGCAGGCTCTTCACCAACATCAACCGCAATGCGAAGGCGACGACCGGCGCAGAGAATATCGTGCTGGACGAAGACGACGGGCCAGCCATCGTTACTCGACGACTTATCACGGAGCACCCGTTCTTTTCTGCGCAAGGCGTCATTAAGGTCTTCACTCGGCAGGGAGAGGAGGGCGAGTTGAAGCTCGCGAGCGGAAACGTCTCTCAGTCAGAGAAGCGCGCGTTCACGACGATTGCGAACCTGTATGACATGGTTCGCTCGCTCAGCTTCGGACTCGACCCGGCGATGCAGAAGCGCGACGCGCGGCCCTCCGATGAGGTTCTTGAGTCCGCCTACGTGACCATCGGCCAGCGCTTAGACGACCTGCTAAAGGCCACAGGCAATATCCGAGAATCACTCTTGGCTGGGACGTCCGCTAAAGACATTCGTTTTCCGAAAAACAACGAAGCTGGCGGACATGCTTTCATGCGTCCCGTCATTCAGAAGGCGGTAGCACGGGCGGCTGCCCAGATTGCTGAGCAGGACGTTTTGCCTTGGAATGCGGTGATGGAGCGTCTCTCCAAGCTTCCGTGGCAGATTGGCCAAGCACCGTGGACTGCTGTCTTCAACACATCCAATAACAAGATGGTCACAGCGAAGGAGAACGTTACCCTGCTTGACGACCTCGTCTACGCGCATGTGGCCGCTCCCAGCAAGCAGTTCATCATCAATGCTCGGAAGGAGTACAAACAAGTTCGAGGGAGTGTCTATCCTGTCTCGGAAGAGGATTTGTTGGTCAACCTAATCAACCACAGCAAGAAGGTCGTCGTGGAGGAGGCCTCCGCCGCATCTCCAGCCCTCTCCGGCGGAGATTTGGACGGAGCGACCGAAGAGTAATCAGCCGCCCTACCCCGACCGCCTCTCGGCCAGTGAGGCTAGTTCATTGGCAATTGGAGGCGGTCGAAGAACGCGCGATTGCGCTTCTTCGCGTCTGTCAGAACCTTGTCGTACGAAACAATTTCGATATAACAGCCCAAGGCCTGGTGGTACTTGAAGTAGCCCTCGTTGTCAGGGGTCTTCACGAAGTCATGGTTGTCGGCGATTGACCGCATCCGTGGGGTCAAGCTGCACAGGATGTAGGCGTAGAAGGGTATTGGGCCCACGTTGATGGTCTTACCATCTTTGTCCTTGGCGGTACCCTCCTTAATCTTCTTGACGTAGCGCAGCACCTGCTCGACGGGGTTCTCATCTTTGATTGAGTACTCGTTGCGTTCAGGTCGCTTGAATTCAACGATAACAACTGACTGGAACGGGCTCTTCGTCTCTGAGAACGCCCTGGCTGTGTTGAAGACCGCGAGGTCCGGCTCATCACCTCCTGACGCATTCACCACCTTGAACCGAGCCATAGGGAGGTCAGACGCCAGGTAGGTGTGATACGCCAGCCGTTCATCGACTACCCAGAGGTTCTGCCGCGCGAACTCAACCTGTTCGGAGTCAGCCCGCATCGGATAGATGAGGCTGTGAACCAAGTCTTCGCGCGCATAGGTGCCCGACTCTTGGACCTTCAAAGCGGCCTCGAGCATCTCGAGAATCGTCCTGCGGTGCACTACGTACTTCGCCAACGCGGCCTTACCGAGCTCGTTTTCCTCGTCGAGGTACTGGCTGTAGAGCTTTGCGTACTCAGGCTCTCCTAAGGCGGTTTCCAGCGGCATCTTCATTATGTCAGCTGCCCGCTGGCGATGCTCGATTTCTATATCTTTCTGAGCCTTGTAGAGCTCAATGTCTAGCTGGTCCTTCGAGAGATTTGCCGGTATTCTTTCCAAGCGCTGGCGGTGTCTATCCTGCAGTTGAAAGCGGTACTGGGGAGCCTCCTGCTGGATAAAGCTTTCGATGGTCTGGCGCTTCTCCGCTCGAAGCTGCGTCGTGTACGGCTCGGCCACCTCCGAAAGCACTCGAACGACCGCTGAGTCGAGCTCCTCTCGGGTCATCTCTCCAGGGAAGTCAATGTCCGCCTCGGACAAGAACATGAACGTCGTCCGCTCTGAGCTCACCTTCGCATCCAGGTAGGGGCTCGACACATAAGTCCGAAAGACGAACTGTTCCCCATGCTCGTCCGCCAGACGCCCCTGAAGGTCGGGGATAGCCTTAGCTGCCTTCCATTCGAGCACTTCTCGAAGGTTCGCGCAGTACGAAACGGTGTGGCTCTTCGCGGCGCTTGACTGATAGCGCAGGACAGTCACCTTGAAGTCATGCCCTTTCAAGTTGAACCGAGTCTCTTGCGCGCGCTCCTTGGCTTCTTCTGCGAACAGATGGTTCAGGTTGAGCGACCGACCGTCGGAGTCGTGCAGCGTTATGAGGGGGCACTTCCCGCCTACGAAGAAAATTAGTAGGTGGTCGATGACCTTGTGCGCGATGGTCTCCAAGGACTTGGGGAAGTGCTTCTCGTACTCAGACCGAAGGCCCGACAGCAGAACGGATGTTCTCCGCACCTGGGCAGGTGGCTCGTCAACCCTGTCACCCTCAACACCATCCGTTGTCAGGACGAACTTAAACCGCCGACAGGCCCATGACTCGCCGTCTTGCTGATAGGTGCTTTCTACCGATGCCTCATTAAAGACTTTCAGCCAAGTGAAACGGCCGATGCCCTTGTTCCCCCTATTCGCCTTGCGCGTCGAATCTGAAAGAAAGAAGGCCTTCACGTTTATGTCGTTGAACCCGGCTCCGTTGTCGACGACCTTCACGTCACGAATTGGCGATAGTGGTCCCTCGTCGGTCTCGAGTGTTGCCTGGCGGGTGTCCCTTTCAAAGTAAACGTCAATCCTGCCCTCGTTGGTCCCGCAGTCTTCGATGGCTTCAATCGAATTAACAAGACACTCGAAAATTGGAATGAGAGGCTGCGTTGTGGGCAGCTGAAGATTTCGGATACGACCAACGATATCGACCTGCATGCGAACTCCCCTCAGCGCTCTCGCCGTCTTTGGCGTGATGTTGCCACCAAGCACACCAGACTTTCGTCGCCGCGGGTCACTCAGTGGGCCGCGATGCCGGGGCTGGGGTCAAGCCGTACGAGGCGAGGTTGGGCACCTCCGGGCTCGACTTTCGCAGCGGTCGAACGGCGTCGAGGACGGGGTTAACGGCTTCACGGGCGAGGTCGACGCAGGGCCGACTTCGTCACCGCCTTCGCGCCACAACACAGGGTCCGCAAAGACAACGGAGCAACCGGAGCACTGGAATAGCCCTGACGGCGTCATGCGACCATCTGCATCGCGCGCGATGACACGGCGGTAGCTCGTGGCTCCGCACAGGCGACAGGAAGGAACAAGGAAGCTGCGCATAGCACTGATTTTTTGTACAGTACCATGCTGCGTGGATAGCGCCAAGACCCCACCCCTGTGCTCCTGGTCGCAGAGGTGGCCATCCGACCCGGGCACCGGCTTGGGCCGGTAGCACGCCGTCGGATGCTCGGCCTAAGGTTAGTTCGGCCTTGCGCGCGTCCGGAGCTCGCACTCCAGGCTCTCGGCAATCTCGACGAACATGTCGACCAAGCCTGGGGTCTCCTCGCCAGCCAAGGAGTCTGTATGCTGTTGTCTGACTCGCGCTGCGCTGACAGAGGCCATAGCGGCCAGTTCACTCATTGTGTTGCTTGCAGTCGCGCCCTCGTCCTTCAGGGACCACACGGCGTACTCGCGCAGGCGCTCGTCGCTGAGACGCTGCAGGTTTTCCATGCCGTCAAGCAGCAGTGCGTCAAGCTCGGGGCTATTCTTTGTCATCGCGTCCTCCGGACTCTGATTGCCATCGCTCCCGCCGCACCCAGGGCGGAGCTCTGCGCATCCGGTGGGGTATCGGCAGTAGGCGGAGGAGCTTGAGCGCGCGCGAAATCACCTCAGCTTGGCGGCCAGTCGACCCGGCCCACCTCTTAAGCCGGGCGACGCAACGCCTCGGCCCGATGCAGCGGCAGAATGCTGGCATGGCCAGCCCGCGCAAAGACCTCCGCCCCGGCGTCACCGAGCCCGTCGTTCTCCTGATTTCACGCAGAGAGATGGAGCAAGGCGACCTGGCCTCGGTTCTCTCACGCCTGAAGGTCTTTCAGGCTACCCGCGAGGACGCTTGGCTGTACCGGGGTCAGATGAGCTTGGTGGTCAACGGCTACAACGACGACCCCCGAGAGCTGGTCGATATCCCGGAGGCGAGGAAGCTGCTCGCGCGACTGGAGGCGGAGTGGCCTTACTGGGCGTTCTTTTTCAACCAGGTAGACGACAGCATCAAGCTGCTCTTGTCCTGCGCTGCAGGCAAGCACTTCTACGGCGGCGGAGCAGTCGAGATGGACCCAGAGCGTATCAGTCAGGTTCTGGGACATGGCTTCGGTGGTCTGAACACGCTTTTCGAGCGCTTCGGGTTCCCTGAGGCCGAGCTTGAGGCCCAGAGCCGGGGCCTCTTCGAGGTGCTCCAGCAGGCGGGCATGGCCTGAGAGCTCCTCGTCCAGCCAGCGGGCTCTGTTGCAGGCCACTCCTGTACCTCGAAGCTTGCAGCCGGGGGACCAACCGGCCGTACCCTACCCTACAACTCCTTCAGGCGGCACCCCGCACCGGCCCTCCCTGGACGTCGTGACGAGCCGTGGGCTCTGATAATGGCCGCATGAAAAATGTTCGCCCAGAGACCATGGGCATCCTGGAGCAGGTCGAGCGCCTGAGCGGTAGGCCGGTCCACTTCAAGCCAGACAGCAGCCTGAGCCTTCGCGCGACCATGAAGATGGCGCGAGACGGAGCTCCTGCGCACGTGCTGCAGTACCGCCCATCCAACGAACCCATCGACTACTGGGTCGCGGTACAGGCGGGCTACGTGCTGCGGCTCTTCGAGCTGCCGCCAGAAGAAAGGTTTGACTTCGCCGGCACTGGCCGAGGCTTGAACCAGGTCCAGGCGATGCTCGAAACGGGCACACCGCTCGATGATGACGACCGAAACGTTCTGCCAAAGTTTGCAGAGTTGGTCCTGCACTGGGCGCTCATGAACCTACGGTCGTTCGCCGTCGGCATGCGCATCGACCAGTGGATTCGCGCCAGCCACCCCGAGCTGGCGACGCTTCAGGCGGCTGGCGTCGAAGCGCTACAGCAGGAAAACCTTCAACTGCTAAGCAAGAGACTGGGGAACCTCTCGATTCCTGTCCCCCTCCTTGGCATGTCCGCTGCTACGGCTATGTTCGCCGACAGGCTGCTCGGTAAGGGTGGCTTCGCCATCCCGTTCCGAGCAGCAGGCTCTCTCGCCCAGGGGGCAGAGCTGCTTGACTTGTTCGACCGGATACCCAGCGACGCCGCCCACGACCGCGCGTTGGTTGACGCCTGGGCTGATGCCCTTGGCATGACGGCGTGGTACACCTGGGTGCCCTACAAGTCCTAAAAATGCCGACAGAGTTCAAGATTCCACTGCACCGCTTCGATACAAACTTGCTGCCGCCAGATGCGCGTAAGGTTGGCTCAGAGGCCTTCAAGATGGCCGTGATGGTGCACTTCGCTACCGAGTACGCGGGTCAAGGTCAGACCGCCATCGTCACGGTTGACGACAAAGAAATCACTGTGCAGGCCTTTGAGGCAGAGACGACCGCGCTTGACGCCATCATGCCTCTGCTGCGAGCTGGCAAGTTGGCCGAGGCCCTTCCGCTGCTGGAAAGCTTGAACAAGTCGGCGCCGAACAATGCAGACGTCCTGTACAACCTGGGCGTCGCCTACAGCGAACTTGGCCAGCACGACGAGGCCATCATTCGACTGAAGAAGTGCGTGCAGATTGACCCGACCTATGCGCATGCCTGGGTCGGCATCGGCAACGCCTACTACCGGCTCCGCAAGAAGGAGCAAGCTCTCGACGCCTTCGAGAAGGCGGTCAAGGCGAATCCGAAGGACGGGTACACAAGACGTAACCTGGGTGGGATGCTGCTGGGCTCCGGGCGGTCGCAGGAGGCAGTCGAGCACCTGCGGCAGGCGCTGGCGCTGATGCCAGACGACGCCCAGTCCATCTTTGGGCTCGCATCGGCCTTGGAAGCGGTTGGCACCGAAGAAGCTCTCGAAGAGGCCGATGGCCTACATCGCCGCGTCATCGAAGAGCATCCGACTGCGCCATTCGTAGAGCAATCAGAGAAGGCCCGCACGGCCTACAGCCAACGTTTGCTGAAGGCCAAGTCCATCGGCGGCTTCCGCCCGGACGTCATGATGTACATCTCCGATGCGCTGAAGACATTCAAGCGACTCGGACCGCAAGGCACACGTAGCCTGACGCTCGAAATCGCGATGCTGGGACGCAATGGGCTGGACGTGAATGACTCTACGGCCAAATACAAGCTCAAGGCGGTGCCGGGCCAGTTCAGTGGCCTGCAACTACTGTCCATCATGTACGCAGCCTTCCAGACAATTGACCCCTCGGCGGACATTGGCGCCAACTTCAAGGCCGAGTACGACGCCGCGCTGAAGATGCAGGGCAAGTAGCCCCTCCGCTGGGTTCCACGGCCGGTATGGGCGCAGGGGACATTGCCTCGACTGTGCGCCATGTTTAGGATATCGCCAACATGCCGAACTCATCCTCTGACAGAACAGGCCCGGCCCGTTCGTCGGGCACGATGCAGTTCCCGGTGCATGCCATAGACGGCCTTGCACTCTGGGATTACAGCTTGCTGCTCGACCGGCCTACCGCGGACACCATTGACGGCTGGACTCTTCTCAGAGAGTTTCCTGCAGGCACAGCGAGCCGCTTGCGCACTCTCTGCGTAGATGGCGAACAAACGTTCCCAGCCCTAGTCAACGGTACGACGTGCGTGGTCATCGAGCAGGAGTTCCAAGCCAGCGACGCCGGTGACGACTGGCCTGAGACCGCTGCGGAGGTCGTTGAACGTCTACGACGGGCACTGCTCCCAAGACTCGCGCCGCTCCTGAAGGACAACGGGAGCCAGGTTGGAATCGTCGCAGACCGCGCTGTGACGTTCTGCGGACGCCCGACTTTGTTTGTCGCGCTGCCGGTGGAACCAACGACTCCTGAGCACGTCAGCAACGTCCTCAACGGCGTGCGCGGATTCGCTTACCCGCAGTCGCATTGACCAACGGCCGCCGAACCGTTCAGTGCGAGAGCTGCTGACCAACTCGACCCACCTGGCGCTACCGCAGGGGCCACTGCACCGGCCGAATCCCAACAGGCAGCTGGTCGTACGGCCAGCACCGAGCCACGACCACCAAAGCGGCAACAAGGTGTTCGGCACGTAGAAACTTCCAGTACACCTGCATGCTCTGCAGAGAACAGCCCTCGACGGCAGCCTGAAGCACTGCGTCGAGCCGCACCTTGGTACCAGCAAAGCAAGGGTCAATCTGTCCGGCAGTGACTGTGACGAATTGGCTCACGTCGGTCTGCGGAAACAGCTCAAGTGCGGCACTCACGGCGGATTCGCCGTCGAGCACCCCGAGCCTCCAGAACCCAATCACTAAGTGCAGGCTGTGCTCGGGCCTAGCCGAGTCGGTCGGCATCAACAGGTGGCCCCAGCCCATGCATAGATGCTGCAGGCGGCGGCCTCCCCTGCAGTCAGTACTCTCGGCAGCCGTACACCCGTGCAGACTCGCACTGCTGGGCCTGCTGCTGGTCGGACTGCAAACGCGGCATCCAATGCGAGCAACTTCATTCAGTTGGGTCAATCTCAAAGTCTGCTGGCAAGCCCCAAGTCTCGTCGAAGGGGCAGATGAGTAGGTACTGCCAGTCCTTGCTCCCAACGTAGCGCATGCGCCGCAAGTCTTGCGGTAGTAGCGGATTCAGCTTTGCGCCATCCCAAACGACGACCGGCATCTCCGCGTCGAAGTGCGCCAGATGCTTACGGAGGTCGCCAGCGGTCACACGCTGACCCTCACGTGCAGCCCAGACCGGCGCCTGCTCGGCATGACTGCCCTCCAAGCCGAGAGCCTTCTCGATAGCAGCTTCTAGCTCTGCCGCGGTTGCTTGACTAACTATCTGCACGTTGCCATCAGCATCGACAAGGTAGTCCAGCACCCTGCCTGGGACTGGGTCGAAGAGAGCGACCGCAAGCTCCTTCGGTGGACACTTGAAACGCATTACCTGCGCGTTATCAATATCCCGAAATCTACAAACTCCGGTTTTGATGTTGACATATTCAATGATGCCAACACGCAACCTCGAATCACGCCTTTGAGTTACCAAAATCTTGCTCCGTCATCCAACTGTCGCACATTCTGAATCAAGCACAGCGCTAGTTCAATTGCTTCCCGTTGATGCGAATTTCGTTCACGCAGAATGCCAACTGGCGGAGGAAGTTCGACGAACTTAAATGGAGCCCAGAAAATAATAAACCGGTTGCTATACGACTCAACGGTACGCCCTTTAGAGCTCCTCCAAAGCCTCGAAAAGCGCGCTACCTGAGCGCCCGGAGCCCAGGCAACAGCACCCAAAAATACGCAGTCATCGCTGGCGGATGCGACACTAGCACGAAGTCGTAATCTAAGCCAGAAGTGATGAGAATCAAGGACTTACAGAACGGCTACGTTAGCGAAGCCCTCGACGCCACGTTCTCCGGGAAATTGAAACCAACCGGAGTAAACATGGCACAACTAGTAGCAGAATATGCGCGGTATACGCCGCTTCAGCCCACATACCAGCGACTGCGAGAGGCTGGCGAGAAGCACTTCAAGCAGACCACCACTAGCGAGCAGGGCTTGCGGAACATCATGTCCGCGCTAGCGGCATGGATGAAGCATTTCGGCTTTAGAGACCGGGACCTTGTCGGAACAGAGTTCGACGTCGAGTTCGACCGGTACAGCCGGGATTACCGTGAAGCCTTGAACCTTGACGGCAAGGCCGAGCGAACCATCCAGGACCGACTTGCGTACCTCGTCCGCTGGAAAGAACAAGTCAAGGCGGTAGCGGTAAACGCAGAGCTTCCCGAGCCCTTCCACGAAGCCCTAACCGAGGCGCTGATGCGGCGGCAGATGAATCTTGCCGAGCTCTCTCGGCACACCGGCATTGGACGCTGCAATCTGGCTGCTTGGGCCAGAGGCGAGACCCGCCCCGGCCGCAATGTGGCGGCTCAAATGAAGAAGCTCGAGCAAGCTTTGCGTCTACCCGCAGACACGCTGGCGAGCAGGCTTGGCTTCGTCATTCAGCGCCGGCAAGTTACCGCGGCCGCCAAAGCCAACCAGCTGGAAATGACTTCATATTCAGCTCGGCGAAGTCAGCAGTTCAAACGCGAGTACCGCCTGAACTACTTGCTAAAGGTTCCCGAGCAAATGCGAGCTGAGTGGCACGAACTGATGGCCTACAAGACAAGCACGCTCCGCGAACATGCGTCGTCCAACGATGTTTGGCGTATCAAACCTCGGGACAAAGTTGGAGACAAGCCCACCTGGGCTTCACTTCTTCCCAATGGAGACGTCGTTCCGTCAGCTGATGTAGCTTGGTCGTACCTGTCACGATATTACTCATGGCTCGCACTTGACGTCGCCCACGAAGGCGCCGGAATCGCTGCGGAGCGAGTTTCGACACTAGCCTGGCTTCTGCACAAAGACATGGTGATGAAGTTCCTGCAGTGGATGCAGAAGCGCTCCAACAACAAGCTTCACGGTGGAATCCCAAACTTTCTCAACTACGCAGCCATGCTTCTGCGACCAAACACGGGCTGGCTGTATCTTAATGAGCAGCTTGCCCTCCGAGTCGATGCCAGCGCAAGAAAGACGATTCTCGGCTTTGACCCGACTGGCATGGACCTTGACACTTTGGTGGCCGAGTGGCGTAAGCGCTGCGAAGAAGTGTGGAAACTCTACTATGACCGGGCCCAATTTCTCTCCAAGCACAAGAGTCTGACGAAGTCTCGCGAACCGAAGGAGCCAATTGAGGACGTTTTGGTGGAACAGCGACCACTGAGCGTCGTCATCGACATGCTTGCGAATCTCAAGCGTAATCCGCCGAGCTGCATCCAGACGAAGCGATACGCTGTTTGGACTCGCGACGTTCTCGTTTTAGCGTGGTTGACAGCCAACCCGCTACGCGTCAACCACTTTGCAACGATGCAATACCGGCGCGATAACACAGGTAACGTTTATCGTGCACCTGATGGGCATTGGCACTACCGCTGTGACTCGACCGACTTTAAAAACACGCCTCTTCAATACATGAATACGCCTGACGGCAAGTATGACGTCAAGCTGCCTGACTATGTTGGAGATGCAATCGAGCACTACCTAAAGGAGGGGCGTCCGTACCTTGCGGGAGCAAACGACAACGACTTTTTCCTGTTGCCAGAGAAGTTCGCTAATCAGACTGAGTACGACCGGGCTGGCGTGCCAATTCCTGTGCTCAAGGACCGTTGGAATGCGGAGGCAATTGGTACTCGAGTTCGGCTTGTGACGCGTGCGCTTCGAGACGGGAAGCCAGGCTTTGGGCCTCACGCATTCCGCCACATCGTTGCGACGGACTACCTGAAGCGCTTTCCTGGCGCGTACAAGCTTGTGGCAGACCTGCTCTGCGACCAACTCCAGACTGTGATTAAGGAGTACGGTCACACCTCAGCGCAGGACGGTCTAAACATCCACTACACGGCAGCAGAGGCCGAATATGCTGCAGCGATGGGGGGCAAGCCGTGAGCCGCCCCATCTCTGCAGACGAATCGCTGGTAGTGTTACGTGCGGTGCGCGACGACCCGGAGGCACCGAGGTCCGGGTATTGGCAGGCGGCTTGGGTGCGGGACCTCCTGCTCGTCGCATGGGCTGCTCATCATCCCCAACGCCTACCGGAGCTCTGGCGCGTCACATGGCGTGCGGACAACTCCGGCAGCCTTCAACAGGCTGCGGATGGTGGATGGCTGTATGTGCCGACCAGCGCTGCGCCCTCAGCCGGGCATAGGAGCGAGTACCGTCTGGCGGGCTTCGTGGCGGACCTGGCGGGTCTCTACGTCATTGAGGCCAGGCCGCGGCTGTTGAGACGGCCGTCAGACAGCCTGCTGCTGATGGAATCTAACCACGTGCAGCGCCGGCTCTGTACTTTGTTCGGCAGACACCTCGGCCGCGAGGTTTCCATGTCGAGCATCATGAGAGTCGCCCTCACCCACGAATTGGCTTAGGCATGGGTTAGCCGGACGGCCGCCCAGTCGGGATGGTTCGGACTGCGTTATCGGAGCGACTGCGCCTCTCTGCTGAGGGGCGCTTCTTTCAGGCGGCGGCTTCTTCAGCTGGCAGACCTGGCAGAAGGTCGAGCGTTAGACCCTTCTTGGCCCACTTCTCGATGTTCTCCTGAACTTGGCTGCCATCGAACTCTGGCCAACCGCTCTGCTGCGCTGCTTCTCTGTTGAGCGCATCGAACGCAAGCTGCTTGCGCGCGTCGCCCTTGGTCTCAATGACCTCGTGCTGCGCTTCCAACAGCTTGAGGGCCTCACGGATGAAGCGCAGGCTACGCTCCGTGTTGCCGCTGAGTCCATTGCCGTAGGCGTCACGCACGAGGGCGACGATGGCAGAGTTGTTTTTGGCGAGGGTCTTGCTCATCTGGGTCAAAGTTGTAGCCGTGGGAAGTTCGGCTATCGGCACTCTGAACCAGAACTTTAGGGTGGGGTTTGCGAACGATTGGTGGGTCTCAGGCGGCTCAGTCGCCTGAGACGGGGGGACAGTGACCTCAGCTCCCTCGGCGGCTTCGGGATGCTTCAGCCCACCGAAGGCGGGAAGACGAGCTAGGGGGACGGTTAAGAAGACGCCCGCCCCGCCTTCGATGGAGCTGAAGAAGCTCTCTAGGAATTAGTCATCGCCAGCCAGCAACCTCATTCCTGTCACCCGCTCCGGCACGTGCTGCGCAGCCCAAGGCGCCAACCCCGCCCGGGTAGCGCGGACACACTGACTGGCGTCATCGCCGCCGCTCGCTCTCTGGAAAGCAGCGCCAAGCCACCTGGCTGCAGCCGCGCAGCAAGCTGCGCAGGACAAGGAGTGGTAGGCCGTGCAGGGCTCGAACCTGCGACCAAAGGATTCCGGTTTGCGCCCATTTCGGGGCTCCCTGGACTATGCCTTCACCATGGACCTTGAGGGTCTGTAGGCAGGCGCCGTCTAGTCTCTACACCTTCCCCGCTAGCGGGGCTTGGCTCGGCGTTGCCTTGTGCCCGAGGGCCGTCAGGGTTCGCCGAATTTGACGCCATTCACACGTCGGGTTTCCCGCGACGGTGCACAACTTTCGCTATGAGTCCTCTGCTCTAACCGACTGAGCTAACGGCCCACTCTCGGCAATTCTAGCGACCGGCACTCTGCGGCGACTTCAGCGGCCCCGCGGCTACATCTAGCCAGACTATGTGCTCCGCCGTGAAAAGGTGCGGGGGCGGCAGGGTTGGGCTGGCGCCGAGATGACCGAAGGCCCGGCCACTAGCAACCCCTTCGGCGCACCTCCATCCGACTCCGATGAAGCGGGCCGAGCTCGGAGCACCTCACTACGACGCAGCCGCCCAGCACTCAGCCGCGGTCTTCTGGTTCCCACCCAGTGTCTCGTATCCTTATGCTCTTGGCGGGCTTGGAGGGCTTGGCGGGCTTGGCACCGCGACGCGGTTCATACGCCAGGCTCAGAAGTGCCAACGTGGTGCCAAAATTTCGAGTTTGGCACCGAGGTACGCTCTCTAACGTCTTGTCAGGCAAGGAGAAAGGCGAACAGTTGTCAGTTGGCGCGCAAGATTATGAGTCCTCTGCTCTGACCAACTGAGCTAACGGCCCCTTTCTACCAGCGGCGGCATTCTAGGCGCCGGCCCCGCACGGGTCCGCGCACCAGGCCGCGCCGCCGCCTACTTCGCCGACAGCGCGTTGCCCACCAGCCGCGAGGTGATGTCCACGATCTGGATCATGCGTTCGTAGGCCATACGCGTGGGGCCAATGACGCCCAGCGTGCCCACCACGCGGCCGTCCACTTCGTAGGGGGCCGTCACCACGCTCAGCTCCTCGAACGGCACGACGTGGCTTTCGCCGCCGATGTAGATGCGCACGCCTTCGGCGCGGCTGCTCACGTCCAGCAGGCGCATCAGCTCGGTCTTCTGCTCGAACACGTCGAAGAGACGGCGCAGGCTGCTCATGTCGTTGCCGAAATCCTGCACCGTCAGCAGGTTGCGTTCGCCGCTGACCACCACGTGGTCGGTGGCCTCGGCCAGCACTTCGCTGCCGGCCTGCACGGCGGCCTGCATCAGCGTGGCGATCTCGCCGCGCAGCGCATCGATCTCGTGCTTCAGCCGTTCACGCACCTCCTCGATGGTGAGGCCGGCGTAGTGCGCGTTCAGGTAGTTGGTGGCTTCCAGCAGTTCGGGCTGGGCGTAGTCGCGCGCGGTGAAGATCACCCGGTTCTGCACGTCGCCGTCAGGCGCCACCAGGATGACCAGCACGCGCTTTTCGCCCAGGCGCAGGAACTCGATGTGGTGGAAGACGCTGGCCTTGCGCGGCGCCGTCACCACGCCCACGAAGCTGCTCAGGCTGGAAAGCAGGCTGGCAGCCTGGGCAATCACGCGCTGGGGCTGGTCGGGGTGCAGCTGGCCGCTGGCGGCGGCCATGTCGGGCGGCACCTGGTCCAGGTCGCGAGGACGCGCGGTGAGCATGGTGTCGACGAACAGCCGGTAGCCGCGCGCGGTGGGAATGCGCCCGGCGCTGGTGTGCGGGCTGGCGATGAGGCCCAGCTCTTCCAGGTCGGCCATCACGTTGCGGATGGTGGCGGGCGAGAGGTCCAGCCCCGAGGTGCGCGAGAGCGTGCGGCTGCCCACGGGCGTGCCGTCGGCGATGTAACGCTCAACCAGCGTCTTCAGCAGGGTGCGGGCGCGGTCGTCAAGCATGGTGATTCATTCTATTTTGGGCCTGGGTGAGACGGGCCCACCGTCACGTGCCGACGGGGGCCCTATGGTGTAATGCGCCGCATGCCTTCTGGCTTTCGTCATGCCGCCATCGTCGGGAAATTTCAGGCGCGGGGCATACGCCCGGCGCTGGAAGAGCTTGCCCATTTCCTGATGGACCGTGGCCTGGAGGTGAGCTTCGAGCGTGACACGGCCGCAGCCACCGGTGTGACCGATTTCGAGGCCTTGTCACCGGAACAGGTGGGCCAGCGCTGCGACATGGCGGTGGTGGTGGGCGGCGACGGCACCATGCTGGGCATCGCGCGCGAGCTGGCGCGCTGGAACGTGCCGCTGGTGGGCATCAACCAGGGGCGTCTGGGCTTCATCACCGACGTGCCTTTTGGCCAGTACAAGGAAGCGCTGGCCCCGATGCTGGGCGGCGACTACGAAGAAGAACAGCGCAGCATGCTGGAAGGCGATGTCTGGCGCGATGGGCAGCGCATCTACGAAGGCTTGTCGATGAACGACGTGGTGGTCAGCCGCGGTGCCAGTGCCAGCATGGTGGAACTGCGCGTGGACGTGGACGACGAGTTCGTGGCCAACATCCGCGCCGACGGCTTGATCGTGGCCAGCCCCACCGGTAGCACCGCCTACGCGCTGAGCGCGGGCGGGCCCATCCTGCACCCCAGCATCGGCGGGTGGATCCTCGTGCCCATTGCCAGCCACACGCTGAGCAACCGCCCCATCGTGCTGCCCGACCGCGGCGAGGTGCGCATCGGCATCGTGGCCGGCAAAGACGTGTCGGCCAACTTCGACATGCACAACCTGGCCAGCCTGCTGCACGGCGACGAGGTGCGCGTGCGGCGCAGCGCCTTCAAGGTGCGCTTCCTGCACCCGCGCGGCTGGAGCTACTACGCCACGCTGCGCCGCAAGCTGCGCTGGTACGACGGAGCGGTCTGACCATGCTTCGCCGCCTCAGCCTGCGCGATGTCGTCATCGTCGCCGAACTGGAACTGGAGCTGGGCCCGGGCTTCACCGTGCTGACGGGCGAAACCGGGGCCGGCAAGTCCATCCTCATCGACGCGCTGCAGTTGGCCCTGGGCCAGCGCGCCGAGGCCAGCATCGTGCGCGAAGGTGCCACGCGCGCCGAGGTGAGCGCCGAATTCGACTGTCCGCCCGCGCTGATGCCCTGGCTGGAAGAGGCCGGCTTCGCGCACGAAGAAACGCTGCTGCTGCGCCGCGCGGTCGATGCCCAGGGCAAGAGCCGCGCCTGGGTGAACGGCAGCCCCGCCACGCTGGCGCAGCTGCGCGAGGTGGCCGAGCACCTGGTCGACATCCACGGCCAGCATGCCTGGCAAAGCCTCACGCGGCCCGCTGCCGTGCGCGCGCTGCTGGACGAACAGGCCGGCGCCGACACCCAGGCGCTGCAGGCCACCTGGGCCGCCTGGCGCCAGGCGCAGGCGCAGCTGGACGCCGCCCGCCAGCAGCGCGACACGCTGGAGCGCGAACGCGAACGCCTGGCCTGGCAGGTGGCCGAGCTGGGCAAGCTGGCCCCGGCCGAAGGCGAGTGGGACACCCTGAACGCCGAGCACCAGCGCCTGGCCCACGGCCAGGCCCTGCTGGACGGCGCGCGCGCGGCACTGAACGCCTTGTCTGAAGACGAACCCGCGGCGCTGGCGCTGGCGGCGCGCGCGCTGGACGCGCTGGACGAGGTACAGCGCTACGACGCCGAACTGGCCCCCGTGGCCGAGGTGCTGCGCAACGCCCAGGCCCTGCTGGAAGACGCCGCGCACACGCTGCACAGCTACCTGGGCCACCGCGAACCCGACCCCGAGCGCCTGGCCGAGCTGGACGGGCGCATTGGCGCCTGGGTCTCGCAGGCGCGCCGCTACCGCCGTACGCCGGCCGAGCTGCCCGCGCTGCTGGCCGGCTGGCAGGCCGAGCTTCAACAGCTGGAGGCCGCCGCCGACCTGGAAGGCCTGCAGGCCCGCGTGGCTGCAGCGGAACAAGCCTGGCGCACCGAGGCCCAGAAGATCTCGAAGCTGCGCCAGAAAGCGGCGCCCCGCATGGGTGCGGCCATCACGCAGGCCATGCAGCAGCTGGGCATGGCCGGCGGGCGCTTCGAAGTGGCACTGCTGCCGCAGGAAGAAGCCCAGGCCTACGGGCTGGAAGCGGCCGAGTTCCGCGTCGCCGGCCATGCCGGCAGCACCCCGCGCGCGCTGGCCAAGGTAGCCTCGGGCGGTGAACTCTCGCGCCTGGCCCTGGCGATTGCCGTCACCACGGCGCAGGGCGCCGGGCGCAGCACGGTGCCCACGCTCATCTTCGACGAGATCGACGCCGGCGTGGGCGGCACCGTGGCCGACAGCGTGGGCCGGCTGATGAAGCAGCTGGGCGCCGTGCACACCGGGCGGGTGCAGGTGCTGGCCGTCACCCACCTGGCGCAGGTGGCGGCGTGCGCCGACCACCACTTCGTCGTCAGCAAGGCGCTGAAGGGCCGGCAGACGCTTTCGCACATCCAGCCCGTGGAAGGCGAGGCGCGCGTGGCCGAAGTGGCGCGCATGCTGGGCGGCGAGCGCCTCTCGGGTACCGCGCACGCACAGGCGCTGCTGGCGCAAGACAAGCCTTGAGGTCGGCACGATGAGCGAAGGGGTGTCTCTAGACCACGGCCGGCGGGACGAGCTCATCCTCATCACCGGCATCTCGGGTTCGGGCAAGTCGGTAGCCTTGCACGCGCTGGAAGACGCCGGCTACTTCTGCGTCGACAACCTGCCCCCCGAGCTGCTGCGCGACTTCGTGCGCCTGGAACACGAGCGCTTCACGCACCGCGTGGCCGTGGCGGTGGATGTGCGCACCGCCGGTTCCCTGCCGCAGCTGGTGCCGCTGATCGAACAGCTGAAGGGCGAAGGCGTGCGCATCCGCCCGATCTTCCTGGACGCCAGCACCGACGCACTGCTGCGCCGCTTCTCGGAAACCCGCCGCCCGCACCCGCTGACGGCCGCGCCCGGCAGCGGCGACGGCACGCGCGCGCTGGTGGAAGCCATCGAGCTGGAGCGCGACCTGCTCTCGGGCCTGCGCGAGATCTCCACCGTCATCGACACCAGCCAGCTGCGCCCGGCCCTGCTGCGCAGCTGGGTGCGTTCGATGGTGGGCGCACGCGACGCTGCGCTGACGCTGGTGTTCGAGAGCTTCGCCTTCAAGCACGGCGTGCCGCTGGATGCCGACTACGTGTTCGATGTGCGCGTGCTGCCCAACCCCTACTACATCCGCGAACTGCGGCCGCTGACCGGTCGCGACGCGCCGGTGGCCGCCTACCTGCAAGCCCAACCCGAAGTAGCCGAGATGCTGCAGCAGATACAAACCTTCCTGCAGCGCTGGCTGCCGGCCTTCGAAGACGACCAGCGCAGCTACCTCACGGTGGCCGTGGGCTGCACGGGCGGCCAGCACCGTTCGGTGTACGGCGTGGAATGGCTGGCACAGCGCTTCGACACGCGCTACGCCACGCTCGTCCGCCACCGCGAACTGGACGCGCGCGAATGAACACCGCTGCCTTGCCCCGCCCGCTGCCGCTGTTCCCGCTGAAGACCGTGCTCTACCCCGATGCGCAATTGGGCCTGCGCGTTTTCGAGCCGCGCTACCTCGACCTCATCAGCGACTGCATGCGCAGCCAGCAGCCCTTCGGCGTGGTGTGCCTGAAAGCCGGCACCGAAGCCGGCCGGCAGGCCGAGGCCGTGCAGATGGAAGACGTGGGCGTACTGGCCTTGCTGGACGAAGTGGACGCCGACGAACCCGGCATCCTGCGCGTGCGCTGCCATGGCGGCGCACGTTTTCGCATGCGCAGCCAGCCCACGCAGCGCCCCAACGGCCTGTGGGTGGTGGAAGAAGCCGACGTGCTGCCGCCCGACACCGTGCGCCTGCCCGGCCCCGCGATGCTGCAAACCGTGCAGGCCCTGGGCGAAGCCATCCGCAAGCTGCAGGCTGGCGACCGCGTGCCTTTCGCGCCGCCCTACCGGCTGGACGAAGCCGGCTGGGTGGCCAACCGCTGGTGCGAACTGCTGCCCATCAGCATGGCGGCCAAGCAGAAGCTGATGGAACTGGACGACCCGGTCATCCGCCTGTCGCTGGTGGACGGCTTTCTGCGCGACAAGAAGGTCGTGATCGGCTGAGCGGCTGGCTGCTCGAGAGGCCAACGGGCCGTCGCTCCGACGAGCTTACGGCTCCAGCAGCCGGCGCACCGGGGCCGGCAGGCCCATCGCCAGGGCTTCTTCTTCGCTAGCCCAGCGGCCTTCGGGCAGCGCTGGCGGCACGCGTGCGCGTGCCGGCAGCGTCCACACCAGCGGTTGCAGCAGCCAGTCGAAGTGCGTCAGCGCGTGCTCGATGGGTGGCAGCCATTCGCCAGCGCCGGGCCAGGTGGCGGTCATCGCTGCCAGCGTTTCGGTGCTGTCAAATTCAGGCAGGCTCCACAGGCCGGCCCACACGCCCTGCTGCGGGCGCTGCACCAGCAGCAGGCGCTCGCCGCGGCGCAACCACAGCAAGGCGTGCTGGCGGCGGCCGCGCTTGACCCGCCGCGTCTTCACCGGAAAACGTTCGGGCGTGCCGGCTGCACGGGCCACGCACATCGCTGCCAGCGGGCACAGCAGGCAAGTCGGCTGCCGCAGGCTGCACACGGTGGCGCCCAGGTCCATCAGCCCCTGCGTGTAGACATCCACCTGCTGGGCAGGCAGCAGCGCCTCGGCCTGGGCCCACAGGCGTTTTTCTTCGGCCGAGGAGGAGAGGTCGCCCTCGAAGCCCAGCGCCCGGGTGAGCACGCGCTTCACGTTGCCATCGAGGATGGCCGCGCGCTCGCCGAAGCAGAAGGCGGCGATGGCTGCCGCCGTGCTGCGGCCGATGCCGGGCAGCGTGGCCAGCGCCGCGCTGCTGGGCGGGAAGCGCCCGCCATGTTCGGCCACCACCACCTGCGCGCAGCGGTGCAGGTTGCGGGCGCGACTGTAGTAGCCCAGGCCGCTCCACAGCGCGAGCACATCGTCTTGCGGCGCGGCGGCCAGGGCCTGCACATCCGGAAAACGCGCCAGGAATCGCGGGTAGTACTCGAGCACCGTGCTCACCTGGGTTTGCTGCAGCATCACCTCGGACAACCACACGCGGTAGGGGTCGCGTGTGCCCTGCCAGGGCAGGCCATGGCGGCCGTGTTCGCGCTGCCAGGTGACGACAGCGCTGGCCAGGCTGCGCCGCGTCAAGCGGCGTCCTGCTGCGGGCTGCGGGCCGTGGCGGCCTGAAGAGACTCGGCGACTTCGGGCGCTGGGTCGTGCGCCAGCCGCTGCGCGCGCGATATGACCCCGGCGGCCACGCTGTCCAGCCGCTGCTGCATCGCGGCATGGTTTTCGTCCTGCACCTGCACTTCGCTGATGCGCTGCTCGAGTTCGCCGGCCGCGGCCTGCACACGCTGCAAGGCCTCGCGCCGGCGCATGAAGCCGCGGCGGCGCTCGCTCAGCTGCACTTCCACCTGGCTGCTGGCGCTTTTGCTCCACAGCTCGAGTTCGGCCGCTGCGTTCTCGAACACCACGCGCAGCTTGGAAAGCAGCATGCGCCTGAACTGCTCGGCAAAACCCGGCGCGGCCATGCGCCAGGCCTGCGAGATGCCGAGGTAACGCCCATAGTTCTGGGCGATGAGCTCGATCTCGGCTTCGAAGCTTTTCAGGTCGGGAGTGGGGCCGAGCGAAAACGCGAACCCGAACTCGGTGTTCAGCTGGCGGAAGCTGGCCTCCAGCATCTGCCGCATTTCGTCGGCCTGCTTGCGCGAATGTGCCAGCGCCGCGCGCAGGCGCAGCACCAGGGTGTCGAAGGCGCCTCGCGCGCCCAGGTTCAGCGGCTTGGCGCCCATGGCCGCCTGCATGGCGGCCACTTCGGAGCGCAGCGTGTCGCTGCCCAGGCCCGAAAGCACGGTGCGCAAGATCTTGGCCTGCACGGCGCGCAGCGCGGCCAGGCGGGCGGTGCAGCGTTCGAAGTCGGCCACCTCCACGTCCACGCGCTCCAGCATCATGCGCAGCTTGGCGCCGCTCTTGCCGCGCAGGCCGCGCAGCTCCATCAATTGCTCGGCGTGCTGGCGGCGGCGGTCGGCCAGGCGGCGCGTGGCTGACAGCCGCAGTTGCTGCACCACGCCCACGGCCGACTGCACCAGCAGCTGGCGCCGGCGCGGCAGCAGCTGTTCAGCCAGTGCCAGCTCCAGCGGGGGCAGGCGGCTGGCCTCCAAGGCGGGCGCGTTGCCTTCCACCCGCGCGGCCAGCGCTTCGCGGGCCGAAAGCGCGAACACACGTTCGCTGGCCACGCCCAGCGTCTCGGCCGTGGTCTGGCGCTGCTGCTCGATCTGCGCATCCACCGCTTCGCGCGTGGCCAGCGGGTCGGCCAGGGCATCGATCTTGTTGAGAACGACAAAACGTTCCAGGCTGCTCTGGCCCAGGTGTTCGCGCCAGATGGCGAGGTCGGACCGCGTGACGCCGGTATCGGCCGCCAGCACGAACACCACGGCATGCGCCGAAGGCAGCATGCCGAGCGTGAGCTCGGGCTCGGCGCCCACGGCGTTCAGGCCGGGGGTGTCGATGACCACCAGCCCGCGCTGCAGCAGCGGGTGCGGGTAGTTGATGACGGCATGCCGCCAGGCCGGCACCTCGACGCTGCCGTCTTCGGCCTGCGGCGGGTTGTCTTCGGGCTGGCTGTCGCTCCAGAAGCCCAGCGCCGTGGCCTGCTCGACGCTCACGCGCTGCGTGCGCGTGACCGCGCCCAGCGCCTGCACCAGCGTTTGCGGCTGCGCCGGGTCGAGCGGCACGTGCTGCCAGTGTTCGTCGCGCGGGCGCAGCTCGGTGAGCGAGAGGCCGCGCAGGCGCGTCTCGATGGGCAGCAGCGACAGCCGCGGGGGCAGAGACGCCTCGAAGCGCAGCTCCACCGGGCACATGGTGGTGCGGCCGGGCGTGGCCGGCAGGACGCGGCGCCCGGCATCGGCAAAGAAGATGGCGTTGATGAGCTCGCTCTTGCCACGCGAGAACTCCGCCACGAAGGCCAGCACGAGCTTGTCGGCCGCCAGGCGTTCACGCAGGCCGGCCAGCAGCGTGCTGTCGCTGTCGTCCAGCAGGTCCTGGTCGGCCAATGAGCGGCCCAGCTGCACCACGTGGCGCTCGAGTTCGGCGCGCCAGCTGGCGAGTGCGTCCAGGCTGTCCGCGATGGGGCTGCGGGCCAGGCCGTTCGGCAGGCTGTGGGGCGGGGCGGGCGAAACGCTCGGCTGGGAACGGGGCGTGGTCATGGCTGCAGGGTGGCGTGGGTCATCCTAGCGCAGGGTTCAGCGGCCCGACATCCCTCTCAAGGCCGCCGTCGTGCCGCGCGGGCGGCTTTGCACGCCGGATGTCACAGCTGCGGCAGACGTTACCGCCGCTGACAGTTGGCGCAGAAGTAGGTCGAGCGCTGGGCCTGCACCACGCGCCGCACCGGCTTGCCACAGCGCCCACAGGGCAGCCCCTGCCGGCCGTAGACCGCAGCTTCGGCCTGGAAAGCGCCACTGGCGCCGTGCACGTCGGTGAAGTCGCGCAGCGTCGAGCCGCCGAGTTCGAGCGCACGCGCCAGCGTCAGGCGCAGCGCGGCCAGCAGGCGTTCGGCCCGCGGGCGGCTGATGCGGTCGGCGCGCAGCGCCGGGTGGATGCCGGCCTGGAACAGCGCTTCGCAAGCGTAGATGTTTCCGGCACCGACGATGGCTTCCCCGCCCAGCAGCACGGCCTTGATGGGCGCGCGCCTTTGCCGCAGGGCCGCATGGAAGCTCATCGGCGTGAGCTGGGGGTCGAAGGGCTCGGGCCCCAGGCGCTGCAGCAGGCTGGCGGCCGGTTCGTCCACCAGCGAGCGCGACCACACCACCGCGCCGAAGCGCCGCGGGTCGTTCAGGCGCAGCGTGCCGGCGCTGGTGTGCAGGTCGAAATGGTCGTGCGGGCCGGGCTCGGCCGCCTGCGGCTGCAGCGCCAGCGAGCCCGACATGCCCAGGTGCACCAGCAGACCACCGGCTGCGCCGCCGCCGGCCTCGCCTTGCAGCAAGGGCAACCACAGGTACTTGCCGCGCCGCGTGATCTCGCCCACCCGGTGCCCGGCCAGGCTTTGCGGCGTGCAGCCCAGGGGCCAGCGCAAGGGCTTGCCCAGGCGTGCGCCCGTCACCAGCGCAGCGCGCAAGGGCCCCGCCAATCCTCGACGCGTGACCTCGACTTCGGGCAGCTCTGGCATGGAACTCATTATGTGAGAATGAATCCAGACCCCATGGGAACACCGATGCCTTCAAGCCACCGCCGCACGCAGGCGGCCACCGTCTGGGCATCCGTCCTGCTCTGCGGCCTCATCGCCTCGGTCGCGCCTGCAGCAGCGCAGTCACCCACCAGCCCCGCCATAGCGGCCACCGCCCCCGGCGCGGCCACGCCGGCCCCGCTGAGTTCCGCCATGGACGACCGGCTGTTCTACCAGCTGCTCGTGGGCGAGATGGCGCTCAATGCCGGCGACGCCGGCAGCGCCTACGAACTGATGCTGGACGCCGCGCGCCGCACGCGCGACGAAGGGCTGTTCCGTCGCGCCGTCGACATCGCCTTGCGCGCCCGCGCGGGCGAACAGGCGCTGGCCGCCTCGCGCGCATGGCGCCTGGCGCGCGCCGATTCACCCGATGCCGCACGCACGCAGCTGCAGATCCTGCTGCTGCTGAACCGCCCCGAGGCCGTGACTGAACCTCTGCGCGCCCTGCTCTCGCTCACACCGGCGGCCGAGCGCGGCGACCTCATCTCGGCGCTGCCGCGCCTGCTGCAGCGCGCCGGCGAGCCGCGCACCGTGGTGGGCC
Organism: beta proteobacterium AAP51; assembly: GCA_001295905.1. GTDB lineage: Bacteria > Pseudomonadota > Gammaproteobacteria > Burkholderiales > Burkholderiaceae_C > Rubrivivax. The sequence continues at coordinate 14,489 of LJHT01000002.1, read as the reverse complement.
TGATGGAAGAGGCGCTCAAGCCCTACCGCGAAGCCGAGGCCACCCGCGTGGCCAGCCGCGTGGCGCTGGGCCGGGCATGGCTGCAGGCCCGCGAACCCGAGCGCGCGCTGGCCCTGGCGCGCGAGGCGCAGAAGCTGGAAGTGCTGGCCCCGGGCCCGGCCCTGCTGGGCATGGAGATGATGCGCAGCCAGCCCGAAGCCGAGGCCCTGGTGCGCACCTACCTGGCGCAAGACAGGGCCGAGCCTCCCTTGCGCATGGCCTATGTGCGGCAGCTCATGGCAGCGCAGCGCTACCCGGACGCCGTGGCCCAGCTGCAGACCCTGGTTCGCCAGCAGCCCGAGCTGGCCCCGCCTTACCTCACGCTGGGGGCCCTGCACCTCGAGCTGAAACAGGTGCGTGAAGGCGAAGCCGCGCTGCAACGCTATGTGCAGCTGGTACGGCCCCAGGTAGCCACGCAGCCTGCACGTGGTGCGCCGGGTGGGGCCGCACCCGCCGCCGAAACTGTCATTTCCAGTACCGACCCGGACGATGACGACGGCCCCGCAGGCCCCGAACAAGGTCTGGTGCAAGCCTGGTTGATGCTGGCCCAATCGGCCGAGCAACGCGGCGACTTCAAGGCCGCCGAGGGCTATCTGGGCCAGATCCAGGACCCGCAGCGCGCGCTGGAAGTGCAGACCCGGCGGGCCGCCATCCTGGCACGGCAGGGCCAGGTGAGCCAGGCGCGCGAACTCATCCGGCGCCTGCCCGAAAAAAGCGACGAAGACGCGCGCGCCAAGTTCACGGCAGAAGCCGGCGTGATGCGCGATGTGAAGCGCTGGCGCGACGCCTACGACGTGCTGGCCCTGGCAGTCCAACGCTTCAGCGACGACCCCGACCTGCTCTATGAGCAGGCCATGATGGCCGAGAAGCTCGACCGCCTGCCCGACATGGAACGTCTGCTGCGCCGCGTGATCGAGCTCAAGCCCGATAACGCGCATGCCTACAACGCGCTGGGCTACTCGCTGGCCGATCGCAAGCTGCGGCTGCCCGAGGCCAAACAGCTCGTGCAGCGGGCGCTGGAACTGCTGCCCGGCGACCCCTTCATCACCGACAGCCTCGGCTGGGTGGAATTCCGCCTCGGCAACAACGAAGAAGCCCTGCGCCTGCTGCGCCAGGCCTACGCCACCCGCCCCGACACCGAGATCGCCGCCCACCTGGGCGAGGTGCTGTGGGCCCTGGGCCAGCGTGACGAAGCCCGCAAGGTCTGGCGCGAAGCCAAGGGGCGCGACAGCAGCAACGAAGTGCTGCGCGAAACGCTTGTCCGCCTGCGCGTCGACCTGTGAATGCGGCCCGCTGCGCCGGTGCAGCCCTGCTGGCCGTTGCGACCTGGCTGGCCGGCTGCGCCAGCACCCCGGCCAGCGTCGACCCCACCACACCCTGGACCACGGGCCGCCTGAGCCTGCGCGTGGACGCCAGCGGCGCGCGCCCGGCGCAGAGCGTCAGCGCTTCGTTTGAGTTGCGCGGCGACGGCACACGCGGTGAACTGCGGCTGGTGTCGCCGCTGGGCACCAGCCTCGCCCACGCGCGCTGGGCGCCCGGCCAGGTGGGCCTGGAAACGCCGGAAGGCCGACGCAGCTTCGACAGCCTGGAAGCCCTGTCGCAATCCGCCCTCGGCGAAAGCCTGCCTCTGGAGGCCTTGCCCAGCTGGCTGGCCGGCCGCCCCTGGGCCGGTGCCGAACACCTGCCCGTTGCCGATGGTTTCGAGCAGCTGGGCTGGCAGGTGAACCTCGCGCGGCAGGCCGAAGGTTTCATCGAGGCGCGCCGCGCCGCCGCGCCGGCCGTGCAGCTGCGCATCCGCATCGACGCACCGGCCTGAGAGAATCCGGCCCGTGAGCCTGCGCGCCCTTTACGACCTGCCTGCCCCGGCCAAGCTGAACATGTTCCTGCACGTGGTGGGCCGCCGCGCCGACGGCTACCACCTGCTGCAGTCGCCTTTCGTGATGATCGACTGGGCCGACGTCCTGCACCTGGAAGTTCGCGACGACGGCCGCCTGCAGCGCCACGACCTCGGCCCCGCCCTGCCGGCAGACGACCTCTGCCTGCGCGCAGCGCGTGCACTGCAAAGCGCCAGCGGCAGCACGGCAGGCGCCGACATCCACATCCACAAGCACGTGCCCTGGGGCGCCGGCCTGGGCGGCGGCAGCTCCGACGCCGCCACCACGCTGCTGGCGCTCAATCGCCTGTGGGGCCTGAACTGGCCGCGCGCGCGGCTGGCGCAGATCGGCCTGCAACTCGGCGCCGACGTGCCTTTTTTCGTGGGTGGGCAGAACGCCTTCGTCGAGGGCATCGGCGAGCGCCTTCGCCCCATGGCCTGGCCCGAGGGCCGCTATGCGGTCGTTAAACCTGCCGCAGCCTTGCCCACGAAAGAAATCTTCGCGCACCCGCTGCTCAGACGCGACACTGAAGCTGGTATAGTAGAGGGCTCTTCTGAAGAGGCAGGCAGCAGCGGTTTGCCGGCAAGCTGGGTGCAGCGTTTCGTAGAGGGCTACGGCCACAACGACCTGCAACCACCGGCCGAAGACCGTTGCCCCGAAGTGGCGCAGGCTGCTTCGTGGCTCGCGGCCCGTTACGGCAACAGCCGCATGACGGGTTCAGGCAGCGCGGTCTTTTCGAGAGTGGGCACGGAAGTTCAACCCGGGGTCGATGACCCGGCAGCAGGTTTCGAGAACCTGCCGCCCTCGTGGGTAGGCCGGATGTGCCGCAGCTTGGTTCAGCACCCTTTGGCGGGGTGGGCCGGCTGAGAGTTTCTGGGTGGCGGCCTTCGGGCTGCAACCTGTGTAGGGGAGTCGCCAAGTTGGTTAAGGCATCGGATTTTGATTCCGACATGCGAGGGTTCGAGTCCTTCCTCCCCTGCCAAATCGTCACCTGACGCCCTGCGGGGCTGCCCATCAGCCCACCGCCCCATGGCCCGCAGGCGTACCCTCGACGGAGAATCCACCGTGCTGTTCAACACTGTGCTGTTCACCGGCAACGCCAACCCGGTGCTCGCCCAGGAGATTGCGCGGCACCTGGGCGTGGAAGTGGGCCAGGCTTCGGTCGGCCGCTTCTCCGACGGCGAAGTCACTGTCGAGATCCGCCAGAACGTGCGCGCCCGCGACGTCTTCGTGGTGCAACCCACCTGCGCCCCCACCAACGAGCACCTGATGGAGTTGCTCATCATGGTGGACGCGCTCAAGCGCGCCAGCGCGCGCCGCATCACCGCGGTCATCCCCTACTTCGGCTACGCCCGGCAAGACCGCCGCCCGCGCAGCACGCGCGTGCCCATCAGCGCCAAGGTGGTGGCCAACCTGCTGGAAACCGTGGGCGTGGAGCGGGTGCTCACGATGGACCTGCACGCCGACCAGATCCAGGGCTTCTTCGACATCCCGGTCGACAACATCTACGCCAGCCCGGTGCTGCTGTCCGACCTGAAGAGCAAGAACTACAAGGACCTGGTGGTCATCAGCCCCGACGTCGGCGGCGTGGTACGTGCCCGCGCGCTGGCCAAGCAGCTGGGCTGCGACCTCGCCATCATCGACAAGCGGCGGCCCACGGCCAACGTCTCTGAAGTGATGCACGTCATCGGCGAGATCGAAGGCCGCAACTGCGTGATCATGGACGACATGATCGACACCGCCGGCACGCTGGTGAAGGCCGCCGAGGTGCTGAAGGCCCGCGGTGCCAAGAGCGTCTACGCCTACTGCACGCACCCGGTGTTCTCGGGCCCGGCGGTGGAGCGCATTGCCGGCTCGCAGATCGACGAAGTCGTCATCACCAACACCATTCCCATGTCGGATGCTGCCAAGGCCTGCGGAAAGATCCGTCAGCTGTCGGTGGCCTTCCTGTTTGCCGAGACCATTCGCCGCATTTCAGACGGCGAGTCGGTCACCTCCCTCTTCGCGGAACAGAACAGCAACTTCTAGTCCGCAAGGCCGGCCTGCACGCCGTGCGGGCCGTTTTTCAGGCGCCTGGTCGCGGGCGCCCCACCTCATTGGAGCTTTCATGAAATTCACAGCCTACGAGCGTACGCTGCAGGGGACCGGAGCGAGCCGCCGCCTGCGCCACGCTGCCAAGGTGCCCGGCATCGTCTACGGTGCCGGCACGCCCGCCATGATCGAACTCGATCACAACGCCCTGTTCTTCGCGCTGAAGAAGGAGGCCTTCCACAGCTCCATCCTGGAGATGGAACTGGGCGGCAAGGTCGAAAAGGTGCTGCTGCGCGATTTCCAGATGCACGCCTTCAAGCCCATCGTGCTGCACATCGACTTCCAGCGCGTGGACGAAACCACCAAGCTGCGCAAGAAGGTGCCGCTGCACTTCAGCGGTGAAGAAACCTCGCCGGCCGTGAAGACCGACAAGTGCCTGGTCAGCCACGTGGCGCTGGAACTCGAGATCGAGTGCCTGGCCTCGCAGCTGCCCGAGTTCGTCAACATCGACCTGTCGAACCTGACGAAGAACCAGAGCCTGCACGCCAGCGACCTGCAACTGCCCGCCGGCATCAAGGCCGTCAAGCGCGGCACGCTGGACCCCGTGATCGTCGCCGTGACCACGCCGAAGATCGAGGAAGAAGTGGCGCCGACCGCCGTGGTCGCCGCCGACAAGGGCAAGGGCGCCAAGCCCCGCAAGGAAGAGAAGCAACAGAAGGGCCGCGGCGGCTGAGGCCGTCCAAGCCCAGTTCACCCCCTTCGGGAGTCCCTCTCTCCCGTGCTCCCAGGCCCCACCTCGGTGGGGCTTTTTCGTTGTCACTGCGGCCAATAATCCTTGCCATGATTCGACTGTTCGTTGGCCTGGGCAACCCGGGCACCGAGTACGAGGCGACCCGCCACAACGCCGGGTTCTGGTGGATAGACGCGCTGGCGTCCAAGCTGGGCGTGCGCCTCGTGTCTGAGCGTGCCTACCAGGGCCTGTTAGCGCGGGCCAACCTACCGGGCGGCCCGGTGTGGCTGCTGGAGCCCATGACCTTCATGAACCGCTCGGGCGCCTCGGTGGCGCCGCTGGCGCGCTTCTTCAAGATCGAGCCGAAGGAGATCCTCGTCGTGCACGACGAGCTCGATGTGCTGCCCGGTCAGGCCAAGCTGAAGCTGGGCGGCAGTTCGGGCGGGCACAACGGCCTGAAGGACATCCACGGCCTGCTGGGCACGCCCGACTTCTGGCGCTTGCGCCTGGGCATCGGCCACCCCGGGGTGAAGGCCGAGGTGGTGAACTACGTGCTGAAGAAGCCTTCGGCCGACGACCGCGAGGCCATTCACAAGGCCATCGACCAATCGCTGGGCGCCAGCGACCTGCTGCTGGCCGGCGCCATGGACAAGGCCCTGGCCGCCATCCACGCCCAGCCGCCGCGGCCCAAGCCACCGCGCAAGCCCCCGCCCGAGGCCGCCACCCTGCCGGCTGCCGCCGCCTCGCCACCCGCCGAACCCACCGGAGACACCCGATGAAGTCAGCCCTCGCACTCTGCGCCCTGCTGGCCTTGCCGGCCCTGGCCTCGGCACAGACCATCTGGCGTTGCGGCCCCGACGGGCGCAGCTTCTCGGACACCCCCTGCACCGACGGGCGCGCGCTGGTGGTGGCGGACACGCGGCCCGGCGAAGACCTCAACGAGGCCCGCGCCCTCGCGCAGCGGGAGATCGACCTCGCGGAGAAACTGCGTCGTGAACGGCTGGCGGCCGAGGCTGCCCAGCGCGGCAACGGCCTGGCGGCACTGGGGCCCACCAGCAGCGACGCCAGTCTCAAGCCGAAGCGTCGTGCGCTGCGTGAGAAGCCGGCGCTGCGCCGGCCTGCGTCTGAAGCTGGCGATACTTTTCGAGCAGTTGCGCCGGCGTCTCGACGTGGGAAGGGTTGACCGGGATGCAACTCACCGGGCACACCTGCACACACTGCGGTTCATCGAAATGCCCCACGCATTCGGTGCAGCGGTGGGGGTCGATCTCGTAGATTTCCGCGCCCATCGAGATGGCCTGGTTCGGGCACTCGGGTTCGCAGACATCGCAGTTGATGCACTCGTCGGTGATCCACAGGGCCATGGGCGTGCTCAGGTCTCGGCTTGGGTGACGCGCTCTTTCAAGCGCCGCAGCACCGAGGGTGCCACGAACTTCGAGACATCACCGCCCAGGCTGGCAATCTCGCGCACAAAAGTGCCGCTCACGAATTGGTACTGGTCGCTGGGCGTCATGAAGACGGTTTCCACCTCGGGCATCAGCTGCCGGTTCATGCCGGCCATCTGGAACTCGTATTCGAAATCGCTGACGGCGCGCAGCCCGCGCACCACCACCTTGCCGCCGGCGTTGACGACGAAGTCGCGCAGCAGCCCACGAAAGGCAGTCACTTCCACATTGCCGTAGGGCGCAGCGATCTCCTGCGCGATCTCCAGCCGTTCCGCGATGGTGAACATGGTGCGCTTGTGGTGGCCCACCGCCACCGCCAGGATGAGCCGGTCGAACAGGCCGGCGGCGCGGCGCATCAGGTCTTCGTGCCCCAAAGTCATGGGGTCGAAGGTGCCCGGGTAGACGGCGGTGAGCGGGGCTTTCAGGGTCACGGCGCTTGCCTCCAGTCTGGGGTCGGATGGGGGTGCCGGGCGCGGCGGCTGCAGTGTAGCGGCGCTCAGGCGGGCGCCTGCCACAGCTGCGCATGCACGGCACCGGCGCGCAGGCTGCGGTGCAGCACCAGGCCGGGCGGGGTTTCGGCCAAGGGCGCCGGGCCTTCCAGGTAGACAAAACCGCCAGGCACCACCAGCCTCGCGGCCGCTTCGGCCGCCGCGGCACCCAGGCCGGCGTCGAAAGGCGGGTCGAGCAGCACGGCCTCGAAACGCTGCGCGGCGGCGCCGGCCATCCAGCGCAAGGCCTCGGCACGCTCGATCTTCACGGCTTCGGCGCCCAGGCGCTCGCGGCTGGCGCGCAGGCTGGCCACCTGCGGGGTGTCGAGTTCCAGCAGCAGGGCCTCGGCCGCGCCGCGGGACGCGGCCTCGAAACCCAGGGCGCCGGTGCCGGCGAAGGCATCCAGCACGCGCCAACCGTCCAGGTTCTGGCCCAGCCAGTTGAACAGCGTCTCGCGCACGCGGTCGGGCGTGGGGCGCAGGCCGGGGCGGTCGGGCACTGGCAGCTTGCGGCCGCGGTACAGGCCGCCGATCAGCCGCACCTCGCCCAGGTGCCTCGTGGCCCGCTTGATGACAGGGCGGGTCGACTTCGGGTCGCGGCCGTGCGCGCCGGGCCGGCTGCTCACAGGCGCACCGCGATGCCGTCGCGCGCCATCAGCGCCTTGGCCTGGCCGACCGTGAACTCGCCGTAGTGGAAGATGCTGGCGGCCAGCACCGCATCGGCACCGCCGACGCGAATGCCTTCGGACAGATGCTCCAGCGCGCCGACGCCGCCCGAGGCGATCACCGGCACCGGCACGGCGTCGCTCACAGCGCGTGTGAGCGCGAGGTCGAAACCGACCTTGGTGCCATCGCGGTCCATGCTGGTGAGCAGAATCTCGCCGGCACCGTGCTCGGCCATCTGCCGGGCCCAGGCCACGGCGTCGAGATGGGTGTTCTTGCGGCCGCCGTGGGTGTAGACGTCCCAGCCCGGGCCCTTGGCGGCCAGGTCTTCGCCCACGCGCTGCTTCGCGTCGATGGCCACGACGATGCACTGCGCGCCGTACTTGGCCGAGGCCTCGCGTATCACCTGGGGCTGCGCCACCGCGGCTGAGTTGAAGCTGACCTTGTCGGCCCCGGCGTTCAGCAAGCGCCGCACGTCTTCGACGCTGCGCACCCCGCCACCGACGGTGAGCGGAATGAACACCTGCGAGGCCACGGCCTCGATGATGTGCAGGATGAGGTCACGCCCGTCGCTGGTGGCGGTGATGTCGAGGAAGGTCAGTTCATCGGCGCCCTGGTCGTTGTAGCGGGCGGCAATCTCCACGGGGTCGCCGGCGTCGCGCAGCGCCACGAAATTGACGCCCTTCACGACACGGCCTCCGGTCACGTCCAGGCAAGGGATGATTCGTTTGGCGAGCATCCACGGATTATCAGGGCGGCCTGCGCCCCCCCAATCACGGGGATGGTGCCTTCATCGGCCCACCAGGGCCATCGATGTAGCGGTACAACTGCGGCGGGACATTCCTCCCTGCGCCCCGTTCGGAGCCCATCATGCGTTTTCACACCGTCGCCGCCGCCGCTGCCCTGACCTTCGCTGCCGCGATGCCCGCCTCGGCGGTCACCACCATCTTCTTCACCGGCCTGACCAGCGCCGGCGAGCCCGTGCCCACCTCCACGGCCACGGGCGCAGCCATCGTCAGCTTCGATGACGCGGTCAACACCGTCACCGTGCAGCTCAGCTGGCAAGGTCTGGCCAACAACGCACCTTTCGGGCACATCCACTGCTGCACCACCGTTCCGGGTGCGGGCAGTTCGCCTGTGGCGCTGAACTTCACGCCCTTGCCGGCACTGGCCACCGGCATCTACAGCAACGTGTTCGCCTTGACGCCCTCGGCCTTCAGCAGCCTGCTTGCAGGTGCCTCGGCTGGCCGCGCCTACGTGAACATCCACACCCCGGGCCTGTACGCCGGTGGCGAAATTCGCGGCTTCCTGGCTCCCGTGCCCGAGCCTGGCACCTACGCCATGATGCTGGCCGGCCTGGGGGTTCTGGGCTGGGCCGCGCGCCGTCGTCGCGCGGCCTGAGGCAGGCTCAACACCAACGAAAAGCCACCCGAGGGTGGCTTTTTTTTCATGGGGCGCGTTGGGCGCGCGCCCGGGGGCCTGGAGATGCTGTCTCAGGCCGCGGCCAGTTCGTCGGCGCGCTGCTGGGCCGCCGCGAAATCCAGCGCCCCGGTGTAGATGCTGCGCCCACAGATCACGCCTTCCACGCCTTCTGATTCCACCGCGCACAGGCGCTCGATGTCGGCGATGTTGGACAGGCCGCCCGAGGCGAACACCGGGATGCTCAGCGCCCGCGCCAGCTTCACGGTGGCTTCGATGTTGATGCCGGTGAGCATGCCGTCGCGGCCGATGTCGGTGTAGATGACGCCTTCGACACCGTAGTCCTCGAACTTCTTGGCCAGGTCGATGACTTCATGGCCGGTGAGCTTGCTCCAGCCGTCGGTGGCCACCTTGCCATCCTTGGCGTCCAGGCCCACGATGACGTGGCCGCCGAAGGCGCTGCAGGCGTCTTTCAGGAAACCGGGGCTCTTCACGGCGGCGGTGCCGATGATGACGTAGCTCAGGCCGTCGTCGAGGTAGCGCTCGATGGTGTCGAGGTCGCGCAGGCCTCCGCCCAGCTGCACCGGAATCTGGTCGCCCACCACGCGCAGGATGGCCTTCACCGCGCCTTCGTTCACCGGCTTGCCGGCAAAGGCGCCGTTCAGGTCGACCAGGTGCAGGCGGCGCGCGCCTGCGTCCAGCCAGCGCTGGGCCATGGCGGCAGGGTCGTCGCCGAAGGTGGTGACGGCGTCCATGTCGCCCTGTTGCAGACGGACGCACTTGCCGTCCTTGAGATCGATGGCCGGTATCAGCAGCATGGCTCGGGGGAGCTTGGTGGGGAAAGGGGCAGCGGGGCGCTGGGTGGGGCAAGGCGACGCCGGGGGCGTCAGGGTTGCCAATGCAGGAAGTTGCGGTACAGGGCCAGGCCCTGCTCGGCGCTTTTCTCGGGGTGGAACTGGGTGGCAAAAATGTTATCCCGCGCCAGCGCGCAGGTAAAGCGCGCACCGTACTCGGTCTCGCCGACGCTGTGCGTGCGGTGCAGGGGCGCGGCGTGGTAGCTGTGCACGAAATAGAACCAGCTCTGGTCGGGCACGCCCTGCCACAACACATGGAGCTGCTGCTGGTGCACGCGGTTCCAGCCCATCTGCGGCACCTTGTACCGGCTGCCGTCGGGCTGCAGCCGGCCTTCCAGCTGGAAACGCAGCACACGGCCCGGTATCAGGCCCAGACCCGGGGTGTCTTGTTCTTCGCTGTGGTCCAGCAGCATCTGCATGCCCACACACACACCCATCAGCGGCTTGTTCGCGGCGGCGTGCAGCACGGCGTCTTTCAGGCCGCTGCGCTGCAGTTCGGCCATGCAGTCGCGCATGGCGCCCTGGCCCGGCAGCACCACGCGTTCGGCCGCAAACACGTCTTCGGGGCGCTGCGTGACGACGACCTCCAGCCCCGTGCCCGCCGCCACGTGCATCACCGCCTGCGACACCGAGCGCAGGTTGCCCATGCCGTAGTCGACCACCGCCACGGTCTTCATGGCTCTACAGCGAACCTTTGGTGGAGGGAATGACGCCGGCCGAACGCGGGTCGGGCGTCAGTGCCATGCGCAGCGCGCGCGCGAAGGCCTTGAAGACGGTTTCGCACTGGTGGTGGGCGTTGTCGCCGTGCAGGTTGTCGATGTGCAGCGTGACCAGCGCGTGGTTCACGAAGCCCTGAAAAAACTCGTAGGTGAGCTGGGTGTCGAAGGCGCCCACCATGCCGGCCTTGAAGGGCACGCGCATGTGCAGCCCGGGGCGGCCAGAGAAGTCGACGACCACCCGCGACAGCGCTTCGTCCAGCGGCACGTAGCTGTGGCCGTAGCGCGTGATGCCTTTCTTGTCGCCCACGGCCTGCGCGAAGGCCATGCCCAGCGTGATGCCCACGTCTTCCACGGTGTGGTGGCCGTCGATGTGCAGGTCGCCCTGGGCTTCGATGTCGAGGTCGATGAGGCCGTGGCGCGCAATCTGGTCGAGCATGTGGTCGAAAAAACCGATGCCGGTGGACAGTTTCGCGCTGCCGGTGCCATCGAGATTGATGCGCACGCGGATCTGCGTTTCCTTGGTGTCGCGGCGCACTTCGGCCACGCGGGGCTGGGCTTCGGTCACAGGCTTTCCTTCAGGGCAAGGATCATGGCGGCGTTCTCTTCGGGCGTGCCCACCGTCAGGCGCAGGCAGTTCTTCAGCAGCGGGTGCAGCCCGGCCACGTGCTTGATGAGCACGCCGCGTTGCTTCATGCCTTCGAAAGTGCGCTTCGAATCGGGCACGCGCACCAGCACCATGTTGGCTTCGCTCGGGAACACCTGCACGGCGGGCACGGCAGACAGCGCCGCAATCAGCCGCTGGCGCTCTTCCTTCAGCAGCGCGGCCTGACGCGCGTATTCGCCCGCATGTTCCAGCGCAAAGAGGCCAGCCTCGGCGTTCAGCACGCTCACGTTGTAGGGCGGGCGCACCTTGTCGATCTCGTCGATCAACGCCGTCGGCCCGCACAGGTAGCCCAGGCGCACGCCGGCCAGGCCGAACTTGGAGAGTGTGCGCAGCACCAGCACGTGGTCATGCAAGCCCAGGCGTGGCAGCCAGGTGCGCGCACTGAAGGGCTGGTAGGCCTCGTCGAACACCACCAGGCCGCTCTGCGCACCGATGGCGGCGACGATCCTCTCGACGACAGCATCGTCGAAGAGATTGGCCGTGGGGTTGTTCGGGTAGGCGATGTAGGTGAGGGCCGGGCGGTGCTGCTCGATGGCAGCCAGCATGGCGGCTTCGTCCAGCTGGAAGTCGGCCGTGAGCGGCACGCCGACGAAGTTCAGGCCGCGCAATTGCGCCGACATCGCGTACATCACGAAACCCGGCACCGGCGCGAGGATGGTCGCGGGCTTGCCGTGGCTCGCTTCGCTCGGTGGCACATCGCAAGCCACCGCCAGCAGGTCGATCAACTCGTCAGACCCGTTGCCGAGCATCAGCCGCTGGCCGGCCGGCAGCTGCACATGGGCTGCCAGCGCCGCGGCCAATTCGGCCACGCGCTGCGCCGGGTAGCGGTTGATGGCGGCGCGGCCCAGACGCTCGCCCAGCTGCTGCTGCAGCGCAGGCGGCAGCGTGAACGGGTTTTCCATCGCGTCCAGCTTGATCAAGCCGGCACTGGGCTGGATGGCATAGGCGTGCATGCCCTGCACGTCCTGGCGCAGCGTGGCCTTCAGTCGTTCGCCGTGCGTGGAAGCAGACACGTTCGCCGGCCTTGCCGTGCCTGCGTCGCGCAGGCGCATCTCGGCCGCGCGCGCGTGGCCCTGCAGGCCTTCGCCATAAGCCAGCGTGGCGGCCACCGGGCCCAGCACCTGGGCGCCGGCTTCGCTCACCTCGATGAGGCTGCTGCGCTTGACGAAGTCGTACACGCCCAGCGGCGAAGAAAAGCGCGCGGTGCCGCTGGTGGGCAGCACGTGGTTGGGGCCGGCGCAGTAGTCGCCCAGGCTCTCGCTCGTGTAGGCACCCAGGAAGATGGCGCCCGCGTGCTTCAGCAGCTTTTCCCAGCGCTGCGGCTCGGCGGCGCTCACCTCCAGGTGCTCGGGGGCGATGCGGTTGCTGATTTCGCAGGCCTCTTCCATGCTGCGCGTGAGCACCAGGGCACCCCGCCCTTCCAGGCTGGCGCGGATGATGTCGCGGCGCGGCATCTCGGGCAGCAGGCGGTCGATGGCGGCTTGCACCTGCGCGATGTACTCGGCGCTCGGGCACAGCAGGATGCTCTGCGCCAGTTCGTCGTGCTCGGCCTGGCTGAACAGGTCCATCGCCACCCACTCGGCCGGCGTGCTGCCGTCGGCCAGCACCAGAATTTCGCTGGGCCCGGCGATCATGTCGATGCCCACCTGGCCGAAGACGCGGCGCTTGGCACTGGCCACGTAGGCGTTGCCGGGGCCGGTGATCTTGTCCACGCGCGGCACCGTGGCCGTGCCGTAGGCCAGCGCGGCCACGGCCTGCGCACCGCCGATGGTGAAGACGCGGTGCACGCCCGCAACGAAGGCCGCGGCCAGCACGAGCGCGTTCTTCTCTCCGCGTGCGTCCGTGGAAGTGCCGTCTCTGCGGGCCGGGGTGGGCACCACCATCACGATCTCGCCCACGCCCGCCACCCGTGCCGGGATGGCGTTCATCAGCACGCTGCTCGGGTAAGCCGCCTTGCCACCGGGCACGTAGATGCCGGCGCGGTCCAGCGGCGTGACCTTCTGACCCAGCAGCGAGCCCTCGGCGTCGCGGTACTGCCAGCTGCGGCTGCTGGCTTCCAGCTGGCGCTGGTGGTAGCTGCGCACACGCTCGGCAGCGGCCTGCAGCGCCTTACGCTGCGCGGCCGGCAGGCCTTCGAAGGCCGCGCGCAGTTCGGCCTGCGGCACTTCCAGCTCGGCCACGCTGGACGCCTGCACGCCGTCGAAGCGCGCGGTGAGTTCCAGCACGGCGGCGTCGCCCCGCGCGCGCACGTCGGCAATGATCTCGGCGACGCGGGTTTCGATGGCCGCATCGGTCTCGGCCGACCAGTGCTGCAACGCGCTGAACTGCGCTTCGAAATCAGCGCTGGCGGTGCTGAGCTGGCGGATGTTCACGGCGTTCATGGGGTTCATGCGGCTCATGCGGCACTCCCCACGGCCGCCTCGAAGGCCTCGACCAAGGCGCGCAAGGGCTCGCGCTTGAGTTTCAGCGCCGCCGGGTTCACCACCAGGCGCGCCGAGATATCCATGATCTTCTCCACCTCGAGCAAGTGGTTGGCCTTCAGCGTGCTGCCGGTGGACACCAGGTCGACGATGGCATCGGCCAGGCCCGTGAGCGGGGCCAGTTCCATCGAGCCATAGAGCTTCACCAGGTCGACGTGCACGCCCTTGCTGGCGAAGAACTGCCGCGCCAGGTGCGTGTACTTGGTGGCCACCTTCAGGCGCGCGCCCTGCTGCACGGCGGCGGCGTAGTCGTGGCCCTCGCGCACGGCCACGCTCAGGCGGCAGCGCGCAATGCCCAGATCGAGCATGCGGTACAGACCACCAGCGCCTGTTTCGGCAGCGGCTTCCAGCAGCATGTCGAGCCCGGCCACGCCAAGGTCGGCACCGCCGTGCTGCACATAGGTGGGCACGTCAGAGGCGCGCACCAGCACCACGCGCACATCGGCACGGCTGGTGCCGATGATGAGCTTGCGGCTCTTTTCGGGGTCTTCCAGCACTTCGATGCCGGCCGCGCGCAGCAGCGGCAGCGTGTCTTCGAAGATGCGGCCCTTGGACAAGGCGAGCGTGATCATCGGTGTGGGTGTCCGTCGATACGCTGCCGGGCCCGCCTGGTGCACCCCTCGCTAGGCAGGTGGCGCAGGGCAACCCCTGCGGCGCACCGCAAGGGGGTGGTCAGTGGTGGTGGGAGGCCGCGGCACCCGGGCCAGAGCCCGGCGCTGCAGCGTGTTCGGTGGGGGTGAGCGTCTTCATCGACAGGGCGTGAATTTGCTCGCGCATTCTATCGCCCAGGGCCGTATAGACGCGCTGGTGGCGGCGCACCCGGCTCAGGCCTTCGAATTCGGCCGAGACGATGGTGGCGAAGAAGTGGCGGCCATCGCCTTCCACTTCCAGGTGCGTGCAGGCCAGGCCGGCAGCAATGAAGCCTTGAACTTCGGCGGGGGTGGGGTCAGCCATGGCGGGATTGTCTCAGCTTCCCGGCGTGAAATCGCCGTGAAGCCTTCGCCAGCCGTGCAAGGCCTTCCGGCCTCGCACGCGCGAGCTCAGCTTCCCGGCGTGAAATCGCCGTGAAGCCTTCGCCAGCCG